>NZ_JBHZBB010000001.1:1323909-1333887 GCF_042754585.1 Streptomyces sp. NPDC059201
GGGGGCGCGGGGATCCGCCCAAGGGCGGGCGGGCCGCCGGCGCCGCGCCCCCCCGCGCCCCCGGGGGGGGGGCGGGGGCCCCGCCCCCCCCCCGGGCCCCGCGCCCCCCCGGCCGGTCAGCCCGCGACGCGGGCCATCCACTCCTCGACCTCGGCGGAGGTGCGGGGCAGTCCGTCCGACAGGTTCTCGTGCCCCTCCTCCGTGACCAGCAGGTCGTCCTCGATGCGGACGCCGATGCCGCGCCACTCCGCGGGCACGGTCAGGTCGTCGGGCTGGAAGTAGAGACCCGGCTCGACGGTGAGGACCATGCCCGGGACGAGGACGCCGTCGACGTACTCCTCGTTGCGCGCGGAGGCGCAGTCGTGCACGTCAAGACCGAGCATGTGGCCGGTTCCCGCCATGGTGAAGCGCCGCTGGAGACCCAGTTCGTACGCGCGGTCCACCGGTCCCTCGATGAAGCCCCACTCGACCAGCTTCGCCGCGAGGTGCCGCTGGGCCGCCTCGTGGAAGGCGCGGTAAGGGGCGCCGGGCTTCACGGCGTCGAAGCCGGCCTGCTGGGCCTCGTACACGGCGTCGTACACCTGGCGCTGGACCGGGGTGAAGGTGCCGCTGATGGGGAGGGTGCGGGTGACGTCGGCGGTGTAGAGGGAGTTCGTCTCGACGCCGGCGTCGAAGAGCAGCAGCTCACCGGGGCGGACCGGGCCGTCGTTGGAGGTCCAGTGCATGATCGTGGCGTGGTCGCCGGCGGCGCAGATGGAGCCGTAGCCGACGGAGTTGCCCTCCAGGCGGGCGCGGCGGAAGAAGGTGCCCTCGATCCAGCGCTCGGAGGTGGCGACGGCCGTCGACAGGTCGCCGATGGCGTCGGTGAAGCCGCGGACGGTGGAGTCGACGGCCTTGCGCAGCTCGCCGACCTCCCACGCGTCCTTGACCAGGCGGAGCTCGCTGAGGACGTCCTCCAGCTCGGTGTCCCGCTCCTCGTCGGTGGTGACGGCCGCCTCCAGGAGGGGGTCGACGCCACGGAGGATCCGGGTGGGCGCCCCGGCGCCGGCGGCCAGGTGCGCGGCGAGCTCGCGGACGTCGCGGCAGGCCAGTCCGAGGACGCGCTCGGCCTCGCCGAGGGAGAGCCGGCGGCCCATCCACAGCTCGGCGGTGTAGCCGATCCAGAAGGTGTCGTCGTCACGGCCGTCGCGCGGCAGCACGTAGCCGTACGCGTCGTGGCCGCCGTCCTCGCGCGGCTCCAGCACGAGGGCGCAGTCGCGGGCCTGGTCGCCGGTCATGTGGACGTAGGCGGAGTGCGGGCGGAAGGGGTACGTGTCGTCGTTCGAGCGCACCTTGAGGTTGCCGGAGGGGATCACCAGGCGCTCGCCGGGGAACCGCGCGGAGAGCGCGGCGCGCCGGGCGGCGGCGTACGGCGCCTGCTCGGACTGCTCCAGGTCGTGCCGCTCGGTGTCGGCCCAGCCGGTCCGCATCAGCGCGGAGAGTTCCTCGGAGATGCCGTCGTAGAGGCCGTTCTTGCGACCCTTCGCCACGTCGTGCTCCTTCGTCGTGAGTGCCTGGTGGAACCGCCGGTCGTCGGCGATGCACGGACCGTAGCCCGCTTCCGGGGTGCCCGGGGGCATGGGAGTGCCAGTGGCACTGATCGGACACCGGGGCGGGGCGCGCGGCACCCAGAATGGGTGTCATGGCGAACGCGAAACTGGGCGAGGCCCTGCGGCTCCTGGGCCTCGGCGAGACGGCGGCGCGGCTCTACCACGCCCTCCTGGAGCGGGCCCCGGCGCCGCTGGCGGAGGTCGGCGCGGCGGCCGGTCTCGACGGGCCGGCGCTGGCGGAGGCGTACGGGGAGCTGGTCGACGCGGGTCTGGCGAGCCCGGCGGTGGACAGGGGCGACACGGTGGCGCCGGTGCCTCCGGCGGCGGGCCTGGAGATCCTGGGCCGGCACCGGGCGGCGGAGCTGGACGAGTCGCGGATCACGGTGGGCGGCGCCTTCGAGTCGTTCCGGCGGCAGCGCCTGGCCGCGTACAACGACGACCTGGTGGAGGTGGTGACCGGGGAGGCGATCGGGCTGCGCATGCGGCAGGCGTGGGCGAGCGCCCGGCAGCAGATCCGGCAGATGGACTCGCCGCCGTACTTCCCGATCCCCGGCTCGACCGACGACGCGCTCGCGACGCTCGCCCGGGGCATCACCCAGCGGGTGATCTACTCACGGGCCTCGCTGGAGCAGCCGGGGCACCTGGAGGAGTCGATCGAGCCGGTGATCGCGGCGGGCGAGCAGGCCCGGGTGCTGCCGTCCGTACCGGTCAAGCTGGTGATCATCGACGACGCGTACGCGCTGGTCTCCCTGTCGATCAAGGAGGCCGACGTGCACAACACGACGCTGGTGGTGCAGCCGTGCGGACTGCTCTCGGCGCTGGTGGCGCTCTTCGAGCAGTCCTGGCGGGACGCGCTGCCCTTCCACGGCCGCACCGCGCTCCCGGGCGGGCTCCAGCCGGCCGACCGGCGGCTGCTGTGGCTGCTCGCCGGGGGCGCGGCGGACGAGGTGATCGCCCGGGAGATCGGCATCAGCCGCCGCACCCTCTTCCGCCGCGTACAGGTCCTCATGGCCCGGCTCGGCGCGACCAACCGCTTCCAGCTCGCGCTCCAGGCGCAGCGGCACGGCTGGCTGTGAGGCGGGTGAACGCTGGGTGAGGCGGCTGAGCGCGCTGGGTGAGCCCGGTCAGCGCCGGGTGAGCCCGGTCATCCCTCCGTGAGGTGCTTGCGGAGGAAGGTGTACATCAGGGCCTTGTTGCGGGCGGCCTGCGCGTTGTCGGTGGCGCCCGCGTGCCCGCCGCCGGTGTTCTCGTGGAAGAGCACCGGGTGGCCCAGCTCGCGCAGCCGCGCCGCCGCCTTGCGCGCGTGCCCGGGGTGCACCCGGTCGTCGCGGGTGGAGGTGGTGAGCAGCACGGGCGGGTACGGGGCATCCGCCGTGAGGCGGTGGTACGGGGAGAGCTCCCGCAGGTGCGGCAGGTCGGCCTCGTCGTCGGGGTCGCCGTACTCGGCGATCCAGGAGGCGCCGGCGAGCAGCTTGTGGAAGCGGACCATGTCGAGCAGCGGCACCTGGCAGACGATCGCGCCGAAGAGTTCCGGGTAGCGGGTGAGCATGGCGCCCATGAGGAGCCCGCCGTTGCTGCCGCCGGCGGCGCCGAGCATCCCGGGGGTGGTGATGCCGCGGGCGACGAGGTCACGGGCGACGGCCGCGAAGTCCTCGAAGGCCCGGTGCCGGTGGGCGCCGAGCGCGGCCTGGTGCCAGTCGGGGCCGTACTCGCCGCCGCCGCGGATGTTGGCGATCACATAGGTACCGCCGCTCTCCAGCCAGCCGCGGCCGGTGAGCGCCGCGTACGACGGGGTGAGGGAGACCTCGAAGCCGCCGTAGCCGTAGAGGAGGGCGGGGCCGGGGGCCTCGGAGCGGTCCGGGCCGATGACGAAGTACGGGACGCGGGTCCCGTCCTCCGAGACGGCGAACGCCTGCTCGACGGAGAGGCCGGAGGTGTCGAAGCGGGCCGGTGCCTGGCGCAGGATCTCGGTGTCGCCGCCGATGGTGCCGCGGGTGAGGGTGGACGGCTGGAGGAAGCCGGAGACGTCGAGGAAGTACTCGTCGGAGACGTCCGGGTCGGTGTCGGTGACGCCGACCGCCGACAGCGGGGGCACGTCCGCGAGCGCGGCGCGCGACCAGCCGCCCTCCTCGCGCGGGGTGAGCACCTCGATGCGGGTGCTGACGTCCCGCATGGTCTCCAGGATCAGATGGTGCCGGGTCCAGGAGTGCCCGGCGAGCGCGGTCCGCTCGTCGGGGGTGAAGAGGGCCTCGGCGGTGCGGTCGCCGGCCAGGAACGCGTCGAAGCCGAAGGCGAGGAGCGCGCCGGCGGGGTGTCCGATCCAGGGCGACTTCAGGGTGACGATCAGGTGCCGGCGGTGGGCGTAGACCTCGGCGTCCTCGGGGACCTCGATCCGGACGAGGGTGCCGTCGGCGGTGAGGAGGTGGGTCTCGCTGCGGAAGAAGTCGAGGGAGCGGCCGACGAAGTCGCGCTCGAAGCCGGGGGTGGAATCGTGCCAGGCCCAGGCGGAGACGTCGGCGGGCTCGCCCTCGAAGACGGTGGCGGCGTCCGCGAGCGGGGTGCCGCGCCGCCAGCGGCGGACGGTGCGCGGGTAGCCGGCGTCGGTGAGCGAGCCGGGGCCGTGGTCGGTGCCGACGAAGACGGTGTCGCCGTCGATCCAGCCGATGCTGGTCTTGGCCTCGGGCACGGTGAAGCCGTCGGCGACGAACGCGCGCGTGGGGAGGTCGAACTCGCGGACCACGACGGCGTCCCCGCCGTCGCGGGAGAGGCTGACCAGGGCCCGGTCGTGGGCGGGCCGCCGCACCCGGGCTCCGGCCCACACCCACTTCTCGCCCTCGGCCTCGGCGAGCGCGTCCACGTCGAGCAGCGTCTCCCACTCGGGGGCGTCCTTGCGGTACTGCTCCAGGGTGGTGCGCCGCCACAGACCCCGTACGTGCTCGGCGTCCTGCCAGAAGTTGTAGAGGTACGGGCCTCGGCGGGTGGTGTACGGGATGCGGTCGACGGCGTCGAGCACCTCGCGCAGGCGCTCCGCGAAGGCGTCGAAGCCGGGCCCGGCGGCGAGCTCGGCCTCCGTCTCGGCGTTCCGCTCGGTCACCCAGGCGAGGGCTTCCTCACCGTCGACGTCTTCCAGCCACAGGTACGGGTCGTCTTGGTTCACGCGGGCCATTGTCCCCCGTGCCGCCCCCGTCGCGGCGGCTCAGTCGGCGACCAGCTTGTGCACCACCTTTCCGCCCGCGTCGACGGCGAGGTAGCCGGTGGCCCGGTAGTCGTTCGTCAGGTAGACGCGGAGGGTGGGGCGGTTCTCGTTGAACGTCCAGCGGTCGATGATCAGGTACCGCAGGGTCGGGTCCTCGACCTTGAGCTCGCGGTCGGCGCGCTCGATGAGGGCGGGCAGGTCGTCCCAGGGCATGCGGGAGGCGTCGAACGGCTGGTCGTCCGGCTGCGAGGCGCTGATGGTGCCGCCGATGCCCTGCTTGTCGACCTTGCCGTCCCGGTACTGGTACCGGTCGTAGGTCTTGGCGCCCGGCTTCGTGGGGATCTCGGCGAAGGCGTACTCCTCGTAGACGTACAGCTCCTTGAAGGTGGTCGTGCCGGTCGCCTCCCGGAAGGCGGCGACGACGGCGCGGGTGCCGTCGGGGGTGAGGAGGGAGCCTGTGGGGGTGGGGGCTGTGCTTTTCCCGGGGGTACGGGAGGCGGTGGCGCCGCCCTTCGCGTCCGGGGTCCTGCCGCCGCCACCGTCACCGCCGTCGCCTTCGAGGGGCAGGTACTGGGCGGCGAGGACGGCGAGGCCCGCCGCGACGGCGAGGCCGAGCGCGGCGGTCGTGATCCGACGGCGGCGGTGCCGGGTGGGGGCGGGGTGGGCGTAAGGGCGGGCGTAGGGGTGGGGCGGGGTGGAGGTGTACGGCCCTGGGGTCGGCGGGCCGAAGCCCGCGGCGACGGCGTCCGCGGGGGTCCGGGGGTCGGCGACCGGGGTGGCAGTGACCGGCGGGGCGGAGGCGGACGGCGGGCTGCCGGTCGCCGCCTCGGTGAGGAGGCGGTCGAGCTCCGCGCCGTCGGGGCGCAGGGCCGGGTCGCGGACGAGGAGCCGGGTGAGGACGGGGCCGAGGGCGCCGGAGCGGACCGGCGGCGGGATCGGGTCGTCCAGGACGGCGACGACGGTGGCGAGGCTGGTGGCGCGGCGCAGCGGGTGGTGGCCCTCGGTCGCCACGTACAGGAGCATGCCGAGGGACCACAGGTCGGAGGCCGGGTTGCCCTCCTCGCCGCGGATCCGCTCGGGGGCGATGAACTCGGCGGAGCCGATGAGGTCGCCGGAGGCGGTGAGCCGGGAGGTGGACTCGTCGAGGACGGCGATGCCGAAGTCGGTGAGGACGGCGGCGCCCCCCCGGCGCGGAGCAGTACGTTGGCGGGCTTGACGTCGCGGTGCTGGATGCCGGCGGCGTGGGCGGCGCGCAGGGCGCCGAGGACCTGCCGGCCGAGGGTGAGGGCCTCGGGGACGGAGAGCGGCCCGGCGGCGAGGCGGTCGGCGACCGAGTTCCCCTCGACCAGTTCCATGACGATCCACGGGGCCGATCCGTCGGCGGGCTCGACGATGTGATGGACCGTCACGACGTGCGGGTGGGAGAGCCGGGCGAGCGCCCGGGCCTCGCGGACCGCCCGGGCGCGCAGTTGGGCCGTGAGGCCGGGGTTCGCCTCCTCGACGGCCGGGTCCGGAGGGCGTACCTCCTTGAGGGCGACGTCCCGGTCGAGGGCGATGTCCCGGGCGCGCCAGACGGTGCCCATGCCGCCGCTGCCGAGGCGGGAGATCAGCCGGAACCGTCCGTCGACCAGGCGGCCGAGGGGTCTGCCGTCGTCGTCACTCGTGCTCATGGGCGGTCATCGTAGGCGGTGGGGGTGACAGCCGAGGGCCCGGGCGGCGCGGCCCGGCCCCTGGCCGGTCAGGGCTTCATCTCGTACGCGCCGGAGAGGGCCTCGACGCGGGCCCAGACGCGGGCGGTGCGGGCCTCGTCGACGACGGGGCGGCGGACCGCGCCGAGCGCCCAGGTCTGCTGCGCGTCGGTGGCGGAGTCCTTGCCGTGGAGCTCGACGGCGTACCCGGAGAAGTCCCGTACGAGGACGGCGAAGAGCTCGTCGAGGACGTCGTCGTCGAGTCCGGTGAGGGCGGCCTGCTCCAGGACGAGCTGGGCGTGGACGACGAGCGCGAAGAGCTGGCCGACGGAGAGGAGCAGGTCGAGGTCGCGGCTCTGGGCCTCGTCGGGGGCGGCGGTGCGGACGAAGTCGCAGAGGGCGTCGGCCTGTTCGCGGAAGCGGGCGACGTTCGGGAGGCGGTCGTACGCGTCGAAGGCCGGCCGCCAGTCGTGGAAGCGGACGGAGCCGAGGCCGCGGGCGGGGCCCTGGCGGAAGAGGAACGTGTCGTCGGCGGCGTCGAGCCGGGTGGGGACGGCCGGGTGGTCGACGGGCTCCAGGAGGTGGTTGCGGAGGAACTTGAGGATCAGGGCGAGGTTGACGTGGACCGTGCCCTCCAGCTTGGGCAGGCCGCGGATCTCGACGGCCGCCTGGGCGAAGTAGTTGTCCTTCTCGAAGCCCTTGGCGGCGATGACGTCCCACATGAGGTCGATGACCTTCTCGCCCTCGGTGGTCACCTTCATCTTCGTCATGGGGTTGAAGAGGAGGTAGCGGCGGTCGTCGGGTCCGGCGGTGCGGAAGTAGTCGACGGCGCGGTCACTGAAGAGCTTCATGCCGGCCAGCCGCACGTAGGCGTCGGTGAGTTCGCGGCGCACGTGCGGGAAGGCGGTGACGGGGCGGCCGTAGAGGACGCGGTTCCGCGCGTGGGTGACGGCCTCGTACATCGCGTGCTCGCAGATGCCGATGGAGGCGGTGCAGAGGTTGAACTTGCCGACGTTGACGGTGTTGAGGGCGGCGTCGAAGGCGGCGCGGCCGGTGTGCAGGACGTCGGCGGCGGCGACGGGGTAGTCGGCCAGGCGGAACTCGCTGACGAACTTCGAGGAGTCGACGACGTTCTTGACCAGGTGGTAGGCGGGGTGACGGCTGTCGGCGGCGAAGAAGACGTAGCCGTCGGGGCCTTCGACGTCGGTGCGGCGACCGAAGACGGAGACGAGCCCCGCCTTGTTGCCGTTGCCGATGTAGTACTTGGAGCCGGTGGCGCGGAAGCCGCCCTCGCCGTCGGGCGTGAGCAGCATGTCGGTGGAGTAGATGTCGGCGCCGTGCGCCTTCTCGGAGAGGCCGAACGCGAACACCTCGCCCTGGTCCAGGAGTTCGGCGGCGCGGGCGCGGGCGGCGGCGTTGTCGCTCTGCCAGACCGGGCCGAGGCCGAGGATGGTGACCTGCCAGGCGTACCAGTAGTCGAGCCCGTAGAAGCCGAGGATCTCGTTGAGGGCGGCGATGCGGGCGGTGTCCCAGCGCTTGTCTCCGTGGTCGCCCTGCTCGCCGGCCTCGGTGGCGGGGGTCAGGAAGGTGGCGAACAGCCCTTCCTTCGCGGCGAATTCGAGGAAGTCGCCGAGCCAGGCCCGGGTGCGGTAGTCCTCGATGATCCGGCGCTTGCCGCGCTCCTCGAACCAGTCGACCGTGGCGCGCATCAGCCTGCGGGTCTCGGGGTCGAAGTGCGCGGGGTCGTAGGTGCGGGGGTTGAAGAGCAGCGCGTCGGCCATGGGGTACCGCCTTGAGGGAAGGAGGAGTGGATGAGGAGGGGTGGCTGAGGAGGGCGAGGGTTCCGGAGGTGCTCTCAGAACCTGTGCAGGGTGGCGAGGACGTCGTCGAGCCAGGCGATCATCATGCGTTCGTACGCGATGCCGCCGCGCAGCACGACGTGCTGGAGCTCGCGCTCGGCGTCGGGCGGGGTGCCGCTGCCGCCCGACTCCGGCGGGAAGTCCCGCGCCTCGCCCGCGAGGTAGTGCGCGAGACGGTCGGTGTGCGCCTGCCGGTGCCGCTCGACCTCGCGGACGAGACCGGCGGGGTCGTCGAAGGCGGCGCCGCGGATCTTGACGGCGAGGTCGTGCCGGACGCTCTCGGGTTCGATCGGCTCGTGCAGCCAGGAGCTGAGCGCCGCGTGCCCGAGGTCGGCGACGGAGTACTCCCTCTTGTCCGGCCGCCCCTGCTGGGGCACTTCGCGGGCGGCGACCCAGCCGTCGTTCTCCATCCGCTTGAGCACGCGGTAGATCTGCTGGTGGGTGGCGGTCCAGAAGTACCCGATGGACCGCTCGAACCGCCGGGCCAGTTCGTAACCGGACCCCGGCTGCTCCAGCAGGGACACAAGGATCGCGTGTTCGAGCGCCATGCCCCCGATCCTGCTATGCAACTGGTTGCATAGCAAGGCAACCACCCACCGATGAGACACGCCTCACGGTCTGGTCGCGAAACGGACGCAGAAATGCCTCAACCCCCGGACAGAGTCCGGGGGTTGAGGCTAAAGATTGTTCGGCGGCGTCCTACTCTCCCACAGGGTCCCCCCTGCAGTACCATCGGCGCTGAAAGGCTTAGCTTCCGGGTTCGGAATGTAACCGGGCGTTTCCCTAACGCTATGACCACCGAAACACTATGAAGTTGAACTCAACCGGAACATGGGAGTTCGTTACTTCAGAACTAACACAGTGGACGCGAGCAACTGAGGACAAGCCCTCGGCCTATTAGTACCGGTCAGCTCCACCCATTACTGGGCTTCCACATCCGGCCTATCAACCCAGTCGTCTACTGGGAGCCTTACCCTCTCAAGGAGGTGGGAATACTCATCTCGAAGCAGGCTTCCCGCTTAGATGCTTTCAGCGGTTATCCCTCCCGAACGTAGCCAACCAGCCATGCCCTTGGCAGGACAACTGGCACACCAGAGGTTCGTCCGTCCCGGTCCTCTCGTACTAGGGACAGCCCTTCTCAATATTCCTACGCGCACAGAGGATAGGGACCGAACTGTCTCACGACGTTCTAAACCCAGCTCGCGTACCGCTTTAATGGGCGAACAGCCCAACCCTTGGGACCGACTCCAGCCCCAGGATGCGACGAGCCGACATCGAGGTGCCAAACCATCCCGTCGATATGGACTCTTGGGGAAGATCAGCCTGTTATCCCCGGGGTACCTTTTATCCGTTGAGCGACGGCGCTTCCACAAGCCACCGCCGGATCACTAGTCCCGACTTTCGTCCCTGCTCGACCCGTCGGTCTCACAGTCAAGCTCCCTTGTGCACTTACACTCAACACCTGATTGCCAACCAGGCTGAGGGAACCTTTGGGCGCCTCCGTTACCCTTTGGGAGGCAACCGCCCCAGTTAAACTACCCATCAGACACTGTCCCTGATCCGGATCACGGACCCAGGTTAGACATCCAGCACGACCAGAGTGGTATTTCAACGGCGACTCCACAACCACTGGCGTGGCCGCTTCA
>NZ_JBHZBB010000002.1:0-352539 GCF_042754585.1 Streptomyces sp. NPDC059201
GCCTCGGCCGCTGACCCGGCCACGGCCACGGCCACGGCCACGGCCACGGCCACGGCCACGGCCACGGCCACGGCCACGGCCACGGCCACGGCCGCTGCCGGCGGCCGAGACCGCGGTTGCGGGCCGGCAGGGCGTCCTGCCGGTGTCAGTCCCCGCGAGCCTCGTCGCCTTCGCCGTCCTCGCCGCCCTCCGGGGCCTCGAAGGGCCAGGCGCGGATCGTGCACATGCCCTCGTCCACCGCTCCCGCCGAGCGGTACGTGGCGAGCGCAGGCTCGTTGTCGGTGTCCACCGGCACCCACGCGCCCGCGCAGCCCCGCTCCCGGGCCGCCGCCACGAGCGCCTCCGTCAGCGTCCGGCCCAGTCCCCGCCGCCGGTACGCCTCGTCGACGCCCAGCTCGTACAGGCACAGCTCGACGCCCTTGTCCGGGTGGATCATCTCGATCCCCGTCACGAACCCGGCGGGGAAGCCGTCCTCCGCGTACCCGATCAGCATCAGATGACCGGGGGAGGCGAGGAAACGCTCCGCCCACTCCGCCCGCGCCGGCCCGTCGTACAGATGCTCCGCCGCGAGCAGTTCGGCCACCGTCCCGGCCCGCCGGATCTCGAACCCGTCCGCCATCCACGCCGCCTTCCAGGGAGCCGCCCGGCCGCGGGCGTACCGCGACCGCTGTACGCGGACCGTACTGCGTACGACTCCAGGAGGCCGCCGATTTCCGCCCCCGGGGCGCCGCCCGCACACAGACGGCCCGCCTAGGCTCGGGTCCATGCGACTCCGACTTCCCCGGTGGGCCGCGGTCACCGCCGTGCTCGCCGTCCTCGCGGGCGCCGGCACCTGGACCGCCGCCGCCCTGGACGAACCGCCGCCCGTCCAGCGCGAGGACCGGGCCCTCGACCTCGACGGGGTGCGGATCGACACCTCGTACTTCACCGCCGACACCTCCGATTCCGGCGACCGCCGCCCCGCCGTCCTGCTCGCGCACGGCTTCGGCGGCTCCAAGGACGACGTCCGCCCGCAGGCCGAACGGCTCGCCCGCGACGGCTACGCGGTCCTGACCTGGTCCGCCCGCGGCTTCGGCGCCTCCGGCGGGAAGATCGGCCTCAACGACCCCGACCACGAGGTCAAGGACGTCCGGGCGCTCGTCGACTGGCTCGCCGCCCGCCCCGAGGTCCTGCTCGACAAGGCCGGCGACCCGCGCGTGGGCGTCACCGGCGCCTCCTACGGAGGCGCGATCTCCCTGCTCGCCGCGGGCCACGACCCGCGCGTCGACGCCATCGCCCCGCAGATCACCTACTGGAACCTCGCCGATGCCCTCTTCCCCCAGGGCGTCTACAAGAAGCTGTGGGCCGGCATCCTCTTCTCCATGGGCACCGACGCCCGCGGCGACGCCCAGGGTGACGCGTGCGGACGCTTCGCCCCCGAGGTCTGTGCCCTCAAGGAGCGCGTCGCCGTCTCCGGCCGGCCCGACGCCGCCGCCCGCGCCCTCCTGGAGGCCCGCAGCCCCTCCGCCGTCGGCGACCGCATCAAGGTGCCGACCCTCATCGTGCAGGGCCAGACCGACTCGCTCTTCACCCTCGACCAGTCCGACGCCATGGCCCGCGCCCTCACCGCCAACGGCGCCCCCGTCGCCGTCGACTGGGCGGCCGGCGGACACGACGGCGGCGACCAGGAGACCGGGCGGGTAGAGGACCGGGTCGGCGCCTGGTTCGACCGCTGGCTGAAGAAGGACGCCTCCGCCGACACCGGCCCCGCCTTCCGGGTCAGCCGCACCGGCGGCGTCGACTCCACCGACGGCCGCGCCACCCTGCGCGCCGCCACCGCCGACCGCTACCCGGGCCTGCGCGCGGACACCCGCGAACTTGCCCTCGCCGGGCCTCCGCAGCGCTTCACCAACCCGGCGGGCGCCGCCCCGCCCGCCGTCTCCGCCGTCCCCGGCCTCGGCGGCGGACTCAGCGGACTCTCCTCCTCCCTCGGCGTCGGCCTCGCTCTCGACTTCCCCGGCCAGCACGTCCGCTTCGACGCCGCCACGCAGGCCGAGCCGCTCCGCGTCACCGGCACCCCGACCGTCCGCGTCAAGGTCACCTCCACCGCCCCCGACGGCTCCGCCGTCCTCTTCGCGAAGGTGTACGACGTCGGGCCGGACGGGCGCCAGCAGGTGCTGCCCTCCCAGCTCGTCACCCCGATCCGCGTCGAGGACGCCGGAAAGGGCCGCTCGGTCACCCTCACCCTGCCCGCGATCGACCACGAGGTGGAGTCCGGGCACCGGCTCCGGCTCGTCCTCTCGGCCACCGACCTCGGCTACGCCTCCCCGGTCACCCCGGCCGGCTACACCGTCGCCGTCGAGGGCCCGCTGACCGTGCCGACCGCGCCCGCCGTGACCACCCAGGCCGCCGGCCTGCCCTGGTGGGTCTGGGGCCTGCCGCTGATCGGCCTCGCCGCCGCCGCGGCCCTCCTGCTGACCGCGCGCCGCCGCACGGCCACCCCGCCGCCGGACCCCGCGCTCGCCTCCGTACCCCTCCAGATCACCGGCCTGTCGAAGAAGTACAAGGGCGGCGAGCGGTACTCCGTCCGCGACCTCTCCTTCCGCGTCGAACAGGGCCAGGTCCTCGGCCTCCTCGGCCCCAACGGGGCCGGGAAGACCACCACCCTGCGCATGCTGATGGGCCTCATCACCCCCGACGAGGGCGAGATCCGCGTCTTCGGCCGGGCCATCCGCCCCGGCGCGCCCGTCCTCTCCCGGGTCGGCTCCTTCGTGGAGGGCGCCGGTTTCCTGCCGCACCTCACCGGCCGGGAGAACCTGGAGCTGTACTGGAAGGCCACCGGCCGCCCCGCCGAGGACTCCCACCTCGACGAGGCCCTCCGCATCGCCAACCTGGGCGGCGCCCTCGAACGGGCCGTCCGCACCTACTCGCAGGGCATGCGGCAGCGCCTCGCCATCGCCCAGGCCATGCTCGGCCTGCCCGACCTCCTCATCCTCGACGAACCCACCAACGGCCTCGACCCGCCGCAGATCCGCGAGATGCGGGAGGTGATGATCCGGTACGCCGCGGGCGGCCGCACCGTCATCGTCTCCAGCCACCTCCTCGCGGAGGTCGAGCAGTCCTGCACCCACCTCGTCGTCATGGACCGCGGACAGCTCGTCCAGGCAGGTCCGGTCGGCGAGATCACCGGCGCGGGCGACACCCTGCTCGTCACCCTCGGCGCGCCCGTCCCCGACGTGCTCGTCGAGAAGGTCGCCGCACTGCCCGGCGTCGGCTCCGCGGTCCGCGCCGAGGACGGCCTCCTGGTCCGCCTCGACACCCCCGAAGCCTCCGGCACCGGCACCGGCGCTGTCACCGGCGCCGACGCGACCGCCCTGATCGGCGAACTCGTCCGCCTGGACGTCCCGCTGACCGGGGTCGGCCCGCACCGACGCCTGGAGGACGCCTTCCTGACCCTGATCGGAGGATCCGCATGACCGCGACGGCCCCCGGCCCCCGCCCCGAGGCCCTCGCCCCCGGCTACCGCCCCGGGCGCACCCTGCCGCTGCGCGTCGAGGCCCTGCGCCAGTGGAAGCGCCGCCGCACCCTGGTGATGGCCGGGGTGATCGCCGCCCTGCCCTTCGTCCTGATCATCGCCTTCGCCATCGGCGGCCCCGAGGCCGACGAGCGCGGCGGCCGGATCACCCTGATGGACACGGCGACCGCCTCGGGCGCCAACTTCGCCGCGACCTGCCTCTTCGTCTCGGCCGGTTTCCTCCTCGTCATCCCCGTGGCGCTCTTCTGCGGCGACACCGTCGCCTCCGAGGCCGGCTGGTCCTCGCTCCGCTACCTGCTCGCCGCGCCCGTGCCACGGGCCCGGCTGCTCGCCGCCAAGCTGGCGGTCGCGCTCGGCTACAGCGCCGCCGCGATCTTCCTCCTCCCGCTCCTCGCCCTCGCCGCCGGCACGGTCGCCTACGGCTGGGGCCCGCTCCAGCTCCCCACCGGCGGCTCGCTGCCGGCGGGGGAGTCCGTCCTGCGGCTGCTCATCGCCACCGCCTTCGTCCTCGTCTCCCAACTGGTCACCGCGGGGCTCGCCTTCTGGCTCTCCACCCGCACCGACGCCCCGCTCGGCGCGGTCGGCGGAGCCGTCGGCCTGACCATCGTCGGCAACGTCCTGGACGCGGTCACGGCGCTCGGCGACTGGCGCGACTTCCTGCCCGCGCACTGGCAGTTCGCCTGGATCGACGCGCTCCAGCCCCGGCTGGAATGGGGCGGCATGGCCCAGGGTGCGGCGATCTCCGTCACCTACGCCCTGGTCCTCTTCGCCCTCGCCTTCCGAGGCTTCGCCCGCAAGGACATCGTGTCCTGAGCCTCTGAGCCTCTGAGCCTCTGAGCCTCTGAGCCTCTGAGCCTCTGAGAATCTGCGCCTCAGAGACCCTGAGGCTCCGCGTCACGCGGTCTCACAACCACCCCCTCCGAGCCGCTTCCGCGCCCGCGCGGAAGCGGCTCGTCGTCCCCAGCGCCGCGAGCAGCTCGCCCACCCGCCGGCTGTACGTCCGCGCCGACATGCCGAGCCGGGCCGCGGCCGCCTCGTCCGTCAGCCCCGACAGCAGCGCCTCCAGGACCGGCCGCAGTAGCTCCGGCGGCCCGCCCGGAGCCCGTGGCGGCGGGAGGCGGACCAGCTCCTCCGCCGTCGTCCAGCAGGCGTGATGGGCCCGCACCAGCGCCTGCACCACCACCGGGTCCCTGATCAGCAGCAGCCCGTTGTACAACAGCTCCAGATCGAGCGGGACCGCCGCCACCGTCCGGTCCACCACGATCAGCTTGAACGGGATCGCGTCGGCGAACCGCGCCCGCCCGGGTATCCGCGGTCCGCCCTCCAGCCGGGGCAGCGCGTGCCGGGGAACGATCCGCCGCACCTCCCCGGCCCGCTCCGCCGCCGCGCGCATGCACGCTCCCGCCAGCTCCAGGAACGGCTCGGGGATCGCGCGGTCCGCCGAGGCCACCGGGTCGTCGAAGGTCAGCAGCTCGTGCCGGGTCGAGGCGGCCAGCCCGGCGAGCGCCGCGCTGATGCGCCGCGCTCCCCGGACCGGGCGCCCCGCCGGCCGCTGTCCCTCGGTAGCGGCCCGGTTCATCGCCGACCGGGCGAGCATCACGGAGCCCGCGCTCTCTGCCACCGCTGACCACCCCCGCCCGATCGATGTCCACTCCATGTACTCATGTGACTGCGCACGGTGACAACCCCTGTGGACAAACGTGGCGTCTCCATGCCATCGACCCCCGTTTCGGCCCCGTTTCGGTCCCGCTCCGGCCCCGTTCGGGCCCCGGTTGGGCCCCGGTCCCGCCTCCCGTTGCCACATCGAGATCCATCCGCAACTCCTTCGCGGGGTCCGCGCGCGCCTCCCGTTCGTCACAGTCGCAGGAGCCGGGCGCGGCCCCCGCCGCACCCGGCGGTGGCCCGCTCCTGGAACAAGCGCCTTACAGAAACGGGGAGTTGTCCATGAAGCGTGCTCACCGAAGCAGTGCCGTCCTCGCCGGGGTCCTCGCCGCCGGGCTCCTCCTCGGGGGCTGCGGCGGCGGCGAGGGGCGGGAGTCGGCGAGCGACCGTCAGGAGGCCGCGCCCCGCGTCCCCGACGGCGGCCGCACCGCCGCACCGGCCCCCACACCGGCCCCCGCCCCGGCCGACGGACAGGCCGACGGACGGGCCGCGGACGGGCCCGCGCCCGGGTCCGAGGGCGAGCTGCGGGCCCCGAGCCGCGCCCCCGACTACCTCTCCACCTTCGCCCTCGACGTCGACACCGCCTCGTACGGCTACGCGCGCCGCACGCTCGCCGAGGGCCGGCTGCCGGACCCCGCCACCGTGCGGCCGGAGGAGTTCGTCAACAGCTTCCGCCCCGACTATCCGCGCCCGGCCGACGACGGCTTCAGCGTCACCGTCGACGGCGCCCGCACCGGCGCCGAGGGCTGGTCCCTCGTCCGGGTCGGCCTCGCCGCCCGGGGCGCCGACCGCGCGGGCGAACGCCCGCCCGCAGCCCTCACCTTCGTCGTCGACGTCTCCGGCTCGATGGGCGAGCCCGGCCGCCTCGACCTCGCCCAGCACGCGCTGCGGCTCGCCGCCGACCAGCTCCGCGACGACGACTCGGTCGCCCTGGTCGCCTTCAGCGACGAGGCCGAGACCCTGCTGCCGATGACCCGGCTCGGCGAGGCCC
Source organism: Streptomyces sp. NPDC059201 (assembly GCF_042754585.1). NCBI lineage: Bacteria > Bacillati > Actinomycetota > Actinomycetes > Kitasatosporales > Streptomycetaceae > Streptomyces > Streptomyces sp. NPDC059201. Next base: position 6,168 of record NZ_JBHZBB010000002.1, read on the forward strand.
GCCACCGGGTCCGCGAGGCCGTCGACGCGCTCGCCGTCCGCTCCTCCACCAACCTGGAGGCCGGACTGCGCGCCGGCTACGACGTGGCCGCCGAGGGGCGCCGCGAGGGCGCCACCAACCGGGTCGTACTCCTCTCCGACGCCCTCGCCAACGCCGGCGGGACGACGGCCGAGGCCCTTCTCGGCACCATCGACGCGCAGCGCAGGGAGCACGGCATCACCCTCTTCGGGGTGGGCGTCGGCAGCGAGTACGGCGACGAGCTGATGGAGCGGCTCGCCGACGAGGGCGACGGCCAGACCACGTACGTCTCCACCCGGGAGCAGGCCCGCAAGGTCTTCGTCGACCAGTTGCCCGCCCAGGTCGAGCTGCGCGCCCGGGACGCCAAGGCGCAGGTCGCCTTCGACCGGGAGACCGTGGAGCGGTTCCGGCTGATCGGTTACGAGAACCGCGAGGTCGCCGACGAGGGCTTCCGCGACGACCGGGTCGACGGCGGCGAGGTCGGCGCGGGCCACACGGTGACCGCCCTGTACGTGGTGAAGACCCGGCCCGGCGCGAGCGGCCGGATCGCCACCGCCACCGTCCGCTGGCTCGACCCCGACTCCCGCTCCCCGCAGGAGCGTTCGGGCGAGGTCACGTCCGGGGCGCTGCACGCCGGGCTCTGGGAGTCCGGCCACGACAGTCTGCAACTCTCCGCGGTCTCCGCCTACTTCGCGGAGGCGCTGCGCGGCGGGGCGCTGCCGGGGGCGCCGCGCCTCGGCGAGCTGGCCTCGTACGCCGACGGCATCCGGGGGCGGTCCGGCTCGGCGGTGGTCGGGGAGCTGGCCGAGGCGGTGCGGCAGGCGGACCGGCTGCTCGGTGAACGGCCTGCCCAGGAGGGCGAGTTCCGCTCCTCCGATCCGTACGCCTGAGTCGTTCGCCTGAGCCGTACGCCTGAGTCGTTCGCCCCTTCCACGCGCGCGTGGAAGGGGCTTCGGAGGGGAACGGGCGGCTCCGCCTCGGGAGCGGCATCATGACCCCATGGCCTCCCTGCTGCTCGCCCTCGCCGTCGGAAGCACCGGCCTCTACGCCGGTTTCCTCCTCATCTTCCTCACCGGGATCATGCCCGCCCTGGGCCGCCTCACGGACGCCGCGTTCGTCACCGCGATGCGCCGGGTGAACGAGGCGGTGCCCAGGGCGGTCTTCCTGACCGTCTTCGCCGGCGCCGCCGTCCTCCCGCTCGCCGCCTATCTGGTGCCGGTGGACGGCCGGACCGACGCGCAGCGCTGGCTGGTCCTCGCCGGTTTCGTCTGCGCGGTCCTGAACCACCTGGTCACCGTGGTCGGGAACGTCCCGCTCAACACGGCGCTGGCCGCCGCCGAGGGCCCGGACGAGGATCCGGCCGAGACCCGCGCGGCCTTCGAGGCGCGCTGGAACGGTTACCACCGGGTCCGTACGGCCCTGATCGTCGTCGCGTTCGGCCTGCTCACGGCCGCGGCCGTCGGCTGACCCGGAATCCCACCCTCCGACCCCTCCGACCCGGCGGTGAAACAGACCGCCGGGTCGGCTTGTGCTCCCGGATGGCGTGATCTCGTCGAAGATCACCCTTCCCGCATCCATAGGGACCCTTCAAAACCAAACTACTGAGTCCGAAACCTGTCGCTGGCGCGGAGCGGTTTCCAGCCCTTGGCGAAAATTTAACGTCTTTATATCCCCTCAAAGGGGGTGGATCACCCCGATTTCAGGGACCCTGATTTCATACCTTCCGGTTTCTTATTGACATGACCGGGGGGGTCTTTTTTTAATCAACCCGAGGATCCGCGTGCGCAGACACCGAGGGGGCATAGTGGACGTCCACATCCTGGGGGGACTGTCGGTCCGTGAGGGCGGGGTATCGATCACGCCGACCGCGGCCGCGCCACGCCAGGTGCTCGCCCTGCTCACCGCCTTCGCGGGCCAGGTCGTCCCCGTCACCGTCCTCACCGAGGAGCTGTGGCCGTCCGGCGCGCCGCGCGGCGCCCGGACCGAACTCGCCACCCACATAGCCGAGCTGCGCGCGCTCATCGCCCGCGCCCTGCACGACTCGGGGGACGACGGCGGCGCGGGCGGCTGGACCGAGCCGCGCACCGCCGACGCGGTCCTCGTCTCGCTCCCCGGCGGCTACCGCCTCGACACCGGCGTCGGCGTCCACGACATCGGGCAGTTCGAGCGCGCGGCCGGCGCCGGCTACCGCGCCATGGACGCCGGAGACCTGGTCCGCGCCTCGCTGCGGCTCGGCGAGGCCCTCGCCCTCTGGCGCGGCGAGCCCTACGCGGGCGTGGCCGCGGGCCCCTGCCTCCGCCGCGAGATCGAGCGCCTGGAGACCGCCCGCCTCAGCGTCCTCGACCAGTGGGTGGAGGCCCAGCTCGGCCTCGGCCGGCACGAGGAGATCCTCTCCGAACTGCCCGGACTCGCCGCCCGCTACGCCACCAACGAACCGCTCCAGGCCCACCTCATGGTCGCCCTGCTCCGCTGCGGCCGCCACGAGGAGGCCCTCGCCGTCTACGAGCGGCTGCGCGTGACGCTCCACCGGGAGACCGGCATGGAGCCCTCCGCCCGCCTCCGGCGTCTCCAGCACTCCGTCCTCGCCGTCCGCCACACGCGCGTGGCGGCCGGAAGCGGCGGCCGCGCCCCCCTCCCCGCCACCTCCGGAGACGGCGTCTTCGGATACGCCTCCGGGTTCGGAACCGGTCACCCCGTCACCGGCGGGGCGCCCGACGTCAGCTGGTACGGGCCCGCCCTGCCGCGCGTCCCCGCCCAGCCGCAGCCCGGCCGCGTCGCCGACACCGTCACGGCGGGCGTGGCCGTGGCCGTCTGACACCTCGCCGGTTCCGCCTTCGGGGGGATGGCGGACCGCGGGGAATGAAGTGCCTCACGTCACCGTTGACCCGCTCCCGAGGCAGAATTAGTTTCGGCCGGGAGGACGGGTTTCCTCCGAGGTGCCCGATTTAAGCTCGACTACGGGGGTGGGGGCCATGGACACGCACGGCGCGGACGGAGGCGCGGGCGCCGACGCGCTGCTCGCCGTCCTGGAACTGCTCGCCGGACACGGCCTGCCCGGCCAGTTCGAGACCCTCCTCGACGAGGCCCGCCTCGCCGGACTCGACGAGGCCGGACTCGGACGGCTGGAGCGGGCCGTCGCCCTCGCCCGCTCCCTCCACGACGAGCGCGCCGCCGACCGGACCCGGGCCGCCCGCAGCGGCGCCTCCCTCGCCGTCCTCACCGACACCGCCCGCGACCTGACGCTCAGCTACGACCTGGACGGCCTGCTCCGGATCGTCACCCGCCGCGCCCGCCGCCTCCTCGGCCTCGACATGGCGTACGTGACCCTCCGCGGCCCCCAGGGCGCCTGCTACATCCGCGTCACCGAGGGCTCCCGCACCGGCGGCGACACCGGCATCACCGCCGGCCCCGGACTCAGCGTCGGCCTGCGGATCGGCAGCGGCAACTGCCTCGGCGGCATCGTCCAGCGCACCGGCGAACCCATCTGGACCCCCGACTACCCCGCCGACGAGCGGTTCACCAGCGGCGAGGCCCCCGACCCGGCCGCCGCCCTCGACGACGCGGAGGTGATCGACCCCGGCGACGAGGCCGTCCGCGCCGAGGGACTCCGCGCCATCGTCGCCGTGCCGCTGCGCAGCGGCGACTCCGTCATCGGCGCCCTCTTCGGCGCCGACCGCCGGGTCCGCGAGCACACCCCCCAGGAGATCGCCCTGCTCGGCGCCCTCGCCGACCTGGCCGCCCTCGCCGTCGAGAAGGCCGGACTCCTCGACCGCACCCGCGCCGAACTCCTCGAACTGGAGCGGGACAGCGCGCGCGTGCGCACCAGCCTCACCCGGATGCGGCACGTCAGCGAGGCCCACGGCCGGATCATGAACCTGGTCCTCGCCGGCGGCGACCTCCCGCACGTCACCATGGCCGCGGGCGACGCCCTCGACGCCACCGTCATGGTCCGCGACCCCGGCGGCCGCCGCCTCGCCGCCGGCGGCGACTTCCCCGGACTCGACGAGGACGCCGTCGCCAAGGCGTCCCTCGACGCCCACGCGCTGCGCCGGCCCGTCCTCGCCGCCGACTCCGTCTGGGTCGCCCCCGTCATCGCCGGCTCCGAGGACCTCGGCGGCCTCGTCGTCCACGCCGAGGGCGGCCTCACCGACGAGGACGAACGGCTCCTCGAACTCGTCGCCCAGTCCGTCGCCCTGCTCCTCCTCATGCAGCGCTCCACCGCCGTCGCCGAGGGACCCGTCCGCGACGAACTCCTCGACGACCTCATCGCCGACCCGCCGCACGCCCCGCAGCAGAGTGCCCGGCGCGCCCGGCGCCTCGGCGTGGACCTGCGCAAGCCGCACGTCCTCGTGGTCGCCCGCCCTGAGGGCGGCGAGCAGGGCCGGGCGGTGGTCTGGGCGTCCTCGTACGCGTACCGGCTCTCCGGCCTCAAGACCGTGCAGGGCGGCTGCGTCGTGCTGCTGCTCCCCGGAGTGGACGCCTCCGCCGCCGCCTCCGCGGTCTCCGAGGAGCTCACCCCGCTCCTCGGCCACCCCGTCTCCGTCGCCGCCGCTGTACGCGGAGGCGCTGCGCTGCCTGGACGCGATGAGCGCCCTCGGCGGTACGGGCTCCGCCGCCGCCGTCGCCGACCTCGGCTTCCTCGGCATGCTGCTCTCCGACGACCACGACGTGGACGGCTTCGTGGAGAACGCGATCGGGCCCGTCCTCGACTACGACGCCGAGCGGCTCACCGACCTGACCCGCACCCTGGAGGCGTACTTCGCCTCCGGCTCCAGCCCCACCAACGCGGCCGAGGCCCTGCACGTCCACCCCAACACGGTCTCCCGCCGCCTGGAGCGCATCGGCGAACTCCTCGGCCCCGCCTGGCAGAAGCCCGGCCAGGTCCTGGAGGTCCAGCTCGCCCTGCGGCTCCAGCGCACCCGCGAGGTGCTGACCCGCCGCCGCGCCGCCACCGCTCCGGCCCGCCCCCCGGCGGGCCCCGCCGACTGAGCCCCGGCCCGGTGCGTACGACCCCCACCACGCGCGCGTACGCGAGGATCCGCCCCCGCGCGCGTGAGTGCCCGTCCGCTCCGGGCGGACGGGCACCCCGCCCCGGTGGCCCGTTGGGGCGGGCTCGGGCGGGAGGGAAGCCTTGAAGCGGCGTCAGCCGGCCGCGCGGCGCGTGCCGTAGCCCGCGGTCTCCCACGCCGAGCCGAGCACCGTCGCCGTGTGGGCGGCCGAGGCCAGCGTGATGTGCCGGTGCCAGCCCTTGTACGAGCGGCCCACGAAGTCCCGCAGGCCCGCCTCCTCGCCGATCGCGGCGAAGTCCCGGTCCACCCGCTGCGCCAGCTTCGTCAGCCGCAGCAGCGAACCGACCGTCGCCTGCGTCAGGTCGCTGATCCACACCCGGGCCGGGCCCCGGCGCGGGTCGTCCCACTCGCCGAGCAGCATCAGCGGCCGCATCCGCTCCCCGCCGGGGGAGGGCAGTGCCACCCGGACGGCGGTGGCCAGCGAGGTCCGCGAGGTCCGCGCGCCGCCGACCGTGTCCACCCAGCTCACCGGCCGGCGCAGCCCCTTGAGGGACTCCAGGATCTGCGCCGCGGGCAGCGGGCCCGCGCCGAAACCGGGCAGCGAGCGGTCCGCGATCGCCAGCCGCGAACCGGCCCCGATCCGCGCCACCACCGGCACCCCGGCCGCGGCGAGCCGGGTCAGCGCCGCCCGGCCCGCGCCGCCCCGGATGTCGAGGAGCACCGGCTTGCGGGTGATGTCGGTCCAGCGGGCGGTGTCGAGGGCGGCGGCGACCGCGCACTCCTCCAGCGTCTCCTCGCCGGCCTCGTCGGGGACCTCCGCACGGTCGCGCCGCGTGCGGTCCTTCACCCACGGGTCCGGCAGGAACAGGCGCCAGTTGACCGGCGCGCTCAGCTCCTCGCCGGCGAACCACACGCCGAACGCCTGCTGGCCCTGGAAGACCTGCCCGCGCTCCGGGTCGAAGCGCCGGTCCACGCCCACCGAGTGCTCGCCGGCCTTCGGGATCGGCATCGGCCGCACCACCCACGCCTGCGGGTGCCCGCCGCGCTCCAGGAACCGCCCGAGCGAGGCGCGCATCGGCTGCCAGTCCCAGGTGGAGCTGGAGATGAAGTGGTGCAGGCTCTGCTCGGCCGCCGGGCCGCCGATCTGCGCGGCGATGTTCCGGATCGACTTGCGGCCCTGCGCGGTCAGCAGCCCGTGCAGGTACTGCTCGGCCTTCAGACGCTGGTCGCGGCGGGCGAAGCCGGAGAAGAGCGCGGAGGTCAGCTCGGTGTAGACGTCCTCGCCGGGACGCGGCGCGGCGGCCCGGGGCACGGCGCGGACCCGGGGCCGCGGCACGGTGGTCGGGACGGCCACGACGGCCGCCCCGCGCTTGATTGCGACGGATGTACTCACGACACTCCTGCCCGTCCTGCCCGAAGGATGCGCAGCTGCCTCCCGCTGCCCCTCCACCGTCGCCCCTCCACCCCCGCCCCGACGAGGTGGACCCGGCACCCGAATCGGCCCCCGGATGGTGGCCGGACCACCGTCCCGCCCCTGACCTGCGCCGCGACCCCGCTCGGCCGGGTGGCGAACACCCCCCGAACACCCCCCGAACAGGCCCGGGAGTGGCCCCGGACCACCCTCCGGGACCCGGGGTGGTGGTCCGGCCACCCCCCTCCGAGGGAGCTGACAGACTCACCGGACGGACTTTGACCCGTCGCGCTCCGTCGCCGGACCATCGCAGAGCGAGGCGACACGGACGCCCGGTTAATGCCCCAGGCCGGGACCCCGTCCGTGCGCCTCGCTCCGACGGCCTCCCCGTACCCTGGGGCCGTGAACGCGCGCGGTCGGCTGCCGGTCGCCCTGGCGGTCTCCGCCGGCGGCGCGGCCGGCGCTGCCGCGCGCTATGGCGCCGCGCTCCTGTGGCCCACCCCTCAGGGCGCGTTCCCCTGGACGGTCTTCCTCGTGAACGCGGCGGGCTGCGCCCTGCTCGGCGTCCTCATGGTGGTGCTCACCGAGCCCCGTACGGCTCCGAAACCGCTCCTGCGGCCCTTCCTCGGCACCGGGTTCTGCGGCGGGTTCACCACCTTCTCCACGTACGCGCTCGACACCCAGCGGCTGCTGGCCACCGGTCACACCGCGCGCGCACTGCTGTACTTCGGCGGCACGCTCGTCACCGCCCTGGCCGCCGTCGTGGCCGGGACCGCCGCCGCGCGGAGCCTCGTACGCGAGCGGGCGGAGGGCGCGTGAACTGGCTGCTCGTCGTCGCCGGGGCGGCCGTCGGCGCCCCCCTCCGCTGGTACGCGGACCTCGTCGCGAGGGCCCGCTTCGGGCCGGGCTTCCCCTGGGGCACCCTCGCCGCGAACGTCGCCGGCTCCTTCGTCCTCGGCCTGGTGGCGGGCCTGGCCTCGGCGCAGGCGCACCTGCTCCTCGGCACAGGGCTGTGCGGCGCCCTCACCACGTACTCGACGTTCTCGTACGAGACGCTGAAGCTGTACGAGGACGGCGCGAAGGCCCGCGCCGTCCTCTATGTGCTGCTCAGCCTGGCCGCCGGGCTCGGAGCCGTGTGGCTCGGCGTGGCGGCGGGCGGCTAGGCGGTGATCCAGTCCGAGGTGGCGATCACCGGCTGGACGCCGTCGCGGTGGACGGTGCCCTCGATGAGGCCGTACATGCGGTCGGCCGCGAAGTACACCTCGTTGTCGTTCTTCAGGCCGAAGGGCTCCAGGTCCACCAGGAAGTGGTGCTTGTTCGGCAGGTTGAGCCGGACCTCGTTGACCGTCGGCACGTGGTCGAGGACCCGGCAGGCCATCGCGTGCAGGGTCTGCTGGAGCGAGTAGCTGTACGTCTCCGCGAACGCCTCCAGCATGTGGCGGCGGGCCTTCTGGTACGAGCGGTCCCAGTCGTGCTCCGGGTCGGCCGCCGCGGTGGCCGAGTTGGCCCAGCGGGCGGTGACCTTGGTGGCCAGGATCCGGTCGTACGCCTCCTGGAGCGTCGTGTACTGGTCCTTGATGTAGCCGTGGAACTCGGAGTTGGTCGAGTTCATCACCGTCAGGTCCTTGAGACCGGACAGCACCTGGAGGCCGGTGGTCTCGCTGTACGTGACCTGCGCGGTCCGTACTTCCTGGCCCTGGCGGACGAAGGAGTGCTGCTCCTTGCGGGTCGGGACGGGGATCCGCTCCCAGGCGTACTCCTCGACCCGGATCTGGGCCTCGCGGATCACGTCCTGGGAGGTCACGAAGTGCTTGGCGAGGTGGATCGCGAACGCCTCGGGGGAGGTGACGCCGTGCTCCTTGGCGAAGGCGTAGACCGTGTTCTTCGTGGTGTCGGTGGGGAGGCAGTTGCCGTTGTCACCGGTGAGGTGGACGTCGCGGTACTCGCCGCGCAGCGCCACCGACACGTTCAGGTCGCGGATCTCGTGCCAGGCGCCGTCCTCGCCGCCCTTGCGGGAGATCCTGACGATGCGGTTCTCGGCCTTGCCGTACTGGTTCTGGGCCAGAACGTGCTTGCTCATGCTGTTCAGCTCCTGCGGGTACGCGGATACGGATATCCCGTACGCCCGGCGTCCGGCGCGCCCCGCGTCCCGCGGTCGTGCGCCCCCCGCCGTCCGGCCCGTGAACGGCGGACCGCCCCGGGACTGACGAGCATCCCGGTCCGTAGGTGTGTGGCTCGAAGATAAATGCCTTCCAGGCGACTGGCAATGGGGGACGGAGGGGCTTCGGCCCGGGTCAGTGGGGCAGGAGCCGGGTCTCGGCCGCCGGGAGGCCCTTCGCCCACCAGTGGTCGTACCGCCCGTAGACCCTCGGGTCGCGGTCGGCGAGCAGCGCCCCGAGCGACGCCGCCTCGGCCGCGAGCCCGTCCCACTCGGCCTCCGTCAGCGGGTGGAAGGCGGCGGCCTCGATACCGCCCTCGACCGGCCGCCAGGCCCCCGCCACGTACCCGTCGACCAGCAGCGTCGGCAGCACGTCGCCGTTGATCCTTATGACGTGCTTGCGGTACGCCGCCGGGACGATCCGGCTCCGGTCGGCGTACGCGAGCAGGGTGCTGTCCCACATCGCCATCAGGCGCGGCGGGGCGGGCGCGTCCCCGTCCGGGCGGACCGCGCCCGGCAGGTCGTACAGCACCGCCCCGTCCGGACCGGCCAGGACCTCCGCCGCGCCCTCCGCGGCCAGCGCGTCGAGCGCCGCGCGGGCCCGGCCGCGCTGCACCAGGCCGAACTGGCCCAGGTCCGCCGCCGACGCCGGGCCGAAGCCCGCGAGATAACGGCGGGCCAGCGTCTTCAGGCCCTCGGCCGCCGCCTCCGGGCCGGTCGGCACCGGCTCGGGGCCGGCGGCGACGAAACCGGGGGAGGTGCCGTACTGCCACGGCGGGCCGCTCGGCACGTGCCACAGCGGCGCGTACTGGCGCAGCATCCGCCCCGCCGCCGGGGTGAGCCCGCCCCCGCCCCACAACTCCTCGGCCCGCGCGCGCAGTTCCTCCCCGGTGCGGGAGCGGTCCGCGTACGCGAGGAGCTCCGGCAGCAGCGCGTCGGCGGCGTCCCGCGTGATCCCGGTGTCCGTGAACCTCCGGTCGCGCAGCCGGCCTCCGCGCAGCGTCGGCTCCACCGCCTCCCGGAAGGGGCGGTAGTCGTCGGCGTGCACGAGGTGCAGGGTGATCCGCATCAGCGTCGAACGGACCAGCCGGAAGCCCTCGATCGCCGCGTCCAGCCCGGCCGGATCAAAGCCCGCCACCCTGTTCCACAGCGCCACGTACGGCGAGCCCGGCTGCTGCGCCTGGAGCGCCACCACCCGCCGCACCGCCTCCTCGACGCCGACCGGCTCCCGCGCGAGCAGCAACTGGCGGGCGAGCGTGGCCCGGTTGAGCGCACGGGCGGTGAGGGCGGGCTGCGGCGGGACGGGCTGGGGCGGAGCGGTCGCGGTCATGGCTCCGATTGTGGCGCGGGGGACTGACAGCCGGCCCCCGCGCCACCCGCGGCGGCTACTGCTCGCGCAGCCCCCAGGGGGACCCGTACTCGGTGAGGAGGTCCAGGAAGGGGCGCGGGTCGAGGGCCTCGGCGCCGAGGACGCCCGAGCCGGTCCAGGCGCCGGTGGCGAGCAGTTCGAGCGCGACGACCGGGTTGACGGCGGTCTGCCAGACGACGGCCTGCGAGCCGTACTCGCGCATCGACCACTCGTTGTCGACCACGTGGTACAGGTACACCTCGCGCGGCGCCCCGTCCTTCACGCCCTTCACCCAGGTGCCCGCACAGGTCTTGCCGCGCATCCGGTCGCCGAGCCCGGCCGGGTCGGGCAGACAGGCCGCGACCACGTCCCGCGGCGAGACCCGCGTCCCGTCCGGGAGCGTCACCGGCTCCGTACGGTCGAGCCCCACCCGGTGCAGCTCCTTCAGCGTCCGGATGAACTCCTCGCCGAGGCCGTACTTGAACGTGACCCGGCGGGCGTCCACCCAGCGGGGGATCAGCAGCACCTCCTCGTGCTCCACGTTCACGCACTCCACCGGCCCGATGCCCTCGGGGAAGTCGAAGACCTCCGGCTCGCTGAACGGCGGCGTGGTGAACCAGCCGCGGTCCGCCTCCCACACCACCGGCGGGTTCAGGCACTCCTCGATGGTCGTCCAGATGGAGAACGAGGGCGCGAAGTCGTAGCCGTCCACGGTGAGGTTCGCGCCGTCGCGGACGCCGATCTCCTCGATCGTGTCGAAGAGCTCCTCGGCGGCGTACCGGGCGAAGACGTCCGACAGGCCCGGCTCCACGCCGATGCCGACGAGCGCGAGCCGCCCCGCCTTCTCCCACTCCGCCGCCCGCTCGAACTGGGCGTCGCCCAGCTTCACCCCGCACTCCTCGTGCGGACGCTCCGGGTGCGGCCGGGACAGCGACATCGCCATGTCCAGGTAGTGCGCCCCGGCGGCCAGCGCCGCCTCGAACAGCGGCATCACGAACCGCGGATCGGTCGCGTTCAGCAGGACGTCGCAGCGCTCGCGCTCCAGGAGGGCGGCCACCGCCGCCTGGTCGGAGGCGTCGATCCGGGCGGCGCTGAACCGGCCGCCGGCCGGCTCGCCGAGCGCGGCGACGGCCGCCTCGGCGCGGGACAGGTCGTAGTCGGCCACCACCATGTGGCCGAGGAAGGAGCGGCGGGCGGCGATCCGGGTGACGGCCGTCCCCACACCACCGGCACCGACGAGCAGGACGCGCATATCGACAAACCACCTCTCATCGTCATGAAACAAGACAGGTCCCGGGAATGCGCCCATGAAAGCCGTCCACCGGGACAGCGGTCAACGGCGTTGGCATAACCTGGGAAGGAGAGGGAAAGGGGTGCCCATGGCTAAGAAAGTGGTACCGGAAGGGGAGCGGCGCCGTAGGAAGCCCGTCAAGGGCGGGAGCGTCGTCCTCTCGGAACGGCTCTACATCGAGACCGCCCTGCGCATGCTCCAGGAGCACGGCAGGGACGGTCTCACGGTGCGCCGGCTCGGCGCGGCCCTCGGCGCCGACCCCAGCAGCCTCTACCGCTACTTCCGGAGCACCGACGACCTCCTCCTCGCCGTCGGCGACGAACTCGCGGGCCGCGCCCTGCGCGGCTGGGCGCCCACCGGCGACTGGCGGGCCGACCTGCGCGAGCTCGGTCTGCGCGTCCACTCCGCCTATCTCGCCCACCCGCAGGCGGCGATCCTCACCGCCAGCCGGGTCAGCGGCCGGTCCCACGAGATCGCCGCCGACGAGGCGATCCTCGGCGTGCTGCGCACCGCGGGACTCCCCGACGCCGAGGCGGTCCGCGTCTACCACGCCTTCATCGACCAGGCCCTCGCCTTCGCCGCGCTCGACGCGGCGGCCCTCGCCCTCCCGCACACCGCCCGCGCGGCGGACGAGGCCGTCTGGCAGGCCACGTACGCCCGCCTCCCCGCCGCCACCCACCCCCACATCGCCGCCACCGCCCCCCGCCTCGTCGCCCGCATGAACACCAGCGCTTATCCGGCGGCCCTGGAGATGCTGCTGGAGAGCGCGGGGGCGGCGCTGGGGCGGAGGGGGCCGGGTGGCGGGATGGATAGTGGCGCTGTCTGAACGGGTGAGGGGGAGTGGGGCTTCCTGTCCGGTTTGGAGAGTGGCGCTCTCTAGGGGCGGGGCCAGGCGGTCGTACGCAGGAGGCGGAGGCCGTTGAGGCCGACGAGGACCGTGGAGCCCTCGTGGCCCGCGACGCCCAGCGGCAGCGGCAGGGTGCCGAGCAGGTCCCAGGCGACGAGGACGGTGATGAACGCGCCCGCGATCACCAGGTTCTGGACGACCAGCCGGTGCGCGGCGCGCGAGAGGGCGACGACCGCGGGGACGGCGGCCAGTTCGTCGCGTACGACGACGGCGTCGGCGGTCTCCAGGGCGAGGTCCGAACCGGCCCGGCCCATCGCGATCCCGCAGTGGGCGGCGGCCAGCGCCGGCGCGTCGTTGACACCGTCGCCGACGACCAGCACCCGGCGCCCCTCCGCCTCCCAGGCCCGTACGGCGGCCACCTTCTCCTCGGGCAGAAGCCCGGCGCGTACGTCGGTGATGCCGACCCGCTCGGCCACGTGCCGCGCGGCGCGTTCGTTGTCGCCGGTCAGGAGGGTCGGGGTACGGCCGGTGAGGCGGGTGAGCGCGGCGACGGTCGCGGCGGCGTCAGGGCGCAGCCGGTCGGCGACGCCGAGGACGCCCACCGGCCTCCCGTCGCGCACCACCGCCACCGCGGTGCTTCCGGACTCCTCGAACTCCCGGACCAGGGCGAGGTGGTGGTCGTCCTGCTCGCTCGCGGGCAGTACGCGCGCGGGGGACCCGATCTCGATCCGCCGGCCTTCGACGGTGGCGGCGACGCCCCGGCCGGGGGTGGCGGTGAAGTCGCCGGCGGGGGCCAGGGCGAGGCCGCGCTCGCGGGCGGCGGCGACGACCGCGCGGGCCAGCGGGTGCTCGCTGGGGTGCTCGGCCGAGGCGGCGAGGCGGAGCAGGGCGTCGGCGTCCAGACCGCTGCCGGGCAGCGGACGGACACCGGTGAGGCGCGGGGTGCCCTCGGTGAGGGTGCCGGTCTTGTCGAGGGCGACGGCGTCGACCTGCCCGAGGCGCTCCATGACGACGGCGGACTTGGCGAGGACGCCGTGCCGTCCGGCGTTGGCGATCGCGGACAGCAGCGGCGGCATCGTGGAGAGGACCACCGCGCACGGCGAGGCGACGATCATGAAGGTCATCGCCCGCAGCAGCGCGGACGTCAGGTCGTCGCCGAAGGCGAGCGGCACGCCGAAGACGGCGAGGGTCGCGAGGACCATGGAGACCGAGTACCGCTGCTCCACCTTCTCGATGAAGAGCTGCGTGGGCGCCTTCGTCCGTGACGCCTCCTCGACCATCCGCACGATCCGGGCGATCACCGAGTCCGACGGGTCGCGCCCGACCCGTACGCGCAGGGCGCCGGTGCCGTTGACGGTCCCGGCGAACACCTCGTCGCCCGTCTCCTTGACCACCGGCAGCGGCTCGCCCGTGATCGTCGCCTGGTCGACCTCGCTCGCCCCGCCGGTGACCCGCCCGTCCGCGCCGATCCGCTCCCCGGGCCGCACCAGGACGGTGTCCCCGACCACGAGCCGCCCCGCGTCGACGGTCTCCTCCGAGCCGTCGGCGAGCAGCCGGGTCGCGGTGGCGGGTGCCAGGTCGAGCAGCCCGCGCACCGAGTCGGCCGTCCGCGCGGTCGCGACGGCCTCCAGGGCGCCGGAGGTCGCGAAGATGACGATGAGCAGCGCGCCGTCCAGGACCTGCCCGATTGCTGCGGCGCCGAGCGCGGCGACGACCATCAGCAGGTCCACGTCGAGCGTCCGCTCGCGCAGCGCCTTCAGCCCCTCCCAGCCCGGCTCCCACCCGCCGGTGGCGTAGGCGGCGGCGAAGAGCGTCCCCCACAGCCAGGCGGGGCCGCCGAGGAGGTACGGGAGGAGGGCGAGCAGGAACAGAACGAGCGACGCCAGCGCCCATCGGACCTCCGCCAACGCGAGCGCGCGTGTGCGCGTGCGGAGGGCGGACGGGGGTGGGGGCGTGAGGGCGGTCGCGGCCTCGTCCGGCTGGTCGCTCCGCTCGCGCTGGTCCAGGGAAGAAGGCATGACGGGGCGACCCTTCGCGGGCAGGGGGCATCGGACTCCTCACCATACCGGAATACATGAACACCTGAACGTTTATTCAAGTGTCATCCGTATGATGGCCCCATGGGCCACGGAACCGACGCCGCCACCGGCGCCACCCCGCGCGAGCGACTCGACGCCGTCGGCACCGCCGACGTCGCCGCCACCCTCCAGGCCCTCGCCACCCCCTCCCGCCTGTACATCCTCGCCAGGCTCCAGGAGGGCCCCTGCGCGGTCGGCGACCTCGCGGAGGCGGTCGGCATGGAACCCTCCGCCTGCTCCCACCAGTTGCGCCTGCTGCGCAACCTCGGCCTGGTCACCGGCGAGCGCCACGGCCGCTCGATCGTCTACGCCCTCTACGACAACCACGTCGCCGAACTCCTCGACCAGGCCCTGTACCACGTGGAGCACCTCCGGCTGGGCGTCCGTGACGCGGCCGCGGAGCCCGTTACAGGGGTCTAGGCCGCCGCCCGCCTTCTGTCCGGGGCGTGCGGGGTGGGGCGGCGCGTCGCGGGGCCGCGCGATCGGGGGCATACGAACAATGAGGGTGGAACCGTACGAATCGCCCCACGGGAGCCACCCTTGAGCACGCCGACCTCGCCGTCCTTGCCGTCCTTGCCGTCCTCCCCACCCCCCGTCCGGATCGGCGCCCTCGCCCCGCTGACGCGTCCCGGCTGGACGGAGGCGGGCCGGCACCTGCTCGCCGGGCTCGAACTGGCCGCCGAGGAGGTCGACTCCACCGGAGGGATCGGCGGAAGGCCGCTCGAACTCCTGGTCAGGGACACGGCGGGCGACCCGCGCCGGGCCGAGGCGGCCGTGGACGAGCTGGACCGACTCGGCGTCGTCGCGCTGGTGGGGGAGTACCACAGCGTGGCCGCCCGCGCGGCGGCCGCCAGGGCCGACGCCCTCGGGCTGCCGTTCCTCTGCTCCTCGGCGGTCATCGACGCGCTCGCCGAGCACCCGACGGACCGGGTCGCGCGCCTGGCGCCGGCGCAGTCCCAGGGCTGGCGCGTCTACGCGGACTTCCTGCTCGCCGCCGGTCACACGCGCGTCGCGGTCGCCACCGAACCGAGCGCCTACTGGGCGGCGGGCACCGGCATCCTCCGCGAGCACCTGGCCCCCCGGGGCGGCACCGTCACGGAACTCGACGCGCGCGCCCTGTCCCCCGAGGCGATCCGCGACGCTCTCGCCGCCGGGGACGCGACGGCGCTCCTCCTGCTGACCGGCTTCCCGGATCCGGCGGTCGCGCTCGTCAGGGCCGTCCGCCGGGATCCCCGCCTCACGGGACTGCTGATCGGCGCGCCGGCCGGCCAGCCGGAGTTCGGCGCGTGGGCGGACCTCCTGGGCGACGAGGGCAGCGGGATCCCCTTCCTCCGCTACCTCCCCGCCCAGCCGACCGCGCTCGGCGCGCAGGTGGAGGCGGCGCTCCGCGACCGCCTGGCCGCCGCCCCCTCCTTCGTGGCCTTCGAGGGGCACGACACGATCACCGTCCTCGCCGAGACCCTCCGCGCCCACGGCACCGACCGCGACGCCGTCGCCGAGTCCTGGCCGCACGTGGTCGTGGAAGGCACCCGCGGCAAGATCCGCTTCACCCGCCCCCCGGGCTCCCCCGTCTGGCAGTGGGCCCATCCCCCGATCCAGGTGACCGACCGCGACCCGGCCGCCCCCACCCGCCTCCGCACCCTCCACACCGCCTGACGGGGGCGTACACCGGGGAGTTCGGGGGCGCGGGGGCCCGCTCAGTTCTCCCGGTACGCGACCAGTGAGGCCACGGCGGTGAGTTCCCGGCGCCACTCGGGCGGGAGGTCGGCGCCCGTGAGGGCGGCGCGGGCGCGTTCCACGAGGTGGTCGATCCGGGCCTCCACGCGCGCGTGCACGGCGCCGCCGGACAGGCGCTCGTGCAGCAGCTCCACCTCGCCCCGCTCGACCAGCTCCCGGACCCGCGCGTCGGACCGCGTCGCCAGGGCGAGCAGCAGCGTCGTCTTGCCGCGCCCGAAGTCCTGCCGGACCGGCTTGCCGCTCACCGTCCCGTCGCCGAACGCGTCGATCAGGTCGTCCCGCAGCTGGAACGCCTCGCCCAGCGCCTCCCCGTACGCCTCGAAGACCGGGGTGAGATCGGTGCGGCCGGCCAGCAGCGCCCCCAGCGTCAGGGGGCGCTGGACGGTGTACCGGCCCGACTTCAGCACGGCGATGTGCCGGGCGAGTCCGGCGTCCGGGGTCAGCTCCGCCGCGGCCGTCACGTCCATGGCCTGGCCCGCGATCAGCTCGCCCTTGAGCGCGAACCACTCCTCTCCGACGGCCCGGGACGCGCCGGCCATCAGGTGGTCGGCGTACGCCCACGCGAGGTCCCCGGCGAGGACCGCCACCGACTCCCCGTACCGCCGGGACTCGCCGAACCACCCCCGGTCCCGGTGGAGTCCGGCGTGCCGCGCGTGCACCGTGGGCCGGGCGCGGCGGCGGTCCGCGTCGTCCATCACGTCGTCGTGGATGAGCGCCGAGACGTGCAGCAGCTCCAGCGCCATCGCCGCCCGGACGGGGGCGTGCGCGGGACTGCCCCCGGCCGCGAGGTAGCCGGAGAGGAGGAAGCGCGGCCGCAGCCGCTTGCCGCCCGCCCCGACCAGCTCGGACACCGCGAGGGCGGGCTCGGACCCGCGGCCGTCCTCCCGCGCCCAGCGGAACGATTCGCGCGCGAGGAAGGTCCTCAGCCCGTCCTCCACCTCCTCCATCAGCGCCCGCAGCTCCGCCCCGGGGGCGGTGTCCGTCAGGGTCCCGCCGCCCGGCCAGTCGCCCTGCCGTTCGCTCTCACGGGTGCTCGTGCCGCCGCCGGTCATGGGCGCCGCGCTTCCACGCGCATGCGGGACTCCCGGGGGCGCAGGGTCGAGCCGGCCACCGGGCGGGGCGGGCGGCCCGTGACGGACCGCATCCGCCAGCGGCCCATGAGGGAGGCGAGGATCAGCGTGATCTCGGCGTAGGCGAGGGACTCGCCGATGCACTTGCGCACCCCGGCGCCGAACGGCAGATAGGCGTGGCGCGGGACGGCCGCCGCCCGCTCGGGGAGCCAGCGGTCCGGGTCGAACCGGTGCGGGTCGGCGAAGACCGTGGGGTCGCGGTGGAGGGCGTACGGGCTGAAGAACACGTCCGCGCCCTCGGGGATCCGCCAGCCGCCGAGGTCGACCTCGCAGGTGGCGCGCCGGGTGAGGATCCAGCCGGTCGGGAACATCCGCAGCAGCTCCTGCACCACCCGTCCGAGGTACGGCAGCCGGGGCAGGTCCTCGTAACCCACCGGACGGCCCTCCAGCACCTCCTGGAGCTCGGCGTGCACCCGGCGTTCGACGTCCGGCCGGGCGGCGAGGACCTGGAAGGCCCACAGGAGGAGGGTGGCCGAGGTCTCGGTGCCCGCCACCATCATCGAGCGGATCTCGTCGTGGATCTGCTCGGTGGTCATGCCCTCGCCGGTCTCCTCGTCCCGCGCCAGCATGAGCATCGACAGCAGGTCGCCCTGGTCGAGATCGCCGGACCGGTAGTCGGCGATGATGGCGTCGACCACCTCGTACAGGCTCCGCAGCGCCTCCGCCTCGCGCCGGTTGACCGGCAGTGGGAGCTTGTGGACGAACTCGACCGGGAGGAACGCCCGCCGCCCCACGCCCGCCACCAGCGCGGGCAGACAGCGCCGGATCTCGGCGGCGGCGCCGGCGGTGAGCGAGGAGAACAGGGTCCTGGACAGCACGTCCATGGTCATGTCGTTGAGCGCCGGGCCGAGCTCCAGCACCTGGCCGTCGCGCCAGGTCGTGGAGACCGCGTCGGCGGCGTCGAGCGCGGCACGCGCGTACAGGCCCATCCGGGCGTGGTGGAAGGCCGGCTGGGAGAGGCGGCGCTGCCTAAGGTGGAACTCTCCGTTGGAGGCGGCGAGTCCGTTCCCGAGGAGCTTCGTCGCCTGCTCGAAGAGCGGCCCGCCCTTCTCGAACTTGCTCTGGTGGGTGATGAGCAGTTCCTTCATCAGCTCCCCGGTGCTCACCATGTAGGCGGGCCGAGGGCCGACCATGAAGCGGACCACCCCGCCGTGGTCGCGCAGCTTCTCCACGAAGTCCAGCGGCCGCAGCGCGAGCCACGGCGCGTGTCCGACCAGCGGGAGGGCGCCGGGCAGGGGACGGGCGGGACGGGAGGGACGGGCGGTGCGGGCGGTACGAGCGGTGCGGGCGGTACCGGCCTGGGGCAGAGCAGGGGGCATGGTCATCGTGCCTGTCCGATCGGGTCCGCCAACAGGAGGGTGTCGCTGGGTATGCGGGTGCTGTGTACGGAGTCGCCGCGCACGGTGTCTATCGACCTCAGGTAGTCGGGCCGCCTGCCCGACGCGCTCGGCTCGGCGTAGCGCCTGGTGGCGAGGGACCAGTCGTAGGTCACCCGTAACTGGCGTGTGAGGGCGGTCAGATGGCGTACGGTCGCGGCCCGCTCGGTCGGGTCGCAGGACAGCCGGTCGCACAGCGCGGGGACCGTAGCGGCGGTGTGCAGGAAGCGGGTGACGAGGCCGTCCACGCGGTGCCGGATCTCCTCGATCACCTCGGCGCGCGGGCGGCGCGTCCCGTGCGCCAGGACGAGGACGAGGTTGTGGGTGTCCCCACGGGCCTCCTCGTGCTCGATCGAGTGGACGTCGTTGCAGTGCGCGATGATGTCGATCTGGAGCTCGGCGAGCTCCCGCACGGCCGGGTCGGCCAGGACCCGTCCGGGCACCTCGTAGCGGCCCGCGCGCTCGACCGCGTCGAGGTAGACGTACATCGCCATCGTCTCCCGGCGCAGGGCCAGGTAGCCGGCCAGGCCAGGCACGGTCCCGGCGCGGCGGGCGTCGGCCTCGGCGAGGAAGGACCGCAGGAAGCGGCCCCAGTTGTGGCCGGCGCGCGCCCGCCACGCCGGGGACATGGGCTCCCGCATCCGGGCCCACAGGTCGGCGGTGGCGCGGGCGAGGGCTTCGACACCGGCGGGGGGAGTGGTCATCGGACCGGTGTCCGTGGTGAGCGCGGTGACCGCGGCGGCGGCGAACTCCGGGTCGTCCCCGGCCGGTCCGTCGAAGAAGTCGTCGCAGACGGCGGTCCAGGTGATGAGGTCGGTCATCACGTCCAGATCGGCCCCGTCGGCCTCGGGGGCGAAGCCCGCGGCGACGTCGGCGAGGCGCATGGCCAGGAAGTACCCGGTGGCCGCCTCGGTCGGCGGGATCAGGCCCTGCGCGGTGGCCCAGGCCACGCCGCGCCGCCGGGCCCGCTCGTGCGCCTCGGGCCGTACCTCGACGGCGGGGAAGGGCAGGTGGAAGTCCACGTCGATCGGCATCGGTCAGACGGTTCCGGTCGAGAAGGGGAGCGGTGCGACGTCGCGTATCACAGAGGTTCTCCCAGGAATCGTGGTGAGGTCGAGGGGGAGCGAGGGCGGTGCGCCGGGCGGCTACGGCACCGTGACGGCGGCACGCGTCAGTGCGGTGTACGCCTCGGAGAGCTTCGACGTGACGCCGCCGACCTCGTAGGAACGGTCGTCGACGGCACGCACCGGCTGCACCTCGTACGCCGTACCCGTGAGGAAGACCTCCTCGGCGCGGTGCAGTTCCTCGGGCTGGATGTGCCGCTCGTGGACGGCGATCCCCAGGTCCGCGGCGAGGGACAGGACCGTCTGCCGCGTGATGCCGTCGAGGAAGGTGTCCGGCGTCGGCGTGTGCAGGGCCCCGTCGATCACCAGGAAGAGGTTGGCGCCGGTGGCCTCCGCCAGGTGGCCGCGGAAGTCGAGCAGCAGGGCGTCGTCGTAGCCGGCCTCCTCCGCCTCGTCGCGGGCGAGGGTGCAGATGTTGTACAGCGACGCCGCCTTCGCCCGTACCGGCGCGGTGTCGGGGGACGGACGCCGCCAGCGGGACGTACGCAGCCGGATGCCGCGGCTGCGCGCGTCGCCGGAGAAGACGTGCGGCCACTCCCACGCGGCGATCGCGACGTGGACGGACGTCCCCGCCCCGGACACGCTGATCTGCTCGCTGCCCCGCCAGGCCACGGGCCTGACGTAGCCGTCGACGATGTCCTCGTGCCGGATGATCTCCCGCATGGCCGCGTCCAGCTCGGCGGCGCCGAACGGGACGCGGAAGTTCAGCTCCCGTGCCGAGGCGTGGAGCCGCTCGAAGTGCTCGGCGGGCTTGAAGGCCCGGCCGCCGTACACGCGGATGCCC
The DNA here is from genome assembly GCF_042754585.1 of Streptomyces sp. NPDC059201. NCBI lineage: Bacteria > Bacillati > Actinomycetota > Actinomycetes > Kitasatosporales > Streptomycetaceae > Streptomyces > Streptomyces sp. NPDC059201. Next base: position 26,479 of record NZ_JBHZBB010000002.1, read on the forward strand.
TCGAAGATCCCGCCGCCGTAGTGCAGCCCGTGGGACAGGACGTGCAGGCTCGCGTCGCGCCACGGCACGAACGCCCCGTCCAGCCAGATCACGCCGTCACGGTCGTCGAACGCGGTGGTGGTCATGCCTGCCCCTCGTTGTCGTTGTCGTTGTCGTGGTTCTGGCTCTGGTCGGTGTAGTCGGCGTACTCGATGTGGATGGACCCCTCCAGGAACCGGTGGAACTCCTCGGTCTCGGCGGTGTTCGCGTGCCGGGACAGCACGAACGCCGGGTAGCCGGTGAAGTCGGGGTAGGGCCGTACGACGTCCCCGGGGAAGAGCATCTGCACGACGTGGTCGACCCTGGGGTCGCGGCGCAGTTCGTCCAGGCCGGAGATCGAGACGATCCGTCCGTACCCGCCGCAGGGGACGATGTAGTTGGCCGCGGCGCCGACCGGCTCGGGCTGCGGGCCGGAGGCAGGGGAGATGGCGGCGACCCCGGACGGGGCCCCGGCCGGAACCCCGTCCGCAACCCCCGCGGCGATCCGCAGAGCCTCCGCCGCGAAGTCGATCCCGGTCACCCCGGAGACGATGTAGTGGGACACCCCCGAACCCCCGATCCGGGCCCCCATCTCCAGCAGGTAGGGCGTCACGCCGCCGCGCAGCCGCAGTTCCGTGTGGGTGGGCCCGTCCGTGATGCCGAGGGCCTGGTGCGCGGCGGTCACTTCACGCCGGATGTCGTCCTGGACCGCCTCGGGCAGGGTGGCCGGCGCGCGGTAGACGCCCTCCTCGAAGTGCGGGCCCTGGGGGTCGCCCTTGTAGCCGATGGTGAGGATCCGTACGTCACCGCCCTGGGCGAGGGACTCGACGGCGAACTCGGGGCCGTCCAGGTACTCCTCGACCACCAGCCCCTCCACCCGCCCGAGCTTGCTCGCGCTGGTCCGCCACACCTCGTCCACGACGCTCTTCAGGGTCTCCGGGGAGTCCGCCTTCGTGACGCCGAGGCTGGAGAAGCCGTGCGCCGGCTTCACCACGACGGGGAAGGCCAGCCGCGCCGCCTTCTCCCAGTCGGCCGGTTCGTCCAGCCGGACGAAGCCGGGCACGTTGAGGCCCGCCGCGGCCAGCCGCTCCCGCATGACGCGCTTGTCCTGCGCGCCGAGCGCCACGTCCCGCCCGATGCCGGGCAGCCCCAGCAGCTCGGCGGCCTCGGCGACGAACGGCACGGCGGGGTCGTAGAGGGTGGCGAGGCCCTGGAAGGCGCTCTCCTCGTACCGGCGCCGCAGGGCGTCCAGCGCGCCGGCCCGGTCGGCCTCGATGTCCAGCCGCAGGACCTCCACCACGGCGGGCGGCAGCCGGTCCTCGTCCACCTCCTCGTCGGGACGGGGAACGAGGACGAGGTCGATCCCGGCCCGCTCCGCGCTCTCGAAGACCCAGGGGAGCGAGATGCGCTGGTAGACCAGCACGAGGGTGGGGTGGGGACTGTCCGTCGTCATCACAAGGTCCTTTGCCGTCACGATGTCGTTCCTCGCCGGGAGTGAGCCCCGGCTCCTTCCTCTTCGTCGGAGTGCGCCTCGGCCTCCGTGGACCTGGTCTCGGCCCCGGTACGGGCCTTCGTCCCGGTACCAGCCTTCGCCCCGCCGATGGTCAGCCACACCCCACCCGCGCACAGCGTCAGCAGCAGCAGTACGAGGGGTCCCGGCGCGTCCTCCCGGCCCAGGGCCCATTCGCCGAGCCGCACGAGGAACGGCACGACGAGCGCCAGGGCGGAGGTGTACAGCGGGCCCTTGCGCAGGATGAGTTCGTGGGAGATGAGGAAGACCGGGGCGGTGAGGACGACGCCGAGGGCCGCGATGCCGCCCCAGTCGGCGAGGGTGACGCCGCCGAGCGGGACGAACAGGGCGACCGTCAGCCCGAGCATCAGGGTCCCCGCCCCGGTGATCGCGGGCAGGGACGCGACGGGCGCCAGATCCGCCATGCGCCGCCGGTAGACGTAGCCGTAGACCGCGTACGTGAAGGTGCCGCCGAGCGCCAGCAGACCCCCGCTGACCAGGGCGCCTCCGCCGGCCCCCGAGCTCGCGCCACCGCCGGCCGAGGCGTCGGCCAGCGCGTAGCCGAGGGCCGCGACCACGGCCAGCACCGTGCCCAGGACCTTGCGCCGCGAGGAGGGCTCGCGGAACGCGACGGCGCCGATGACGAAGGTGAGGCAGGGCAGCAGGGAGACGATCAGACCGACCCGGGAGGCCCCGATGAAACCGGTCCCGAGCAGGGTTCCGGAGTAGTACGCGAAGAAGCCGAGGAAGGCCAGCAGTACGACGCTCCCGCCGCGCGCGGTCGCGGCCCGGGCCTCGGACCGCAGCCGCGGGTGCAGCAGGGCGACGACGGTGATGGCCGCGAAACTGGCCGCCGTCCGCCCCGCCGCCACCAGCAGCGGCGGGGCGCCGTCGACCAGGTGGCCGGCGAGCACCCACCCGGCCGCCAGCAGCACGACCATCAGCGCCGAGAGGATGGGCACGGCGAGGCGCCCGCCCCGCCGGGCCCGTGGGGGTGTGTCCGTCACCATTCCGCGCGCTCGAACTCCAACGCCGGCATCCGGTCCAGCCCCTGCTTGGCCCGCAGCAGCACCCGCTGGTCCTCGGTGAAGGAGTACCGCTGCCGCGCGGTACGGGGGGCGGGGGTGGCCGTGCCAGTGGGCTGGGGTGCGGCCTCGGGCGCGGCCTCGGGGGCAGGCAGATACCGGCGTACGAGTTCCCTGGCGGCGGTGCGGTACTCGTCGTCGGTCGTGACCTCGGCCTCCAGCTTCTCGACCGTGGTGACGAAGTCGCGCAGCGCGCCGAGGGCCTTGGCCCGGTCGAAGAGGAGCAGGGCGCCGTCGGCGGGGGAGCCGGCCAGCGCACCGTGCTCGCGCAGCCAGGAGTAGAGGAAGACCCCGGTGCCCGAGTCGAAGTTGCGGGTGGCGTCGTCGGCCTGCGGGTAGCGGAAGACGCGCTCCAGCAGGATCATGTCGATCTGCTCGGCGGCGAAGGGGACGACGTCGCTGTCCGCGCAGGCCAGCACGGTCTTGGCGTCGACCTTGATCTCCTCCAGCAGCCCGACGAACCAGTTCATCTTCAGCGAGATGTGCTCGTCGAACGGCCAGAGCCCCTGGTAGTGCATCGAGTCGTGCAGGTAGCCCCAGATGGCGCGGGCCTCGAAGCAGACGTCGGCGTCCAGGCCCGTGGACGCCCGGGGGAGGGACTCCGGCGTCAGGACGGCCTGCGCTCCGGAGAGCGCGTACGTCTCGTGGATCTTCCGCATCTTGTTGTAGAAGAACATGGCGTAGGGCTGCTCGGTGATCTTGTCGTGAGCGGCCACGTTCTCCGGGAAGAACACCAGGCAGTTGCCCTGCCGGAACCCCGCGCTGCCGGTGATCAGGACGAGCGACTGGCAGTTGTTCTTGGGGTGCGGATGGTGCACGGCGAGTTCCGGCAGCGCGGCGGGCTCCTTGCGCAGGGCGAAGAAGCAGTCCAGCCGCTTGCCGACGGGCGGCGCGCTGTTGGTGCTCTGGAGCGGTGCGAGGAAGAAGACGGCCGCGCCGTCCTCGGGCACCCGCAGGGCGTCCCGCGAGCGGGCGAAGTGCGGCCGCGTGTCCAGACCGGCCGCGAGCCACCCGTCGACGTCGGCCGCCAGCGCGGCCGCCTGCTCGTCCCACCCGCGGCGCCCGTACCAGGCACACGCCTCGTCCCGGATCAGACCGAGCAGGACGCGGTCCGCCTCGGTCGCGCCGGGAACGGTCCCGTCGTCCGCCTGCCGCTCCCGGAAGCGGTCGACCTTAGGTATGAGGGACCCGGCGAGCTCGTCGGCATCGGCGAGCAGCCCGGCGGGAACAGGGGCAGTAGCAACAGGGGCGGAGGCGGCAGGGGCGGAGGCAACAGGGGAGGCGGCGGTCACAGCGCGGCTCCCGCCGGGACCAGCCGCTCGCTGTCGATGTCGGCCCCCAGCACCTGGTGGACGGTGAACACCATGGGCACGGCGCCGAAGTCCCGCACCACCCGCAGCCCGTGCTTCTCAGCGGCGACGATGGTGGTGATGCACCCCTCGACGCGCCCCTCGGCGCAGTCGATGGCCGCCTGCGAGTTGCTCAGCACCTCCCGGATCTCCGTACCGGCGGGCACGAGCCTCGTCGGCGCCGGATGCGAGGCGACCGTAGCGGGCCGCGCGGCCCCCGTGCTGGCGAGCACCATGTTGTGCGTGGGCATGACGAAGCTGTCGACCATGTGCAGCCGGTGCAGATTGCTGAACACCAGCGTGTGCAGCGCCGGATACACCGCGCACGCCACCAGCGCGTGCTGCCCGTCCTCCGGTACGGCATCCAGCGCCGACTCGATGGACGAGTGCAACTCCACCGTCCCCCGCACCCCACTCCGCCGCAGCCACTCGTGCGAAGCGGCCTCCAGATTGGTGCCGTGCGGCCCGAGCGTATGCAGATGCCGGATGCGATCCGACCCATTCTCAGCGTTCACCATGGACTCCCCGTAACAAACAGAAAATAAACGACCGGATCACGTCTCTCCCGGATGCCGTGTGCAGGCAACCACGCTTCCCAAGGATGATCAAGACCCCAAAAACCCGATCTCGGATACCGAGATCACCAGCCAATACACCCCCATTAGGAACTTCACCCCATACAAGACGCCCCACTACCCAATGCCACCCACAACTGCCCCGCACAACAACAGAGTTGGCACGTCAGACCCCCTGCCGGTCACCCCGCCGACCAACCTGACGAACTAACCCAATGTGACGTGACTTCAAGACATTCATGCGCTTACGCCATTGCAGGACTTGACGAACTCCGCACCCCCACTTCCCCCCACGGAATACCCAAACCAGAACTGTCTGAATTCCCCCTTGCGCAGTTTCCGCCCCCACCCTGTCCGGCGGTCGTCGCCACCCGCCCCCGGGAACGCAGAAGACCCTCCCGAAGGAGGGTCTTCCGTCGTGCGCCCCCGTCGGGACTCGAACCTGCTCAAGGTTGCCGCCGATCGGACCAATCCCGTTGACACGGACTGATTGCTTGATCGTTTCGTCCCGTGACCGACTTCGGGCCGCTACCCAAAGATCATTTCGGCCGGGTCGGGCCCGTCCACATGCCTGACCGGAAGGCCGCCCGCAGGCGGCCAAGTCCCCTGCGGCACCCCACAGTCCAGCTGACGAAGGAGACGCACCCCGATGCGTTCGAACAAGCGGTCAGGCCGCGCCACCGCCCTCATGACCACCGCCCTCGTGGTGATCGCGCTGGCGCAGACTCCGGCGCACTCGGTACCCGGCCCCGCCGGCTCGATCAAGAACGTCGCCACCGGCTACGTCCTGGAGATCGCACCCGGATCCTCCGGGAACCGGGTGAACGTCACCCTGTGGAAGGACTCGACCAACGACTCCAGCAACCTCAAGTGGACCTACGACCCGGATACCCAGCACATCAAGAACGTCGCCACCGGCTACATCCTGGAACACGCCCCGGGCGAGACCGCCAACTCCGTCAAGCTCACCGCCTGGCACGACTCCGCCAACACCACGGCGACCAACCTGAAGTGGACGTTCGACCCGGCGACCAAGCAGATCAAGAACGTCGGTACCGGCTACGTCCTGGAGAACCGCGCCGCGGACACCACGAGCAACCGCGTCGACGCCACGCTGTGGAAGGACGCCACCAACACCTCCACCTACCTCAAGTGGGACACGCCGATCTTCAAGTCGAACTGGACCGGCAACGAACGCCGTCTGACCCTGCGGCTCGCCTCGTACCCCAACGACGTCGCCGCCATCAAGAACGCGTCGAAGGACCAGGACGCGTCGGCCGAGCTCGCCGCATGGAACGGCAGCGCATCCCAGCAGTGGGAAGCCCGGCCCGTCAGCGACGGCTACTACCAGCTCGTATCCGTCAACAGCGGGCTGTGCGCCGACGTTGTCGGCGGCGGCACCGCCGACAACACCCGTGTCGCGCAGTGGCCCTGCACGGCGGGTCTGAACCGCCAGCTGTGGAAGTTCGTACCGACCGACATCGGCTACCAGATCGTCGTCAAGTCCAGCGACAAGTGCCTCAACGTCCAGGGCGGCGCCCGGGTCGGCAACGCCCTCGTCCAGTACGAGTGCAAGGCCGGCGGCGCCAGGAACGACGTGTGGCTCCCCGTCTGGGAACCCGCCGCGGCCTGACCCCCCACCGACAGGCAGTCCGAGCAGGACAGTCCGATCCAGGACTCCGGGCTGGGGCAGGGCGGCTGGGGCATGACACCACCCGCCCTGCCCCAGCCGCCGACCGAGGCGGCTAGCCAGCAGAACTGCCCCCCCGAAGCCGAGCGTCTCCTCCTAGGAATCGGCCATCAGGAGCAGCCGTCGGCGGGCCGCCGCGCCGCCCGGCATCCGGTGCAGTCGGTACGAGCCGGGCTTGCGTGCCTCGCCGGCCAGCTGGTCGTGGATGCTCTTGCAGGCGATCTCCTTGAACCTGGCGCCCATCCGGCCGCCGACGTGGAAGCCCGTCGCCGTGTCCGAGCGGTCGGCGAGCTGGAACAGGCCGGCGCCGCGCCCGAGGCTGACGCACTGGGCGTAGAACCCCTGGTGGAGGGTGTCCGGCCGTTCGCCCGCGAGGTGGCTGAGCACGGTGTCCGCGGCCCGCACGCCCTGCGGCATCGCCGACTGGCAGCTCATCCGCAGCGGCAGGCCGGACGGCGCCGCCGAGTCCCCGGCCGCGACGACGCGTTCGTCGTCGACGCTGGTGAGCGTCTCGTCCGTACGCAGCCGGCCCAGGGCGTCGGTGCTCAGCCCGCTCCGGGCCGCGAGGTCCGGGACGCCGAAGCCGGCGGTCCAGATCGTCACCCGGCTCGGCAGCTCCCGGCCGTCCGCGAGCCGTACGGTGTCCCGGGTCACCTCCGCCACCCGCGTACCGGCGCCGTCGACGACCGCCACGCCGAGCTCCGCCAGCCGTCCGGCCACCGAGCGGCGAGCCCGGGTGTGGAGGTACGGCCCGAGTACGCCGCCGCAGACCAAGGTCACCGCCCGGCCGGTCTCCGCCAGTTCGGCGGCGGTCTCGATCCCCGTCGGCCCGGCGCCGACCACCGTCACCGGTGCCGTGGCGGGTGCGGCGTCAAGGATCGGGCGCAGCCGCTCGGCCTCCTCCAGGGTGGCGATCGGATGGGCGAACTCGGCCGCTCCCGGCACGGTCGGGTCGGCACTGCCGCTGCCCACGGCGTAGACGAGGTGGTCGTACGCGAGCGTGCCGCCGCCGGCCAGGGCGACCTCGCGGCCGGGCACATCGATCCTGGTCGCGGTGCCGATCAGAAGTCGTACGCCGTCGGCCAGAACGTCCGCGTAGGCGGCGGTCGCGTCGTCGGATCCGCCCACCAACTGGTGCAGGCGGACCCGGTGGACGAAAGACGGGCGGGGATTGACGAGCGTCACGTCCACGTCGGTGCGGCTCCTGAGCCGGTTCGCCGCCATCACGCCCGCGTACCCCCCGCCGATCACGACCACGTGCGGGTTGTCGTTCATGCTGCCTCCTCGTCTCCGGTTGTCCGGTCCCAAGACACCGGACCGCCCGCGGCTGTGACAGCGGGTCGGGGCGGCGCGCGAAGAACCGACATTCGCGCCGCAGGTCGATCACCCGATCCTGGCCGTGGAGGGGCTGGTCCCCGGAGCGGTGCCGAGCTGCTTGGGAGGTGCGTCGTGGGGCATGGCGTGAGAAAGCCGTGGTGGGCCGGCGGGCTCTTCCTGGCCGTGACGGTGCTAGCCGCCGGGCTTGTCTGGTTCAAGCCCTGGGCTCTGTGGCTGGACGAAACGGTGACCGAGGAACTGCCCTCCGCGGGAGCGACGCTTCTGCCCACGGTCGCACAGGGCACCTTCACCAGCCACGAGCACGCGACGACCGGCACCGCGAGGATCGTCCGCTTAGCGGACGGCAGCCACACGCTCCGCCTCGAAGGACTCGACACCAGCAATGGGCCCGACCTGCGAGCGTGGCTGAGCGACGCACCGGTCAAGGAAGGCGTCGCCGGCTGGCGTGTCTTCGACGACGGGAAGTACCTCAACCTCGCCAAACTGAAGGGCAACAAGGGCGACCAGAACTACCCCCTGCCGACCGAACTGAACTGGTCCACGTACACCAGCGTCAGCATCTGGTGCGACCGCTTCAACGTCTCCTTCGGCGCAGCCCACCTCCAGCGACCGTGACGCCTCCACCCTCGTCGCCACCGGCGCAGGCGTCTCGGGCGCCGAGCTCGCCCCCCGTTCATCGCCCCCGCCCAGCAAAAAGACCCCTCCCGAAGGAGGGGCCTCGCTGTGCGCCCCCGGCAGGACTCGAACCTGCGGCCAAGTGCTTAGAAGGCACTTGGTGGATGGGGGGGTGGGGTGGCGCTGACCTGCGTGAACGTACCCAGCAGCTGACCGGTCCCGAAAACTTCGGGCGTTTTCGGGACGGCCGGGCGGTCTTGCGGTTGCCTCACCAGTGGGTCAAGTCGTAGATGCCGGCGGGGGCGTAAGCGTCCCGAGAGGAGGTGCGGTTGCTGTCGAGTTCGTCGGGGACGAGTGAGGGCAGTGCGGCCATGAGAGCGGTGTTGCCGGCGCGCACGTGCCCGTTGTCGTCATGGAGGGAGACGTCGAGTCCGAGACGATCGGTGGCGCCTGGCGGGGTGACGTACAGGCGAGCGGTGGTGTCATCCCGTAGCAGGAAGCCGTCCAGTCGTAGACGGCTGCCCTCCTCCGGGACCTCTGGGGCTTGAAGCATGGAGACCGCGGCGTGGAGGGCGTCCCCGAGCTCGAACGTGACGTGGTCGAGGGCGTCGAGCATGTGCCGGCGGGCATCGGCGAGCGGGACGCCCGCGGGGTCGGTGCTGTCGGGCACGGGAGGACGGACGAGAACCTGTCGGAAGGCTGCGACGAGGTGGGGCCAGGAGATGTTGTTGCCCTGCGGGTGGACCAGAGGCACGTCGTATGCCAAGGAGCCCTCCAGCCGGTGGCCGTCCCAGAGCACGACACGAGTGATGCCTCGATGTTCCGGCGGCATCAGGACACCGCGGACGAGCCGGGCGCCGGTGGTGTCCGAGAGCGGCGATGACGTGAAGCGGAGCAGCTGCCACACCAGGATGCGGTGCAGGTCCGCCAGTCCCTCGTCGTCCCACTCCGGTGACAGCTCCCCGGTCATGCCTGGGAGAAGTGCTTCCAGGCCAGTTCGTTGCTTCCGATGCGGGTCGGTACGGCGTGGCCCCACCGGTCCTTGCTGTTGAACTCCACGGTGGCCCAGCCCGGGGCCGTCAGGGCGCCTTCGGCTCTGTCGGTACGAGGCGTCGCCACACGCGCCGCGGTGGGCCTCCCCTGGCTGCTGAGCATCTCCTCGTACTGCTCGTTCGACATCACGGTCAACTCCTCCGGCCCGTCCATGGCTTGTGCGGGGGTAGCGCCGACGAAGAGGGCTGTGGCGATGGCGAGTGCGCTGAGGCGAAGCAAGGTCAACCTCCGGTAGGACGTGATTTAAGACGATCTGCCGACTCCCTACAGTAACTACTCGTCACTGAGAGTCCTTGGAGCTTCGAGGGAGCCTCTTTGTCCCGGGGGCTGTGGCGTACCCCGGGCCACATGGCTGGGCGAATGGGTCGGGTGGATACCTGAGCAGCCATGCGGGCGGTGGAGAGTCTGGCGAGCGGCTGGCTCGTCCGCTCGGAGGAGACGGGCGTCAATGGGGTGGTTTTGCTCAGCCAGTGGCGCTGCCCTTCCTCGGCTCTCGGCTTTTTCAAGGCGCTTGGTGTGCTCTGAGGGGCAGGGGGTGTGACCTGCGTCTTTGGCGGCACTCGCAGGTTCCGCGCTCGAACTTCCGGAGTTCGGGCGTGGTTCGCCAGCTGTGTCGCACGCGACTCGGTGAAGGTAGGGGTTCCGACGCCGGAGCGCGCGCAAGTACGGGGGCGTGTTCGAGAGTCCTTACGGTGCGAGAGAGTGCCCGCCCTGTGTGACGCAAGCCACTATCTGATCGAGGGAAATGTTTGCCGCTATGAGCTTGTCCCGGGCCTGTAGGTGACAACGTCATCGCTAACCACTAGGAGCACGTATGGCCCTCCTCTACTACGCGGACCTCGACGACGGGCTCTGTGACGCCTCGACGCTCGATGGACTGGAAGCCGAGCTGTCGGAGTGGGTGTTCGGCCTCTTGGGCAACGCGAGGCTCCTAGCTCGGTCCACCCGACCGATCGAGCCCTTCGAGATGACCTCCGGCGAGCGGGGGGCGGAAGCGATCGCTCTCAAGGTGATCCGGCTCATCGCACACGCCCAGGAACAGCTGCTGACAAGAAACGCCTACCTCCGCTACCTGTGCTCCGACTGCCCGCGGGACGGCCGTGGCTCATGTCGCCGAGACCGAAAGCCCTCACCGCCGAAAGAAAACGCGCTTGGTTCCTGCCGTGAGATCCGGTTCGCGGGTCTCCGCGTACGCTCGACGGCCTTGCTTCCGACCGCCTCGGCGGTCGTCGAACGGATCCGGTCGATGGCCGCAGCGATTCAGGAGTTGCCCGTGCTGGAGGAGGGGTCGGCAGCGCGAGCACGGTTCATCAGCGAGACCTACCAGATGGCGCATCATTGGCGGGCGCGGGAGATGGACGATTCCACTGTGGACGTAGAGGAGCCTGATCCGGCGAAGTTCTACGGCAACGTGGTACTGGCGCTCAGCCAGGCCAGGAACATCGATGAGGAGGGCGAGGATGCTCGGCACTCACCCGTGAACTTCATCGCCGCGGTGCTCAAGGCGTTGGCCGCTCAACGCAAGTGCCCTGATGTGACGGTTGCGCGGGAGGCCGTCGTCGCTGCGCTCGTGGCGCGGAACGCCGCCATTGAGGGAGACACCGAGACAGTGGACGAGTTCGCCAGGTCCTGGCTGGGGATCGGCAGGGCTGACATGTGGCGTGAGGCCGTGGAGATGGCGCTCCTAGGTGACTGGGTCGAAACGCTCGGGGCTCGCCTGAGCGAGGACGCCGAGGTGATGGCCCTGTTGGGGCGCCATGCTCGCGTCGAACACGTGCACCTGCAGCCGATCTGGGAGCGGAAGGCCTGGGGTCACCGACTGCGACTGCTGCAGGATCCGGTGGGGGATGGGCTGACGCTCGGAGACTTTGTCACTGACCGCCGCCTCCCAGAGGACGAAGTTCTAGGGCTGGTAGAGGACGGCCGGCTGTCGTCGGTGCTGCGGGCGCTCAACCCAGAGGAGAGGGTTGTGGCGGAGGCGTACGCCACGAACCGTGTGACGTGGTCCCAGGCTGCTGAGGCGACAGGAGTGGATGATCCGGTGGCGTTCGGCGAGCGAGTGAGACGGAAGTGCAAGCGCCTCGGACGGCGGTGGCAGGAGCGCGCGACGGCTGCTGCGTGTCCACAGCTGCGGTGAGCCTGTGGGCAAGCGCACTACCAGAGTTCCTTGGAAGCTTCTCAGCGGCGCTCATTCTGGGCCTCGGTCGCTGCGTTGGGCAAGCAGTGACACGGTGGCGAGCAGGGCATCGCGACGGAACCCGAACGCACGGAAGGCGGTGATTTGGGAGGACTTGCAGGTAGAACGGTTGCGGCCCCGGACTAGCAAGCCGTGCGTACCTGCACGCACCCGATGAAGGAGCTGCTGCTGAAGCGGCGCAGTCCACAATCGATGTGATGACGCCTCGCAAGTCCTCGACGCCTCTGCAGTGATGTGAGCAGAGCTGGGCGCGGAAGGCTACTTGCGAAGAGGCCGCCGGCAACATCAACGGCCAGAAGAGCTAACGGCCCAGTCTGCCAATGATGGGGTGGGCCCCACGTGGGCCCACCCCTGAGCCGAGACCGCTGCGGAGCACCCGGTATCGGGATTCTCGTTGACGCCACCCTCGCCTGCTCCGGGGCAGGATGTCTTGGAAGCCAGCTCCGGACTCTTCATCCTTCGGCAGTGCCGCACGGCACGCTTTGGCGCGCCTCGCATGGATCTCATACGTGGTAGCCGCCAGTCATTTCCGAGGCCGTGGATGCATCTGATGGGCTGGGCCAGTCCGCAGCCCTTTCCTTCGGAGGGCGGCTACGCAATCTACTCGATATCAACTGAATCATCCGGAGTGCCGACCGGCTTGGCCTCGGCGGAGGCCCGGAGGCGGTCGAACGATGCCAAATTCTCTCGGGCTGCTCCCGCCAGTTCTGAGAGTAGGCCTGAGGTGGCGACAGTGGCATCTAGCAACTCAGCCTCTCGGGTTTCCCGCCAGAGCTCTTCAAGTCTCGGGCCCCCATCATTCATATGTTCCACGTTCACGACTGCGTGGAGGCGCAGGCGCTTACCCTCCAACACCTGTAGGGCCGCCGCCGCGGTCAAGGTGTGCGTTGTGCGCGAGCGGTGGTCCACGACCCACTGGAATCCGTGCTGGTAGTGCACGGTTTCCCCGGGCACGCCGGGCTTCCGCGCGCGTTGGCCGGCAGGAATGGCGGAGATGTCGTTGGGAAGGATCCTCGCTTCAATCTGAGACCACTTCCCTAGTTCCAGCTCGATCTCGGAAGCTCCTTCTGCAAGCAGAGGCAGGATGTCCGAGACGAGTGAGGCCGCCTGTCGACGGTCCACCTTCGCCTTACCTTCTACGCTCTCCAGCGCGAGCAGACGCTCTTCGAGGGAGCCCTCTCGACGGGCAGACCACTCATGAACGGGGGGCTGGTAGGAGTGCTCAGGGAGGCCTGCGAATGGTTCGCAGTAAAGCCTGCGGCCGTGATACACCAACTGCTCCAACACGGCGCCGGGGTAAAGCTCAAGGGCTTCTTCGATGTCTTGAAGGCGCTCGCGCGGAAACTCGGTGCCCAGGATGACGCCGGTGACGGCCTCGCGGATGTCGACCAGGGCGTATTCGGTCGACTGGTTGAGCAAGATGAGCCGGTACTCGGACTCGCTCGCCCAGTCGATGTGTTTGCGGAAGTAGAGCGTGTCCTTGTTCGTGGTGGCGTAGGACAGCGCTACAGCGTCTGCTCCGAATTCCTCGACCTGCTCGAAGCTGATTCCCTCAGTGACCGAAGGTCCGTTCTGTCCGCTCAAGTACCGAACTGCTCCGTGGAACGCAGAAGAAGCGGCCCTTCGGTGCTTAAGGAAGGACTCAACGAGCTTTTCCCGATCGAACCGGAGGCATGCGCCGGCGTACATCTCTCCGTAGTGGGCCCATAGGGACAAGTGAGCCCACCCTCGAAGTGCGTCGCGGTTGGTGATGTTGTCGTCATCCAAGACGACGTCTTGTGTGAGGCAGCCGATCTTTGTGTGCATCCGCAGCTGTCGATCGATCTCGTTCCAGAGCGCGAACGAGACATCGACGTCATCTGGCATCGGGCCGATGAGGTGGGGGTGCTGCGGCTTCGTCTCCCATAGGTCGTTGGTCTCGCTGTACGGCGCGAGGCGAAGGGTGTGGTTGCGCAGGATGACGGCGGCCGTATCCGCCTTGGTGTAGTGGAACAGCTGGTTGGTGACGATCCGCGGTGCCTGCGACATCTCGTACTCGCCGACGAGCTCGAATGCCTCTGCTGCAGACATGTCATCGCTCATGGTCGCTCCTGCTCCTTCTGTCTGCGATCCGATCGGGCCACCTGCCGGATTTGCAGTCGGAGTCACAGCATAGCGTCATTATCGTCTATCTGACGAGAATCGTCATGGGGTACTCAACACCATCGAGCCCAGCAGCGGAGCGCTCCTCCTGGCCGACTCCGCCACCTGTGCTTTGGCCCGGCGAGGCGCGCTAGCGTCCCGTACAAGTCCGATTTCGGAAGGGGCGAACGCCGGATGGTGTGCGGGAGCGGGGCTGACGGGGACGGACGGCTGGGGTTGATCCTGGATTTCGCCGGGGTGCTAACCGCCAGCCCCATCGAGGTCCACCGGGCCTGGTGCGTGTCGGAGGGGTTGGAGCCCGGGGCCTGGCGGGCGACGCTCAACGATCACCCCGAGGGCCGGCGGCTGTACGCGGCGCTGGAGATCGGGGAGATCGGGCAGGCCGAGTGGAACGAGGGCACGGCCGCGCTGCTGGGTGAGCACCTGGACCCCGTGAACCTGATGGGGCGGGCCTGGGTCGACGTTCCTCCGGCGCGTCGGATGATCGCGCTCGCCCGGGCCGCGCGGGCCGCCGGCCACCGGCTCGCGCTGCTGTCCAACAGCTTCGGGCTCGATCCGTTCAACCCGTACGAGCACGTGGGCATCTGGGACCTCTTCGACGTGCACGTCGTGTCCGAGCTGGAGGGACTGGCGAAGCCGGACCCAGCGATCTACCGGCTCGCACTGGAGAGGATCGGGCTGCCTGCCGAGCGGTGCGTGTTCGTGGACGATCACGAGGCGAACCTGCCACCGGCGGCCGAGCTGGGCATCACGACCGTCCACGTGACCGGCGAGGACACGGCTGTGGCCGAGTTGGAAGCTCACTTCGGCGTCACCGCGGTCCTCGCCTCGTGAGCCCAGCTGAGGGCTTGAGCCGGGACTCCGGCTCGCGGATCAGAGCGGGCGGTACGCGGCGAACTGCCAGGGGGTTCTCGCGGCGGTCACGAAGGCAGTGGGGCCCTCTGGGAGGTGGGTGAGGACGCCCAGAAGGAGGGTGTGGGAGACGGCCAGGAGGGGGCCGTGGCGGCCGGCGGTGTGGTGGAGGAAGGCGGCGCAGTGGCGGGCGCGGGTGTGGAGGTCGGTGAGGCTTTCTCCGTCTTCGCAGCGTAGGGAGGGGTTGGCGAGGCGACGGGCTCGCCAGGCGCGGTAGGCCGGCGGGTAGGTCTCGGCGGTGCGGCCGAGGACGATGCTCGGGGCACGCCATTCGGCCAGGAGGCCGGAGGTGGCCACGATGGGCAGGCCCGTGAGGTGCGAGACGAGGGTGGCGGTCTGGCGGGCGCGGGGGATGGGGCTGGTGACGATCGCGGTGATGCCCTCGGGGAGGGGTAGGGAGCGGCGTACCTGGTCGCGGCCCTCCTGAGTGAGGGTGGCCTCGTGCGGGGCGTGGTAGCCGGGGCGGTGGCCTTCGTAGGCGCCGTGGCGCATGAGCCAGATGTCAGCCAAGGATCCAGCCTCCGTCGACGCGCAGGGTCTGGCCGGTGATGAAGCCGGCGTCGTCGGTAGCGAGGAAGGCGACGGCGGCGGCGACGTCGTTCGGGCGGCCTCGGCGCTGGACGCACTGGCGGGCGAGCTGGCGGACGGTCATCGCCTCCGGGTCGTCGACGACGGTGTCCTCGGCGGGTACGCGGATGGAACCGGGGGCGACGCAGTTCGCGGTGATGCCGGCGGGGCCGAGTTCGCGGGCGAGGGCACGGGTGAGTCCTTCGAGGCCCGCCTTGGCGCTGATGTAGCCGGAGAGGTCGTGGCGGCCCGCCGTGGCCAGGACGGATCCGATGGTGATGATCCGGCCCCAGCCGGCGGCCTTCATGGCGGGGGTCAGCTCATGTGCGAGGAGGTAGTGGCTGGTCAGGTTGGTGGCCAGGGCCTCGTTCCAGTGGGCCGGCGTGGTCTCCGGCCACGGTCGGCGGGGATAGGCGCCGGCGTTGCTGACCAGGATGTCGATCGGGCCGAGTGCGTCGCCGGCCTGGTGGCAGAGCGTCTGTACGGCCTCGGTGTCGCGGAGGTCGGCTGCCAGGGAGATTGCGGTGCCGCCGCTGTCGGTGATGTGGGTGGCAAGCTGGGTCGCGGCCTGGTCGTCGCTGAAGTGGGCGAGGGCGACGGTGGCGCCGTCGGCGGCGAGGCGGCGGGCGATGGCCGAGCCGAGGCCGCCGGTGGCTCCGGTGATGAGGGCGGTGCGGCCGTTCAGGGGGCCGGGCATGGCGACTCCAGCGGGCAGAAGTAGGTGGTGGGGTCGAACGTGGGGCTCATCGCCTCGGCGAGCCGGGCGAGCAGGACGAGCCGGTCCTCGGGGGCCAGGTCGGCCAGGTTGTAGACGCCGAGGATGCGCATGGCCAGGTAGGGGCGGAGCAGGTTGGCCAGGTCCGACCCTGGCCAGAGGCGGTCCGCGACCGGCCGTACGAGCTGGGTCCAGTACGCGGTCACCGCGGCTTGCCGGGGAGCCGAGAGGTGCGGGGTGTAGTCGATGTGGATGGTGCTGGTGGTGTGGTCGATGTCCGCTCGTCGGAGCTCGGGGGTGTTGGCCGGGACGTGGGCGAAGGTGGCGGGGTGGTCGGCGAAGGCGGTCGGGTTGTACGTGGGCACGAGCCAGCCGCCGAGGGCGGAGGCGTACCAGAGGAAGTTGGCGAACTCCCCGGGGACGCTGTTCATCCCGGCGGTGTCGTAGTCAAACCACGCGAGCGGGTGGGCGAGGTTGACGTCGGTGGGGTCGCCCTGGGTGAGGGCCGCCCAGACCGGCTCCGCGGAGGCGAAGTGGGCGCGGAGCCAGCGGAGGGTCGCGGCCCAGTCCAGGTGGTGCCGGCGGCCGTTGATGTTCAGGGCGTAGGTGTCGAGGCGGGAGACCGGGACGTCGATGAGGCCGCCGGCGAACAGGAAGTCCCTACCGGCGTAGTACGTGTCAAGGCGGCCGCCGGGCGCCGCGCGGTCCCAGTACAGCTTACGGACGACGTGCGTCGGCTCGGCCGGCCATGCTGTCGTGAGAATGACCTCGCGGTACGCCGCCGTGAGCTGGTCCATGTAGCTGCGGAGATCACTGCTCGGTTCGTCCGCGTTGAGGAGGTCGAGCAGGAGTCCCTGGTCGGTGCCGCCGGGGAGGCGTTCGTACGTGAGCAGGTGCCCGCCCGGCACGCGCAGGTGGGCGTGGAGGGCAGGGACGCGGTAGTGCCGGGACAGGCGGGCGTGGCCGCGGATCTCCTCGCGGGCCTCGGCCGGGTCGCGGGTGTACTTCAGGAGCAGCGGGCGGCCGAGGAGGTCGACGGGGCGGAGCAGGTTGCGGGTGAAGCGCCGTACCGGACCCAGCCGGAGGAGAGGCTGGAAGGTCATGGTCTCACCCCGTTGAGTAGTTCGAGGCCGACCTGGGCCAGCGCGGCGGGCGGGAAGGCGTCCATGTGGATGTTCGTGTCCGGGGCGATGGCGTCGCGGACGGGACAGAGGTCGCCCTGGTGCATGCGGTCGGACAGGGCGGTGGCGACGGCGTGGTGGTGCGGCAGGCCGGTGCGCCATTTGCTGTGGCTGTGGCGGGAGTACAGGCCGATGACGGGCGGGGAGCTTCCGTCCCGGCGGCGGGCCATCGCGGCGAGGTGGGTGAGGCCGGTGTCGTTGCCGACGATGAGGTGGCAGTGCGGGAAGAGGTCGGCGAGGCCGTCGGCCGGCATGCCGTCGATGCGGAGGGCCTGTACGTGGCGACGGGGAGCTTTTGCGGCGATGCGGAGGCCGTCGCCCGGGTTGCCGCCGATGAGCAGCAGCCGGGCCTGGGCCTGCTGGGCCTCCGCGATGTGCTCGACGAGTTCGATGTAGCGCTGGGCGGTGTAGTCCTTGCGCTCCGGCCAGCTGGTGGCGGTGATGGCGGCGACGGTCAGGCCGCCCAGCCAGCCCACCGAGCGCAGTTCCTCCACGAGGTTGTTCGGACCGGTCGCGAGGGTGGGAGCGAAGGGGGCCGTGTCGGGCAGGCGGATGCCGAGGCGGCGCTCCAGGGCCAGGTAGTGGCGGGTGGGCAGGTCCGGGTGGGCGCGGCCGTCGCTCGACCAGCACGGCGGGGCCGCCGGGTCGAGCACCAGGCTCACCACCGCCTCCGAGCCGTGCGCCTCGATTCCCGCGCGGTCGCCGATCACGGCCCGCCAGCCGCTGGGCGGGGTGGGCTGGGGCTTGGTGATCAGCCCGGTGCGGGCGATCAGCCCCGCGTACGGACCCACCGCCCGGACGGCCACGCGAACCGACCGCAGCCGCAGCCAGTCGAGGACCGCGCGGACTCCCGAAAGCGCGAGGAGGGTGTCGCCGAGCTTCCCCTCGAAGGCCACCACGACCTCGCCGCACCCGCTCAGGCGGTGGACGAGCTCGGCGGAGGCGGCCAGCGGGAGCGGTGCGCCGATGGGAACGCTGTCGCGGTCGTACCCGAGCGGGGTGGTGTGCACGGCCCCGGCGGGGATGACCAGGGAGCCGTGGTGGAACCGGACCCCCGCCGGGGCGACCGCTGTCACGCCGCGCCCTCGATCGTGGTGAGGGAGACGAGCGGCAGACCGAGGTCGGTGAGCAGGTCGCGGGCTCCGCGAGTGGTGTCCTCCACCAGGCAGACTGCCGCCAGCGGAACGGCGCCGGCCTCGTGGAGGCGGCGGGTGAGGTCGGCCAGGGTCCGGCCGGTGGTGATCTCGTCGTCCACGATGACGATCCGCTGGCCGGGGGCGATGCCGTAGGCGAAGACGTCGGTGCGCATCGCGTGGGGCTCGCTGAAGCGGACCGCGCCGTCGAGCGGGAGGTGCAGCTTCCAGGCGATCTTGTACGGGAGGTGGGCGGCACCGGCGAGGGAGACGGTCGGCAGGATGCCGCCGGCGTCCAGGCCGAGGAGGAAGTCCACGGAATCGAGTCCGTCCGGCACCTGCTTCTGGAGCAGATGCCAGAGGTCGGCTCCGGTGTGGGCGAGGGTGTCGGGGTGGACCGGGTCCTCCAGGCCGTCCAGGGAGTGGATGACGCGCTCGCGGCGGCTTGTGGCCCCGACGCTGAGGCGTTCGACGATCCGGGCGGAGAAGGACGGCACGGCGATGGTTTCGGGCATGGCGAAGCTCCTGTCGGAGGAGAAGGAGGAAGAGCGGAAGGTTGTTCAGGCGGCGAGCTGGGCGGCGTACCAGGCGAGGAACTGGTCGACAGCCGCGCAGACGGGCTTGAGCACGAGCTCGGCCTCGCCGTCGCGCCAGGCGCTGGCGATCTCGGCCAGGGAGGGCACCGCGAGGGCGGGAAGGCCCGGCATGCGGGAGGCCGCAGCGAGGATCCGGTCGGGGCCGGACTCGCACTGGTTGTGTTCGCGCAGGAGGAGGCGGCAGGCGAGCACGAGGTGCTTGTAGAGCTGCCGCAGAGCCGTTGGTCCTGCATGGGCGCGCAGTCGGCGCATGGTCAGGATGACCTGGGGGAGTTCCCGGACGGCGGCGAACGCCAGATCGTCCCGGCTGATCGTCGGAAGTTCGAGGTCGGGTGCGGCGTGGAGGACGGGGCTGCCCTGCTGGAGCTGGTGGAGGACGAACGCGAGGCGCGGGGTGAGGCGCCGGGCGGTCAGTTCGCCGGGGGTGACGAGGGTGGGGCCGAGGGAGGCCGCACCGCCCAGGGCGGTCCCGTACTGCTCCAGGGCCTCGTGCACCTGGCCGATGGTCTCGTGCTCGGCGATTACGAGGAGGTCCAGGTCGGACCAGCCGGCGATCCAACTGCCCTCGCCGGGGCTGCCGGTCAGGGCGGCGAGCCGCACGCCGGGGCCGTGTGCCCGTACCGCGTCGGTGAAGTCGGCCGTCGCCGAGGCGATGGCGGCCGGCAGTCCCAGCCCGTACGGGGTGGCCACGCGCAGCGCCGTGGCGGCGGGCGGGGCGGCGATGTGCCGGAGGCGGGCGCGGAGGGCGGCGATGCTGCCGGTGTTGTCGATGACGTGGTCGGCGAGTGCGGCGACCTGGTGGGCGCCACGGCTCATCTTGATCTCGTCCTTCGCGGCGACGGCATGGGCCGGCGTCCCGGACCGCTCGACGCGCACGGCGAAGGAGGCGTCCAGATAGACGATCTGGAGTGTGTCACCCATGAGCCGCTTCAGCTCGGCGATCGAGGCGTCGTCGTGGACGGACTCGATGGTGAACAGCCGCGTGTCGACGTGGGCGTCCGCGAAGCGGTTCAGCTCGCTGAGCAGCAGTTCTGCCTGCCGACGGGCCGAGAGCGCGTATGGGTCCGCGAGGCCCTCCCGGTGAGCCGCCTGCCGCAACAGGAAGCCGATCTTGAGGCGCTGGGCACCGCACGTACGCTGGACGAACTCGGCGCTGGTGCTCTTGCCGCACTCGCTCAGCCCACCGAAGGCGAGGACCCGGCGCAGGTGCCGGCTCGGCTTGATCTCCGCGGGGGCGGCGTCGTCCCGGCCGTACAGCTTGAACCGGGCCGGTACGGGAAGCCGGCGGCGGCCGGCGACGACGTCGGAGACCAGCGCGTCGAGGGCGGCGCACAGCTCCTCCCGCTGGCCATGGAGGGCAGGGACTCGCCGGCGGGCCAGCTCGTCCCGGGCCGCCGCGCGCTCGCTGTGCCAGATCCGCAGCGTCAGCACCGACAGACGGTCGACGACGGAGGCGAGCGTCTCGGTGTGCAGCGGCGAGTCGGCGCGGCCCGCGTCCGCCAGCGAGCCGAGGACCTCGTCGGCCCGCTCGGCCAGCGCGTTGCGTTCGGCGTTGAGCTGGTCGATCTCTCGCTTGCAGTCCGCGACCTGGGCGGCGGAGAGCAGGGCGCCGCGCACCCGGTCCTCGGTGTCCCACAGGCGTCCGTTGACGGTGTGGAGCCGGGTGACGGTGTCGTCAAGGCGGTGCAGGTCCTTGTCCTGGAGCGTGGCTATGGCGCGGGCGAGGCCGGGCGGCAGGACCAGGGGCGGGGAGTTCTGGGTCATCGGGGACTCCCATCAGTGAGTGGGCTGAGGCCAAGGCGATCGACTACGTCGCTGTGTACGTCGTCCAGGGAGCGGTCCTCGCAGTCCACGACCGCGGTGTACGCGCCGTGCTCTGCCTGGTGGAGCAGGACCGCGTGCAGCGTCCTCTGGTAGGCCGGGTAGATCCCGGTCCACGGGCGGCCCTCGCGGGCGCTGGTGATGGCGTAGCTGCGCTCGGCATCCAGGGACGGGAGCAGGAGGATCGAGACCTCCGGTGCTGTGGCTCGCGAACCGGCGATGCCCGTCACGGTCTTGAACGCCTCGCCGACCGTCAGCCCGTCCTTGACCACGCAGGTCGCGGTGGCCACGGCGAGGAGCATGGACAGGCCCCGGTCGAGCAGCCCTGTACGCCCGGCCTCGCGGGCGGCGGCCCGCTTGGCGTGCCCGGCGAGCAGCATCTCGGTCAGCTCGACCGTCGTGGACGTCTCGAACCACCACCGGGCGTAGTCGCCGGCCGCCGCCCGCGCCCACGGCTCGGGGTCGTGCTCGTGGACCGCGCCTAGCGGCTGGAAGCCGTCCCACCGCTCGGCCAGCCGTACCAGGTGGGTCGTCTTGCCCACGTTGTCAGGACCGTTGAGGCTGACGAAGTCCGGGACCTGCGCCATCGCTCACGCCTCGCGGATCGGGGTGCCGAGGACGGAGACGATCGCGTCCGTGTTCGCGGCGATGAACTCGGCGAGCTCCGGCGGCATCAGGTTCAGCTCGCGGACGGCCTCGGCGGTGAACGGCACCCGGACCACCTCGTACCCGCCCCGCTCCGGCTTGGCGAACTCCGTCCCCGTCCGTGCGGCCAGGTCCATCGACTCCAGGCGCGCGGCGAAGATGTGCTGGACGCCGAGGCCGCCTTCCAGCTCGTCGGTGATCAGGTGGACGAGCTCGGCGCGCTCCAGCTTGCCGCCCAGCTCCTCGAACACCTCCCGGTGCAGGGCCGCCTCGATGGTCGCGTCGTCCGCCTCGACCCCTCCGCCGACGGACACCCAGTACGGCTCCCTGCCCGGCTTGGTGCGCTTGATGAGGACGAGCTCGTCGCCGTCGAGGAGGATGGCGCGGGCGTTGCGCTTGACGATGTCGGTCATGCCGATTGCTCCTTCTGGTGGTGGTACAGGAGAGAACGGGCGGAGGGCCGCCTGGTGGCGGAGGACCGCCTGGTCGCGGCCGGCAGCTTCCCGGCTCGGTGGACCCAGCATGGTGGAGGCCGATGGCGGGGTGTGACGTACGGGTGCTGCAGCAATGCCGCACCACTGCTGAACAAGGCTGGCTACGCTGGGCGTTTCGGCGTTCCACCGGGTGACGGACAGGGGGTACGACGGTGGTCACGGTGCAGCGATGGTCCGGCCGAGAAGCCCGGCTGTTACGCGACGCCCTGCGCATGAGCCTGCGGGACTTCGCCGCCTACCTCGGCGTCAGCGACCGGACGGTGTCGAACTGGGAGGGCGGTGGAGCGAGTTACCAACCCCGTGCCGAATCTCAGGCCGTCCTCGACACCGCACTCGATCGCGCGTCGAGCGACGCGAAAGCCCGGTTCGCGGCCGCCCTCGGAACGGAGGGTGCTGCTCCGCCCGCCACAGGCCGGATCGAGGTCGATTCCCACAAGTTTCTGCCGGTCTTCATCGGCGTCGAGCACGCCGGCCGGCTCCGCGCACACATGACACCGAGCGCGGACGACCAGTGGCTGGAGTCCTCCTCGGCCCGCGTGGACCACCCCGAAGCGCAGGACTGCGTCCTGCACGTCTTCGCGTGCGGGGTAGCCGTCTTCCACCTCGTCCAGCCGCACGATCCCACCGCGCTCACCGATCTCGCCGTCTGGCGTTATCGCTCCTACGCCTCCGACCTGCCCTGGGCACGGGACAAGCTCCGCGACCTCCTGGACGAGGCCCACGCCAGCGTCCCCAACCCCGAGTACGTCCTCTCCCTGTACTGGCTCACCACCGGTCCCTGGACCGGTGACGCCTACGACACCGCACTGCGCCTGCTGTCCACGCCCTCCGTCCTGGTCGACCGCGGTGCCCCGGGCGGGCCCGCGCCCCTGGATGGCACGGTCGAGGAAACGCTCCTCGCCACCGGCTTCGACCACCCGGACATCGTGTCCTTCGGCGTGCGGGGAGTCTCCACCGCCTACGCCGGCTGGTCCGGCGTCGCGTACGCCTCCCACTCCCGCGAGCGCAGCCTCACCATCGACGAGCTGGTCACCTGCGAGCTGACCGTCCAGGCCCTGTGGTGCTTCACCCGCCAGATCCAGCAGATGATCGAGGACGGCCAGGACCCCTCCATGCCCGAGCAGTACGGCTGGCGCTTCCTGCGCGCCGCCTACTCCCGGCTCACCACCGCCCGAGCCCAGGAGACCGCGCAGCACGTCCTGATGCGGGAGGCCATCATGAAGACCAGCGGGCTGGCCGAACGGCTGCGCGCCGCACAGGACGCTCTACGCGAGAGCGTCGGGTGAGAACACGGGGCAGGAGACAGCGGATGGACATCGGCAGCGCCGCGCTGGTCGTGATCGACATGCAGAACGGCTTCGTGAACCACCACAGCCGCCACGCCGTTCCCGCGGTCTCCGACCTGGTCGCCCAGTGGTCCGCCGCCGGACGGCCTGTGGTCTTCACCCGGTACTTCAACTATCCGGACAGCCCCTACGAGCGCTTCTTCCAGTGGCGTCGGCTCCAGGAACCACCCGAGACCGACATCGTCCCCGAGCTGGCCAACGCTGCCGCCGACGCGCACGCGGTCGTCGACAAAACCGGGTACACGCTCCTCACTCCGGAGGCCGCCGAACTGATCCGCCGGGCCGGCTGGACCGACCTCGTCTTCTGCGGGATAGCCACCGAGAGCTGCGTCCTGAAGTCCGCCGCCGACGCCTTCGAGTACGGCTACGCGCCCTGGATCGTCACCGACGCCTGCGCCAGCGACGCCGGCCCCGACGTCCACGACGCCGGCCTCGTCGTCGTCCGTCGCCTGATCGGAACCGGCCAACTCGTCACCACCGACCACGTGATCGGCCAACTCGCTGCGTACGCCGGGACCCCGGTGCTGGAATAGCCCCATGGCCGACACGCTGTACGACACCGACCTGATCATCATCGGCGGCGGCCCGGCCGGCTGCGCCGCTGCCCGCATGGCCGCCAGCGTCGGCATGCGCTCGATCCTGATCGAGCCGGACCGGCTGTGCCGCACCCTCTACCGGATCCCGGCCCTGAACAACGTCCTCGGCGGCCACACCAGCGGCCCCGAGCTCGCCGACTCCATTGTCGCGGAGTTGAAGAACACGGAGCTGTGCCGTCTCGAACTCGGCCGACACGTCACCGAACTCCGCGCCGACGAGGTCCGCGTCACCGTCACGCTCGACACCGACACCCGTCTCACCGCCCCGTACGCAATCGTCGCCACCGGCGTCGGCCCGCTCCAGCCCCGCGACATCCCCTGGATCACCGCCCCCGACGGCCTGACCCTGCCCCCGCTCTGGCAGGCCGAGGCGGACGACGCCGAGGGTCGCACCCTCCTCGTCCTCGGCGGCGACCGCCCGATCGGCACCTTCCTGCGCGCCCACCCGACCACCGACACTCGCCTGCTCGTGGCGTACCCGGCGGCCGACGCGTACAAGATCGAGGAGATCCGCGAGGACCCCCGGGTCACGCTCCTTCCCGTGGAGCACCTGACGCTCCGGACCGGAAAAGGCATCGCGGTGTCGGTGGAAGCGGTGGGCCGGAACGGCGAACGGCAGGCGATCACGGCGGATGCAGTCCACCTCAGCATCGGCAATGCCCCGACCGCCCCGTCCGGCGACCTGACTCGCGGTCTGGACGGATACTGCCCGCCGACCGACCAACACCCCCGCGTCATCGTGGCAGGCGACCTCCGCTCCGCCCGCTTCCAGCGGATCATGACTGCCATGGGCTCCGGAAGCGAGGCCGCACTGCACGCTTACTACGCGGCCAGGGAACTTCTCGCCAAGGGCTGAGACCACGCCGGCGGGATGCGACGACGATGGCATTCAGAGGGGAAGTTCCGCGATCAGTGAGGCTGGGGTGGCGATCGGGCCGGGAACCGGAGGTATCGAGGTACGGCGTCTGGGGACGGACCGGTTCACTTCCCACCTCAGCGGCAGATCGAAGGTCCGGGTGTATGGACGTCTCACTCCGGCGACGGGTGAGGTGCTGGTAGGCAGCGCTGCTGGCGTTGTGACCTGCGGGGACCATGGACATGTGAGCGAGAACCGAAGGGCTTGGACGCCATGACAGAGAAGACCTCCCGCAGCTCGGGCGATGCGAATGGAGCACCGGTCATCCTGAGCAACGAGCCCGGGTCGTTCGCCTGGGCCGTGCTGGCTAAGCGCCATCCTGCCCTCATCCAGCAGGTGCGAGACGCCTTCCCGTACGGCCGCCGGCAGCACGAGGCCCTCGACGCCCTGCTGGACGAGATCACCCATGGCCTCATTGAGCCGCTTGCCTCCGGGGAGCACGACCGTGAGCGCTGGGCGGACTGGGGGCAGGAGCACTTCGGGCGTTCCTGGTACGACGCCCCGTTCCTGTGGGCGGAGAGCTACTTCTACCGCAGGCTCCTCGGCGCGGTCGGGTACTCCGGCACCGGGCCGTGGCGGGGAGTAGATCCGTTCGCGCCGTTCAAACGGGCCGAGCTGCGCGGTGAGGCCGTGGAGGAGGAACTACGGGCCCTGGACGCGCTCGCGAGCGTTCCGGCGGACGAGCGGGCTGCTGCCCTGCTCCACGCGTCGCTCTGGGGCAACCGGGCGGACCTCGGCTTCCGCGTCTCGGCGGGGGAGCCGGCAGCCGGTGACGCCGCTGCCTCCGCGCTGGTGGCTGACGACAGCGCCTTGTTGTGGCAGCTGTTGCCCGTCGGGGGCTCCTCGACCGTCGCCGTGGTGGCGGACAATGCGGGGCGCGAGCTGATCCCGGACCTGATTCTCATCGACCACCTCCTCGAACAGCGGCATGCCGAACAGGTCGTGCTTCACCTCAAGCCGTACCCCTACTACGTCTCCGACGCGATTACGGCCGACGCCGTCGACTGCCTCCGCCGCCTCACCGAGGCACCCGGCGAAGCCAGTGTGATCGGAGGCAGGCTGTGGAAGGCCGTGGCAGCAGGGAGCCTGGAGATCCGCACTCACCCGTTCTTCTGTGCTCCGCTGCCGTACGAGGACATGCCCGAGGACCTCCGCGGCGAGTTCGAGAGCGCCACGCTCACCGTCTTCAAGGGAGACCTCAACTACCGGCGCCTGGTGGGCGACCGGCTGTGGGACGCCAAGGCGTCCTTCGCCGATCTCACCGCGTACTTCCCGGGGGCCGTCGCGGCGCTCCGGACCCTGAAGTCCGACGTCATCGTCGGCTTGGAGCAGGAAGTGCTGGACGGGCTCGAACGGTCCGGGGCTGCCTGGCGTACGAGTGGAACGCACGCGCTGGTTCAGGTGCGACGGTAGGGGATCTTCGTGACGGTCGAGGCCCAGAGAGCGGTGGCCGCTGCCGTCGTCGTGCGGGGCGAGCGAGTCCTGCTCGTGCGGCGACGTGTGGCGGAAGGGGCGCTCTCGTGGCAGTTCCCGGCAGGGAAAATCGAATCCGAGGAGACTCCCGGGGAAGCCGCAGCACGTGAGACCGAGGAAGAGACCGGGCTCCTGGTGGTGCCCCAGAGTGTGCTGGGACAACGGGTGCACCCCATGACAGGCCGGGAGATCCACTACATCGCATGCCGCCCCGTCGGCGGCCGGGCGGTCGTGGCGAGTGCTGATGAGGTGGCCGGCCTGGCCTGGGCCACGCATGGCGAGATCCCGCAGTACGTGCCGTACGGGTTGTTCGGGCCGGTGCAGAACTACCTCGATGAGGCTCTGCTCTCGTGAACTCCGTCGCGTCCTTGAAGAGTGAGGTGCCCGTTGTCGTTGCCGGGGCTGGAGTGGCAGGGCTCACCACCGCTGTCGTTCTGGCCGAGGCCGGAGCCTCGGTGCACGTGATCGCCGAGCAGGTGCCGGGCGTCACCTCGCTGGCGGCCGGGGCGATGTGGGGACCGTACTTGGTCGAGCCGAAGGACAAGGTCGACCAGTGGGGGCAGCGGTCCCTGGAGATTTTCCGCAGATTGGCGGACGACCCATCCACGGGCGTCCGGCTCACCAGCGGCATAGAGGCGTCCCGCACGGCCGAGGCACCACCGGACTGGGCCACCACCCTGCCCGGCTTCCGGCCGTGCGAGCCGACTGAACTGCCGGCCGGGTTTTCGGCCGGCTACCGGTTCACGGTGCCGCTGATCGACATGCCCACCTACCTCGACTACCTCCTGCGCCGTCTCGACGCCGCTGGAGGAACGGTCGAGCGGCGGCGCCTGGTCTCGCTTGCGGACGCTGGCCCCGCTGCCTTGATCGTCAACTGCACGGGCCTGGGTGCCCAGGAACTGGTCCCGGACCATGACCTGCGGCCCATCCGCGGCCAGCACGTCGTCGTCACCAACCCGGGGTTGACCGAGTTCTTCTCCGAGGACACCGGCCTTTCACCAGACCTGCTGTGCTTCTACCCCCACGGCGACACCGTTGTCCTGGGCGGCACCGCTCTC
This sequence comes from Streptomyces sp. NPDC059201, assembly GCF_042754585.1. Lineage (NCBI taxonomy): Bacteria > Bacillati > Actinomycetota > Actinomycetes > Kitasatosporales > Streptomycetaceae > Streptomyces > Streptomyces sp. NPDC059201. Next base: position 53,504 of record NZ_JBHZBB010000002.1, read on the forward strand.
GACGGCGAAGGCAGCCTTGCCCCCGACGAGAAGGCGGCAGCCGGAATCCTCGCTCGCTGTGCCGAGGTCGAACCCCGTCTCGCCAAGGCCCGTGTCCTGGAGCACCGGCTCGGCGCCCGGCCGACCCGGGCCATGGTGCGCGTGGAGGCGGAGCGGGCGGAGGACGCCACCGTGGTGGTGCACAACTACGGGCACGGAGGTGCCGGCGTCACGCTCTCGTGGGGCTGTGCCGAAGAGGCTGCGAGCTTCCTGGCCGCCGACAGGGCAGACAGGCCATGAAGGACCAGCCGGAGATGCCTTCCCGCACGTCCGCCTCACTCGCATTACGGGCGACACCCACCAGCTGATCGGTGCCCTGGGCGGGTGCCTCCGACACGAACGGCAGCCGCGGATGATCCCGGCTGCCGTTCGTGTTGAGCGAGGTTCCCAGGCCAGCCTGCTGTCGGGTCGACCGGTGCTATGGGCTCAGGTGCCTGGGGCTGGTGTTACTGCCCGTCGGGGACGAACCCGTTCATCACGTAGGCGAGGCGCTCGATGTCGGAGGGGCCGTCCTGTGGCCGGTGGGTGATCACGTCTCCGAGCGTGAAGTCCTCGTTGGGCTGGTCGTCGTACGGGGCCAGGACGATGTTCAGTCCGGCGGTTCCCACCTTCTTCTGGATCTCGGTGTCGATGAGGAGACGGACCTCGAGGGTTGCTTCGAGCTCGTCCCGGTTGGCCAGGAGGACGGTGGCCTGTTCCTCGTCGGTGAAGGGGCGGCCGTCGTAGTGGGAGAAGGTGCCGGTGTCGGGACGGAGCCGGAAGTCGGTGTCGACGAGCAGGGTGAAGACGTCGGCGCGGAGGTAGGAATCGGTTTCGGGCAAGGGTGTACTCCTCACATGGTGGGGTGGGTGCTGATAGGTCCATGGTGCGGAGAATCCCCGGTTAGGCTAATCGGGGATTCTCGACTATGTTGCGCCGCTCGACCTGCGGCTTAGCGTCGTCGGACGGGGCCGTTTGTGATGCCGGCTCCCAGCGCATCGACTGTCCCTGGCACGGCAGAATCACGCTGGAGGCTGGCAGCGGTCACGTACTCGGGAAACGAGTCGGCGGGCAGATCGGCCATCCTCCGTACGCGCCAGACCAGTACGTCGCTGACCGACTCTGCGGTGCCCAGCTCGCGGCGTCCTGCCACGCGGGCAAGAAGGTCGGTGGAGATGTGGCCGACGGCCTCGGCGTCAGCGAGTGTGGCGGCGAGGGACGGCCAGCCGGGCTCAGCCAGTACCTGCTCAGCCAGCTCCGGCATCGCCGCCCGCACGGCGTCGGCCTGTCTTTCCAGCAGTGGGCGGGCGAGGTTCCGACCGCGCTGGTGGAGGACGGCGAGCGGCTGCTCGGCGGCGACCCGGTAGGCGCCACGTAGGCGCTCGGCGGCCCGGTGGGCTGCTTCGGCCTGTTGGGCGTGGCCCTTCCTGGCATGCCAGTGCGCGACGGCGGTGATCAGGAAGAACAGCATGTCGATCGCCATGGCCGTGGCGGCGCCGTCCTCGCCGCGGCCGAGGGCCGGCCCGCCGCGGACGAGTTCGCGGGCGGCCTGCCGCAACGCCTGGTCGTGTCCGCGTGCGGCGCGGATGTGGGAGCGGGAGGCACGCTCGAATGCCTCGGCAGCCTCTCGTAGTTGGTGGCGGGTGTGGGCGGCGGAGGTCTTGGCGAGCGCGTCGAGGACTTCTCCAGTGGCGCTTATGTGCGCGGAGGCGACGGCGTCCTCGCCGTTGTGGACGACGAGGACCGCATCTGAGAGCGCAGCTGCTGCATGCCGACGTGCGGCGGACGGTGCCACCGGCCCGGGAGCCGGTGGAGACTCGGGCTGGTCCATGGACCAGCGTTCGCGGATCCGGGGCAGGGACAGGTCGGGGGCGAGGCGGGCGCCGGGGTAGTAGACGGGCTCGCCGTCCTTGTTGCGGTCGTCGGGCAAGGCGACCTTGTAGCCGAGCAGGTCGCCCGAGGGGGCGACGCGCTTCTTGACCAGGAGGCCGGCGGCGGCCAGGCGGTCGAAGAACTCCTCGTCGCCGGTCGCGCCGGCCACGGCTCGTCGTACGGTCTCCCGGAGTTCCTCGCGGGCGGTGCGCTCGCGGCCCTGACGTTCGGCCTTGTGCCGTTCGGCGCTGGTGGGCCGCTGGGCGGCGGTGCCGTCCCCGGGCGCGACCTGGTGCAGGCCGAGTTCCTTCTCGATGAGCCGAGCCTCGGCCTGGGCGCGTTTGCCGGAGCGGAAGTCGTCGGGCCGGGTGCCGTCCTCGCACACGAGGGTGGCGACGATGTGGATGTGGTCGTCCGCGTGCCGTACGGCGGCCCAGCGGCAGCCGGACTGTCCGTCGCCGGGGTCGATGCCGGTGGCGGCGACGATCCGGCGGGCCACCTCGGCCCACTCCTCGTCGGACAGCATCCGGTCGCCGGGCGCGGTGCGGACGGAGGTGTGCCAGACGTGCTTGGCGGGACGGGCGTGCTCCGGCAGCGCCTGGACGGGCTGGTCCAGGAGCTGCTGGAGGGCCTTCAGCGTGGTGTTCGGGTCGCGGCTGGGGTCGGGGGCCATGCCGTCGAACGAGGCGACGAGGTGCGGGTCGACGTGCTCCTCGCGTCTGCCGGGGCCGTAGAGGTAGGCGAGCAGGCCGATGGTCCGGTCGCCGGGCGGGTTGATGCTGGGGATCACGCCGCCTGCCGTCGTTCGAGGATGCTGGTCGCGGCGGCGTGCACGGCGTCGGCGGCCCGCCGGACCGCTGCGGTGGCGGCCTCCAGCTGAGGTGTGTCCGCGCCTGAGTTGAGGGCCTTCACAGCCTGGTTGAGGTTGCTGCCGGCCCAGCCGAGCTTGCGCCGGCTGTCGAACAGCGCGGTGAGCATGTCGCGCTCGGTGGCAATCTCAGCGCTGGTGCGGCCGAGGTCGCGGGCTGCGGCGAGGGCTGCACGGGCGAGGAAGCCGGCGACGGTCAGATGGCACTGGGCGGCGGCGGTGGCGACGAGCGCGTACTCGTCGTCGTTGAAACGGGTCGAGTGCTGGTGATGACGCTTCTTCGCGGGCGGCTGACGCGGACGCTGACGGGCACGGCGCTCGCGACGGCGGAACTTCGGCTTCTCCTCGCTCCCCGGCTTCGATCCGCCCCCGGTCGAAGCCTCCAGGACCTGCGCCCCCTGGCGCAGGTCCTCTCCCGCCCCTTCGGGGGCGGGTACGGCGGAAGCACTGCTTCCGCCCCAACTTGCTTCGCCTGGGGCAGCGTGGGTGGGTTTCTGCGGCAGTGCGGGCCGGTTGTTCGGCTGGGGCGGGATCGTCGAGGCAGGGGCGGGGTGCTGCGGGGTGGGTGTCATGCGGGGATCCTTCGGTGGGGCGGCGGGAGGAGAAGTCCGTGCTTCGTGGATGTCTCGACGGGGCTGGAGACTGTCCGGCAAGGCGGAGGGGACGAGCCGGTCGGTCCGGGTTGGGGCAACCCGGACCGACCGGAATGGGGTTGACCTGCGGTTATTTCCGGTCAGTGGTGCTCGGTGTTTCGGACGGCCCCTTGGGGACCGTTCCGTCGAGGCGGTTTACAAGCTCCGTGAGCCGTCCGTTGCTGATGGTGTGGCCGGCGGCGCGGAGGGTTGCCCGGATGGCCTTTCGGGTCTGCTCGCCCTCCATCTGCTCGACGATCCGCACGAACTCGTCGAGGTCTCCGGTCGGAGGGCGGCCGACCTTGCGCGGACGTACCGGGGGCTCGACGGCAGTGGCTGCCTCGGTGGCGCGGTTTGGGCCTTCGGCAGCGGACGGGGCGGGGATGGGATGTGGGCGGGGACGGTCCCCTTCCCGCGGGTGCTCGGTCACCGCAGATCCGGCTACCCGAAGATGGCCAAGGTGCGCCTTACGGTACGGGTAGGCGAGGTGCTGATGGATCTGGCGCATGAGGACGCCGAAGGCGAGGAGCGCTGCGGTCGGGGGTATGGCGGCGACGACGTAGTCGAGGACGGGGACGTCGGCGGGATCACGGGTGCCGGTGACGCCGGCGACGTTGAGGGCTATGGAGCCGAGGGATCCGGTGGCGGTGAGGGCGATGGCCCACCAGTCGGGCCTGTGGTGCAGACCGGCCCGGAGCATGAGGAGTTCACCGGCGACGACGAAGGCGTCGAGGGTGGCGGGCCAGGCCCACATGCGGGCGGGGGAGTTGCCGAGGCCGTGTTCTCCGGCGACCTCGGCGAGGTGGGCGTAGGAGAGCCAGAAAGAGACGGCGGTGAGGGCGATGATCACGGCACCGGCGGCGAGGAGGACGTACCAGTCGGCGCGGTGCGGGGCAGGGGAAGGTGTGGGCAAGCGGAGACGCTCCAAGGGCAGGGCAGGGCAGGGCAGGGCAGGGTGGTGAGACGTCCGTGGTGAGGGGCCGGACGGCTGGGGGAGGAACCGTGGCGTAGCGGCGGGCGTCAGGCGGCGGGTCTGGTGCGGCGGCGGTCGGGGCCGTCGAGAGTGGCGCGCTCGGTCATCTGGGCCAGGCGGGAGGCGACGCGGTCGCCGAGGGCCGCACGCAGCGCGTCGGTGGCGAGGTTGCTGGTGATCAGGGTGGGGCGCAGGTGCTCGTACCGGTGGTTGATCAGCCGGTAGGTGAGTTCCTCGGTCCACTCGCTGGTCTTCGCCGCGCCGAGGTCGTCCAGGAGCAGCAGCGGGCAGCGCATCAGGCCCTGCAGGTCGCGCTCGCTGTCGAAGCCGGGGCGCGGGCGCAGGCGGGCGTACAGGTCGGCGGCGGTGACGGCTTCCCAGCGCAGGCGGACCCCGGCGGCCAGCAGGGTGCGGATGGCGCCGTATGCCTGGTGGGTCTTTCCGGTGCCGGTCGGGCCGACGATCCGCAGCGAGGGGCCCTCCGCGATGCCCGGTGCGCCGGCGGGGCCGGGGCGTCCGGCGCGGGCGATCTCGTCCGCCCAGGCGGTGACCTGGGGGTGGTCGGCGAGGGCGTGGCGGTAGCGGGCGGGGATACGTCCTTCGGCCAGTTCCAGTGTGGTGACCGGCTCAGGTGCCGGCTCCTGGGCGGCAGCGTCGGGGGCGATGCCGCGCCGGGCCAGGATGTCGCCGAGTCGGCCGGTGATACGGGCGGGCTGCTGGGGAGCGCGGGTGAGGGCGGTGGCGGTCAGAGGTCGCCTCCGTAGGCAGCGGCGGTGTCGGTGGGGTTGGTCCACGCCTGGTGGGGCGTGGTGGTGGTGAGGGTTGCGTTCATGGCCTCGTGCACGAGGCTGGGCAGGGTGCTCGGGTGCAGGCCCTTGGCGCGGTGGCGGTCGAGGCCGGCGCGGATGTGATCCGGGGAGATGCCCTCGGCCAGGAGCTTCTTCACCTCGCGGCCGAGATGGCCGAGCACGTCCTGCGGCGGGCGATGGGGGCACGCGGCGGCGTACTCGCCGATCAGGTCCTTCGCCGAGACCGAGTCGGGCGTGGGGGCGCTTGCGCCCCCCAACGGGGGAGATCCTAGATCCCTGTTCCTAGGTCCTAGATCCGCACGGTGAGGGCTCACGGAGGGCTCGGGGAGTCCTCCGTGAGACTGCGGTGAGTGCTCACGGAAACGGCTCTGACCTGCGGATTCGTCGTTCCCGGAGGGGTCCGCGAGCCCTCCCGGTCGTGTCACGGAAGGCTCCGTGAGCCCTCCCGGACGACTCGCGGAACTCTCCGCGAGGGCTCCCCGCATCTGCGGTGAGGGCTCACGCGGCACCCCGAGATCATGGTGCGGGCACGGGGGCGTCCGGACGCCGCTGGGCCGGTTGATCTTCTGGTGCTTGGCGAAGGTGACGATGTGCAGGTACCGCTTGCCGTCCCCGCCCTCGTAACGGCAGATCAGCCCGGCGTCGTCGAGCTGGATGAGGTCGTCCTCGACCGCCTCCGGCCCGTGCTCGCGGCGCAGCGACCACAGCTGGCCGGCGATGACCGCGGCCTGGTCACGGAACCGGCCCTGGTCGTCGGCCTGGGTGAGCAGTCCGAAGAAGGTCCGCTCGGCGGACAGGGACACCGCCGCGAGGGACTCGGACGAGAACGCCTCGGGCTTGATGGTGCGGATACGGGCGATGGCGATCGACCGCCTTTCGGGAGGGGGTGGGGGAATCCGGCGTCGCCGGGGTGCATGGCCAACACAGCCACACCTGGTGCGCAGAAGTCCAGACTTTTCTAGGAATTCTGAGCAACTCGCCGGCATGTCGTGCCGAGGGGTCCGGCCACTGTAGGGGCGAATTCCCGGTCGGCGAAATCACCGCCGAAAATCACCGCGCGATCGGCATCGCTCACGGCAGACAGGAATGCCCTTCCGGACCGGTCGGCGCGCAAGCTACAACACCACCCATGCCGCCACGACCCCTCGCCATCGGACCCGCCGGACACGCCGCCGCCCACGCCATCGAACGCACCCGTACCGCCCGCGGCTACTCCCAGCGCCAGCTCGCAGCCCGCGTCACCGCGCTCGGTCGTCCCATGACCTTCACCGCGCTCTCCCGCATCGAACGCACCGTCCGTCGCTGCGACATCGACGATCTCGTCGCCATCGCCACAGCCCTCGGAATCGCCCCACAGATGCTTCTCGTCGACGCCCTCGCGTGCTCAGGGGCGGCCGGGCTGGGCGAAACATAGCCGACGATCCCCGGTTTCCCTAACCGGGGATTCTCCGGATCATTGTGGGTCCCGGAACGCCCGTCGATCCGATTCCTGCCAGAGTCATGCCCATTTACCGAAAGGGAAACCTTGCGCCGATCCCCGATAACCGCCGCCCGCCGCTCCGAAGAAAAGCTCACCGTCGACGAGCTCTGCGAAGAGCTGCGGATTTCCCGGTCTACCTTCTACGACTGGCGCCAGAAGGGACGCGCGCCCCAGTGCGTGAAACTCCCGAACGGCAGCCTGCGCGTCCGCCGCAGCGACCTGGAGAACTGGCTCATCGACTGTGAGGCCGCTGCGTGACCAACCGGTCCTACAAGGTCCGCTTCTACAAGACGGAGGTCTACGAGGGGAAGCGCGGCACCACCTACACCGTCCGGTGGTCCGTCGACGGTCGGCGGCACGGCGAGACGTTCAAGAAGAGCGCGCTCGCCGAGTCCTTCCGCGCCACCCTGCTCGTCGCCGCCAACAACGGCGAGCCCTTCGACCGGGACACCGGCCGTCCGGCCTCCCACGCCGCGCCGTCCACCGAGATCACCTGGTACGAGTTCGCCCTCCAGTACGTCGACATGAAGTGGTCCCGCATCTCGGCGAACAACCGCATCAGCACTGCCAAAGCCCTGACCAAGGCCACGCTCGCGCTCCTCCGCGTCGAGCCGGTCCAGTACGAGGGCGTCGACGTCCGCAAGGCGCTGCGCGAGTACGCCTTCAACAAGAACCGCCGGGACGAGGCCCTGCCCGAGTACCGGGCGATCCTGGCCTGGATCCGGCGCAACTCGCTCCCGATGAGCGCCTGGGAGGACACCAAGCACGTCGATACCGTCCTCCATGCACTCGACACCGTCCTCGACGGCACGCCGGCTGCCGCCAGCTCAGCCAAGCGCTACCGCCGCATCCTCAACGTGGCCCTGCGCCACGCAGTCCGCCAGAACGTCCTCCGGACCAACCCCATGCCCAAGGGGAAGGAGGACAACGCTGCCCCGAAAACCTCCGGCGCCGTCGACAAGCGCTCTCTCCTCAACCCCCACCAGGTGGCCGCGCTGCTCATGTGGATCGCCGCCCGCCCTCGCACCGGCCACCGACTCACCGTGTTCTTCGCGACCCTGTACTACGCCGGTCTACGCCCCGAGGAAACGGTTGCCCTGCGGGTCGAGGACGCCGTCCTGCCCGTGGCCGGCTGGGGCGAGCTCCGTGTCCACACGGCAGAGCCCGAGGTCGGCAGCCACTGGACCGACGACGGCGAGGTCCACGAGACCCGTAACCTCAAGGGCCGCGCATCCGGGGACACCCGCACGGTCCCCGTCCACCCCGACCTGGTCGCGAGCCTCCGGGACCTGATCGCCCGCGATCAGCTCAAGCCCGGCGACCTGCTCTTCCCCGGAGAGAAGGGCGGCCTCCTGGCCGGCTCGGTCTACCGGCGCATCTGGGCCAAGGCCCGCGAGGCCGTCCTGCCCGAGCACGAGTACGACTCGCCCGTCGGCAAGCGCGTGTACGACCTCCGCCATACCTGCCTGACCACCTGGCTCAACAACGGCATCCCGCCCGCTCAAGTCGCCGACTGGGCCGGCAACAGCGTCCCGGTCCTGCTCTCCACCTACGCCCGCTGCATCACCGGCCAGATCGCCGAACTCCAGCAGCGCATCGAAGGGCCCCAGGCCCTGCCCGGTCCGCGGTTGCCTTCGAGCGTCGGCCCTGTTCGTGCCGCAGTCTCTTCGGCGAGAGATGCTCAGGCACGGTGACGCTTCGACGTGATGCTTATCGTGCGTTGCCGGCCGAGCCGTGTCTTGAAGGCCGTTAGGTCCGATAGGCCGTCGCGTGACGCGGCCGGTTACTGCGACCAGTGGGAAGGATGCCCGAGGAGCCGTGCAGTTGGCTGCGGGAGGCTCTGTCAGGGGCGGATGGCACCATGCCCCGCATGGATCTCGCACACCCGCTCGACGGCCTGGATGCTGTGCCCTGGGCCTCCTCCTCCCACGCGTACGGCAGCGCGGAAGACGTTCCCGATCTGCTCCGGGCTCTGACAGGTACGGACGCCGCTGCGGCGTCCGAAGCGCTGTCGGAGCTGTACGGGAGCGTGCTGCATCAGGGGACGGTCTACGCGGCCAGCGCGGAAGCGGTGCCGTTCCTCGCCAGGATCGCGGCGGCGGGCCACCGTACGGCTGACGTCCTGGGGTTGCTCGGTGGCATGGCCGAGAGCGAGGACGAGTACGGGGTGGCGCCGGGTGGTGTCCGGGCGGCCGTGGCCGCGCAGTTGGAGCTGCTTCTGCCGTTGCTGGCCGATGCCGAGTCGGACGTCCGGCGGACCGCCGCCTGGGCGGTTTCACACACCCGCGACGGCAGAACCGTCCTGCCCGCCCTGGAGATCCGCTGGGCGGAGGAGATCGAGTCCGCCGTCCGGGCCGAGGTCCTGGCCGGGATCGCTCGGCTCGACCCGCAGCGTGGAGCGGCTGAGGCGGTTTCCGTCCTGGACCCGTCCCAGCCTGCCGTGGTGCGGCTGGCCGCCCTCTTCGCCTGCCTCGACGCAGGCGCTCCGTGGTCTGATTCCCTGCACGCGACGATGCTGACGCTCCTGCCGGCCGACTCCTTGCGTTCCGACTTCGACCTCGAACGCGGCGAGCCGCTGGCCGCCGTCGTCGAGGCCCTCCTGGGGCGGGATCGCGGACCGGAGCGGGAGGCGGCGTTCGCCCTGATCGACGCGGCCCTGCGCGACAGCCGGGCCGAGGTCCGGGCCGAAGGCGCCTGGGCGGCCGACCGCGCCTGCATGCTTTCCCGCAGTGCCCCACAGCAGTTGGTGGAGAGCCTGCGTGCGGCGGCTGTCGACGACAAGGCAGTGGTGGACATGGCGTCTCTCTTGGGGCGGCTGGCCCGCGCTGCCGAACCGGCTGCGGACGTGCTCGCCCCTCTTGCGGGACGGAACCTGGACCAGGAGGACGATCATGCCGACCGTGCTCTGGCCGCACTCGTGCTCGTCGCACCCGAGCAGGCTGCCCCGCTCCTCGCCGCCGGCCTCGGGCACCGCCCGCGTGCCCTCGACGCAGCGACCGGACTGTGGGACGCGGAGAGCGCGGCCTTCCCGTTCGACAGGGAACTCCTCGATGCCGTTCGCTCCCGCCTCTCCCAGCCCGCGGCGCTCAGCGGCAACGAACCATGGCAGCTGACCAGTCTGTTGGCCGGGTGGGGCGCCGAGGCGGCGGCTGCGCTGCCCGAGCTGTGCGCAGCGGTCCCCCATATTCCTGACCAGGCCACACGTGCTCTTGTCTCCGTCGCGGCAGACTGCGCTCCGTCGGATCGCGACATGGCCGTCGCCGCGCTGCGTGCGGCAGCCCAACGGGACGTCCTCCCGGCGGCGAAGGCCCTGTACGACCTCACGGACGATCCCGCGCCGCTGCTCCGATGCCTCGAACAGGAGCTCGGTTGTGGTGGCCCAGACGTGCGCGATGCCGCCAGGACCGCTGCCGCGCTCGGTTCCCGAGGAGCGGCTCTGGCGCCACTCCTGCGTGGGGCGCTCAGTGACCCGGGCAAGGACACCACGCCCGCGCTGGACACGGACACGGCCCTCGCCGAAGCCCTGTGGCGTGTCACGGGGGACCCGGAACCCGTCGTCGCCGTCCTTGCGTCGGTCTTCGACCGCGCCGCGCAGAGCCAGTGGACCCGCTGGTCGGTGGCGAGGGCCGCCCGGGCGACCGCGCTCCTCGGCCCGGCCGGTCGTCCGCTCACCGCCAGGCTGGAGGCGGCCCTCGACGATCCGGTGCAGGCGCCGGCCGCGGCGCTGGCCCTCGTAGCCGTGGCGGACCCTGCCGCTCTGGACCACGCCGCGCTCGCCTCGGCCGCCCTGGCGTCCGCCGAGTCGGACGCCGATCCGGCAGGGGCCTGCGACGCCCTGGAAGCCCTCGGAGGCGCCGTCCTGAGCGGCGACCACCTGCGCCGGCTCGAAGTCCTCGCCGATGGCGACGCCCGGGTGGTCCGCTCGGGAGTTGAGAACCGCATCATCCGCCAGGACGAAGCCTTCCGGGACCGCGCCCGGGCGCTCCTCGCCACGTTCAGGAATACCGCGACGTCCTGAGTGGACGACCACGAGCGTTGAGCCGGCGGCGCGGGACGTTCTCCTGCGCCCCGGCCTACTCGGGTTCCGGCATGCGAACGGGCATGACGCCGAGAACGAGGTTCTCCATGGCCTCGGGCATACGGCCGAAGCGGGCCAGCCAGTTGGCGACGACGTACAGTTCACCGTCCTCGCCCAGGCCGAGGAACGCGTGACCACCGGCGAGTTCGCCCACCGGGAAGAGGTGGTGGCCGATCTCCTCGCCCCACTCGTCGAAGCGGTCGGCTTCGCCCGGCGCCAGGAGCGGGTCCAGATCGAAGGGTTCTCGGGCGCGTGTGATGCCTGCACCTCCGTGCCCGACCACCAGTTCGCCGAACTCGCCCAGGAAGTCCTCGGCAGCGGCATGAGAGCGGAAGCCGTCCTGCTCCAATTGCTGTTTCCAGCCGGTCGTATCGACAGCCCGCCCGGGACGCCAGCCCGCCTCCCGTAGAACTCGCTCCACCTCGGACGACCATGCCTCCGGCCCCTCCGGCCCCTCCGGCCCTGGCCACCAGCATCAGCCGTGCGACGATCCCGGTGTGAACGCTCCAGAAGACCTTTCCGCCGCCGAGCGCGCATTCATGCTCAACGCCTTTGAGATCGACATCCTCCCGGGCGTCCGCGGCGATCTGGACGAACCCCTTGCATCGGCGTCGCCTGGAGAACTGCTCCTATCCTCCTTGCCCTGATCGACAGGGGGTGGATCGATGTGTGTCGTGTCATCCCATGGACGCCTCCGGGCGGGGGAGCCGGCGAACAGTCCGGTCCGCCCCTCGCTCGCGAAGAGCTGCTGAACGCCCTGGCTGACGCGGACAACTGGGAGTACCCGGAAAGCGGTGACTGGATCGGCTGCGTGACGCTCACCCACACACCGGAGGGCCGTCTGATCTCCTGGTGAGCCGCCTTGTCGACGGTCACGTAAATTCCCACGAGTCGCGTGTTCGGCTTCACGTAATTCCCCACCTCGCGGACGGGCCGCCGGACTAATGTCCCCCCTCCCCGAAACTGATCGCCACGCTGGCCGGCGCACCAGTACCGTGCCGACGTGACCATCTTCGAGGCTGACCAGATCAGGCCATCGGCGGACGACGTAGCGCTGCTGGCGGAAGGTTCTCTGTTCGCCCTGCGGCTGCAGGACTTCGGGCCCAAGCAGGAAGGCTCGGTCGTGCTGGGCCTGCTGCGCGACATCTGCGCCATGCTGTGCGAGCCGGAAGACCGCGAAGAGCCGTACGTCACCGCGCAGGCAATGTGCCGGGTTGCGATCGAGCGCCTGATGGAGATCGGCGGGAGCAATTACAAGGGGCTGAAGGCGGCCCAGGCTGAGGTCTCCAGGTCCCTCGGTACGGTCTTCAACAGGGACAGCTCTCGCAAGACCGCGACTCTGGTGGACGGCCTGATCGAGGTCCTGGACTCCCTGCCGATGTTCCCCCAAAAGGTGGACGCGGACAGTACTCTCGGGAAGACCATCGCCAAGTTGCTCCGCTCCCGGACCGCGGCTGCGGAAGCAGGTTACCCACCAATCTCGGCGCTCGGCGCGACCCAGAAGGTGCTGGACGCCGTCGACGGGCTCGGGACCACGGTGCCCCAGACGCTAACCGTCGGACACCCTCTGACAGTCGCGCTGCGCGAGCTCCACAAGATCCGGTCGGACGAGGAATTCCGACGTCAGGCGGTGCTCGATCGGCGGCTCGAAGCGATCGGTGCGGCCTACGCGCGGCTGTGCGAGATGGAGGAGCAGCAGGGCTCCTACCGGATCATGCAGCTGACCATGGTGGTCCACAACGAGACCGGCCAGCGGCCGGGCAAGGCAGAGAAGGCGGCATTCAAGCTCTGGACTGACCAGTACAGCATCGGGAACGCGGCCGTACACCCTGGTCGCGAGGCGAACGCGGTGACGGCGGTCGCAATGCTGCACGACTGCCTGGCCCTGATTCAAGAGCTCGTCGCCACGGTTGTCGACCAGGCCCCCGAGTGGGTGGCACTCGGCGCGGTCACTTCCCCGACTCCCGAGCAGATCCAGAAGGTCAACAACCTGCACAACCCCGCTGCCGCCCCCTACCTGTTCACGCGGTTCACCGGCTGGGACTGGCTGGAGAAACTGGACCCTGTCCGGCTTCTCCCGGAGGAGGACCGGTGGCCGGCCAGGCCCTACCTCGCGCGTCTCGCCGACGAGAATCCCGCCCGACTGGTGGAGTGGCTGAACAAGGACAAGCACCTGGAGACGATCTGGCGGTCCGGCCCCGGAGCCACCGCCGATCTCGTCCTGCTGTGCCGGCACCTCGGCAGCCACGGCGCGGCCCTGGTCACCGGCGCGCTGAAGAAGCACCCCGTCCACGGCGTACGGACCAGGGCGGTCTACTGGGCGCAGGAAACCCTGCCGGCACACCGGGACGCCGCGTGGGTGGAGGCGGCGGTCAAGGCATTGTCCGTCGGGTCGGACGGCTCCGCGGCCGACTCCTGGAGCATCCGTACCGTGCTGGCCCAGTTGCTGGAGGCCGGCCAAACGGGTGGCCCGAAACTGGCCCAGCGGGTTCGCACCGGACTCGCGGCCGTACTGGCCTCCCACCTTGCGGTCGAAGGCGTCCAGGGCCAGTTGCAGATCAGCGACGACCTGCGTGCGCCTAGCCTGGCTGGGGACCGGGCGCTGACAGGGGCCCGGCTCGCGGCGGCGGCCTGCATCGAGTTCGCTCGCATCGGGCTCAGCGAGGCAGGTACCAGCCTGGCCGAACGGACCGGCGCCTGGACGGCCAAGACCTTGGGCGGCTGGGAGCGCGAGCGGCTGATCGCGGTCCACCTGGTGGACGCCGCCGAGATCGCGCCGGCGGACGTCTCGTGGTGGAAGGCCGCCTTTGCGGTGCTCGCTCGCCTGGGCGCCATGACCTACCTCACCCCGGACGTCGGCCGGTTCGTCCAGGTGGCCATCGGCACTTGCGAACCGGCGGACCAGGTCGACCTCGAGGCGGCCCTGACCGAAGGCTTTGGCCCGGTGCCCGGCCCGGAGACACTGCGGGTCGCTCGCGCCGAGCTGGCCGACGACGACGCCCGTCTCGCCCGCACGCTCGCCTCCGTACTCGGCGGCACGGAGGCGTTGGCCGAGCTGCTCGGTGAGGATGCGGCCGACATGCCGGAGGTGAAGTGGGAGTCCGCTCTGCAGCCTGTCTGGCGGACCGTCTACTGCCTCTCCGAGGTGGCGCCCGCATCGGTGCTGGCGCCTTGGGGCCCGGTGGTGGACCTGCTGGCCGAGTTCACCGGGCCGCCCCCGGCACTCACCGAGCCGCTGATCAAGATTGGGCCGTACCCTGACCCCGGCGAAAGCACGGTGGCGGACTTCGTTACCCGGTGCAAGGAGCACGGTGTCCTTGAGGGCGCCGCTGAGCTCTCGGCACGCGCTTCGTCGCAGGGGGACTACTTTAAGCGCATGGACCTGAGGATGCTGGAGGCCGCCATCCACGCGGACCCCGCGGCCTGGGCGGCCGACATCTCGGCCGTCGCGGCCACCCTCAGCTCGTTCGACCTGCGCACGGTCTACCTGCAGACCCTGCACACTGACCGGCAGCAGGCATGCCTCACAGAAGACGACGGACGACTGCTCACCAACGCCTGCACCGCCGCCTGGGACCTGAAGAACCAGCTCGAAGCAGGTGAAGGCAGCGACGACCCGGGCATCGACGAACGCGCCCGCTACATCGTGGCCCAGCTGCTGCGCCAGGTCTGGGCACTCGGGGCCGACCCCGGCGTGGAGGAGGCCGCGGCCGTCACTTGGCTGATGACCGCCGTCCGCGCCTGGACCGCGCCCGCCTCGGTCCCGGACAACCCCTACGTCAGCGCGAGCGCCACCTCCGGCGGCCTCGCCCTGGTCGCCATCCTCCAGTGGTCCGTCCGCCGCGCAGCCGACCACGGTGAGCTGCCCGCCGAAGCCGTCACCCTGCTGACCGAGCTCGTCACCGACGGCCGCGACGACCGTGCCCTGGCCGCCATCGGCGCGGCCCTCACCCCGCTGCGCCACTACGCCCTGCCCTGGTACACCAACCACCAGGCCATCCTGCTCGACCTCGCCGCGCCGTCCGCCCCGATCCACACATGGCTGCGCTCGCTCCGCCGCCTCGGCCCCAACGAGTTCGCGGTTCTCGGCAACCTCGACCCCGGCAAGGTCATGGGCTACCTGCGCACCGGTGCACCCGAGGAGGTGTTCGACCGGTTCGCCACCACCCTGCTCCACTCCCCGGAAACCTTCGACACCGACTTCCTCGCCACGTTGATCAGCGGTGACGGCGGCCCGGCGGCCGTCTCGACGCTCCTCGGCGACATCGCCCGGGCACTACCCCTCGAAGACGTCGCCGGCCCCCACCCGCTGCACCAGCGCGCCTTGCAGCTCTGGGACCAGGCCCTAGACCTCGTCGACAGAGACCCCGCCCTCGCACCTGCCCTCGCAGGTATCGGCCACTTCGCCTTCGCCGAAGGAACCGACCAGCGCCAGTGGCTGACCCGGACCCTGCGCACTGTTGCCGCCACCCCAGACATCAAGTACCCCGACAGGGTCGCGCAGCGAGCCGCTCGCAGTGCCCAGAACCCGGATGCTCTAAGGATCCTGACCACGCTGGTGGCTGGCACCGGCGGGAGCCAAGACCAGATCGACTACCGGGCCCACGCCGTGATCCGAGCCGCGCAGGACGCCGTCGACACCTCCGAACCCGGGACCGAGGGCCGGGCCGGCCTCGGACAGGCCCTTGGCCGCTACGCCAACGACGTGGAACGTGCCACGGCCTGCTAGCGACCACTACCTGCGGCGGGCACCAATTGGCAGCCCGCCGCAGGGCACCAGGCGTCGCATCAGCCCACCCCATGTCCACATCAACGACGGGTGATGAAGCCGTCACGTGATTGGCCGGACAAGTCCTATTCGTCTTTCGACAGGTACCATCCGTGCTCACGATGCCTGGGCTTTGGTGGGTTCGGGTTCTCGCGGGCATATGCCTCGTTTGCGCGGCGGATCATCTCTACGTCGTAGCGGTGCAGCTCGTCGTAGAGACGATCCGCCTCGTTGACATCCTCGCAAGATACGTAACGCTGGCGCAGCGCCTCGCGCTCGTCTGCGAGTTCCGCGTCGGACAGAGGGCGGAGGCTACCGAGGCCACGCCCAATAGAGTCGAAGATGCCCACGCGTTGATGCTGACACACTGGGGACTACACCGCACTGTTGTCCGCCAACACCGCCTCGAAGGTGCGCGAAAACACCCCGCTCGCAGCCACCGAGATCACCCCCCCCGGAAGGCCCCATCCACAACTCTTGACTATTGCTCCGGACCCGATCCGGTAGCTGGCTCAGACGGCTACATGAGTGGGCCAAGCATCGGCGCGTCCGTAGGAGAGCACCTGGGCGAGGACTTCTCGGAACAGGACGACGTCCCTGGGCGGTGCTTCGATGACGGCTTCGATCTCGCCATCGCTCAAGCGCAGGTCTGCCAGTGCCTCAGGGCGGAGCGAGACGCGGAGGACGTTACCTGCCAGAACGGCTTCGCGTACACAGCCGTACGCGGTCCCCTGCCCGGCTGTGACCAGGCAGTGCGTGTCCATGCCCAGGGCGACCTCCTGATCACCTGGGTCTTCCTCGCCTGCCATGAACATCAAGATGAAGCCGCTTCCGTCCTCGCCCTCGGCAAGAGCAGCCTCGGTGAAGTAGCCGTCAGGGTCGATCTCGGTTGTGGCGACACGCGCAGTGAATCGGTATGTCATGACGGGGTTTCTATCAACGCGTCCAGCCGGGGCACGACATGAGGGCGGGGCGTCGGCGTTCCGCCCCCATGCGATGGCACCCATGACGCTGACTCCGGGATCCCCCTGGGAAAGTCCGGGGAGCATCCGGTTTGTCCTCTGCCATCCAATCGAGTCGTTTGACAGTGAATCTAGTCGTGTGAGGTGAGCGCGCTCCTGATTGCAGGAGCGTTACCTGCGACGACGGATCATCTGAGACGACGCGCACTGCCAGAATCTCAGGCGATCTGGTCCGGGATTGTCGGGTTGCGGACGAAGGGAGATATCGCTGCAGCGGTAAGCGGGGAGGACAAGTACGCTCCGAAGGTGTGGAAGTCGATACGGCCAATCGGTGTGTCGGCGTGCTGGTCAACGGGGAATCGGTCGCCAAGCCGATGAGGAATCGCCACCAGGTCCCCTGTGTCGGCGAGGTTCACCCAGTAGCGGACCCCGGCAGGTCGGGCACCCCGATCGGCGATTGGCGCGGGCACCAGGTGATCGAAAATCCCGCTCGGCAGGCCAAGGGGAGAGCCCAAGGTCACGAAGCAGTCCACGGTCAGTTCTGGGTGAGCATGGAGAGCCTCGTACGCGACGACGGAACCGAGGGAGTGCGCCAGCACCACGCGGGGGTGCACCCGTCGGATCGACTCGGCCACGGTAGATAGGGCGGCAGCCCGTACCTGCGGAACGTGGAGATAGCGGCGGACCTCGCCCGCCAGCTGGACGGCAAGCCGAATGACCGTCCCGATGGGAAGGTTGCGGCGTCGGGAAACCCAGGACAGGACCTGCCGCAGTGGTGCAGTAATCAGTCCTTGCCGTTCCTGGAGGTTGGGTGAACCTAGGGCCAGCGCCCAGGCGATGACGACGGACTCTTCTCGTTCGTCGAGGGCGAGTACATCCGGCATGACAGCCTGCCGCTCCGCGGCGTGGGTGTGGTGAGCGTAGTACGCGGCGTGCAGGGCAGGGAGCCGGTGGTCGTCCAATCCAGCGGCCTTGAAGCCATGCTGAAGTTTGAGCTGCCACTGCCCTGCTAGCTCGGTGGCCGCCTGTTCCGGCGAGCGGCCGCTCAGGTGGTTGCCGATGCCGTGCACTGCGACGATCGTCACTGCTCTGCTCCTTGCTCCGGGTAACAATGAACGGAGTACGCCGGGAATCGCCACGGGCCACCGGTGGTCACGCCGTCGACCTTGCTTATCTCGTACCAGTGTGCCTCCAGCCACACGACGTCAAATCCATCGGGCTTCAGTACGTCAACGAGAGCTTCGTGGAGTTCGGCCGTCGTCGCAGTGACGGGGCGAGCGTAGACCAGGCCGAAGGAAGGCGGCAGTCCTCCCTCCCACTCGCTGACGGTGTACAACTCCCATCCGTCTGCGCGGGCATCGCCGCATAGCAGTTCGCCCGGCAACCAAGCCAGGACGTGGGTGACGTGGACGGTCGGCCGCGTCGGTCGGAGTGCCGACGCCGCTGCGGAGCAGGCCCAGGCGAGGGCCGTGACATGGCCGGCCTTGCTGCCTATCAGCACGCCACCCTCGTAGGGGGCGATCGTGTGCACGCGATCCGGCACTGGGGCCGGTGCTCCGAGTGGATCGCCGGATTCGGCATCCCATGCCTGGACCTCTGCCTCACTGACAGCGGCCACGAGTACCGGCCTGCCGTTCACTTGGCTGATAGTCACCACCCGAGGGCCGGCCACGGGGACGGAGCCCACGAGTGAGGCCGTCACAAGGTCCCAGACCCGCACCTGATCGACGTCCGACGATTGCTCGGCAGCGAACAGGCGCCCGCCTAGCATCGCGATCGCTCCGATCCGGTCCAGCGTGATCGATTGTCGCAGGGTGCTGTCAGCCAGGGACCAGAGACAGACCCTGCGTTCGTTGTGGACGCTGATCAGGAGAGACTCGCCGCCTACGTCGCCCGCGACCAGCTCCGTGACCGGCCCCTCCACGCCGGAGAGGACGTGGGAAGGCGACTCCTTGCTTGTGTCCCACACGTGGATACTGCCGTCGGCACCGCCAACCATGGCCCATACCGAATCGCCGTGCGGCACAGCGGCCAACGCGGTGGCCGGGTCGGGGAGGCGGACCGTCGATTCCAGGGCATCCTCACGGACATTCCAGGTGTCGAGCTCGTTCTCCGTGGTCACCGTGATTACGTAGGACACGTCGCCAGCTGTCACGGTGGCGGCATGGCTCAGCCCGCCTACGTCGGTCAGTTCGTGAGCTTCGGCGCCGGTGCTCAGGTCCCAAACCTTGATCTCGCCAGACGCGAGTTCAGCGCTGATGGCGAGCTCTGAGCCGCCGAGCCGCATGGAGCCGAGAATTGTGGCGGGGTGCCAGTGGTTTTGGCCGTGACCGAACCGCGGGCAAACGTCCAGGTCCCACACCCGCATGTTGCCGTCGCGATGGGCGGTCAGCGCGAGCTGAAAGCGGCCGACATGACGGATGTCTGCGAGTGTCAGCCCGCGGTCTTTGGCCCCCGTGACGACGTGGACGGTCTCACCGTTCCCCCTCACCGCATACATGCTGGGGTGGTAGGCGATGAGGGAGAACAGCGGGGTGCGCACGTTAATGGGCTGGATCCGTACCTCCTGGAGCGGTCCCTCCGATGAGATGGTGACGGGCCGCTTGTTCAGATTCCGCAGCACCTTCGGCCCATGTCCGTGGGGCTCGGCGGAAACGTAGTGGAAGGCGAGGGAGCCGTCTGTGGACTCCACGCCGAGCAGCGAACCGATGGCGGCGTCCCCGGCTTCGACGGTGTCGAGGATCCTGCCGAACGACTCGCCCAGCAGGCCGACCAGGCTGATCTCGCCACTGACCCGACCGACTGCAAGAGCCGTTTCGTCCCCGGTGCCGACGACCGCCAGGGCTGAGACCCTCGCGCCGTCGATGCGCGTGTCGGCGACGAGCGCACTCGTCGCGAGGTCGTACAGCTGCAGTACGTTCTGGTCAGTAACCAAGGCAATGACCGCCCGCTCATCCAGATCCGCGATCACCACCTGGGTGATGGCACCCTCGTTTGTCCGGGGAGCCGAGAAGTACCGGAACGCGTCGTCGGGGCTCGGCGTGATGTCCCATGCCTGGAGGGAGCCGTCGGTGCCGGCGAAAACAGCGAGAAGCCGTCGACCGACGGAGCCCAGGGCCAGGGCTGACACCGTGGCGCCCAACTCGTCCTCGCCGATAACGTGCAGCAGGGACTCCTCAGGCAGGCCCGTGCTCCACTGCGTGCGGAGCGCGGCCTGTTCGTCGTGGAGACGGCGTGCGAGCCCGGCTGCCTGGTAGGTCGCCAGGCTCTGCTGAAGCCTGGCACGACGCGTCTCCAACGGCATGCGCTGGCCAAAGAGGCCGCCGATATCGAAGCGACCGAAGGCCGTCCGGTACGCGACCCCGGCTCGCCGCGCCGCCGGGGCCCTCGTCCTGTGGACGGCCTCCCAGATGCTGCTGTGGTCGGCGCGGACTAGGTACTCCGGGTCCAGGAACAAGGGGTCGACCGCAGATCCGCCCGGTACAGCGACGGCATGCTCCATAAGGTGTCGCAGGAGATACGGTGCGGCGAGGTCCCACCGAGGCCCCTCAGCGGCCCACCGCCCGGGGACGGCCGACAACAGCTCGTGGAAGAGCGTGTCGGCGAGCCCGTCGAGTTCGGCCCCTGCGTCACGGAAGTGCTCGGTGACCGTCTCGTGGAAGAACCGGTAGAGCTGACGTCCGTCCGCGTCGATGTTCGTCCGCAGATAGAAACGGGCGGTAGCCAGCTTCTCGCGGGCCTCGCCCGGCGTCAGCGGGCGGAGCTCCTGACCCGCGGCCATGGCGGCAGCGGTAGCCGCTGCGGCCACAAGCTCCAGCGGCATACCCTGCCCCCGCGCTTGTGCCAGCCCCACCATCAAGTGCCGCATCCACGGGTCGCCGTCCAGTGTGGCCCGCAGGTGTAGTTCGAGCAGGTCCGGCAGGCTCTGCGGCAGTCGGGCGACCGCCTCGGCGGGATTCAGGGTTACACCGCTTCGCAGGAAGTCGGCGAAGAGTGCTGCGACGAGGAAAGTGCTGCGATCGGGGCTATGAGCGATCGAGGTAGCCACCGCACGGGCTACGGACTCACGAAGGGCCTGGTCGCTGTAACCGGGTGCGCTGTACAGGATGTCGGCGATGTAGGTCGTGAGGTCGTCCGCGAGGTTCTCGACACCGGAGGAGGTGTCCAGGTCGAGCACCATCCCGTGGGTACCGGGCCCCTCCCAGAATTGGTGGCCGTCCGTCTGCGGCGGGCGCATCCCCACGAGCGCCCGGAAGGCGGAGCGGCCGTCAGAGCGGAGCGTGCCTAGGAGCTCAGGTAGCAGATCGCGGACGATACGGCCGCTCTCCAGGGCTTCGTCAACGGCATCGAGGATAAGTACCACCGGTTCTGGCAGGTCCTGGGCGATGCGTTTGAGCTCGTCCAGAGCTTGCTCGCTGCTAGCGACGGCCGGCTCCGCGTCCTCGGGAGTCAGCTGAACCGTGATCGAAGCGATCACCTCGTCCATGCTCCGGTGCCGGGCATGGACCGCGGCAAGAGTCGGGTACCGACGCTCCGGGCGGTACTGAGCAGGAATGCGGCCGACCAGTACGGTGCTCAGCTCAGCGAGCTGGTGGTGAGACAGGAAGACCGTCACCCCCAGCAGCGCCGACTTTCCGGCCCCAGGGCTTCCGGTGACAAGCAACAGGGGTTCGTCGCTCGCCAACCAGGAGCGAATCCGGGTCAGCTCACGGGTTCGCCCAGTGAAAAGGCAGCCGGTAATCGCAGAGGCGTCGTCCAGGCGGCCGGACGCCCGGGTGAGGAAGTGCACGGGGTCCAGACCGGGGTCGAACTCCGCCGCGAGCTCCCGAACTGCCAACCGGAGTCGGCTCCGAAGCCGCTGCCAGCCGTCAGTGCTAAACGCCGGGTTGGCGAAGAACTCCGGTACCGGCAACGAGGCGGCTCGGCGTGGCGAGTGCATCACGGTCTGCGGATACCCCTCGCCAAGGCGGACCAGCTCCCGCGCGATCTCGTCAGCGACAACCTCCACCGGCACGTGGGACAGCGCCGGAGAGATATCCCAGTGCCCCAAGCGGAGCCGCTCCAGCGCCTGGGCCGTGGCCTTGGTGAACCGCGCGTCGAAGGCGCTCTCGTCCGCCGTGCAGGCCGCAATCACCCAGGTCCTTCGGTCGTCCTCAGGAACGTCCTGGAACAGCTGGTAGTCCGTCGCGGCCCCTGCACCGCAAACATCGAGCAGGAACAGGACGGGCGACTGGTCGGAGCCGTGCTCGACCTCGTTCAGCCATCGGCCGACATCGATCGCCGACTCCGGGAGGTCGGCCGGACTGCTGTCGTGCACGGGCAGGTACAAGACCCGGCCACGAGAGATCCCGTGACCGGCAAAGTGAACGATGCGCGGCCGGCCCAACGAATCGTGCCGCAGGTGCCGCCAGCTCTCCTCGACGCTGACCCGGTCCGCGTCGATCACCGGTTCACTGACGTTCAGTCCGTCGAAGCGCGAGAGCACCACGGCGAGTTCACGCACCTGCGGTTCAACCGACGGCAGCGGAGACAACCCCTCCGACGTGGGGCTCCACTCGCCGTCGGCCACGTTCTCAAAGGCCCCCACCCCGAGCAGAAGTGCTCGAACCATCATCCCCCCGTGCCCGTACGATTCGGTCTCCAGGCTATCGGGATCGAGGCTGGTTGCCCCTCACGACTAGATTCACTGTCAGATAAGCCGAAACGGCTGGGTTCGCTGTCAAGCGTCTCAATTGGATGACAAAGGACACGGTTCGCCCGAGGCAGACAGGGAGGAGCACGAAAGGACTGGTCACGGCCCTCGGGCTATGTCAACGTGGACGACCGCCCGAGCCCTCGACCACGTGGAGGCGCCCCTGTACCCCCAACACTCCAGCGATTCCCGTCTTCCCGAACCTCCGTACTGGGTCACTCCTCGCCACCTGGCGGGCGATGACGATGCCCTGGCTGACCAGGCCGGCGCGGTCCTCGCCGCCGCAGGCTGGCGGATGTGGCCGACCGCCCGCGACACCCTCCTCTATACGAGCGCCAACGGGCTGTGCGGCGCCGAGTGGACGCGCGCCGCCTGCTCGTTCGAACTGGGAGACCTTCCGGTTGCCTGGCAGATCTCCGCCCGGTCGCATCCCGACAGCACCCTGCCGGAATGGAACGCGTACTTCACCGCCGGCGCCCCCCACGAGACCCTGACCGACTTCCTTCTCGCTCTCGACGCCCGCACGGATCCGGCCTTCTGCTTCGACAGCCCAGAGGCTGTCCTGGCGGCTGTCTGCGCCCAGGGCTGGGCCCGCGACATCGACCGTCCGCGCACCGCCGCTCTTGCCCCCGGACTCACGGCTGGAATCTCCCTGGAGGAAGTGCCTTCACTCGTTCGCGATGCCGACCCGCGGCCTGGGAGACTCGGCTGGCAGGCGTGGGCCGAACCCCGCGTCGGTGATGCCTACCTGTGGTGTGCGGCCTTCAGCGGCAGTACGCCGCATGACCTGGTCGCGATCTTCGCCTCCTCGCTCGCCGCGCCACACCCTGTGCAGCGCTCAATCCTGCCCGCCGGAGTCGAAGGGCAGCTCACCGTCATCCACCCGGGGACCCAACGGCAGCGAAAAGCACGCGGACCGGAGTGAGGCAGGGCAGCGGGCGGCCCCGAAACTTCGGGAAGTTTTCGGGAAATCCAGCCGCCAAGGGCCGTCTCTGACCGAATCCAGCCGGACAGATCCAGCCATCGGAGGCGCCCTGGCCGGCACCTCCTCCGCTGACCGAAAACGGCCCCTGACCAGCAAAAAGACCCTCCCGAAGGAGGGTCTTCGCTTGCGCGCCCCCGGCAGGACTCGAACCTGCGGCCAAGTGCTTAGAAGGCACCTGCTCTATCCGCTGAGCTACGGGGGCCGGTGGTGGCCGTGGGCCTGGTGGCCCGGGTGGGTGGGGTGGGGCTGCCGGGACAAGGATAGGGGTCCTGGCGGCTCGGCCCTGGTGCTTCACCTGCGTGGCACGATGTGGAGGTTCGGTGAAGCGAACCGATAATCGCAGGCAGGTGCGATTCGCGCAGCGCTTTTCGCACCGTGTGCGGCGGGTGTTGTGCACTCGTTATGCCCGGGGTAACGAGCGACCTCCTCTTCTTCGGCGCGCAGGGCCGCCATACGCTTCAAAAACGCTCACAAATTGGGCATTCTTCGCATGTGGTGACCTTGGACGAACGGCCTCAGCTGATCGACGCACTCTCCGCCCTGCGCGACCGAGTCGCGGCCGTGCGTCTTCCCCTTCCCCTTCCCGACGTGCCGCGCGCCCGGCAGACGCGGGCCGAGCTGCTGGCGCAGCTCGACGACTACCTCGTACCGCGGCTGAAAGACCCCGACGCGCCGCTGCTCGCCGTCGTGGGCGGGTCGACGGGGGCCGGGAAGTCGACGCTCGTGAACTCGATCGTCGGGCGGCGGGTGAGCGAGGCGGGGGTGCTGCGGCCGACCACCCGGACGCCGGTGCTCGTCTGCCACCCGGAGGACCACCACTGGTTCGCCGGGCTGCGCGTGCTGCCGCAGCTCACCCGCGTATGGCTGCCGCAGGCCGACGAGGACCACCCGGCCGAGGCGATCGAGGCCGAGGACAACGCGCTGCGGGTCGAGACCGCCGCCACCGTGCCCCGCGGGCTCGCCCTCCTCGACGCCCCGGACATCGACTCCCTCATCGTCGAGAACCGGCTCCTCGCCGCCGAGTTGATGTGCGCCGCCGACATCTGGGTGATGGTCACCACCGCGTCCCGGTACGCCGACGCCGTCCCCTGGCACCTGCTCCGTACCGCCAAGGAGTACGACGCCACCCTCGTCACCGTCCTCGACCGGGTGCCCCACCAGGTCATCGGCGAGGTCTCCCGGCAGTACGAGGCGCTGCTCGACAAGGCCGGGCTCGGGGACGTACCCCGGTTCACCATCCCCGAGCTGCCCGAGTCCACCGGCGGCGGGAGCGGGCTGCTGCCCGAGAGCGCCGTCGCCCCGCTCCGGGCGTGGCTCGCGCACCGCGCCGAGGACCCCGCCGCCCGCCAGCAGGCCGTCTCCCGCACCGCCTCCGGCGTCATCGACTCCCTCGACGCCCGCCTCCCCGAGCTGGCCGGCGCCGTCGCCGCGCAGTACGCCGCCGCCGTACGCCTCGGCGGCGCCGTCGAGGCCGCCTACCGCCGGCAGGGCGCGCGCGTGCGCAAGGAGCTCGGAAAGGGCGCCGTACTGGCCGGGGACGCGCGCGCACGCTGGCGCGCGTACCCCCGCGACAGCACCGCCGAGGAACTCCTCGACGCGCTCACCGAATCCCTCGCCGCCCTCCTCCACTGCTCCGTCTCCGCCGCCGAGGAGGGCATCCGCGACGCCCACCGCCGCGAACCGGCCGCCGGAGCCCTCCGCGCCGTCCCCGCCGGCGGCGACCGCCAGGTCGCCGAACGGGTCGGCCTGGAGGTACGCCGCTGGCGCCGGGTCCTGGAGGAACTGGCCGAGGAGGAGGTGCGGAGCGTGGAGAAGCCCGCCGGGCGCGGGGCCGCCCGCGCCGCCCTGCCCGACGCCGAGACCGTCGCCGCCCTGCTCGCCGCCTCCCTCCTCGGCGGCCGCCGCGCCCGCCCCGCCGGCGAGCGCCTCGCCGAACTCCTCGGCGCCCAGGCCGCGCTGCGCCTGCGCGACAAGGGCGGCGACCTCGTCCTCACCCACGTCGACCGCGTCCTGCACGCCGAGCGCGACCGGCGCCTCGCGCCCCTCGACGCCCTCGACGTCACCCCCGAGCCGCAGGCGGAGCTGATCGCCGCGCTCTCCGTACTCCAGAAGGAGAAGTGACGTGGCCGAGAAGCCGCCGGAGAAGACCGACCGTGAGCGGGACCGGGACAACGAGAGCCGACCGGGCCAGGACCAGGACCGCGGCCAGGCCCAGGTGCGGTGGGACGACGGGTTGATCGCCCGGCGGGCCGCCCAGCGGAGCGTGCCCGACGCGTCGTTCATCGGGGAAGGGGAAGGGGAAGCGGGGGCCGAGGGCGGAGCCGCCGCCAAGGACGCCGAGGACGCGCGGGGGTTCGGGGGGAGTTACGGGGGCGGGCTGCGGTCCCGGCTCGACGCCCTCCACGAGCTCGTCGGGCTCTCCCGTACGCGGGTCGAGAGCGCCGCCCTCGCCGAGGCCGGACGGGTGCTGGACGAGGCCGCCGCCCGGCAGCGGCTCTCCTCCCGGCACACCGTCGTCGCCCTCGCGGGCGCCACCGGCAGCGGCAAGTCCACCCTCTTCAACGCCCTCGCCGGCGTCGCCGTCTCCGAGACCGGGCTGCGCCGGCCGACCACCTCCGCGCCGCTCGCCCTCACCTGGTCGGAGGGGGCCGCCGGGCTCCTCGACCGGCTGGGCGTGCCCGGGCGGCTGCGCCGCCGCCCCCTCGCGGGCGGGGCGGCCGACGCCGAGCTGGCGCCGCTCGTCCTCATCGACCTGCCCGACCACGACTCGGCCGTCACCGCCCACCGCGACCAGGTCGACCGGGCGCTCGGCCTGGTCGACGCCGTCATCTGGGTGGTCGACCCGGAGAAGTACGCCGACGCGGCCCTCCACGAGCGGTACCTGCGGCCGCTCGCCGGCCACGCCGAGGTCACCTTCGTCGTGCTCAACCAGGTCGACCGGCTCGGCCCCGAGGCCGCCGAGCTCGTCCTCGACGACCTGCGCCGGCTCCTCGACGAGGACGGCATGGCGCTCGGCGAGCACGGCGAGCCCGGCGCCACCGTCCTGCCCGTCTCCGCCCTCACCGGCGAGGGCGTGGCCGAACTCCGCGAACTCCTCGCCCGTTTCGTCCAGGAACGCACCGCGCCCGAGCGGCGCATCGCCGCCGACATCGACGCCGCCGCGGCCAAGCTGCGGCCCGCCTACGTCGCCGACGCGCGGACGGGGCTCGGGGAGCGGAGCCGCGAGGAGTTCGCGGGCCGGCTCGCCGTCGCCGTCGGCGCCCAGGCTGCGGGCGAGGCCGCCGAGCGGGTCTGGCGGCGCGGCGCCATCCGCGCCTGCGGCTCGCCCTGGCTGCGGCTCCACCGCTGGTACGAGCGCAAGCGCTGGCACGGCTCCACCGATCCCCGGCTCGCGGCTCCCGTCGAGGACGAACTGACCGCCCGGCAGCGCGTCGAGCAGGCGGTACGGATCGTCGCCGACGAGGCGTCGCGCGGGCTGCCCGCGCCCTGGGCCCACGCGGTACGGGAGGCCGCCACGCGCGGCGCCGAGGGGCTGCCCGAGGCGCTGGACGAGCTGACCGTCACCCTCGGCGACCCGGCCGCCAGGCCGCCCCGCCCCGCCTGGTGGCCTGCCGCCGTCCTCGCCCAGGCCCTGATGACGCTCCTTCAGCTCTTCGGCGCCCTGTGGCTGGTCGCCCAGATCGTGGGCCTCGTGGAACCCGGGCTGCTGCCCCCGGTCCTGATCATGGTGGGCGGGATCGCGGGCGGACCGCTGATCGAGTGGGCCTGCGAGAGCGCCGTGAAGGGACCGGCCCGGCGGTACGGGCAGGAGGCCGAACGCAAGCTCGCCGAGGCGGCCGCCGCCTGCGGACGGGCCCGGGTCCTCGACCCCGTCTCGGCCGAACTGCTGCGCTACCGCGAGGTGCGCGAGCAGTACGCGAAGGTGGCCGGGCCCCGACCCTCGCCCCGGATCGTCGGCGCGGGCGGCCGCGGGGGCGGTGGCGGCCGGGGCGGCGGCGCCCTGCGGCTGGGCGCGACGCGGGCGGGAGCCCGTATCCGCTGACGGTTCCGCCGGGGGGGCGACCCAGCCTCCGTACATTCCCCCACCCATCACCCTCCCGGGTGGGCGAGTTGTCCACAGCCCGTCGGTCGTCCACAGGCGACGGCGGGCTTTTCGCCGCCCCGCCAGCATGGTGTCCACCAGGACGGCAGCAGGGCTCAGGGAGGGGCACGGACATGAACGACACGATGGTGACGCTGGTGGGGAACGTGGCGACGGCGGTGGATTTCCGGGACACCGTGGCCGGGACGGTGGCCCGGTTCCGGTTCGCGGTGACCGCGCGGCGGTGGGACCGGGAGCGGGCGGTCTGGACGGACGGCCCGACCAGCTTCTACACGGTCTCGGCCTGGCGGTCGCTCGGCGCCAATCTCGTGGCCTCGGTCTCGGTGGGGGAACCGCTCGTGGTGCACGGGCGGCTGAAGGTCCGTGAGGACGAGCGCGACGGGCAGCGCAAGACCTTCGTCGACATCGACGCGCTCGCCGTCGGCCACGACCTGACGCGCGGCACCTCCGCCTTCCGCAGGACCACCCGGACCGAGCCGAGGCCGGGGGCGCAGGGTCCTCCGGGCGCGGGGGAGGGCGACCTGACGGCGAGCGACCTGACGGAGAGCGAGGAGCGGCGGGGCCTCGTCCCGGCGGACGGAGCGGAGGGATCGGACGGAAAAGACCCCTGGACAACCGCCGCACACCAGCTGGTAACCGCCCCCTGACCTTGTGTTGTGGGGATTTGTCGACCAACTCGCCGAAGGTATAACGATTCCGAGACGGAATGGTTATCTCGTCGTATGACCGGGGACCGGGGTCTTCCGTCTCCCTAGGATTCCCGAGTACTCATGAGGCACATGAGCCCATCGAGTCAGTGAGTGTGCTGGCGGGTGCTCCCCCCACGCGGATGGACCACGTTCGCGGAGCGACTCGCCCGGAGGGGAAATCAATGTTTTCAGTTCGTGGGCGCGGTGCTGCCCGCCTGGCCGCTGCGACTCTGGTGACGGGTCTGGTCGCCTCCAGCGCCATAGCCCTCGCCGGCCCGGCCATGGCCGAGGACGGCAACGGCGCCGCCGCTGAGCTCGGTGGGCTCAGCGAGTCCGGCACGATCAAGATCGAGAGCGACCGGGGCAACTCCACCCAGCGGGGCGGTCTCTTCGACCTGACCGTCGACGGTGGCGGCACGCTCCAGGCGTACTGCATCGACCTGTGGACGTCCACCGACCCGGGTACGAAGTACAGGGAGACCGACTGGGACAAGTCGACCCTGCACGACAACCCGAACGCGGGCAAGATCCGCTGGATCCTTCAGAACTCCTACCCGCAGGTCAACGACCTCAACGCGCTGGCCGGCAAGGCCGGCGTGGGCGCCCTGTCGGGTGACGAGGCCGCCACGGGTACCCAGGCCGCGATCTGGAAGTACTCCGACAACGTCACGGCGACCCCGGAGGACCCGGAGGCCAAGGCGCTCGCCGAGTACCTGGTCGCCGAGGCCGCCAAGGCGCCGGACCAGGAGGAGCCGAAGGTCTCCCTGGCCGCCGCCCCCGCCTCCATCGCGGGCAAGGCCGGCGACAAGCTCGGCCCGTTCACGGTGACCACCACCGCCACCGACGCCGACGCGGTCAAGATCTCCCTGCCCGCCGACGCCCCGGCGGGCGTCAAGGTCGTCGACAAGGCCGGCAACGCGGTCACCGCCGTCGGCAACAACGCAGAGCTGTTCCTGGACGTCCCCGCCGGCACCGCCGACGGCAAGACCAAGATCGGCCTCCAGACCGAGACCGAGGTCTCGATCGGCCGCGTCTTCGGCAGCGTCGAGGGCCACGAGCAGACCCTGATCCTCGCGGGCAGCAGCAAGTCCTCGGTCAGCGCCGAGGTCACCGCGACCTGGGCGAAGAAGGGTGCGGTCCCGGCCGTCACCGTCGCCGAGAACTGCGCCAAGGGCGGCCTCGACATCACCGCCTCCAACGAGGGCGACGAGCCCTGGACCTTCGACGTGAAGGGCACCTCGCACACCATCGCCCCGGGCGAGACCAAGACCGTCACGGTCCCGGTCGCCGAGGACGAGGCGTACGACTTCACCATCACGGGTCCGAACTTCTCGAAGTCCTTCCAGGGCGTCCTGGACTGCAAGACCGCCCCGAGCCCGGAGCCGTCCACCGAGACCCCGTCCGAGACCCCCTCCGAGACCCCGTCGGAGACCCCCTCGGAGACCCCGTCGACCGGCACCCCGTCCGAGACCCCCTCGGCGAGCCCGTCGACCCCGGCGCCCAGCACCTCCACGGACGCCGCCACCGGCACCACCGGCACCACCGGCGGTGACCTGGCCGAGACCGGCAGCTCCAACGCCACCCCGATGATCGCCGGCATCGCCGTCGCGCTCGTCATCGCCGGCGGTGGCGCGGTGTTCTTCCTCCGCAAGAAGAAGGCCGCCGGTCAGTAAGCCGGTCGGCAAGCCGGCCGGTAGGTCGGTCGGCAGGAACGACACGGTATTGACGTCACGGGGTGAGCGCACCCCGTGACGGACGGCCCCGGACGCACCGCGTCCGGGGCCGTCGCACGTCCACGGGCCGGGGCCTCGGGGGCGGCGCCGGACGGTACTGGTTTCCGCCTGGGGGTGGCGGTGCGGCAAGATGGGTGTATCTGCCCACTCACTCTTTGCCGGACGGTTTCTCTTGGCTGAGTACATCTACACGATGCGCAAGACGCGCAAGGCGCACGGCGACAAGGTCATCCTCGATGACGTGACGCTGAGCTTCCTGCCCGGTGCGAAGATCGGTGTGGTCGGCCCGAACGGTGCCGGTAAGTCCACCGTTCTGAAGATCATGGCCGGCCTGGAGCAGCCGTCCAACGGTGACGCCTTCCTCAGCCCCGGCTACTCCGTCGGCATCCTCATGCAGGAGCCGAAGCTCGACGAGTCCAAGACCGTCCTCCAGAACGTCGAGGACGGCGTCGCGGAGATCAAGGGCAAGCTCGACCGGTTCAACGCCATCGCCGAGGAGATGGCCACGAACTACACGGACGAGCTCATGGAGGAGATGGGCAAGCTCCAGGAGGACCTGGACCACGCCGAGGCGTGGGACCTGGACGCCCAGCTGGAGCAGGCCATGGACGCCCTGGGCTGCCCGCCCGGCGACTGGCCGGTCGAGAACCTCTCCGGTGGCGAGAAGCGCCGCGTGGCGCTCTGCAAGCTCCTCCTGGAGGCCCCCGACCTGCTGCTCCTCGACGAGCCCACCAACCACCTCGACGCCGAGTCGGTGAACTGGCTGGAGCAGCACCTCGCCAAGTACAAGGGCACCGTCGTGGCCATCACCCACGACCGGTACTTCCTCGACAACGTGGCCGAGTGGATCCTGGAGCTCGACCGCGGCCGCGCCATCCCGTACGAGGGCAACTACTCCACGTACCTGGAGAACAAGGCCACCCGCCTCAAGGTCGAGGGCAAGAAGGACGAGAAGCGCCAGAAGCGCCTCAAGGAAGAGCTCGAGTGGGTGCGGTCGAACGCCAAGGGGCGTCAGGCCAAGTCCAAGGCGCGTCTCGCCCGCTACGAGGAGATGGCCGCCGAGGCGGACAAGATGCGGAAGCTGGACTTCGAGGAGATCCAGATCCCGCCGGGCCCGCGCCTGGGCTCCGTCGTCGTCGAGGTCAACAACCTCTC
Source organism: Streptomyces sp. NPDC059201 (assembly GCF_042754585.1). Taxonomy (NCBI): domain Bacteria; kingdom Bacillati; phylum Actinomycetota; class Actinomycetes; order Kitasatosporales; family Streptomycetaceae; genus Streptomyces; species Streptomyces sp. NPDC059201. The sequence goes on from NZ_JBHZBB010000002.1 coordinate 84,320, forward strand.
CAAGGCGTTCGGCGACAAGGTCCTCATCGACGACCTGTCCTTCACCCTGCCCCGCAACGGCATCGTCGGCGTGATCGGCCCGAACGGCGCCGGCAAGACCACGCTCTTCAAGATGATCCAGGGCCTGGAGATCCCCGACTCCGGCGAGATCAAGATCGGTGAGACGGTCAAGATCTCCTACGTCGACCAGGGCCGCGCCAACATCGACCCGAAGAAGACGCTGTGGGCCGTCGTCTCCGACGAGCTGGACTACATCAACGTCGGCCAGGTCGAGATGCCGTCCCGCGCCTACGTCTCCGCCTTCGGCTTCAAGGGCCCGGACCAGCAGAAGCCGGCCGGCGTGCTCTCCGGCGGTGAGCGCAACCGCCTCAACCTCGCGCTCACCCTCAAGCAGGGCGGCAACCTGCTGCTCCTCGACGAGCCCACCAACGACCTCGACGTCGAGACCCTCTCCTCGCTGGAGAACGCCCTCCTCGACTTCCCCGGCTGCGCCGTGGTCGTCTCCCACGACCGCTGGTTCCTGGACCGGGTCGCGACGCACATCCTGGCGTACGAGGGCGAGTCCAAGTGGTTCTGGTTCGAGGGCAACTTCGAGTCGTACGAGAAGAACAAGGTCGAGCGGCTCGGCGTGGACTCGACCCGTCCGCACCGCGCCACGTACAAGAAGCTCACCCGGGGCTGAGGCGGTCGTGGCGAGACACCTCTACAGCTGCCCCCTGCGCTGGTCGGACATGGACGCCTTCGGGCACGTCAACAACGTGGTCTTCCTCCGCTACCTGGAGGAGGCCCGGATCGACTTCATGTTCCGGCTGGCGCCCGGGGACGGCAGCCCGTCCTTCTCCGGCGGGTCCGTCGTGGCCCGCCACGAGATCGACTACCTCCGCCCGCTGGTCCACCGGCACGAGCCGGTGACCATCGAGTCGTGGGTCACGAAGATCGGCGCGGCGTCCCTGACGATCGCGTACGAGATCAAGGACCCCGAGGTCACCTACGTACGGGCCTCGACGGTCGTCGTGCCCTTCGACCTGGAGGCCCAGCGGCCGCGCCGCATCTCCGAGGAGGAGCGCAGCTTCCTCCAGGAGTACGTCGACGACGGGATGACGTCCGCCGCATGACCGTGCTCGCCCCGCTGCACTTCGCCGACCCCAGGGAGGCGGCGGCCCTCGCCGCCTTCCTGGCCCGGCTGGTGCACTACGACCGCGCCGCCGCCGTCCGCCTCCAGGCCGGGGGCGGCGCGCTCGCCGTGTTCGGACGCCCGCCGTCCTTCGAGGTCCTCGCGATCCGCACGGCCCGGCTGGTGGACGCCGTCGACCTCGACGTCACCGTCTCCGCCGGGGAACTCCTCGACGGCATCGAGGAGACGGCCGGCAAGGCCGTCGTCCCCGGCGCCGTCACCGGCCCGCCCTGGGCCGGTGTCCTCCCGCCCCGCTCCGGCTGGCGGCCCGTCGAGGGCCTGCCGGGCGCCGGGGAACTGCGCGGGGCGGTCGCCGCGGCCGTCGCCGAGTTCCGCCGCCGCGACGAGGAACTGCCCGAGGAGCGGCGCACCCGCGCCGAGCGCGACCGCCTCGGCCGCGAGATCTGGTCCCGCGTCCTCGGCGCGACCGGCCTGCCCCTGCGGGCCGTGCACGCCGCCCAGTCGCTGGGCTTCCTCCCGCCGGGGAAGTCCCCGGAGGAGCTGCCGGTCGTCCTGATGGCCGCCGGACCGTGGCTGCGCCTGCGCACCCCGTACGGCTCCGTCGCCCTCCGCACGACCCCCACGGGCCTCACCTTCACCCCGGCCCTCTAAAGGCGCACCCCCGGACGGGGATGCGCCGGTTCTTTCACCGCTCCGCATCCCCGTCCGGCCACACGCCGATGTGGTCCTGCTCCAGTTCCAGGGCGACGCGGTGCTCCATGCCCAGCGCCTGGGTGTAGTCCGCCGGGAGCTGGAGCCGGCCCGCGCGGTCGAGCATCGCGTACTCCCGCGCCACCAGCGACTCCTGGCCCTTCTCGTCGACCTCCGTGCGGCGCAGCACCTCGGAGGAGGTGCGGCCGTCGCGGATCGCGACCGTGCGGCGGACCTCGGTGGCGACCGCCTGGTCGTGGGTGACGATCACGATCGTCGTGCCCAGTTCCTCGTTGGCCCGGCGGAAGGCGGCGAAGACCTGCTCGCCGGTGGCCGAGTCCAGCTCGCCGGTCGGCTCGTCGGCGAGGAGGACCTTCGGGTCGTTGGCGAGGGCCACGGCGATGGCGACCCGCTGCTGCTGCCCGCCGGAGAGCTGGTGCGGCCGCCGGTCCCGGCAGTGCGCGATGTCCATCATCGTGAGCAGTTCCTCGGCCCGCTCGGCCCGCTTCTTCCCGCTGCCCGCCAGCTGCATGGGCAGGGCGACGTTCTGGGCGGCGGTCAGGTACGGCAGGAGGTTGCGGGCGGTCTGCTGCCAGACGAAGCCGACCACCTCGCGCCGGTAGCGCAGCCGGTCCTTGCCGGTCATCGCGAGGAGGTCGCAGCCGGCGACCCGGGCCGCTCCGGCGGTCGGCACGTCCAGGCCGGCCAGGATGTTCATCAGGGTCGACTTGCCCGAGCCGGACGCCCCGACCAGGGCCATCAGCTCGCCCTCCTTGACCAGCAGGTCGAGCCCCTGGAGGGCCTGCACCTCCACCCCGTCGGTGGTGAAGATCCGCACCAGGCGGTCGCAGGCGATCAGCGCGTCGTGGCCGTACGAGGGCCGGTCGCGGTGCGCGTTGGCCCGCCGCTCCAGCTCCTCCAGGGTCGCGTTCGCGGTCGTCGTCATCGTGCGTCTCCTGCCCTGAGTTCCTTCACCGAGCTCCTCCGCCCCGTCCACCACGCCTGTACGCCCGCCGCCGCCCCCGTCAGGAGGACCACGGCCACGGCCGGCAGCACCAGCGACCACGGGTCGGCCCGCAGCGGCACCCCGGCCAGTCCCGCGCCGCCCTCCGCGGTGGCGAGCGCCAGCCGGCGCAGGTCGATGCCCGGCGCGAGCAGCGGCACCGTCGCCCAGCCGGCCAGCGCCCCGCCGAGCGCGGCGAAGACCGCCGGCGGCAGCGCCTCCAGGCCGAGCAGCCGGCGCCCCTGCCGGCGCGTGAGGCCCATCGTCCGCAGCCGGGACAGCAGCGTCGCCCGCTCGGGGCCGCTCCGCGTCAGCGACAGCAGCACGGCGACCACCGCGTAGGCGGCGCCCGCGCCGATCGCGGCGGCGTAGAGCCCCTCGGCGCCGGACTGGAGCGGCGAGTCCACGTACGAACCGCGGGCCTCGGAGCTGAGCGTCACGTCGAAGTCCCGGGACTTCGCGGCGACCGCCGCCCGCAGCGCCGCTCCGTCGGGCGCGCCGCTCACCAGGACGGCGCTCTGCCGCCGGTTGGTGATGTCGGCGGCGTTGACCACGAGGAAGTCCTCGCCGCGTACCGCCGGGGTGGAGTCCCGTACGGCGACCACCTTCACGTGGAAGCTGCCGGCCGCCGCGATCAGCGGCATCGGCTCGGCGCCGAGGCGGGCGGCGACGTCGGGGGAGGCGAGCGCGGGCAGCACCCGGTCGGTGTCGCCGACCGCCTCCGGGCCGCCCTTCCCGGTCGGGGCGAGCAGCCCCGCCGCGAAGGCGCCGTTGTCGGTGCGCCGCGCGAGCTCCGCGTAGGCGGCCGGGTCGACGGCGACGAGCGGGGCGCTCATCGGCTGGTCGGTGGCGACCGGGGACGGCAGCGCCACCCCGTACTCGATCTGTACGGGCTGCGCCTCGCGGACGCCCTTCGTGCCGCGCACCGCCTCGGCGAGCCCGGCGGGCAGCGGGACGCCCTCGGTGCGGCCCTCGATCCGGGCGTCGGCGCCGGTGGCGAGCGTCGCCGCCCGGTCGCGGGCGGTGGCGACCCCGGCGAGGACCGAGCCGCCGAAGGCGGCCGTGGTCAGCGCGAGGACGAGCGCGAGCAGCGGCAGCACGCCGGTGGCCGAGGAGCGTCCGGCGCGGGCGAGGGCCAGCGGGCCGACGACGCCGCGCATCCGGCGGGCCGGTCGGGCCAGCCAGCGCAGCGGCAGCGGCTGGACGCGGACGAGCACCAGCGTGGCGATCACGCCGACGAGCACGGGGGCCGCGCTGACCAGGTGGTCGCCGGAGTCGGAGGTGCCGCGCAGCCGCAGCGAGCCGATCGCGCCGGCCGCCAGGACGAGCAGGGTCAGCTCGACGACGGTGCGGCGCCGCGACGGCTTGGCGTCCACCAGGTCCTCGCGGGCCCCGTGCAGCCGGGGCGCGCGGTGGCGCAGCACGGCGCGGACGGGGAGCACGAGGGCGGCGATCAGCGCGACCAGGGCGGCGCCGAGGACGGACGGGAGGAGCGGCGCGGAGCCGGTCAGGGCCGGGGCTCCCGGTGTGTCCGGGCCGCGGACCAGGACGATCGCGGCCGCCAGGCCGAGCGCGGCGGCCGGCACGGCGACCGCGGCGGTCTCGCCGAGCAGCCGGAAGCCGATGCCGGGCAGGGAGGCGCCGCGGGCCCGCAGCAGGGTCAGTTCGGTGTCCCGGCGGGAGAGGAAGAGCCCGCCGGTCATGGCGACGACCACTGCCGCGACGGCTCCGATGCCGAAGACGGCGACGGCGACGACGGGGGAGATCGCGGCGCCGGTCGCCGTGTAGGCGGCGAGGACCTCGTCCAGGCCGGTGGAGAGCCGGCCGGTGGGGCCGGTGACCCCGCGGACCTCGACGAGGGCGGGGCCGCCGGCCAGCGAGTCGAGGGCGGCGGCGAGCGGTCCTGCGTCCTGGGCGGTGAGGTGGTCGTCGGTGGGCGGGAAGCGCCAGTATGCCTCCGGGGTGCCCGTGGTGGAGGTGAGGGCGGAGCCGGACTCCGGGGAGACCAGGAGGGCGGCCTGCCAGTAGGACGTGACCTCGGTCGGGGAGGGCTTCAGGGCGAGGACGGCGGCCTTCAGCAGCGGCTCCACGACCCAGTACGGCCGCTCGGGGTCGCGCGGCTCGACGATGCCGGTGACGGTGAAGGCGACCGGGTTGCCGTCGGTGCCGGGCACGTGCACGACCGAACCGGTCTTGATCCCCAGGGACTTGGCGGTCGCCGTGGTGACGGCCGCCTCCGCGCGCTGCGGGGTGCCGGCGGGCATCCGGCCCTCGCGCAGGGTCGCGTGCGAGGCGAGGTCCGAGGGCGAGGCGAGGGTGAACTCGACCGGCTCGTTGTCCGGCTCCGGCAGCCACGGGTCGAGGCCCTCGATCCGGATCATCGTCCGGATGCCGTGCACGGTCTGTTCCCGGTCGGTGCCCAGCGGCGCGGGCAGGATCCCGCGCAGCCTCTCCTGGTCCTCCCGCAGGGTCCCCGGGGAGACCGTGACGCCCGACTCCAGCGGAGTGGTGACCTCCACCATGGACTGGTGGGCGGGGGCGGTACGGATGCCGTGCCGCAGCCCCTTCGTCTCGTACGCGTCCACCACCCGCGGCAGCGCGGCGGCGAGCAGCGCGGTCACGAACACCAGCAGCGCGAGGCCGGCGGCGGCGCCCGGCGCGGCCCGCAGCCGGGTGCGCACCCAGGGCGCGACAGCCCGGACGCGGGCCTTCTCGGACCCGCCCGCCACCGGTGGCGCGGGCGCGGGCCGGTGGTCGGGGGACTCGCCTGCGGGCTGCATCGGGCGGGACTCCTCGCGCGGGGCGTCGGTCATCAGTTGTCTCCCTGGTGGCGCAGGGACACCGCCGGGTCGTTGCGGCGCAGGGCGATGGCCGCGACGACCGCGAGCGGCAGGGCTGCGACTCCGGCGAGGAGCAGGGCCACCTCGCCGAGGGGCAGTTCGACCAGGACGGGCGGCACGGGCCGGGTGGCCCGGCCGGTGAGGACCACGAGCGGGACGACGATCCGGGCCAGCAGGGTGCCGAGGGCGACGCCCACCAGGAGCCCCACCGCGATCAGGACGCCCTGTTCGACGGCGAGGAGCCGGGCGAGGCGGCGGCGCGGTGCGCCGATGGCCCGCAGGATCGCGAACTCGGCGGCCCGTTCCCGTACGGATCCGGCCGAGCCGACCGCGAAGCCGACGGCGGCCAGCGCGGCGGCGGCCGCGGCCACCGCCATCAGGGCGGTGTGGGGGCCCGCGCCGAGCGGGTCGCCGAGCAGGTCCTCGGCGAGCTCGTCGCGGACGGTGATCTCGCCGGGCTCGTCGTCGGCGCGCTCGCGCAGCGCCTTCGCGACGGTGTCGGCCGCGCCGCGCTCGGCGGTCAGCCACCACTCGGTGGGCGCCACGGGAGCGGTCGGGTCGGTCGCGGCGAGGAAGCGGTTGACGGCCGTCAGGTCGACGAGGATGCCCCCGCCGTCCTGCGGGACGCCGCCCGCGGCCTCCGCGTCGGTGGTCCGGCCGGAGGAGCCGGTCGTCGGCAGGTCCTCGACGACCCGGGTGACGACGACGTCGATCCGGCGGCCGCCGAGGGAGAGCTGGACGCGGTCGCCCGGCTTCGTGCCGGACGCGGTGGCGAACGCCTCGGAGGCGAGGCCCGGCAGGAGGCCGTCCTGCTTCCCCAGGGGGGCGGCCAGCCGCACCGCGTAGGTCTCGGAGAGGGGCGGGTACGTCTCGGAGAAGGCGTTCTCCAGGTCGTACGGGACGGAGTACGGCGTCCCCCGGCCGGCCGCCGCCGGGGTACCGGCCCGGCCCTTCAGCTTCACCGGGTCCTGGGCGGAGCCGCGCAGCGTCTGGTCGCCGCCCGCGGTCCAGGCGGTCAGGGCGCGCGCGGGGTCGGCGGTGCGCAGCTCGCCGTCGGACCCGGTGGTGCCCAGCAGGTCGACGTGGACGGCGCGCTGGACGGGCGGCCCGAGCAGGTCCCCCTCGAAGAGCTCGCCGTCGGCCTCGATGCCGGTGAGGACGAGGCCGCCGCCGCTGTGCCCGGCGAGGTCGACGGAGAACCGGTGGGTGGCCCCGTCGGCGGGCAGGCTGCCCGCCGCCCGCCGGTTCGGGACGCCGTACGCGTCCTCCAGGACGAGGGTGACGCGGAGGGCGCCGCTGCTGCGCGGGGCCTGGTTCCGCAGTCCGACGACGAGCGAGGCGCTGCCCTCCGGCACGGCGAAGCCCGGCCGCGCGCCGCTCTTCGGCGAGAGCGGGTCCAGCAGCGCGGCGGGCGAGCCGCCCGCCAGGTCCTCGCGGATCAGCAGGCCGTCGGCGAGGCGGTCGGTGGTGGCGGCGAGGACGGTCGCGTTGTGGCCGGACACGTCCATGTAGGTCCGGTAGACCGGCGCGACCTCGCGGACGCCGGGGACGGCGGCGAGCCGCGCGGCCCGGTCCGGGTCGCCGGGGCCGATGCCCGTCACGCGGATCTGCGTACCGGCCCGGAAGTCGGCCTGGTCGTGCTGCGACCGCTCCCAGGAACGGCTCTGCCCGATCGCCAGCATGCCCATGGCCACCGCGAGGACCAGCAGCAGCACGGGACCGGCGCCGCGCAGCGGGCGGCGGCTGAACTGCCAGCCGGCCAGCGCGGCCGACAGGCCCCGGCCGCCCGCGGCGCGCCGCTCGGCCAGCTTGGCGGCGGGCGGCAGCAGACGCAGGGTCAGAACGGTGCCGGCGAGCAGCGCGAGCGCGGGCGCGGCGACGAGCACCGGGTCGACCGAGCCGCCGTCGGCGGCGGCCTCCGGCTGCCGCTGGAGCTGCCAGAGCGCGATGCCCGCGATCAGCAGCAGCGCGAGGTCCGCGCCGGCCCGGACCGGCCACGGCAGGCCGCCGCCGCGGGCCTTGCGCAGCGAGACGGCGTCGCCGTCCCGGGCGGCGAGCGCGGGGGCGACGACCGCGGCGGCGCAGGCCAGCGCCACGCCCGCGGAGACCAGCCAGACGGTGAGGCCGGGCGAGGTGTCGAGCCGTACCCCGAGCGAGGAGAGCGCCGACCGCTCGGCGAAGAGCCGGGTCAGCGGGCCGGAGAGCGGCGGGGCGACGAGGGCGGCGGGCAGCGCCAGGAGCAGCGCCTCGGCGCCGGCGAGCCCGGCGATCCGGCGCCGGGAGGCGCCGCGGGCGCGCAGCAGCGCGGTCTCGCCGGAGCGTTCGGTGCTCAGCAGCCGGGCGACGAGCAGCAGCGCGTACGCGGCGAGCATCACCAGCTGCACGGCGACGATGAGGAGGGTGGAGCGGGAGACGGCGAGGGCGCGTTCGGTCTGCGCCAGGACGGTCGGCAGGCCGGTGGTGACGCTGATGGTGGTCCCGAAGGAGGCGCTGTCCGCGAGGAGCCGCTCCGGCTCCCGGGTGGCCGCCTCGCGCAGGGACGCGATGCCGCCGGTGTCGAGGCGGGAGAAGTCGGCGCCGGCGAGCCACGCGGTCTCGCCGAGGGCGAGGGTGCCGGAGGCGAGCACGGCCGGGTCGGCGAGCAGCGGCCCGTAGGTGGTGAAGGAGACGGTCCGCACGCCGCGGCCGCCGGCCGGGTCGAGCAGCCAGTACGGGTCGGTGGTGTCGGCCGGCTCGTAGACGCCGGTGATCCGGACCTTCACGCGCCGGTCGGTGAGCCGGTCGGTGAGTTCGAGGACGACGCCCGGACCGGTCTTGAGCCGCTTTGCCGCCTCCTCGGGGAGGGCCGCCTCGACGACGCCGCCGGTGCGCGCGGCCGAGGGCCACGCGCCGCGGACGAGCGTGAGGCGGGAGCGGTCGAGCGCGGCGAAGTGGGTCAGGTCGGGGTCGCCCGTGCGGGCCGCGGGGGGCTGGAGCGAGCGGGGGAGCGCGTACGGCCCTGAGCTCTCCAGGCGCCGTACGGTGACGGGCAGTCCGTCGAAGGCGCGCCGGGCGCTCTCCGTGACGGTCTGGTCGGCGGAGGCCCGCCGCTCGGCCGGGACCTGCCCGGAGACGAGCAGGGTCGCGGCGGCGGCCGAGCGGTCACGCAGTCCGGCCTGGAGCGCGGCGTTCCCGATCGAGCCGGAGAAGCCGGCGAGGGTCGCGAGCACGGTCGTGGTCAGGACGACGGCGAGCAAGGCCGCGCCGAGCAGCAGCCGGTGAGCCCTGACGCGCAGAAGTACGAACCCCGTCACCCATCCCCCTGGCCGTTCCACGCGCGTCCGCATTCCGGCGAACACCTGTCGAACATTCGAAACGTACCGGGAATGCTTTCATCGGCCACGGGGTACTGGAAACCGCTTGGGCAGGGACCTTGATGCGATCGTGACCGTTATTCGGTCATCCGTCCCCGGAATGTGTTCATCCGGTGGCACGGAGTGGTCTGAACCTGCCCAGATGGGACGGGCTCTGGATCAGCCGGCGGTGTTGATCATCGAGGCGGCGGCGTACGTCATGTACCGCCACAGCTGGGCGTCGTGCTCCGGCGAGAGCTCCAGGCTGTCGATCGCGGCGCGCATGTGCCGGAGCCAGGCGTCGTGCGCGGCCTGGTCGACGGTGAAGGGGGCGTGGCGCATCCGCAGCCGGGGGTGGCCGCGGCGCGCGCTGTAGGTGCCGGGGCCGCCCCAGTACTGCATGAGGAAGAGGGCGAACCGCTCCTCGGCGGGGCCGAGGTCCTCCTCCGGGTACATCGGGCGGAGCAGCGGGTCCTCGGCGACGCCCTCGTAGAAGCGCCGGACGAGGCGGCGGAACGTCTCCTCGCCGCCGACCTGCTCGTAGAAGGTCTGCTCCTGCACCGCGTTGTCCCCGGGAATCTCGTTCACCGCTCCATGGTCTCAGACGGGGCGGCGGAGGACCGGAGGTCTAGGACCTCCGGCCCTCGGGGTTCAGCCGCGCCGGACGGTGATCGTCGTCCAGGCGCCGACGTGCACCTGGTCGCCGTCCTGGAGCTGGACCGGCACATACGGCTGGATCGGCTCCTCGCCGCCGTTGACCGTGGTGCCGTTGGTGGAGTTCTGGTCCACCACCGCCCACGAGCCGTCGGGCTGCTGCACCAGCACCGCGTGCTGGTGCGAGACGCCCGGGTCCTCCGGCGGCACGGCGAGGTCGATGTCGGGCGCCTCGCCGGTGGAGTGCCGACGGCGCCCGATGGAGACCTGGTTGCCCTGGAGCGGCAGCTGCTTCGGCGGCGCGTACGCGGGCAGGTTGAGCCCCGAAGCCTCCGGACCACTGCGGCGCATCATCGCCATGAAGTAGTCACGGTCCGGCCCGATGTGAGCGGTCCACTGCTGCGGGGGCTGCGCCGCGGACGGAGGGGAGAGCACCCAGTCGTCGTCGCCACGCGGCGGAGGAGCCTGGTGATGCGTCGGCTCGGCCCCGAGCGGCTCGGCCGGCCGGTTCACCTGCGAAGGCCGCGAGTCGTGGTACCCGAACGGATCCTGCGGCTGCGCGGGCGCGGTCGGCGACTGGAACCCCGGCGGCAGATTCAGCCCCGGCGGCGGCCCCGCGGCCCGGTTCGGCTGCGGCGCGGGCGCGATCGGCGTGTACGAGGTAGCGGTACCGGTCAGGAAGTTCCACCGGCACTCCTCGCAATAAGGCGCCATATGCTCCCGAGGCGTCCGACACTGCGGACACAACTCCGCCTGCGCGGTCGCATGAGGATCCCCACTGGCCCCGAACCCACCGGGTCCGCCCTGGTAGGGGGGCGGACCGGGCGGAGTAGCGCCGAAGCCGGGCGGGCTGCTGGGGCCTCCGGGGCCGCCGGCGGGGCCGCCGGCGGGGCCGCCGGGCGCACCGGGGCTGCCGGGGAAGCCCGGTCCGGCCGGGCCGCCGGGGTAGCCGGGGCCGCTGGCACCCGCTGGGGCGCCGGGGCCGCCGGGCGCTCCCGGACCGTCGGGGAAGCCCGGTCCGGACGGGCCGCCGGGTGCGCCGGGGCCGTCGGGGAAGCCGGGACCGCCAGCACCCGCCGGGCCACCGGGGAAACCGGATCCGGACTGGCCGCCGGGCGCGCCCGGACCGTCGGGGAAGCCGGGCCGACCGGCGCCCGCCGGGGCACCGGGACCGCCGGGGAAGTCAGGAGCACCGGGACCACCCGGGCTGCCGGGTGCGCCGGGGGCATCGGGGAAGCCGGGACCGCCGGCACCCGCCGGAGCACCGGGACCGCCGGGGAAGCCGGGTCCGCCTGGGCCGCCGGGCGTGCCAGGGCCGTCAGGGAAGCCGGGCCTGTCGGCGCCCGCCGGGGCGCCGGGGAAGCCAGGGCCACCGGGTGCGCCAGGGCCGTCAGGGAAGCCGGGACCGCCGGCACCCGCGGGGCCGCCAGGACCGGCCGGAGCGCCGGGCGCACCGGGACCGCCGGGGAAGCCGGATCCGGGCGGGCCGCCCGGACCGTCGGAGAAGCCGGGCCTTCCGGCGCCCGCCGGGGCGCCAGGACCGTCAGAGAAACCGGGGCCGCCGGCACCTGCCGGGCCGCCGGGGTAGCCAGGGCCACCGGGACCGGCCGGGGCGCCGGGGCCGCCGGGCGGACCGGGGAAGCCGGAGCCCGCCGGGCCACCGGGGGCACCCGGACCGCCGGGCGTGCCAGGTCTGTCAGGGAATCCCGGGCCGCCGGCGCCTGCCGGGCCGCCGGGGTAGCCAGGACCGCCGGGACCGGCCGGAGCGCCGGGGCCACCAGGCGTACCGGGGAAGCCAGAACCCGCCGGAGCGCCGGGTGCACCCGGGCCGCCCGAAGGGCCCGGGCTCCCGGGGTACCCGGGACCGGCCAGGCCACCGGGCGGACCGGGAAAGCCGGAGCCCGCCGGGCCACCAGGCGCACTCGGCCCACCAGGACCGTCAGGGAAACCGGGGCCGCCGGGACCGGCCGGGGCGCCGGGGTACCCGGGACCACCGGCACCGGCCGGGCCGCCGGGGCCGCCGGCCGGACCGGGGAAGCCGGAGCCCGCCGGGGCGCCGGGGCCGCCCGAAGGCCCCGGGCCGCCGGGGTAGCCGGGGGCACCCGGGCCGCTGGGCGCACCCGGGCCGCCCGGGGGCGTCGGGTGCGGGTAGCCGTAAGTCGGAGGGGGGCCGGGTGGGCCCGGGGGAGGGGGGACGAGAGGGCCGGGAGGGCCAGGGGGGCCGGGGGGAGGGGGTGGGGTGGCACTCGTCGGCGCACCCGCCCCGGCCATGCGGTGGCCGCAGACCTCGCACCAGTCGTCGGAGACCGACTGGTGTCCGTTCGGGCAGGTCGGCATGTCGGTGCTTCCCCCTCTCGTCGTCCGGCCCGGTGGGCCGGGCTACCTCTTGACGCGAACGGTCTTGGTGGAACGGGTCTCGAGTGTCATCTCGTCCGCCTCCGCGACCTTCGCCTTCAACCGCACAGTACCCGCCACAGCATCGACCACGTCCACCACCTTCGAAAGGAGTTTCGCGGTATCCGCGTTCCCGGAAGCCGCCGCCAACTGCACCGCGCGGCCCAGTTTCGCGGTCGCTCCGTCCCGATCGCCCGATTTGCGGGCGTCCAGGCCCTGCTGGATGGCGTCGGCGAGCTCCGCCTGGCCCGTGTAGTGGGCGACCTGCGGGTCGATGGCCGTGGTCATCGCCACGTCGTGCGTCCACACGGCCCGTATCAGCCCTTGGGACACCGGCCGGGCGTCGCCCCCGGCCGGGTCGGGGACGATCAGGGAGACCCGCGCCGCGAGCATCTCCTGCCCGACCGCGTTCGCCGGCACCCGCACGCGCACGTGGTAGTCGCGGGACTCGTCGCCCCAGGACCCGGTCGGGTAGTCCCCGGCGCGCGGCCCGGTGTCGGACCGCCGAGCGGTCAGGTCCGCGACCGACGGGGCGACCTGCTTCACGAAGACGAGCTCCGCGCCGACCGGCGTCCACAGCCGCAGCGCCACGTCGGCGACGCCCTTGCCCATGACGTTCTCCATCATGGCCGTGAAGTCGGCGGCGAGACCGGCCGGATCGGCCACGATGTCGGCGGAGCCGAGCAGCGCCGAGGCGATCCCGGTGACCTCCTTGACCTCCCAGTCGGTGCCGACCCCCCGCGCGTCGCAGGTGAAGCGGCCCGCGCAGGCGTCGAGCGCGGCCCGCAGCGCCTCGGGGGACTCGTGCTCGTTGCGCCCGTCGGTGAGCAGCACCGCGTGCCGGATGGTCAGGTCCTCGCCGCCGAGGAGGGCGTCGGCGAGCCGCAGCCAGGTGCCGATCGCGGTGCCGCCGTCCGCGGTGAGCCGGGTCAGCGCCTCCTTCGCCTCGGCGCGGGTCCGGGCGCCGGCGACGGCGAGCCGCCCGTCGCCCGGGTAGAGCGGGGTCGCGACGTGGTTGCCGGCGACGACGGCGAAGGAGGTGCCGTCGCGGAGGGTGTCGATCGCGGCGGCGGTGGCCGCCCGCGCGCCCTCCATCTTGGTCGGCGGGTAGTCCATCGACCCCGAGCAGTCGACCATGATCACCACACCGGCGGGTCCGCCGGCCGTGACGCCCCCCGCGCCGCTCGTTCCGCCGCCGGTCGCCGTCACGGTGACGACGGCGTCGACGTCCCGCCCGCCGACCGGCAGGTACTCGTTCTGGTAGACGTCCACCGAGAACTGCGGCACGGACGGCTTGGCGAAGTTCGCCATCTGGTTTCGGCTCCTCGGCGACGGTACGGACGCGGGTGGTGACGGGGGGTCAGGAAGAGCCTGCCCCCGCGGGCGGCGGGGCGAACGGCGTCAGCGCGACCGTGATGTTGTCGTGTCCGCCGCCGTCGAGGGCGTGCCCGACGAGGACCCGCGCCGCGTGCAGCGGCCGGAGCGCCGCGTCGGCGGGGAGGACCCCGGCCATGGACTCGGCGGCCTCGGCGTAGTTCCAGAGGCCGTCCGTGCAGACCACGACGACACCGGGCCGGTCCGGCTTGAAGGCGGCGGTGTGCGGCTCCAGTTCGTACGCGTCGGCGCCGAGCCAGCCGGTGATGGCGTGGGCGCGCTCGTCCGCGTACGCCTGCGCCTCGCTCATCAGCCCCGCCTTGACCATCTGCGCGGCCCACGAGTCGTCCTCGGTGAGCCGGGCGGCGGGAGCGCTGCGGTCGTCGGGCACCCAGTAGGCGCGGCTGTCGCCGACCCAGCCGACGACGAGCAGCCCGTCGGTGACGACGGAGCCGACGATGGTGCAGGCGGGGGAGTTGCCGCCGGGCGGGGTGTCGGCGTCCGCGCCGTCCGGCCCGCCGGTGCGGGCCAGCGCGGTGACGGCCTCGCCCGCGGCGACGATCGCCTCGTGCATGGCCTGCTGCGGATGGGTGCCGCGGGGCAGCGCCTCGTCGAGCACGCGGCCCGCGGCACGGGCCGCGGCGGCGGACGCCTCGTCGGGGCGGTGGGCGGAGGAGACGCCGTCGCAGACGATCGCGACGGTGGCCGGCCGGCCGTCGGGCAGGGCGGTCTCGGTGAGCGCGAACGAGTCCTCGTTGCGGTGGTGGCGCAGCCCGCGGTCGCTGACCGCGGCGACCGTGCCGAGCTCCCGCTCCATGTGGTCGCGCTCGCGGGGCTGGGCGTGCCCGCAGTTCTCGCAGTAGCCGTCCCCGTCGACCCGCCCGGCCCGGCAGGCCACACAGATCCCCTCGGGCACGTCCCCGGCAGCCGAAGCCCCCGACTCCGCCTGCGCCTCGGGCTCCGCGCGCACGGCGGCCCGCGGGTCGGGCGCGGCCAGCTCGAAGTCGCCCCCGCCGCGCACGGTCTCCCCACTCGGCGGCACCGGCCCGTCCGTCCGCACCGGCCCGTCCGTCCGCACCGGAACCGTCGGCAGGTCCCGCCCGCCCGAGTCGGTGCCCGGCAGCTCGCCGGGATGCTGGGTCAGCGTCGACAGCGAGCCGGGGTCCCGGGGCGGCGCCTCGGGCCAGACGGGCGCGGCGATGGGCATCGTCGGCCGGTCCTGCCCGTCCGGCGGCTCCACGACGGCCGACAGGTCGTAGCCGCAGGCCCCGCAGTAGCGGTCCCTGGGGTCCACGGGCTCCGCGCACTCCGGGTCGGGGCAGGCGGTGAGTCCGTGCGACGGCGGCTGGGGCTTCTGGGACATCCTCACACCCACGTCCTCGGGCGGTAGCGGTTGGCCCGCTCCACCAGTTCGATCCTCTCCTCGCCCCGCTGGGCGAGCCGGGCCAGCACCCGGTAGGCGCGCTCCAGGCCGAAGCGGAGCCCGCTCTCGTCCAGAGCGCTCCCGAGCAGCGGCTCCCCGCCGCCCGGCGCGGCACCGGGACTACCGGAGAGTACCCAGTCGAGGGCGGTGCCGAGCACCTCGGTCGCCAGCCGCTCCCGGCGCACCGGGTCGAGCCCGAAGCCGCCGAGCGCCGAGACCTGCGCGGCGGCCGCGGTCAGGTCCGCGCCGAGCGGTTCGCGCGGCGGGCGCCGCCGCAGCCGCGCCCGGACGGCCGCGACCCGGGCCGCCGTGTAGTGGATGGACGACTCCGGTACGGATTCGAGCGCGGCGACCGCCCCCGTCCGGTCCCCGGCGGCGAGCCGCACCCGGGCGAGCCCGAAGGCGGCGCTGACGAAACCGGGGTCGGTCGCCCACACCAGGTGGTAGTACTCGGCCGCGTTGTCGAGCTGGCCCAGCACCTCCGCGCAGACGCCGAGCGCCAGCTTGGGCGCGGGCTCGCCGGGGAAGGCGTCGTAGACCGCGTCGAAGGCGAGCGCCGCGTGCGTCAGGTCGCCGCCCACCAGCGAGGCCAGGCCCCGGTGCCACACCACCCGCCAGTCGTCCGCGTCCCACTGCTCAAGCGCGCCGAGCGTCTGCCCGGCGGAGACCTGGTCCCGCAGGTCGAGCTGGGCCCGCAGGGCGCGCAGCCGCAGCTCGGGGGTGTCCGCGGGCGCGGCCCGCAGCGCCCCGAGGAGCTCGGCGGGCGCGGCGGCCAGCAGACCGGCGAGGAAGCCGGCGTTGGCGTCCGACGGGTCGACCCGCGGCACCGGCAGCGCGAGCGCGGTGGCCGCCACGTCGACCGGGGCGAGCAGCGAGCCGAGGCCCTGCCCGGCGGGGACGCCCGCCTCCGCCGGGGCAGCGGAGCGCCGGGACCGGCCGGCGCGGCGCGCGCCGAGCACCGACACGTCCTCGGCCTGCTCGCCGAAGAGCACGGTGTCGGTGACCCGCGTCTCCGCGCCGAAGAGCGTGGACAGCGCGGGGCGGGGCCGCCCCGACTGGAGGGCTACGACCTCCCGCAGCACCCCGGTCAGCTGTTCCGCCATCTCCTCGGCGGAGGCGAAGCGGCGCGCCGGGTCCGGGTCGGTGGCCCGCACCAGGAACCGGTAGAACGACTCGTACCGCTGGAAGACCTCGATGTGCTCGGGCTCGGGCAGGGAGTCCGCGAAGACGTTGGTGTAGCCCTGGAAGTCGAAGGTGAGCACGGCCAGCGTGCGGGCCACCGTGTACAGGTCGCTGGCGACCGAGGGCCCGACCTCCGCGACCTCGGGCGCCTGGTAGCCGACCGTGCCGTAGATCGCCGACTCGTCGTCGTCCATCCGCCGGACCGCGCCCATGTCGATGAGCTTGAGCTGGTCCTCGGACTGGAGCGCGTTGTCCACCTTGAAGTCGCAGTACAGCAGGTTGCGGCTGTGCAGGTGGCCCAGCGCCTCCAGCGCCTCGATGCCGTACGCGCACGCCTGCTCGACGGGGAGCGGGTCGCGCCGGCCCTCGGGGGTCCGCCGGTCGTTGGCGATCTCCTTGAGGGACTTGCCGCCGACGTACTCCATGACGATGTAGCCGTCCAGGGAGCCGGTGCGCGGGTCGAGGTGCTCGACGAAGTTGTAGATGCGGACGATGTTGGAGTGCTCGATCTCGGCGAGGAAGCGGCGCTCCGAGATCGCCGCCGCCATGGCGTCCTGGTCGCCGGTGTCGAGCAGGCCCTTGAGGACCACCCACCGGTCCGAGACCGCCCGGTCGACGGCGAGGTAGATCCAGCCGAGGCCGCCGTGCGCGAGACACCCCGCCACCTCGTACTGCCCGTGCACCACGTCGCCCGCCCGCAGCTTGGGCACGAAGGAGTACGGGTGCCCGCACGAGGTGCAGAAGCCCTCGGTACGCCCCGGCCGGTCGCCGCGCGCGCGGCCCACCGGCGCCCCGCAGTCGGAGCGGGAGCAGAATCGCTTCCGCTCGGGCACCTCGGGGTCCGCCATCACCGCCGCGCGCGGGTTCGGGCGCGGCACCTCCGGGATCTGGACGAGCCCCGCGCCCAGCCGCTTCCGGGCCGACTGCGCGGTCGAGGAGCGGGAGCTGCGGACCGACACGGAACGGCCCGTGGCCTGCCCGGACAGCGCCCGCGACAGCCGCCCCGACACCGAGCGGCGCGAGGACGCCGAGCGGGACGAGGCCCGCGCGGACGCCCGCGAACCGCTGCGCGCGGACGACGAGTCGGGCCCCCAGGCCGCCGCCTCGGACGGCGTCCCGAAGCCGGCGCCCGCGCCCGTTCCCGTACCGTGCTTCCCGGGCACCGCGACCCCGGTCGGATTGGCCTGGAGCCGACCGCTGGGCGCCACCACCGGCGCGAGCCCGCAGGTGTCGCAGTACAGCTCGCCGCCGCCCACGTCCTCGTACGCGCCCTCGCAGGTGGGCCGCTGGCAGCTTCCCGCCCCGCTCACCGCCTGACCGCTCACCACTGTCGTCCTCCCGTGTCCGACGGATCCGACGGACCGGACAGCAGGTCCGCCACCGCCCGCTGGTAGCGCAGCACGGCCTGCTCCGCCGCCCGCAGGTCGCAGGGCGCGCTCCACAGCATCCGGCGCGCCGTGTCGTACCGCTCGGTCAGGAACGGGTCGTCCGCCCCGCCGAGCCGGGTCGCCTTCGCCCGGTACGCGTCCAGCCGGCCGCGCAGCTCCGCCCGCACCGCGAGCGGCGCCGTCACCGCCGTCAGCGATTCCCGGGCCCGCAGCAACTCCTCCTCCGCCTCCCGCTCCAGCGCGTCGAGCAGCGGCGACAGGCGGTGCCACCGGGCGTGCCGGCGGTGGTCGGCGGCGGCCTGGAGCCGCTCCTGGAGCGCCGTCGGCGGCCCGCTCACGGCCGGCACCTCGGAGGCGGCGATCTTCGCGAGCACCTCGCCGCGCGCCACCCGGGCCTCCGCGAGGGTCCGGTCCGCCCGGGACAGCACGTCCCGCAGCCGCAGCAGCCGCTCCTCGGAGTCCTGCCGCACCGCGAGGACCGCCTCGATCTCGCGCCGTACGTCCTCCAGGGCCAGGGCCGCCCGGTCGTAGCGCGCGGTGTCGGGGCGGCCCCCGCCGGGCGCCGAACTGCCCTCCGCCGGACGCCAGAACGCCAGCGGATCGGTCACCACCGTCGACCGCAGCTCCGTCAGCTCGGCCGTGATCGACTCCAGCTCGTCGCCGGCCGGATGCTCCCCGGGGCGCACCCCGACCGAGTGCGCCAGCGAGCGGGTCCGGCCCAGCTCGGCGGCGAGGAGGTCTATCCGCGCGGGCAGCGCCGACCACACCGCGTCCGCCGTGACCACCACGTCCAGGGAGACCGCGTACAGCTCGTTCATCCGCCGCACGAGCCCGTCGAGGGTGAACCGCTCGGCCAGCAGCGCCCGTTCACCGGCGCCGCCCGGCACGTGCACGGAGTCGCCGCGCAGCCGCTCGGTCAGCTCCGCCAGCTCCTCCCGGTTCGGCCACTTGTGCCGCGACCGGACCTCCCGGGCCCCCCGCAGCGCCGCCGTGTACGCGTCGAAGCAGCTCCAGAGCGCGGTGATGGTCCGCTCGGTCGCCGCCCAGCGCTCCCGGGTGGTGCCGGTCAGCCCCGCGCCTTCGAGGAGCCGCCGCCCGGCGTGGTCCTGGAGCGCGAGGAGCGAGTCCTCGACCGCCTTGTGCTCCGCGCCGAGGCGCGCCAGCGCACGGTCCACCTCGTCCCGGTCCATCACCGGCCCAGGGGGTCCCGTGACGCCCATCGCTCTCCTCATCTCCTCCGCCCCGGTGCGGGGCCGCTCGTCCCTACGCGCTGCTCGTGCCGTTCCTCCCGCGGCGGGCCGGGCCCGCTAGCGGTACAGCGGCTCGGGCGGCTCGGCCTTCCCGAGCCCCGCCTCCAGCCAGACGCCGTACGCCTCCTGCCAGCGGCCCTTGCGGTAGTCCTCCAGGACCTTGTTGACGCGGCGCACCAGGTCGTCGTTGCCGAGCTTGGCCGCCACCCCGTAGTACTCCTCGGTGAAGGGCTGCCCCTTCAGCTCCACCGCCGGGTCCTGCGCGGCCTGACCGGCCGCCAGGGCGTTGTCGGTGACGACGGCGTCGACCTCGCCCATCTGGAGCCGGACCAGGCAGTCCAGCTGGTTGGGCACGGTCAGCAGGTTCCGGTCGGCGGGGGTGCCGTCGCCCTCGTCCCTGATGACGGCGCCGAAGGACTTCTCCTCCAGGGCGTCATGGGCGGTGGAGCCCTCGGCGGTGCAGACCCGCCGGCCCTTCAGCGAGGCGTCGTAGCCGGTGATCGGCGACGTCTTGGGCGCCAGGACCTGCTGCCCGGCGCGGAAGTAGGCGGTGGAGA
Source organism: Streptomyces sp. NPDC059201 (assembly GCF_042754585.1). NCBI lineage: Bacteria > Bacillati > Actinomycetota > Actinomycetes > Kitasatosporales > Streptomycetaceae > Streptomyces > Streptomyces sp. NPDC059201. Next base: position 103,542 of record NZ_JBHZBB010000002.1, read on the forward strand.
AGGCCACCTGCTTGATCCGCTTGCAGTTGATCGTCATCGTGCGGACCACCAGGTCCACCTTGCCGCTGTCCAGCGCCGCCATCCGCTGGTTCGTCGGCACCGCGCGGAGGACGATCGCCTCCTCGCTGCCCAGCAGGTCCTTGGCTATCGCCCGGGCCAGGGCGATGTCGAAGCCCTCCAGGGTGCCGGTCTCCGGGTCCCGGAAGCCCCAGCGGTAGCTGGACTGGTCGACGCCCACGATCAGCTTGCCCCGCTGCTTGATCGCGGCGACCGAGGGCCCGTCCGCCGTCGAGGGCCGCAGCGACGCCTCCGGACGCTCACAGGTGTCCGCCTTCACCTGGACGCCCGTGGCCACGCCGGGACCCGGCCCGAAGGGGCCGGCGGGGGGCGCCCCGCCCGCGTCCCGGGTCAGCGGCAGCAGGGTGAGGGAGGCGGTCAGGGCGCAGGCCACGCCCATCGCGGCCACGCCGCCCCAGCCCCGCAGCCGCCGTGCCGCCCGCCGCACCGGCGGCTCGCCGTCGTGTGCCATGCCGCCCCCTCTCACCGGTACTCCGACAGTCTTCGGTTGATGCCGAGCACCGCGCCGAGGGCGCCGAGGGCACCGAGCGCGGCCGCGCCCAGCGGCAGACCGGTCAGCGCGTCCACCGCCCCCCGCGCGGAGCGGGTGAACTGGTCCTGCTCGTGCGCGAGCGCCCGCTCCAGGGCCGCGTCGACCTGGTCGAAGGACCAGCCGGCCGACTCCTTCGGCTCCTCCGCCCCCTTCGGGCCGATGATCCGGTCCAGGGCGCCCTGGTAGTCGCCCGCCTCGCCGAGGTCACGCGCCGCCGCGTGCCGCTTCCGCCACTCCTCGGCCCGGGCCGACGCCTCCGTCAGCGGCGCCCGTCCGGCCTCGTCGTCGGCGAGCCGCGTCGCGCGGGCGAGCGCGTCGGTGAGCGCCGCCATCCCGGTCGCGAACTCCGCCTCGTACTTGTCGTTCTTCCCGTCCTCGGTGAGGACCGCGCCCCGGGCGACCTGCGTCAGGTTCTCGTTGGCACGGGCCTTGAGGGAGCTGATCCGCGCCTCGTTGAGCAGCTGGAGCGACTGCTGCCCCTCGGTCTGCGCGGAGCCGAGACCGGCCCGCGCCACCGTGTGCGCCCCGGCCAGCCACAGCAGCACCACCACGGAGGCGGCGGTGGCGGCGAGCAGCCCCCGGCTGAACACCCGGTTGGTCCGCCGGTACTCGCGCCGCTGCGCCCAGACCAGCACGCCGAGCGCGAGCACCCCGGCGCCGAGCGCCACGGAGGGCCAGGCGCGGGCGTCGTCGTCGTCCTGGTGCAGCCGGGCGGTCTCCGCCGCGTACAGCCGCTCGGCGGCGGGGAGGAGCCGGGTCGTCATCTCCTGGTTCGCGTACCGCAGATAGGCGCCGCCGAGCGGCAGGCCCTGCCGGTTGGCGGCCCGGGCCCGCTCCATCAGGCCCGCGTACCGCGGCAGCAGTTCGTTGAGCACGGTGATCTCGCGGGCCGCGCTTCCCGAACCGTCCGTGTTCGCCGCCGCCTTCACCAGGAGGCGGGAGGCGGTGGCGAGGTCGCGGTCGTAGCGGGCGCGGGACTCGGCGGGTTCGAGCGTCCCGGCGAGGAAGCCGGCCGCGGCCGTCGAGTCGGCGTCGGCGAGCGAGCGGTAGATCGCGGCGGCGTCCGCGCTCAGCGGCTGGCTGCGCCCCACGACGTCCTCGGCGGAGCCGGCCCGGCCGGCCGCCTCAAGTCCTGCGACCGTGCCCAGGGCCAGCACGAGCAGCGCCAGTACGGCCCCCAGGATCCGCAGCCGTCCCGGCTCGGTGGTCGCGGCCTCCCGCAGCACCTCGCGGCCGGTCGCCCACGCCCCCCGCGCGGGCGGCGGCGGCGCGGCCCCGACGGCGGCGGCGCGCGAGACCTGCCCCGGCACCGTCGGCCGCGCGGGCGCGGCTGCCGGCCCCCGCGCCTCGGCGGGCGCGCTCGGTGGCTGTGTCACGTGACCTCCCCCTCGGTCTCGACGTCGATCGACCCCGGCGAGCAGTATGGCCGCAGGCGGCCCGCCCGCACACCGGGAATGACACGATCTTGTGCCTATCGTGCCGCACCCCTACGGGACTTGCGCGGGCGAGCCCCCCTCACCGCCTCCCCGGACTCTCCCCGAACTCTCCTCGAACCCTCTTCGAACGCCCTTCACTCTGAATACGTCGGATCCCCCGGATCGGTTCCGCCCGGGCGATCGCTCGAACAGGTGAACATGACGTGGGGGCGCCTCCCGGGACAGGAGGACGCCCCACCACCGCGACGTCAGGCCGCGTAGTGCGCCCGCAGCCGCTCGGCCGCCTCCGGCGCCGCGCCCCACTCGTCCAGGGCGAGCAGCCCCGCGCCCAGCACCGGCGGCGCGGTCACGAAGCGGACGGCCGCCTTCGGGGCCCGCTCCGCGAGGAGTTCGCGGATCCGGTCCTCCAACTGCGGGTGCCGGGCGGCGAGCACGCTGCCGCCGAGGACCACCGGCGCCTCCTCGTCGAGGAGTCCGAGCCGCCGCAGCGCCACCGTCGACAGCGCCACGACCTCCTCGGCCATCCGGTGCACCAGGGACAGCGCCACCGGGTCGCCCTCCGCCGCCACCCGGAACAGCACCGGCGTCAGCTCGTGCCGCCGCGCGTGCGGGACCAGGCCCAGGTGCAGCGCCTCGATCAGCGCGTACATGGTCTTCCGGCCGAAGTGCGCGGGCAGCGCCCGGGCCAGCTCCGTCGGCTCGCCCCGGCCGTCCTCGGCGCGGGCCGCGAACCACAGGGCCTCCTCGGAGAGGCCGCCGCCCCCGCCCCAGTCGCCGGAGATCTTGCCGATCGCCGGGAAGCGCGCGGTCCGCCCGTCCGGGGTCATCCCGACGCAGTTGATCCCGGCGCCGCAGACCACGGCCACGCCGCGCGGCTCGTCGAGCCCGGCCCGCAGGATCGCGAAGGTGTCGTTGTGGACCCGTACCGAACGGCTCCACCCCCGCTCCAGCAGCTCCCGCTCCAGCTCCGCCTCCTCGACCGGCAGGTCGGCGTTGGCGAGACAGGCGGTGACATGGCCGAAGGCGACGGGGACACCGGCGTCCGCCGCGGCCCTCCCGACGATCTCCGCCAGCCCGTCGACCGCCGCCGCCACCCCGACCAGCGGGGGCTGGAAGCCCCCTCCGCGCGCGGAGCCCAGCACCGTGCCGTCCGGCGCGAGGACCGCCGCGTCGGTCTTGCTGTTGCCCGCGTCGACCGCGAGCAGCGCTCCGTTCACGCCCACGCGAGGTGCTCCCGGTTGTGCGCGATCAGCCGGTCGGTGAGCTGCTCGGCGTACGCGTACTGCCCGACCAGCGGGTGCGCGAGCAGCGCCTTGAAGACCCGCTCCCGGCCGCCCCGCAGGGCCGCGTCGAGCGCCAGGTCCTCGTAGGCCGTGACGTGCGCGATCAGACCGGCGTACAGCGGATCCACCGGCGCGACCGGCAGCGGCACCGCCCCGCCGGGGCCGACGGCCGCCTGCGTCTCGATGACGGCGTCGTCCGGAAGGAAGGGCAGCGTGCCCGCGTTGAGCGTGTTCACCACCTGGTACGGCGAACCCCCGCCGCCCAGCAGCGAGGCCGCCAGGTCCACGGCCGCCTCCGAGTAGAAGGCGCCGCCGCGCTTCCCGAGCAGCGCCGGCTTCTCGTCGAGCGCCGGGTCCCCGTACATCTCCAGGAGTTCCTTCTCCATCGCGGCGACCTCGGCGGCCCGCGACGGCTTGGTGCGCAGCTCCTCGACCACCTCGTCGTGCGCGTAGTAGTAGCGCAGGTAGTACGAGGGGACGACGCCGAAACGGTCCATCACCAGGCGCGGCAGGTGCAGGTCCCCGGCGATCGTGTCGCCGTGCTCGGCGAGCAGCCGCGGCAGCACGTCCTCGCCGTCCGGGCCGCCGAGCCGCACGCCGGTCTCCCAGGTGAGGTGGTTGAGCCCGATGTGGTCGAGGTGGATCTGCGACGGGGCCACGTCGAGGAGCTTCGCGAACTTGCGCTGGAACCCGATGGCCACGTTGCACAGCCCGACGGCCTTGTGCCCGGCCTTCAGGAGCGCGCGGGTGACGATGCCGACGGGGTTGGTGAAGTCGATGATCCAGGCGTCCGGGTTGGCGCGCCGGACCCGCTCGGCGATGTCGAGGACGACGGGGACCGTGCGCAGCGCCTTGGCGAGGCCGCCGGCGCCGGTGGTCTCCTGGCCGACGCAGCCGCACTCCAGGGGCCAGGTCTCGTCCTGGTTCCTGGCCGCCTGGCCGCCGACGCGGAGCTGGAGGAGGACGGCGTCGGCGCCCTCGACCCCGGCGTCCAGGTCGGAGGTGGTGACGATCTTCCCGGCGTGGCCCTGCTTGGCGAAGATGCGGCGGGCGAGCCCGCCGACGAGGTCGAGGCGGTCGGCGGCCGGGTCGACGAGGACGAGTTCGGTGATGGGCAGGGTGTCGCGCAGACGCGCGAATCCGTCGATCAGTTCGGGGGTGTAGGTGGACCCGCCCCCCACGACAGCGAGCTTCATTGGTGTCTCAGCCCTTCACTCCGGTCAGTGTGACTCCCTCGACGAACGCCTTCTGCGCGAAGAAGAACACGAGGATCACGGGGGCCATGACCAGGACGGTCGCGGCCATGGTCAGGTTCCAGTCGGTGTGGTGCGCGCCCTTGAAGGACTCCAGGCCGTAACTGAGCGTCCAGGCGGCCGGGTTCTCGGAGGCGTAGATCTGCGGCCCGAAGTAGTCGTTCCAGCAGTAGAAGAACTGGAAGAGGGCGACGGCGGCGATGGCGGGCTTCGCCATCGGCAGCACGACCCGCAGGAGGATGCGCAGTTCGCCGCAGCCGTCGATGCGGGCCGCCTCGACGTACTCGTCGGGGATGGTGAGGAAGAACTGGCGGAGCAGGAAGACCGCGAAGGCGTCGCCGAAGGCCATCGGGATGATCAGCGGCCACAGCGACCCCGACAGGTCCATCTGCTGGGCCCAGAACAGGTACATGGGGATGATCACGACCTGCGGCGGCAGCATCATCATCGAGATCACGAGCAGCAGCGACAGGTGCCGGCCGCGGAAGCGGAACTTGGCGAGCGCGTACGCGACGGGTATGGACGACACCACGACGAGGACGGTGCCGAGACCCGCGTACAGCAGCGAGTTCTTCCACCAGGTGAGGAAGCCGTCGGTCTGGAAGACCTTGACGTAGTTCTCGAAGTGCCAGGAGTTCGGGGTGAGGTCGCGGGTCAGCGCCTGCTGGTCGCTCATCAGCGAGGTGAGGACGACGAAGACGAACGGCAGGACGAAGAAGAGGGCCGCGGCGATCCCGAGCGAGTGCACGGCGATCCAGTGCAGCAGCGCCGTGCGGCGGGCCCGCTTCGCGGCGGGCTCCGCGGCGGTCAGGTGCAGGGTCATGGTTCAGTCACCCGAGCCGATCAGGCCGCCGCGCCGGCGCATGAGCAGCGCGGTGAAGGCCATGGAGAAGGCGAAGAGCACGAGCGCCACCACGCAGGCCGTGCCGTAGTTGAACTGGCTGAAGCCGAGGCTGTAGACGAGCTGCGGGAGCGTGAGCGTGGAGTCGTCGGGGTAGCCGGGGACGAAGGTGACGCCAGAGCCGCCCATCACGCCGGAGGCGACCTTGGAGGCCACGATCGGCTGCGTGTAGTACTGCATCGCGCCGATGACGCCGGTGACCAGCGCGAAGAGCACGATCGGCGAGATGTTCGGCAGCGTGATGTGGCGGAACCGCTGCCACGCGTTCGCCCCGTCCAGCTCCGCTGCCTCGTACTGCTCCTTGGGGACGTCGAGCAGGGCGGCCATGAAGATGACCATGAGGTCGCCGATGCCCCAGACGGCGAGGACGGTCAGGGCCGGCTTGGCCCAGTCCGCGTCGTTGAACCAGGCGGGGGCGGGGAGGCCGACGGCCTCCAGGAGCGAGTTGACCGGCCCGGTGCCGGGGTTGAGCAGGAAGACGAAGGCGAGCGTCGCGGCCACCGGTGGGGCCAGATAGGGAAGGTAGAAGAGGGTTCGGAAGACCCCGGTGCCGGTCTTGATCTTCGTGATCAGCAGGCCGATGCCGAGTCCGAAGACCACCCGGCAGCTCACCATGACGACACAGAGCCAGAGGGTGTTCTGGAGGGCGGGCCAGAACTGGGGGAAGGACGTGAAGACGTACTCCCAGTTGGCCAGTCCGCGCCACTCGGGCGGGTTGAGGCCGTCGTACTTCATCAGCGAGAAGTAGACGGTCGAGACCAGCGGATAGCCGAAGGAGAAGCCGAAGCCGATCAGCCAGGGCGCCATGAAGGCCAGGGTCCGCAGCGCGTTCCGCCGGCGCCTGGACCGGAGGGTGTTGCGTCCCCCGGGGGCGGAGGCGGCCGGTGCGGCGGCCGCCTCCTTCGCGGGCAGGGTGTCCGTGCTCATGGGTGGGATCCGGCCGTCACTTCGCCGCGGCGATGTCGCGGTCGATCTGGGCGGCGGTGTCCGCGAGCCCCTTCTTCAGGTCGGTGACCTGGCCCTTCTCGTACCGCTGGGCGAACTTCTGGAGGGTGTCCTGGTACGCCGAGCCGTTCACCGCGCCGTCGGAGGTGGTGGACTTCGGGTGCTGGGCGATGTCCAGGAAGGTCTTGAAGCGCGCGTCGAACTTCAGGTCGGGGGACTTCAGGGCCTCCAGGGTGGAGGGGACGTTCCCGATGGAGTTGGCGAAGCTCACCACGGCCTCGGTGTCCGTGGTCATGTACTTGACCAGCTCCCAGGCCGCGTTCTGCTTCTTGGACTGCGGCGCGATGCCCATGATCGTGCCGGAGAGGTAGCCCTTGCCGTACTCGGCGACCTCGTCGTCGGCGACCGGCAGCGGAGCGACGCCGACCTCGAACGGGACCTTGGCCTCCTTGATGAAGTTCAGCCGCCACTCGCCGTCCAGCTGCATGGCGACCTGGCCGGTCTGGAAGGGGTGCTTGGCGCCCCACTCGTCACCGAAGGTGGTCCGGTACTTGTCGAGCTTCTGGAAGCCGCCGAGCGCGTCCACCAGCGACTTCTGGTACGTCATCATCTCGGCGAAGCCGGGGTCGGTGCCCACCGTCGACTTGCCGTCCTGGCCGAAGTAGCCGTCGTGGCCCCACTGCGACATGTAGTGCGAGACGACCGTCTCGTAGCCGAGGTAGTTCGGCATGAAGCCGAGCGACTCGTACGAGTCGCCCTTGGCCTTCGTCAGCTTCTTGGCGACCTCGGTGAACTCGGACCAGGTCTTCGGCGGGGCCTCGGGGTCGAGCCCGGCCTTCCGGAAGGCGTCCTTGTTGTAGTAGAGCCCGTACGCGTCCGAGAGCAGCGGCAGCGTGCAGCGCTTCCCCTCGAACTGGGTGTACTCCTGGAGGACCTTCGGGAAGATCGTGTCGAGGTCCAGTTTGTCCTTCTCGACGAAGGGCTTGAGGTCGGCGAGCGCGCCGGTGTGGCAGAACTTGCCGACGTTGGCGGTGGTGAAGGACGCGACCACGTCCGGGCCGTTGGAGCCGCCGGCGCGGAGCGCCTGGCCGAGCTTGTCGTCGTTGATGTTGCCGACGATCTTCACCTTGATGTTCGGGTGGGCCTTCGTGAAGCGGGCGACGTTGTCCTCGATCGCCTTGACCTCGGCCGGGGCCGACCAGCCGTGCCAGAACGTGAGAGTGGTCTCGGCGTTCGGGTCGTCGGCCGCCTTGTTGCCGGCGGAGCCGGTACAGGCGGTGGCGAAGAGGGCGAGCGAGGCGGTGGCGGCGAGCGCGGCGGCGGCTCTGCGCGTGCGTGCGGGCATGGCGATGTCTCCCTGGGCGGGCGGCGGGCAGCGGGCGTCGGGGAAGAGGGAAGGGGGAAGGGGGAATTGGGGGGTACGGGACGAGCGAGGTGGCGCGGGTCAGCGCGAGGTGTCGAAGACCTCGTCGCGGGTGGTGGCGAGGGCGCTCTCCAGCGCCCCGCGCAGCACGGGTTCACGGGGGACGGTGGTGAGGACGAGCCGCGGCCGGGAGGCCGCGAGGTCGGCGAGCTCGGCCTGTACGCGGGCCCGCAGCGGTTCGCCGCCGGCGACGAGGACGTCTCCGGACAGCACGATCAGTTCGGGGTCGAGGACGGCGGTGACGGAGGCCAGACCGGTGGCGAGCCGTTCGGCGTACCGGTCGAGCAGCTCCGCGTAGCGGGCGTCGTCGGGGGTCTCGGCGGCCCGGGCCAGCAGCCCGGAGGCCACCGGCACGTACGGGTGGTCGGGGGTCTCGATGCCGGCCGCGCGGGCGATCCGCGGCACGGACTGGACGCCGGCGAGCTCCTGGAAGCCGCCGGAGTTGGCCTTGGCGACCTTGCGGACCAGCGGGGTGCCGGGGACCGGCATGAAGCCGAGCTCGCCGGCGCCGCCGGTGAAGCCGCGGTGCAGCCGGCCGCCGAGGACGAGGGCGGCGCCGATGCCCTCCTCGTTCCACAGCAGGACGAAGTCCTCGTGGCCGCGGGCGGCGCCGAGGGCCCGCTCGGCGACGGCCACCAGATTGACGTCGTTCTCGTACTCGAAGGGCATGGGCAGGACCGCGGCCAGCTCCTCCAGGAGGGTGGGGGAGTGCCAGCCGGGCAGGTGGGAGGCGTACCGGAGGCGTCCGGTGGCCGGGTCGAAGGCGCCGGGGGTGCCGATGACGAGCCGCCGGACGTCGGCGCGGGTGAGCCCGGCGGCCTTGACGGCCCCGTCGAGGGCGTCGGTGACCTGCCGGACCACGCCGTCGCCGGTGCGGCCCGCGGTGCGGAGCTCGTACTCGCCGACGACGGCGCCGGTGATGTCGGCGACGGCGGCGCGGATGCGGTGCTGGTTGACGTCGAGTCCGGCGGCGTGACCGGCGCGCGGGTCGAGCGCGTACAGCTGGGCGCTGGGGCCGGGACGGCCCTCGGTGGTGCCGGTGGCGCGGACCAGGCCGGCGGCTTCGAGGCGGGCGAGGAGCTGGGAGGCGGTCGGCTTGGAGAGGCCGGTGAGCTTGCCGATCCGGGTCCGCGAGAGGGTGCCGTGATCCAGGAGGAGGTCGAGCGCGGCGCGGTCGTTCATGGCCCGCAGGACCCGCGGAGTGCCAGGGGTTCCCTGGGTACCTGCCATGACGGTCGCACCGGCCTCTCACTGTTAGGAAAGTTTCCTATCTGGTGGGAGGAAGGTAGGACCGCCGCCACCGGGCCGTCAATACCCGGGAACGCGAGACGCCCCCCACGGCAACCGAAGCGTTACCGAAGGGGGCGTCGAAGAGGCGTCCAAGGGGCGCTCTAAGGGGAGAAGCGGTGGGTCAGGGCTTGCTGAGGTCCGTCCTCGGCAGCGGCGTCGCCGCCGCCGACTGCGGCGAGGTCGCGCTGGAGAACGCCGAGGGCGCCGCCATGCCCGCCGTCGGATCGGCCGGCGCCGCCTCCTCCACCTGCGCGGGCAGCCCGCCGACGATCCGGATGCCGGCCTCGTCCAGACCCCGCTTGATCCGCCAGCGCAGCTCGCGCTCGACGCCCAGCTTCTTGCCCGGCATCGTCTTCACGGAGACCCGGACGGTCATCGAGTCCAGCAGCACCTCGGTCAGACCGAGGATCTCCACCGGGCCCCACAGCCGCTCGTTCCACGGCTCGTCCTTGGCCATGGTCTCGCCCGCCGCCGTGATCACGGCCTGCACCTTGTCCAGGTCCTCCGTCGGCCGGACCGTCACGTCCACCGCCGCCGTCGCCCAGCCCTGGCTGAGGTTCCCTATCCGCTTGATCTCGCCGTTGCGCACGTACCAGACCTCGCCGTCGATGCCGCGCAGCTTCGTCACCCGCAGCCCCACCTCGACGACCTCGCCGGAGGCGACGCCCGCGTCGACCGAGTCGCCGACGCCGTACTGGTCCTCCAGGATCATGAAGACGCCGGAGAGGAAGTCCGTCACCAGGTTCCGCGCGCCGAAGCCGATCGCCACACCGGCCACACCGGCCGAGGCGAGCAGCGGCGCCAGATCGATGTCGAAGGCGCCCAGCACCATCAGCCCGGCGGTGCCCAGGATCAGGAACGACGCCACCGAACGCAGCACCGAACCGATCGCCTCGGACCGCTGCCGTCTCCGCTCGGCGTTGACGAGCAGTCCGCCGAGCGCCGTCCCCTCCACCGCCTGGGCGGAGCGGTTCATCCGCTCGATCAGCTTCGTCAGGGCGCGCCGGACGGCCCACCGCAGCATCAGGGCGACGACCACGATCAGCAGGATGCGCAGACCGGTGTTGAGCCAGGTGGACCAGTTCTCCTCCACCCAGCTCGCCGCGTTGGTGGCCTTCTCCGCCGCCTCGTCCAGAGACACCGGGATGGGCTCGGGTTCGGTGGCGGCCGCCAGGACGGACCAGGACACGGGACAACCTCCAGGCATCGCGTACGCAGGCCATCCACCCTAACGGGGCATCGGACGTGCACCCGTGGCCCTGTTCGAGGGAGAGACCGACCTCACCCGGGCACATACCCGGGAGACATGCCGATGTGGCCGAGAACACGTCCGGCGCGCCCCGAGCGATCGCGGGAACGTGGTGGCGCTCCGACCAGGCATGAGGAGAGACTGAGAGCAGTTCGTCCCGGCGCGAGCCACGCGCCGCCGGCGCCATAGGAGGCATCCGTGCCGCATGTCCTGGTCCTCAACGCGTCGTACGAGCCTCTGGGCGTCGTACCGCTCCGCCGCGCACTCGTCCTCGTTCTGGAGAACAAGGCCCTCTGCATCGAGGAGTCCGGCGCCTTCCTGCACAGCGAGCATCAGATCGTCCCCGCGCCCAGCGTGGTACGGCTGAAGCGCTTCGTGCGGGTCCCCTACCGGGGGCCCGTTCCCTTGACCCGCAGGGCCCTCTTCGCGCGCGACGGCGGGCGCTGCATGTACTGCGGGGGAGTGGCGACCAGCGTCGACCACGTCATCCCGCGCAGCCGGGGAGGGATCCACGCCTGGGAGAACGTGGTGGCCGCCTGCCGCCGCTGCAACCACCTCAAGGCCGACAAGCACCTGCGGGAGATCGGCTGGCGGCTGCGCCACCAACCCGCGCCGCCGACCGGCCTGGCCTGGCGGATCATCGGGACCGGCCACCGGGACCCACGGTGGCTGCCCTACCTCACGCCGTACGGCGCCGAGGACGCGATGGCCCGGATCGACTCCGTCGCCGACACCCCAGCGGGGGCGTTGACGACCGGCTGAGATCCGGGCCATCCGCGTTCCCGGGCCGAACCGGACGGGGTACGGAGCCGAGGGCGCCGCCGCTCAGCGGGCGGCGCCCTCCTCCGCCGCGCCCGGCCCCGAGGTCTCCGGTTCCGAGGTCTCCGGTTCCGGGGCCCGGGTGCCCTCCGGGGTCTTCGGCTCCTGGGTGTCCGTGCGGGCGTCCGTCACCGCGTACGTCTCCACCGACCAGAGCGAGTAGCCGTACGGGGTCGCCCGCCGCTCGCCCTGCACGCGCAGGAAGCGCGTGTCCGCCGCGTCCATCCGCACCGACTCCCGGCCGCCGCGCCCGTCCGTGACGTTCGCCGCGGTCCGCCAGTTCCGGCCGTCGGCCGAGACCTGCACGCGGTAGCGGGAGGCGTGCGCGTCCTGCCAGTGCAGCACCACCTGTCCTATCCGGGCCGGTTCGGACAGCTCCAGCTGGAACCAGGCCCCGTCCTCGGCCGGCGAGGACCAGCGGGTCGCCGGATCGCCGTCCACCGCGAGCGCGGCCGGGAAGTCCGGCGTCTCGTCGCCGGAGGAGGAGGCCGTCGCCGACCGGGCCAGGTCCGGGCCGCCCGTGCGCGGGAAGGCCCGCACCGTCAGGACCCGCTCCTCGCCCGCGAACGACACCGGCACCCGGTACTCCCCGGACGCCGTGCCGGGCGCCACCGACACCTCCATCGGCACTGTCGTCGTGCCGCCGCGCTCCACCGCGGCCTCCTTCGGCAGCCGTACGGTGATCCCCTTCGGCGGCCTCGCCGTCAGCGGGCCCCGCACCTCGGCCGCCCGCCGTCCGGTGAGCTCCAGGTCCACCCGGCCCGCCGGGCCGCCCGCCTCCAGGTCCGTCTCCGTCCGGGCCAGCTCCAGGCCGGCCCGCGGCCCGTCCGCGAACCACGGCACGAGCGAGCGCACGTCGGGCGCCGGACCCGTGCCGTCCCAGACGATCCGCAGCGCCTCGGCGCGCAGCCCCTTCAGCTCGGTCTGCGTCCAGCCGGTGGAGGAGAGCGGCCCCAGCGACCGCCAGCCCTCACCCGCGACATACGCCTCCACGCGCGCGTGCGCCTCCCCGGCGGCCTCCCGCTCCTGGGGAGTCTCGCCGGAGGGCTTCTCCGAGGACCGCCCGGTGTCGTTCCCGGAGCCGTCCCCAGAGCCGTCCCCAGTGTCGGTCCCGTCCCCGGGCGCCTTCCCGCCCGTGCCCGCCGCCTCGGCCGCGGGCCCCGCCAGCACCGTCACGGACTCCACCGGGCGCGCCCGGTCCAGCTTCACCGTGTACGAACCGGTGGCCCGGTCCACCACGCGCTCCGGGTCCTTGTCGGCGCCGGTCCAGGCCGCCGCGTCCTTCACCGCCCGGTCCAGGAACGGGTCGAGGACCCCGTCGCCGACCGTCACCCCGCTCGCCGCGATCCGGGGGCGCAGCGGCTCCAGGCGCAGCTGCGCCTGCCAGGCCGCGGGCCCGTCCCCGCGCGCCTGCGCGAGGAGCATGTCGACGGCGGCCTCGCCCGCCGCCCCGTAGCGCGAGAGCTGCTCCAGCCAGGGTCCGGACTCGGCGCGCAGGGCGCCGCCGGCCGTGCCGGCCAGCCGCTCGGGCGCCTCCCGCATCACGGTGAACGCGGCCCGCAGCTCGCTCCCGGCCTTCTCCCGGGCCGCCGCCGGGCCCGAGGCCCGGGCCGACCAGAAGGCGCTCATCAGCGGCTTGAGCCCGGCCGACTCGGCGTCCGGGGCGAGGATCGACGAGGCCGCGTTCCCGGCCAGCGCGCCGAGCGCCTCCCGCGCGGCAGGCTCGGGGCCCGCGAGGTCGGCGACGGCCGCCCGCCAGGACTCCCCGGGCCGGTAGCCGCGCGGGTTCCAGGCGAAGTCGGCGGTGGTGAAGAGCGGGATCCGGGAGGCGGCCGGCTGCTCCATCGCGTGCGCCAGATAGGCGGCGGAACCGGCCGCCACGGCCGGCTCCCGGCCCCGGGACGGGCCCAGGAAGAGCCGGTCCTGCGCGTAGTCGTTCACCGGGTAGTTGTCCATGGTGACCAGCGGGCGCTGCCCCAGGGCCGCCCGCACCCCGGCCAGTTCGGGGCCGGTGATGGTGCGCGGCACCACCCCGACGCCCGTCCACGCCACCCGCACGCGCGCGTCCAGGGCCCCGGCGAGCGCCGAGCGGTACTCGCTGGTGCCCTCCTGGTAGTACTCCGTCGGCAGCACCGTCAGCGGCTCGGCGTCCGGTTGGCGCTCGGTGAGGTGCCGGGCCACCGCGTTCGCCACGCGCGCGTGCGCCCGGGCCGCGCCCGCCGCGTCCCGCCCGAAGGCGTCGGCGTCCTCGTCGCAGGTCCACTCGCCGTACCCGGCGTCCGGGAACTGGAGCTGGAACGAGCGGAAGCCGAGCTCCGCCATCGCGTCCAGCTTCCGCGTCAGCGCCGCCACGTCCGCGTCCGAGGACAGGCACATCGACTGCGCGGGCGCCACCGCCCAGCCCAGCGTCACGTGGTTGGACCGGGCCCGCTCGGCCAGCGCGCGGAAGCCGGCCCGCTGCGCCTCCGGGTACGGCTCGCGCCACTGCGCGGCCCGGTACGGGTCCTCACCGGGCGCGTAGAGGTAGCGGTTCTGCTTGGTGCGGCCCAGGAAGTCGACCATCGCCAGGCGCTGCTCCGTCGTCCACGGCGTGCCGTAGAAGCCCTCCGCGAGCCCCCGCTCGGCGGTGCCGGGCCAGTCCCGGACGACGACGCCCGGCACCTCGCCGCCGACGCCGTCCGTCCCCTCGCCGAGGAGCTGACGGAGCGTCTGCACGGCGTGGAAGAGCCCGTCGTCGCCCGTCCCGTCCAGGACCACCGTGTCCCGCCCGCCGAAGCGGCCGGTGGCCAGCCGGTAGCCGCCGTCCGGCAGATCGGTCCGCTCGGCCACCCCGAAGGAGGCCAGCGCCTCCTGCGCCGCCGCCCCGGACGGCCCCGAGGCCCGGACGACCGGGCCCGCGCCCGGCAGCCCCTCGTGCACCGTCCGCACCCCGGCGTCGGCGAGCAGCCGCCGCAGGTCCGCCAGGGCGTACGGATCGGCGTCCTCGTCCGCCACCAGCGTCACCCGCTCCCCGAGCCGCACGGAGGGCCCCGAGGCCGTCAGCGACTGCGGACGGGGCCACACGGCGGGCACCGTGGGCGCCGCCTTGCGGGAGGGGCCGGTCCGGGGCGTGGGCACGGTCGGGGTCGCGGCGGGCCCGGTGGGCGACAGCGGGGAGGCGGTCAGGTCGGGCACCGCCACCGGGAGCGGGGCGGCGCCCGCCGAGCCGGGCACGGCACCGCCGAGGAGTCCGCCGATGACGGCGGCGGCGACCGCGGTCGCCGTACGCGGTCCGCGTCCCGGACGCACGGGGGTCACGGAGGTCTCCCTTCGCCGGGACCGGGACCCGCCGGATCGTCAGGGGAGGGCCCCGCCCGGCCGGTTGGTCACGAGCGGATCACGAGCCCACCACCCGTCGTACGGAGGTGTCAATGCGACGGGGCGAAGTGTCGGCTTTGCCCGGTGAACCACCGGCGAGCTGTCGCCCTTTCGCCACGTTCCCCCGGTAAAAGGGGCAAAGGGAGGCGTGGTGGGTAGGGCTCACCCCGTCGCACCCGCGGCCGCCGGCCACCAGCCCGACCGGCCACCACGTCGAGACGAAACCGGGAGACCCCCGTGACCACGACCGCCCGTCATCCCTCCGGACGGATACGGATCCCACGCCAGGCCGCCGCCGACGGCGCCCCGCCGGCCGGCGAACCCGCACCGGCCGGCGCCGCGCCGCTGACCAGCGAGCCCCCGTGCGCCGACCTCGCGCCGCTCACCAGCGAGCCCCCGCTCGCCGGTGCCGCGCCCCTCACCAGCGAGCCGCCCCTCACCGGCGCCGCCCCCCTCACCAGCGAGCCCACCGCCCCCGGAAGCCGGTGCGGCACGGAGCCCCCCGGAGTGTGAAGTGACCCTGGCCCGCCTCGCCGCCCGTCACGGCGTCGCCACCGAGTTCAGCCCGTCCGAGGGCGTCACCGCGCCCGTGCCCGAGGCCACCGTGGTCGCGGTGCTCGGCGCCCTCGGGGTGGACGCGACCACCCCGGAGGCGGTCGCCGCCTCCCTCGGCGCGGCGGAGCGGGCCGACCGGGAGCGCCTCCTCCCGCCCACCCTCGTCCGGCACACCGGCGAAGGACCGCCCGCGCCGCCCGCCGGACTGCCCGACGGGACCCTGCTGCGGGTCACCACCGAGACCGGCGCCGTGCACCACGGCGCCGACTGGGGGCGGCTGCCGCTCGGCGTGCACACCGTGGACGCCGACGCCCCCGACGGGCGCACCGCCCGCGCCACCCTGATCGTCGCCCCCGCGCGCGTGCCGGCCCCCGCCACGCGCGCGTACGGCCTGCTCGTCCAGCTCTACTCGCTGCTCTCCGAACGCTCCTGGGGCATGGGCGACCTCGGCGACCTGCGCGAGCTCGTCTCCTGGGCGGGCCGCGCGCACGGCGCCGGCTTCGTCCAGGTCAACCCGCTGCACGCGGGCGTGCCCGGGGAGCCCTCGGACCCGTCCCCGTACCGCCCCTCCTCCCGGCGCTTCCCCGACCCCGTCCACCTGCGGATCGAGCAGATCCCCGAGTACGCCCACCTGGCCACCGGCCGCCGCGACGAGCTGGACCGGATCCTCGTCTCCGCCGCCGAACTGCGCGAGAGCGTCCTCGCCAAGGGCACCACCGTCGACCGGGACGCCGTCTGGGCGCTCAAGCTCCGCGCCCTGGAACTCCTCGCCACCGTCGACCTCGGACCCGGCCGGCGCGCCGACTACCACGACTTCCTCGCCGAGCGCGGCCGCGCCCTGGAGGACCACGCCACCTACCAGGCCCTCGCCGAGCTCCACGGCCCCCACTGGCGCGCGTGGCCCGCGCCGCTGCGCACCCCGGAGGGCGCCGGGGCGGCGGTCCGCGCCGACGCGGTGCTGACCGCGCGGGTCGACTTCCACTGCCGGCTGGCCTGGCTGACGGACCGGCAGCTCGGCGAGGCGGCCGACGCGGCCCGGGAGGCCGGGATGGCGGTCGGGCTCGTCCACGACCTGGCCGTCGGCGTGCACCCCGAGGGCTCCGACGTCTGGGCCCGGCAGGGCGACTTCGCCGCCGGGATGTCGGTCGGCGCGCCGCCCGACGCCTTCAACTCCCGCGGCCAGGACTGGGGCCTGCCGCCGTGGCGCCCCGACGCCCTCGCCGCCGCCGGGTACGCCCCGTACCGCGGGCTCCTGCGCGAACTCCTGCGGCACGCGGGCGCGCTGCGCATCGACCACGTGATGGGCCTGTTCCGGCTCTGGTGGGTGCCGGAGGGCCGGGAGCCCACCGAGGGCACCTATGTGCGGTACGACGCCGAGGCGATGCTGGCCGTCCTCGTCCTGGAGGCGCACCGGGCCGGCGCCCTCGTCGTCGGCGAGGACCTGGGCACCGTCGAGCCGGGCGTCCGCGAGGCCCTCGCCGGGCGCGGGGTGTTCGGCACCTCGGTGCTCTGGTTCGAGCGGGACTGGGCGGGCGGCGGCGCTCCGCTGCCGCCGGAGGCGTGGCGGGCCGACTGCGTGGCCACCGTCACCACCCACGACCTGCCCTCCACCGCCGCCCGGCTCTCCGGCGACCACGTGGTGCTGCGGCACCGGCTCGGCCTGCTCTCCGGCGACCTGGCGCGCGAGCGGGCCGCCGACGCGGCGGAGACGGCCGAGTGGCGCGGGGTCCTCCAGCGGCTCGGGCTGCTGCCCGAGGGCCCGGGCGGCGAGGAGGCCGAGATCCGGGCCCTGCACCGCTTCCTGGCCCGCACCCCGGCCCGGATGGTGGGGGTCTGGCTGCCGGACCTGGTGGGGGACCGCAGACCGCAGAACCTGCCGGGCACCTGGGACGAGTACCCCAACTGGCGGCTGCCGGTCGCGGGCCCCGACGGGCAGCCGCTCACCCTCGAACGGATCGCCTCCTCGCCCCGCGCGCACGCCCTGCTGAGGACCGCCGCCGAGGGCGTCGGAGCCCGTACGGCACCCCCGGGCGCGCGGGCCGTTTAGGTGTTCGCTACTTTTGCACCGTGGACAAGAAGAACGCCCTGCGCGCCGGCGCCGTCGCGGCCGGTACGACGCTGATGATGCTGCTCATGTCGTCCCCCGCGCTCGCGCTGACCCGCGACGACGGTGACGACCCGGCCCCCAAGCTGGAGGTCATCGAGACCCTCGGCCTCTTCGTGGCGGCCCCGCTGGTGCTGTTCCTGGTCATCGCCGGCCTGGTGATGGTCCTCGACAAGTCCCGCAAGAAGGCGTAACCGCCTCCTCCGTCCGTTCCCGAGGGCGCCGCACGGCCACCGGCCGTGCGGCGCCCTCGCGCGTCCGCGGGGCCGCCCCGGCTCAGGCGGTCGTCGCGAGCAGCTTCCGCAGGAGGCCCGCCAGCTGCTCCGCCTCCTCCTCGGTCAGCGCCGACTCCAGCGCCTCCCGCTGCCGCTCCAGGCCCGCGCCGACCGCCTGGTCCACCAGCTCCCGGCCGCGCTCCGAGAGCGTGACGCGCAGTCCGCGCCGGTCGTGCGGGTCGGGGCTGCGGCTGAGCAGCCCGGCCTTCTCCAGCTTGTCCAGCCGGCCGGTCATCCCGCCCGTGGTGATCATCAGCGTGGCGGTCAGCTCGCGCGGTGAGAGCGTGTACGGCTCCCCGGACCGGCGCAGGGTCGCGAGCACGTCGAACTCCCCGAGCGCCATGCCGTAGGGCGCGTACGCCTTGTCCACCCGGCCGCGCATGGCGGCCGCGAGCCGGTAGATCCGCCCGAAAACCGCCATGGGGCGCGTGTCCAGATCGGGGCGGACCGCCGCCCACTGGTCGGTGATGGCGTCGACGGCGTCGTGCGCGGGGGGCTGCGTCTTCATGACCTCAGTGTTCCGCTCCTTCGCGGTCGATGGCAAGAAAGCCACTTGCAAGTAAGTAGCTTAGTGCTAAGTTAATTACCGCCAAGCAAGAAGCACTCCGGTCCGCCGGAGACCGCATCGCTCAGGGGGAGTCCTGCCATGTCCCGTAAGGCGGCCACCGTCGCGCTCACCGCCCTCGCCCCGATCTCCTGGGGCTCGACCTACTTCGTGACCACCGAGTTCCTGCCGCCCGACCGGCCCCTCTTCACCGGCCTCATGCGGGCCCTCCCGGCCGGCCTGCTGCTCCTCGCGCTCACCCGCAAGCTCCCGAGCGGCGCCTGGTGGTGGAAGTCGGCGGTCCTCGGCGCGCTCAACATCGGCGCCTTCTTCCCGCTCCTGTTCCTGGCGGCCTACCGCCTGCCGGGCGGGGTCGCCGCCGTCGTCGGCTCCGTCGGCCCGCTCTTCGTCGTCGGCCTCGCCGCGCTCTTCCTCGCCGAGAAGCCCACCGCGCGGACCCTGCTCACCGCCGTCGCCGCCGCCTTCGGCGTCAGCCTCGTCGTCCTCAAGGCCGGGGCCGCGTTCGACCTGATCGGCGTCGGCGCCGGACTCCTCTCCTCCCTCTCGATGTCCGCGGGCGTCGTCCTCACCAAGCGCTGGGGCCGCCCCGAGGGCGTCGGCGCCCTCGCGACCACCGGCTGGCAGCTCACCGCCGGCGGCCTGGTCATCCTGCCCCTCGCCTTCCTGGTCGAGGGCGCCCCGCCCGCCCTCACCGGCACCCACCTCGCCGGCTACGCCTACCTCGCCCTCGGCAACACCGCGATCTCGTACTTCCTCTGGTTCCGCGGCATCGAGCGGCTGAGCGCCTCCTCGGTCACCCTCCTGGGCCCGCTCTCCCCGATCACCGCCGCCGTCATCGGCTGGGCCGCCCTCGGCCAGGCGCTCGGCCCGGTGCAGCTGCTCGGCATGCTGATCGCCTTCGGCGCCACCCTGGTCGGCCAGCTCGCCCCGGCGAAGCCCCGACCCGACGCCCGGCCCGAGCCCGAGACCGACGCCCAGCCCGAGACCGAGGCCGATCGCGAGCCCGGGGCCGTACCCGTACCGTTCAGTTCTGCTGAAAAGAACGGTCAGGAACTTTCGATGGACCTGGAGGTTTCGGGGGTGCGACGGTAGGCGCCATGAGCCTCACGACACCCCGCCACCCGACCGCGCCCGCCACCCCCGACGACCACCCGAGACCGGCACCCGCCAAGGGCGCCGGTCTCGGCCTGCTCCTCGCCCTCCTCGCCACCGTCATCTGGTCCGGCAGCTTCGTCGCCACCCGCGACCTGGCCGACTCCGTCCCGCCCGTCCAGGCCGTGTTCTGGCGCTGGATCATCGCCCTCGTCGCCGTCGCCCCCTTCGCCGCCCGCCCGTTCTGGCGGCAGCGCGCGGTCATCCGCCGGCACCTCGGCTACACCGCCCTCGCCGCGCTGTTCGGCGTCACCCTCTACAACACCCTCGTCCACCAGGCCGGTCTGACGACCTCCGCCACCAACATGGGCATGATCATGGCCGCCGCCCCGGTGATCATGGCGGTCTACGCCCGGCTCGGCGGCGAACGGCTCGGCGCCCGCCGCCTCCTGGGCATGGCGATCGCCGTCCTCGGCGTGCTGCTCCTCGTCGGCAAGGGCTCCCTCGCCGTCGACCTCTCCGCCGGCGACCTGTGGATGTTCGCGGCGGCCCTCTCCTTCGCCTCGTACAGCGCGCTCCTCAAGCGCAGGCCCGCCGAGATCGACGGACTCGCCTTCCTCTGCGCCACCTTCGTGCTCGGCGCGCTCATGCTCGCCCCCGCCTACGCCGTCTCCCTCGCCGTCCAGGGCGGCTTCCCCGCCACCCCCGGCACCGTCGGCCCCCTGCTCTACATCGGCGTGCTCTCCTCCGCCGTCGCCTTCTTCGCCTGGAACAAGGCGATCTCCCTGATCGGCGCCGCCCGCGCCGGAGTCGTCTACTACCTCCAGCCGGTCTGCGCCGCCCTCCTCTCGTACGCCCTCCTTGGCGAGCGGCTCGGCCTCGCCGGCGGCGCCTGCATGGCGCTGATCCTCGGCGGAGTGGCCCTCAGCTCGGCCAGGTAGGTTGCGCGCATGACCGAGTGGGACATCAAGAAGCTGCACATCCTGCGCACCCTGCGCGACCGGGGCACCGTCACCGCCACCGCGGAGACGCTCCTGATGACCCCCTCGGCCGTCTCCCAGCAGCTCACCAACCTCGCCAGACAACTCGGCGTGCCGCTCCTTGAGGCCCACGGGCGGCGCGTCCGGCTCACCGACGCCGCCCACCTCGTCCTGCGCCACGCCGAGGCGGTCTTCGCCCAGTTGGAGCGCGCCGACGCCGAACTCGACGGCTACCTCCGGGGCGAGGCCGGCCAGGTGCGGGTCGCGGCCTTCTCCACCTCCGTGCCCGCCCTCCTCGTCCCCGCCGTACGCCAGCTCCGCACCGCCCACCCCGGGCTCGCCGTCCGCATCCGGGAGGCCGAGGCGGCGGAGGCGTACGAACTGCTCACCGCCGGCGAGGTCGACCTCGCCCTCTCGCTCGCCGCCCACGCGCCCACCGCGCGCGACCCCAAGTTCAGCCGGATGCCGCTGCTCGCCGACCCCCTCGACGTCGCCCTGCCCGCCGGCCACCCGCTCGCCGACGCCCCCGGTCTGCGCCTCGCCGACCTCGCCGCCGAGCCCTGGATCTTCGGCGGCTCCGGCCCCTGGTCCGAGATCACCACCGCCGCCTGCGAGGCCGCCGGCTTCGTGCCCGAGCAGGCCCACAGCGCCTCAGGCTGGACCGCGATCCTCGCCATGGTCGAGGCGGGGCTCGGCATCGCCCTCGTGCCCCGGATGGCCTCCGCCGACCGCCGGGGCGGCACCGGGGTCGTCATGCGGGTCCTCTCCGCCGACCAGCCGCGCCGCCACGTCGTCGCGGCCGTACGGCGCGGCGCGGAGGGCGGCCCGGCGGTCGCCCGGGTGCTCGCCGCCCTCCGGCAGACGGCCGCGGCCCGCGAAACCGTTCAGCGGAACTGAACGACGTCATCGAAAACATTCGATGGACCGCGGACTTCCGGCGGAGGAGAGTCGGACCATGACCGCCATCGAGGACACCCAGGACCCGCACGCCAACGACGCCGCCCCCTACTCCGGAGGCGACCCGTACGCCGACTACCGCACCGGCGACTTCCCCTTCACCGAGCTGGTCGACCTCGCCGACCGCCGCCTCGGCGGCGGCGTCGTCGCGGCCAACGACGAGTTCTTCGCCGAGCGCGAGAACCTCCTCGTCCGCGAGCGGGCCGTCTTCGACCCGGAGCACTTCGGCCACAAGGGCAAGATCATGGACGGCTGGGAGACCCGCCGCCGCCGCGGCGCCGACGCCGAGAACGTCTTCCCCGCCCCCGAGGACCACGACTGGGCGATCGTCCGCCTCGGCGCCCCCGGCGTCATCCGCGGCCTGATCGTCGACACCGCCCACTTCCGCGGCAACTACCCGCAGAAGGTCAGCGTCCAGGCCACCGCCGTCGAGGGCAGCCCCAGCCCCGCGGAGCTGCTCGACGCCAAGTGGGAGGAGCTCGTCCCGCCCACCCCCGTGCGCGGCCACGCCGCCAACGGCTTCACCATCGACAGCGACCGCCGCTGGACCCACGTACGCCTCTGTCAGCACCCCGACGGCGGCGTCGCCCGCCTCCGCGTCCACGGCGAGGTGCTCCCCGACCCCGAGTGGCTGGACCTCCTCGGCACCATCGACCTGCTCTCCGTCCTCAACGGCGGGTCGTACGAGGACGCCTCCGACAAGTTCTACTCCTCGCCGACGCAGATCATCCTGCCCGGCACCTCCCGCAAGATGGACGACGGCTGGGAGAACCGCCGCCGCCGCGTCCGCGGCACCAACGACTGGGTCCGCTTCCGCCTCCCGGCCCAGGGCGCCGTCCGCGCCGTCGAGATCGACACCGCCTACCTCAAGGGCAACTCGGCCGGCTGGATCGCCCTCCAGGGCCGCAACGGCGAGTCCGGCGAGTGGTTCGAGATCATCCCGCGCACCCGCCTCCAGCCCGACACCCTGCACCGCTTCAAGCTCCCCGCCCAGGCGGTCGTCACCCACGTGCGCCTCGACGCCTTCCCCGACGGCGGCGTCGCCCGCATGCGCCTGCACGGCGCCCTGACCGAGGAGGGCGCCGCCGACCTGCGCGCCCGCTTCGACCGCGCGAGCCGCTAGGCACCAGGAACCGGCGAAGGGGCGCCTCCGTGGGGGAGGGCGCCCCTTCGTCGTACGGATACCGCGGGTGTCTACCGGCAGATACCGCGGGTATCTACCCGCTCCTGCCGGTAGACACCGCGCGTGTCTATTCGCTCCCGCCGGCAGACACCGCGCGTGTCTATTCGCTCCCGCCGGCAGACACCGCGGGTCTCTACTTCGCCGCCGCCGTGTCCGCCGCGCGGGCCTTCAGGGCCCGCTCGACGCCCGCGCGCGACTCCGTCACCAGACGGCGCAGCGCCGGGACCGGGTCGTTCGCCGCGATCCACGCGTCCGTCGCGTCCAGCGTCTCCTGGGAGACCTGGAGCGTCGGGTAGAGACCGACCACGATCTGCTGGATCATCTCGTGGCTGCGGGTCTCGGCGACGCGCTTGATCGACGCGAAGTACTTCTCCGTGTACGGCGCGAGCAGCTCGCGCTGGTCGGCCTGGACGAAGCCGCCGATCACCGCCTCCTGCACCGCGTTGGCCAGCTTGTCGTCCTCGACGACCGCCGCCCACGCCTCGGCCTTCGCCGCGTCGGTCGGACGCCCCGCACGGGCCGTCGCCGCGTGCCGCTCGCCGGCCGCCGTGCGGTCCCGCTCCAGCTCCGCCGCGATCTCCGGCTCGTCGAAGACGCCGGTGGCGGCGAGGCGCTGCACGAACGCCCAGCGCAGCTCGGTGTCGACGGCCAGGCCCTCGATCGTCTCGCGGCCCTCCAGGAGCGCGGCGAGCAGGTCGAGCTGCTGCGGCGTCCGGGCGGTCGCGGCGAAGGCCCGCGCCCACGCCAGCTGGTGGTCGCTCGCCGGCTCGGCCGCCTTGAGGTGCATGAGCGCCGCCTCGGTCCAGCGGGTCAGGCCCGCGTCCCGCCACTCCGGCGCCGCGTACAGCTCCAGGGCGGCCTTGACCTGGCCCTGGAGGGACTGCACCACGCCGATGTCCGACTCCTTGGCGATGCCGGACAGCACCAGCTCCAGGTAGTCGCGGGTGGCCAGCTCGCCGTCCCGGGTCATGTCCCAGGCGGAGGCCCAGCACAGCGCCCGCGGCAGCGACTCGGCGAAGTCGCCGAGGTGCGCGGTCACGTTGTGCAGCGACACGTCGTCGAGGCGGACCTTGGCGTACGACAGGTCGTCGTCGTTCAGCAGGACGACCGCCGGGCGGGACTTGCCCACCAGCGCCGGCACCTCGGTCCGCCCGGCCGCCTCGATGTCCAGCTCCAGGCGCTCGGTGCGGACCAGCTTGCCGGCCGCGTCGAGGTCGTAGAAGCCGATCGCGATGCGGTGCGGGCGGAGCACGGCCTCGCCCTTGGCGCCGGCGGGCAGCGCCGGGGCCTCCTGCCTGACCGCGAAGGCGGTGATCGAGCCGTTCTCGTCGGTCTCGATCTCCGGGCGCAGGATGTTGATGCCGGCCGTCTCCAGCCACGCCTTCGACCAGGTCTTCAGGTCGCGCCCGGAGGTCTCCTCCAGCGCGCCCAGCAGGTCGCTCAGGCGGGTGTTGCCGAAGGCGTGGCGCTGGAAGTACGCCTGCACGCCCTTGAAGAACTCGTCCTGGCCGACGTAGGCGACGAGCTGCTTGAGGACCGAGGCGCCCTTGGCGTACGTGATGCCGTCGAAGTTGACGAGCACGTCCTCCAGGTCGTTGATCTCGGCCATGATCGGGTGCGTCGACGGCAGCTGGTCCTGGCGGTAGGCCCAGGTCTTCTCCGCGTTGGCGAAGGTGGTCCAGGCGTTCGGCCAGCGGGTGCCCGCGACGGACGCCTGGCAGGCGACCGAGGTGTAGGTGGCGAACGACTCGTTCAGCCAGAGGTCGTTCCACCACTCCATGGTCACGAGGTCGCCGAACCACATGTGGGCCAGCTCGTGCAGGATGGTCTCGGCGCGGCGCTCGTAGGCCGCGTCCGTCACCTTCGAGCGGAAGACGTACTGGTCGCGGATGGTGACCGCGCCCGCGTTCTCCATCGCGCCCGCGTTGAACTCCGGGACGAACAGCTGGTCGTACTTGGCGAACGGGTAGGCGTACGCGAACTTCTCCTGGAACCAGTCGAAGCCCTGCCGGGTCACGTCGAAGATGTGGTCCGCGTCCAGGAACTCCGCCAGCGACGGACGGCAGTAGATGCCCAGCGGCACGACCTGCCCGTCCGGGCCCTCGTAGGTCGAGTGCACCGCGTGGTACGGGCCGACGATCAGGGCGGTGATGTACGAGGAGATCCGCGGGGTCGGCTCGAAGGCCCACACCCCGTCCTTCGGCTCCGGGGTCGGCGAGTTGGAGATGACGCTCCAGCCCTCCGGCGCCTTCACCGTGAACTGGAAGGTCGCCTTCAGGTCCGGCTGCTCGAAGGAGGCGAAGACCCGGCGCGCGTCCGGCACCTCGAACTGCGTGTAGAGGTACGCCTGCCCGTCGACCGGGTCGACGAAGCGGTGCAGGCCCTCACCGGTGTTGGTGTACGCGCAGTCCGCGACGACCCGCAGCTCGTTGCGGCCCTGCTTCAGGTGGGGCAGCGCGATCCGCGCGTCGCGGAAGACGGCTGCCACGTCCAGCGAGCGCCCGTTCAGCACGGCCTCGTGGACGGCGGGGGCGACGAGGTCGATGAAGCTCTCGACGCCTCCCTGGGCGGAATCGAAGCGGACGGTGGTGACGGACCTGTAGGTCCCGCCCTCCTGCGCACCGGTGAGGTCCAGTTCGACCTCGTACGCGTCCACGGTCAGCAGCGCCGCCCGCGCCGCCGCCTCTTCACGGGTCAGGTTCGTACCAGGCACCCGGTCAACTCCTCGGTTTCGTGACGTTTGGGCCATCCTTCCACGGGGCGCTCGGCCCGCGCATCGGACATTTCCCAGGGCGAACACGGCGAGGGGCGGCCGTCCCGCGGACGGCCGCCCCTCGTGCGGAAGATCCGGCTCAGCCCTTGAGCTCGGCCGCCACCAGCTCCGCGATCTGCACCGCGTTGAGCGCGGCGCCCTTGCGGAGGTTGTCGTTGGAGAGGAAGAGCGCGAGGCCGTTGTCCACGGTCTCGTCGACGCGGATGCGGCCCACGTACGAGGCGTCCTTGCCGGCCGCCTGGAGCGGGGTCGGGATCTCGGAGAGCTCGACGCCCTCGGCGTCCTTCAGCAGCTCGTAGGCGCGCTCGACGCTGATCGGGCGGTCGAAGCGGACGTTGACCTGGAGCGAGTGGCCGGAGAAGACCGGGACGCGGACACAGGTGCCGGAGACCTTGAGCTCCGGGATCTCCAGGATCTTGCGGGACTCGTGGCGGAGCTTCTGCTCCTCGTCGGTCTCGAAGGAGCCGTCGTCGACGATCGAGCCGGCCAGCGGGACCACGTTGAACGCGATCGGACGCTTGTAGACGGCGGGCTCGGGGAACTCGACGGCCTCGCCGTCGAACGCCAGCTGCTCGGCCCGCTCGGCCACGGCACACGCCTGGGTGCTCAGCTCGGCGACGCCGGCCACGCCCGAGCCGGAGACGGCCTGGTAGGTGGTGGCGATCAGCGCGGTGAGGCCGGCCTCCTGGTGCAGCGGCCTGAGGACCGGCATGGCGGCCATCGTGGTGCAGTTCGGGTTGGCGATGATGCCCTTCGGGCGGTCCTTGATCGCGTGCGGGTTGACCTCGGAGACGACGAGGGGGACCTCGGGGTCGCGGCGCCAGGCGGAGGAGTTGTCGATCACGACCGCGCCCTGGGAGGCGACCTTCTCGGCGAGGGCCTTGGAGGTGGCGCCGCCGGCGGAGAAGAGGACGATGTCCAGGCCGGTGTAGTCGGCGGTCGAGGCGTCCTCGACCGTGACGCCGTCCACGACCGTGCCCGCGGACCGGGCGGAGGCGAAGAGCCGCAGCTCGTCCACCGGGAACTTGCGCTCGGTCAGGATCTTGCGCATGACTGTGCCGACCTGACCGGTGGCTCCGACGATTCCGACCTTCACGGGGACTCCTCCGTACGTGTGAGCAGGGGCTGCCGCTCCATGATGCGTGCCGCGTGCTGCTTTTTGTCCAATCCATTGTCCGAGGGGCGGGACGCGGTCCGGAGGGCGAACGTTTCCGGCCGGTCCCGCGTCGTAGGGGCGACACGGAGCGGGAGGGGGCGGGGTGGAGCAGATGGACGCGGCGCTGGTGGACCGGGTGCGGGCGGTCCTGGCGCTGGGCGGGGTGCCGTACGCGGAGCTCCAGGACGGGGTGCAGCAGGTGGGGCTGCGCCTCCTGGAGGCCCGCGCGAAGGGGGACCCGCCGCGCTCCCCGGCCGCCTGGTGCGCGGTGGTCGCGACCCGGGTGGCCGCCGACTGGCACCGGGCGCGGCGGCGCGAGGAGCGGCTCGGCGCCCGCCTGACCGCGCTGCCGGACCCGCCGGGCGGCGGCGGCGAGGAGGCCCGGGTGCTCGCCCTCGCCGTCGCGGACGGCCTGGAGGCGCTCCCGGACCACCACCGGCAGGTCCTGGTGCTGCGCTTCTACGCGGACCTGCCGGTGGCCCGGATCGCCGAGGAGCTGGGGGTCCCGGAGGGCACGGTCAAGAGCAGGCTGCACGCCGCCGTCCGCGCGATGCGGCAGCGGCTCCACACGAACGAGGTGGTGTGAGGGTGGACGAGCTGGAGAGGGACCCGCTGACGCGGGCCCTGTTCCCGGAGGACGGGGACGGGGACGGGGATGGACACGGCCGGGATGGACACGGAGACGGCCGGGACGTGGCCGGGGACGGCCGTGACGGTGCCGTGGGCGGCCATGACGGTGCCGGGGACGGTGCCGCCGACGACCCGGAGGTCGCCCGCGCCCTCGCGGACGTGGCCCTCCTGAGAGAGCAGTTGGGCGTCCTCGCCGCCGCGCTCACGGCGGAGCCCGTACCTGAAAACCATGCCGTACGGCTCCGGTCGCGGCGGCGCGGGCGGACCGCCGCGTGGGCGCTCGCCGCCTGCGTGGCGCTGGGCGCGCTCGGCACCGGCGGGGCGTGGCTGGCCGCCCGGCCGCCCGCGGTGCTCGCCGGCGGCGGCGCCGCGGCCGACGCCAAGCTCACCGGCGCCGGGCTCGTGGCCTGCGCGACGGACGTCGCCGAGGGCACGGTGGTGCGCGCCGAGCCGCTGGCGGAGGGGGAGTTCCGGGTGGTGCTGCGGGTGGAGCGCCGCTACAAGCCGGCCGGGCCGGACTCCGGGGAGCTGGCCTTCCGGGGGTGGGCGGCGGAGCCCTCGTACTACCGCCCCGGCACGCGGATGCTGGTGGTGGTCTCCCGCTTCCCGGGCGAGGGCGTCCTCACCTACCGGCAGGACCGGGAGCCGCCCGGCGAGCTCGGCGAGGACGTCGGCCCGGTCCGCGACGAGCTGGAGTACGGCCGGAAGTGGATCGGGAAGGCCCTCCCGGAGGCGGCGACCGCGACCTGCCCCGGCAGGGGCTGAGGAACGCGGAAGGGGCGGGCATCCTCACCGGATGCCCGCCCCTCCTTACCGCGGGGGTGTTACGGGGTGACGCTGCCGATCAGGACGCTGCCGGTGCCCGCGACGGTGCCGCGCGCGTTCAGCAGCTGGACCTCGCCGAAGAACTGGCGTCCCTCGGGGGCCGGACCGCCGACGACGACCTCGGCCGGGACCTTGGTGCTCGCACCGTTGGCCAGCGGGTAGGTCTTCGTCTCGTCGACCTTCACGGTGCCGAGCGCCGAGGAGAAGTACACGTCCTTGTAGTCGTAGGTCGTGCCGCCCTCGGCGTGGACCGCGTAGCCGTCGATGACGACGGTGTACGTGCCGGCCTTCGGCTTGACGAGGGAGACGGCCTCCTCCGAGTCGCCGTCGGCCGCGGAGGCGACCTTGACGCCGTTCAGGAGGACGGTCAGGTCGAGGTCGGCGGCCTTGTCGGAGGTGTTGCCGATCCCGATGTCGAGCCGCTCGACGCCCTCACCGATGGTGACGGTCTTCGTCTGCTGCTCGTGGTGCTGGATGGTCGGGGTCTCGACCTTGGCCGAGCCCAGCGAGCCGCCCTTCAGCTTGCCGTCGATGCCGGCGAACTTGTTGGTGACGGTCCACTCGACGGCGGACGGGGTGCCGATCTTCGCCTCGCCGACCGTCTGGACGGCCGGGTCGAAGGAGGCGCCGAGGACGGTGACGTCCAGCTTGTACGGGTTGTTCAGGTCCGGCGAGGTGCGGCGCGCCTCGACCTCGATCTCCCAGACGCCGGCCTGCGGGTTGGCGTAGGAGCGCTGGTCGGGGCGGCAGGTGTTCGCCGGGTTGTAGTGCGGGTAGCACATGGTGGTCGCGGTCGGGTCGACCGGGACGCCGTACGGGTGGATGGAGATGAACCGGGTCTGGCTCTTCTCCTTCAGGCCGCCGATGGCGACCTCAAGAGAGGTCGCGCCCTTCGGGACGGTCACGAAGTACGACTTGTGGCTGTTGCGCTGGACCGAGCCGGAGGCGGTGAAGCCGTAGCCGGGGGAGACCAGGTCGCTCGCGACGACCGAGGTGGCGAGGATCTGCTTGTCGACGCCCTCGGTGCGCTCGTCGTCGGCCTCCAGGATCACGCTGTGCACGCCGGCGGTGCGCGGGCGGGCCTCCAGCTTGACGGTGACCGGCTTGTTCAGCGGGAGGCGGACCTCGTCGTCGCCGAGGATCCGGAAGGTGCCGTCGTTGTACTTGAGGTCCAGCTCGTGCTCGATGGCACGGTCGGGGCCGCTGGTACGGGTGACGGTGACGTCGTAGACCTTCTTCTGGCCGACCTTGAGGCCGCCCTCGCGGTCGTACACACCGGTGCCGGTGTGCGGGGCCGGGAAGATCACGGTGTCGACCGGGGCCTCGACCTTGTAGGAGTGGGCGGTGGCCCCGTCCTTGATGGAGTCCCAGGCTTCTTCGATGTCGATGAGACCGGCGCCCTGCTCGTGGGCCGCGACACCGGAGATCCGCTGCGCGGTCGAGGTGAGGGCGGTGCGGAGGGTCAGCGGGGAGAGCTCGATGCCGCGCTGCTTGGCGGCGGAGAGCAGCAGCGCGCTGGCGCCCGCGACCTGCGGGGACGACATCGAGGTGCCGTTGAGCATGCCGTAGCCGGCCGGGAGGCTGTAGCCCGCCTCGGCGACGCCGGCGCCGGCCTGCCAGGTCGGGATGGTGTTCACGGCCGAACCCGGGCCGGTGATCAGCGGGGTGGCGCCGCCGTCCTCACGCGGACCGCGCGAGGAGAACGGGAACATGGCGTACTTCTTGTCCACGGCGGAGCCGTAGTTGGCCGCCCAGGTCGACTGGGAGACCGCCGCGCCGACCGAGAGGACCTTGTCGGCCAGGCCGGGGTCGCCGATCGTGTTGGTGCCAGGGCCGGAGTTGCCGGCCGAGATCACCAGCTGCACGCCGTACTCGTCGATGAGACGGGTGTAGAGGCGGGCGCGGACGTTGTCGCCGTCGTTCAGCGCGGGCAGGCCGCCGATCGACATGTTGACGATGTCGACGCCGCGGTTGACGACGAGGTCGACCATGCCCTCGGTGAGGGCGGTGTTGGTGCAGCCGCCGTCCCAGGTGCACGCGCGCGAGGAGACGATCTTCGCGCCGGGGGCCGCGCCGTTCATCCGGCCGCCGAAGAGGCCCTTGGCGGCGGTGATGCCGGCGACGTGGGTGCCGTGCGAGGACTCGACGACGCCGATGTTGACGAAGTCGCGCTTCTGGCCGACCCAGGGACCGCCGTACGGGTCCATCGGGACGTCCTTGCGGATCTCCACGACGAACGGCGTGCGCTCGGCGACGTCCGTGGCCGGGTTGTCGGTGCCGAAGTAGCCGACGCCGTACCCGTCCTTGAACGGCTTCATCGGCTCGTTGTCCGTGAAGTCGTTGTCCTGGTCGGTGTCGACGCGGACGGTGCCGGCGGCCGGGTCGTACAGCATGCCGAAGACGTCGGTGGTGTCGCCGTCGCGGTTGATGTCACCGGCCGGGTCGCCGCCCGCCGTGACGGACTCGCTGAAGCGGCTCCACTGGTAGGCGCCCTCGGGGGCCTTCCACGACTGCGTGGCCGCGGTGAAGACCGGGCCCGCGACCGGGGTGACCTGGGGGCGCCAGGTGCCGTCGGCGTCCACGATCGGGTCGGTGGAGGTCACCCAGTCGACGATCTTGCGCTCGCCGGTGGTGGTCTTCTGGAGGGCCGGGTGGGCCAGGTCGACGCCCGAGTCCAGGATGCCGATGGTCACGCCGCGCCCGTCGGCGCGCGGGTGGTCCTCGACGAACTCGACCGCGCCCGTCTCGTGCGACGGGTTGTACGGGTTCTTCGCCGGGGTGTACTTCGACGGCGCCGGGTAGGTCCGGTCGACCGTCGTGCCCTCGACCGCGCCGGAGACACCGGCGTCGGGACGGGGGTCGTCCAGCTGGATCTCCGCCTGGAGGTCCACGGACTGGACGGAGGAGAGCTTGGTGGCCGCCTTGATCGCGGCGTCGGCCTTGCCGGTCGGCAGGGTCGCGCGGACGTAGCCGAGCTCGTCGTTGCGGTTGCCGACCGAGCCGCCGGGGACGGCGTCGAGCTGGCCCGCGACCTGCTCGGTCGCGCCCGGCGCGGTGGCGACGAGGATGGTGACGTGCGGCTCGCCGGCGGCCTCGGCCTCGGTGAGGCGCTGCGCGTCGGTGGCGCCGAGCTTGTCGGCGGGCTCCGCGGCCTTCACCGGGGGCGTCGTCGCCGGGGCGTCGGCGGCGAGGACCGGGGCGGCACCGGCCGCGACGAGCGCGGTCACCAGGCCGGCGGCGGCGGCGATCCTGGCCGCTCGTCTGGTCCCGGCGGTCGAGCGCCCGGGTATGGAGCTCTGCGTTTCGGGGGTGGTCATTTACATCCCTGTTTGTGAAAGAAGAGAGTCCGGAATCCGGTACCGGATGACCGCTCAGCCTTTCGCAAATGACAGGGCTTTGTGGAGAGTTCTTGGAGGGCGGGTTGTGCCGGTGGCGTACATCCGCCACCGCGCCCCATACGCCACACACGACGAATCGCCCTCAACGAGGGCGATTCGACCGGGTCTTGTGGATCACTGTTCCTTGGTACGGGCGTAATGCCGGGACGCCTTCGCGCGGTTGCCGCACGTCGCCATCGAGTGCCAGCGCCGGGTGCCGTTCCGCGAGGTGTCCAGGAAGTGCAGGATGCACGCCTCATGCGCACATGTCCTGATCCGGTCCGGCGCGGTCCGCAGCAGGTCCAGGTAGTCGCGGGCGGCCGTCCAGGCCGGCCCCCACGCCGGATCGGCGAACTCGGCCCGCTCGCCGGGACCTTCGGCGGTGAGTACGGCACGGATCCGGCCGTGCTCCAGGACGGCGTCGAGCCGCGCGATCGCGTCCGGGTCCCCGGGCCGGTCGACCAGCGCCTTCAGCGCCTCGCGGGCGGTGAGGGTGTGCCGGAGGGTGGCCTCGTCGGCGGCGAAGCGCGCGTCGAGCCCGTTCGCCGCGAGCCAGACGGCGAGCCCCTCGGTGCCGTCGAGGAGGTCCTGGCGCTCACCCTCGCTGATCCAGCGGGTGTTCAGCAGATCCAGGGAGACCGGCTCGCCGGTGAGCGGCCGCGGGTCGGTGACGGTCATGACGGGCATCCTCTTCGATCTCCCGGACGATCTAACCCCTCAAGCGTAAATGACAGGTTGCACCCCAACGCTCCTAACCCCTAAAGTCAAAGTAAGCGGTTAGCCCAGCCAGGGGCGACCGAAGACGAACCGAAGACAAGGGGACCGTCATGTCCGCGATCGGCACGCTGAACACGGCACACATCGGCATCAACGTCACCGACCTGGACCGCTCGCTCCGCTTCTACGGAGAGGTCCTCGGCTTCGACGTGATCGGCTCGGCCGACGCCGACGGACGCCGCTACGCCTTCCTCGGCCAGGGCGGCACACTCGCCGTCACCCTCTGGCAGCAGGCCGAGGGCGGGTACGACGCGACCCGCGCCGGCCTCCACCACCTGGCCTTCGAGGCCGAGTCCATCGAGAAGGTCCGCGAGGCCGAGACCGCCCTCAAGGCGGCGGGCGTCACCTTCGCCTACGACGGCGTGGTCGCCCACGGAGAAGGCACCCCCTCCGGCGGCATCTTCTTCCACGACCCCGACGGCACCCGCCTGGAAATCACCACCCCCAAGGGCGCAGAAGAGGCCCCGACCCCGAACGGAAACGCCCCCACCTGCGGCTTCTTCTAGCAACCACCCAAGGTGTGGGCAGGCGTTCCGCAAGGGGCGGAACGGGTGGGCACACCGCCGAACGCGCACCCGCGCCAGGGACGCCGCCCCCGCCCCCGCACCCCGAGAGCCCGCACCCACCTGGAGGCCGCCATGCCAACCGCGTACCACCAAGGCTCGCTAGCCATCCAGAACCGCCTCGGCCTCCAAGCCGCCGCCGCCCACATTGCCCCCAGCATCCGCCCCGGCATCCGCCAGGTAGCCGCCGCCTTCCTGGAAGCCCAGCCCATGCTGGTCCTAGCCGCGGCGGCCCAGGACGCGAAGGTCTGGGCAACCCTCCTCACCGGCACCCCAGGCTTCGCCCGAGCGACAGGCCCGCACACAATCTCGCTCGCGGGCGGGCCCGCACCGGGAGACCCCCTAGCAGACGCCCTCTCCCGAGAGACCCGCGTAGGCACCCTCGCCCTGGACCCCCGCACCCGCCGCCGCATGCGCCTCAACGGCACCGCCCGCCCCAGCGCCCGCGGCCTGCTGATCGAGGCGGACCAGGTCTTCTCCAACTGCCCCAAGTACCTCCAGAAGCGCGAGCTGTACGGCTCCGATCCCGCCGCCCCGGACACCCCGCCCGCCCTCCGGGGCGAGGTCCTCACGGAGGCCCAGCTGGCCACCGTCCGCGCGGCCGACACCTTCTTCGTCGCCACCACGGGACCGGACGGCGTCGACGCCAGCCACCGCGGCGGCAACCCGGGCTTCGTCCGCGCCGAGGACCCCCGCACGCTGGAGTGGCGGGACTACCCCGGCAACGCGATGTTCCTCACACTCGGCAACCTGGAGACCGACGGCAGGGCGGGTCTCCTCTTCCTGGACTGGGAGAGCGGCACGACCCTCCAGCTCAGCGGCCGGGCGGAAACGGTATACCGTCTGGAGGAGCGGACCGTCCGCTTCCGGGTCGACAGCGTCGTCGAGACCCCGGCCGCCAGCCCCCTCCGCTGGTCCGCGCCGGAGTACTCCCCGGCCAACCCGACCACCCCCTGAACCCTGAACCGCACCCTGCCCGCCCGCACGCGGACTCCCGATCCACGATCCCGAGGAACCCGTGACCCCTGCCACCCAGGCTCCCGAGGCCACCGTGCCCGCGCCGTCCGCGCCCCCGACCCCCCAAACCCCCACCCAAGCCCCCACCCAAGCCCCCACCCAAGCCCCCACCCAAGCCCCCGCCCCCACCCCCGCCGCCCCGCCCGCGCCCCCTGGCGGTGCTCGCCGCCACCGGCGCCAGCACCGCCGCCCTCCTCCTGCTGGTCGCCCTCGGCACGGTCCTGCACCACCCGCTGCTCATCCCGCCGCTCGCCGCGAGCATGGCGCTGGTCGCGGCCTCGCCCGACCTGCCGCTCTCCCAGCCCCGCTCGGTGATCGGCGGTCAGCTCCTCTCCGCCCTCACCGGCTTCGCCGTCCTCGCCGTGGCGGGCCCCGGCCTGTGGAGCGCCGCCGTCGCCGGCGGACTCGCCCTCGGCGCGATGATGCTCGCCCGCGCCCCCCACTCCCCGGCCGCCGCCACCGCGGTGATCGTCGCCCTGGAAGCCCCACCCTTCGCCCCCTTCACCGCCCTCCTCCTCGCCTCCTGCCTCCTGCTCATCGCGGTCGGCCTCCTCGCCGCCCGCGCGACCCGTCGTACGTACCCCGTGTACTGGATCTAGCCATCCCCCTAACCTGCTGCGCATGAAGCAGGAGCTGCGGGTGGCGGCCTACGCCGTGGTCGTGCGGGACGACGCGATACTGCTCGCCCGGTGGGTCGCCAGGGACGGCGCCAAGCGGTGGACCTTGCCCGGTGGGGGGCTGGATCACGGCGAGGAACCCCTCGAAGCCGTCGTGCGCGAGGTCGCGGAGGAGACGGGGTACGCGGTCGAGCCGACCGCGCTCCTCGGCATCGACTCGATCATGCGCCAGTGGATCGCCCGGCTCGGTGTCCCCGGCTCCTTCCAGGGGCTGGGGATCCTCTACGAGGCCCGGATCACCGGCGGGGAACTCCGCAACGAGACCGGCGGTTCCACCGACCTCGCGGCCTGGCACCCGCTGGACTCCGTGCCCGGTCTGCCCCGGGTCGAGCTCGTCGACATCGGGCTCGACCTGTGGCGGGAACGCCCCCCCGCGGGCCGCTCCCGGCTCGCGGGTCGGCCGAACGGCTGAAAACGGCTCAACCGGTACGCGCCCGCTCAACCTCCCCGCCCCGTCCCCGGTCCTCCCCGCCGACCGCACCACAGGACCAGGGACACAGGGGACCCACATGACCACCGCCCGCACCGCCCGTACCGTCGTCGCCGCGGCCCTCGCCGCCGGACTCACCGTCACCGCGCTCGCCGCCCCCGCCCTCGCCGCGAGCCCCGCCCCCGCACCCGCCCCCGCCCCCGTGAAGAAGGGCCACGCGGCCACCCAGGCGGCGCTCCAGGCCAACGTCGACGCCGGCGTCCCCGGCGCCGTCGCCCAGGCACGGGTGGACGGCCGCTCCTGGACCGGCACCGCCGGCGAGCGCGGCGGCGACGACCGCTACCGCGTCGGCTCCATCACCAAGACCTTCGCCGCCACCGTCCTCCTCCAGCTCCAGGCCGAGGGCCGGATCGACCTCGACGACCCGGTCGACAAGTGGCTCCCCAAGCTCGTCAGCGGCAACGGCCACGACGGGCGGAAGATCACCGTCCGCCAGCTCCTCAACCACACCAGCGGCGTCTACAGCTACACCGAGGACCCCGCCTTCCAGGAGAAGACCTTCGGCCCCGGCTTCCTCCAGCACCGCTACGACACCTGGAAGCCGCGCGACCTGGTCGGGATCGCCATGGAGCACGCCCCCGCCTTCGCCCCCGGCACCTCCTGGAGCTACTCCAACACCAACTTCGTCCTGGCCGGCCTGGTCATCGAGAAGGTCACCGGACGCCCCTACGGCAAGGCCGTCGAGAACCGGATCATCAAGCCCCTCAAGCTCCGCGCCACCAGCGTCCCCGGCACCAAGGTCAACATCCCCGGGCCGAACAGCCGCGCGTACTCCACCCTCGTCCCCGACGCCTCCGCCCCCGTCCACGACGTCACCGAGCTCAACCCCTCCCTCGCCCACGCCGCCGGCGAGATGATCTCCGACTCCGCCGACCTCCAGACCTTCTACCGCGCCCTCCTCAAGGGCCGGCTCCTTCCCAAGACCGAGCTGCGCGAGCTCACCACCACCGTGGCGGTCTCCCCGCAGTACCCCGACTACCGCTACGGCCTCGGCATCTCCTGGCAGAAGCTGAGCTGCGGCACCGAGATCTGGGGCCACGGCGGCGGCATCCACGGCTCGCTCTCGGAGGCGTACACCACCCGCGACGGCCGCCACACCCTCGCCGCCAACATCAACGCCGACTGGACCGGCAACACCCAGGCCATCGTCGAGGCCGAGTTCTGCGGCGCCCTCCCGGCCAAGAAGCAGCCCACCACGGAGCAGCCCACCACGGAGCAGCCCACCCAGGAGCAGCCCACCATGAAGTAGCCCTCACCGGGGCAGGACGACGACATAGGCGGCGGGCTGCCGCTCCGACGCGGCCATCAGCGCCGTACGGACCACGGTGGCCTGCTGCTCCATCGCCTCGCGCAGCTTGCGCGGGGTCAGGTGGACAACCGTGATGCCCAGCCGCTCCAGGTGCTCCCGCTTGCGGGTGTACTCGGACCACAGCGCGTCCTCGTCCTGCCGCGGCGCCCGGGTGTCCAGCTCCACCGCCACCGCCTGGTCCGGCCAGTAGGCGTCCACCCCGCCCAGGTGCGGGCCGCCCGGCAGCCGCAGGTCCACGTTCCACACCGGGTCCGGCAGCGCGAAGTTCCGCACCATCTCGTACAGCCGCTCCTCCGACAGCGCCCGCCCCTCCACCAGGAGCGAGTCCACCGCGTCCACCACGTGCGGCCGGGTAAGCAGCCGCGACCGGCTCAACTCCCGCACCAGCACCGGGGGTTCGCAGTGCCCGCCGCGCACCGCCTCGGTCAGCAGCCGCCGTACCGTCTCCGCGTCGTGCAGCCCCGAGACCGCGTCGGCGAGCGCCCGGGCGACCGGCGCGACCGGCAGCCCGCCCAGCTCCACCGGCTCCGGCGACTCGGCCGACCGCACCACCCGCACGAAACCGGTCGACCGCAGCCGCCGGGTGCGCCCCACGAGGACGTCGATCCGGTCCAGGGCGGCCGCCGGGGGAGCGGAGGAGAAGCCGTGCAGGGCGAGCGCGGCGAGACCGGTGAGCATCGCGCCCGGGCCGTGCGCAGGCGCCGCGCCGTCCCGGCGGGCGTAGAGCAGCGCGGCCCGCAGCCGGTCGTCGCTGGTCGGGGCGCCGGGGTGGAGCAGGAAGACGCCGGGCAGCAACTGCTGCCAGTCGCCGCCGGCCGCGGCCCGCCCGGCGACCTCGGCGGCGGGCACGCCCATGGCCTTCAACTGGCCGGTGGACGCGAGCCGTTGCGTGAGGCCCCCGGTGGAGGGGAGGGGGCGGGGGCGGGGGGTGATGGGGGTGTTGTGGTTCATGCCGGGGGTCTTCCGCGCCCCGGCCCGGCCCTAACGGCCTGTTACAAGGTGGTCGCGCAATCCGGACAACCCCGCACTAAAGTACGCGCGTTCGACTGCCGAGAGGGGCCGCGCCCGCGGACCCCTCCCGGCACCGCTCACGCCTCCAGCGCGTCGCACTCCTGCGCCCGCAGGGCGCGGGCCAGGTCGTCCCGGGCCTCCAGGACCAGGCGCCGCAGCGCCGGAGCCGCGGCCGCGTGCTCGTCCAGCCAGGCGTCGGTCGCCGCCAGGGTCTCCGGACGGTCCTGGTACGCGGGGAAGAGGCCGCGCACCACGTCCATGCCGATCTGGATCGACCGCTCGGCCCAGATCCGCTCGATCACCGCGAAGTACTTCTCCGCGTACGGGGCGATCAGCTCGCGCTGCGAGGGCTGGGCGAAACCGGCGATGGTCGCGCCGACCAGCGCGTTCGACAGCGCGTCGGACTCGACGACCTGCGCCCACGCCTGCGCCTTGACGGCCGCCGTGGGCCGGGCGGCGAGCAGCCGCACCTGGTGGCGCTTGCCGCTGGCGGTGTCGTCCCGCTCCAGCTCCTCGCCGATCCGCTTCTCGTCGGCCCGGCCGGTCTCGGCGAGCGGGGAGAGCAGCGCCCAGCGCAGCTCCTGGTCCACGCCGAGGCCGTCGATCCGCGCGGTGCCGGCGAGCAGCCCCTCCAGGAGCTGGAGGTCGGCGTCGGAGGAGGCGGTCGCGGCGAAGAAGCGGGCCCAGGTCAGCTGGTGCTCGCTGCCCGGCTCGGCGATCCGCAGCTCGCGCAGTCCGCCCTCGGCGAGCAGCCGCCCGCCCTCCGCGCGCCACTGGGGGGCCGCGTAGTGGGTGACGGCGGTCCGCGCCCAGGCGTGCACCATCTGGAGGACGCCGATGTCGGTCTCCCGGCCGGCGAAGGCGAGCACGGCGGCGACGAAGTCGCGGGCCGGCATCAGCCCGTCCCGGGTCAGGTTCCACAGCGCCGACCAGCACAGGGCGCGGGCCAGGGGGTCGGTGATGGAGCCGAGGTGCGCGCGGAGGGTGTCGAGCGAGCCCTCGTCGAAGCGGATCTTGCAGTAGGTGAGGTCGTCGTCGTTGACGAGGATCAGATCCGGCCGCTCGCTGCC
Source organism: Streptomyces sp. NPDC059201 (assembly GCF_042754585.1). Lineage (NCBI taxonomy): Bacteria > Bacillati > Actinomycetota > Actinomycetes > Kitasatosporales > Streptomycetaceae > Streptomyces > Streptomyces sp. NPDC059201. Next base: position 141,494 of record NZ_JBHZBB010000002.1, read on the forward strand.
CGTCAGCCCGTCGACGACGGTGCGGACCCCCGCGACGTCGGTCTCCACGCGCGCGTACCGGACGAGTTCGCCGTCGGAAAGGCGGTAGAGGCCGACCGCGACCCGGTGCGGGCGCAGTTCGTCGCCGTCCTGGAGGACGGCGAGCTCGGTGATCCGGCCCTCGGCGTCGTAGGTGACCTCGGGGGCGAGGACGTTGACGCCGGAGGTCTGGAGCCAGGACTTGGACCACGCCTTCATGTCGCGGCCGGAGGTCTCCTCCAGGACGGCGAGCAGGTCGGCGAGGCGGGTGTTGCCGTAGGCGTGGCGCTTGAAGTAACGGCGCGCGCCCTCCAGGAAGGCGTCCCGGCCCACGTAGGCGACGAGCTGCTTGAGGACGGAGGCGCCCTTGGCGTACGTGATGCCGTCGAAGTTCAGCTTGGCGTCCTCCAGGTCACGGATGTCGGCCGTGATCGGGTGGGTGGAGGGCAGCTGGTCGGCGCGGTAGGCCCACGCCTTGCGGTTGTTGGCGAAGGTGACCCAGCTGTCGGTGAAGCGGGTGGCCTCGGCGAGCGCGAAGGAGCCCATGAAGTCGGCGTACGACTCCTTCAGCCACAGGTCGTCCCACCAGACCATGGTGACGAGGTCGCCGAACCACATGTGGGCCATCTCGTGCATGATCGTGTTGGCGCGCCGCTCGTACGCCGCCCGCGTGACCTTGCCCCGGTAGATGTACTCCTCCATGAAGGTGACCATGCCGGGGTTCTCCATGGCGCCGAGGTTGTACTCGGGCACGAACGCCTGGTCGTACTTCCCGAAGGGGTACGGGTAGTCGAAGGTGTCGTGGAAGAAGTCCAGGCCCTGCTTGGTGATCAGGAAGACGTCGTCCGCGTCGAAGTGCTTCGCGAGCCCCTTGCGGCACATCGCGCCGAGCGGGATCTCCAGGTCGCCGCGCCGGTAGGTGTCGGTGACGTAGTGGTACGGGCCGGCGACCACGCAGGTGATGTACGAGGAGATCGGCTTCGTCTCGGCGAAGCGCCACACGCCGTCGTCGCCCCGCTCGCCGGCGCCGTTGCTCCAGACCGTCCAGCCCTCGGGCGCGGTCGCCTCGAAGCGGTACGGGGCCTTGAGGTCGGGCTGCTCGAAGCAGGCGTGGACCCGGCGGGCGTCGGCCGGCTCGTACTGGGTGTACAGGTACACCTCGCCGTCCTCGGGGTCGACGAAGCGGTGCATGCCCTCGCCGGTGCGGCTGTACGCGCACTGCGCGTCGACGACCAGCACGTTCTCGTCGGCGAGGCCGTCCAGGGCGATCCTGGCCCCGTCGAAGACGGCCGCCGGGTCCAGCGCCCGCCCGTTGAGGGTGACGGAGGTCACGGAGGGGGCGAGGAGGTCGACGAAGGTCGCGTCGGCCTCGCCCGTACGACGGAAGCGGATCGTCGTCACCGAGCGGAAGGTGCGTACCGCCTCCGTGGACTCGCCGACCGCCGACCTGAGGTCGAGGGCGACCTCGTAGCCGTCGACGGACAGCAGCGCGGCCCGCTCGCGGGCCTCGTCGCGGGACAGGTTCTCACCGGGCACGGTCACTCCTTCGTGGCGTGTTCGAAACAGCACCGATCCTCCCATGCGCACCTTTCACCCGGCGCACGGGAATGCCGACACGGTCGGTCGGTGTTGCGCCAATTCGGCGCACCCGATCGTCCGACCGCCCCGAGGAGTGACATGTCCGAGAGCAGGACCACCGCAGAGTTCTTCTTCGATCCGCTGTGCCCGTGGGCGTGGATGACCTCCCGGTGGATGCTGGAGGTGGAGAAGGTCCGCCCGGTGGACGTGCGCTGGAAGGTGATGAGCCTCGCGGTGCTGAACGAGGACCGGCTGGACGAGCTGCCGGCCGAGTACCGGGAGATGCTGGAGACGCAGGCGTGGGGTCCGGTGCGCGTCGTGGTGGCGGCCCAGCAGCTGCATGGCGACGAGATCCTCGGCAAGCTCTACACGGCGCTCGGCACCCGCTTCCACAACGGCGGCGAGGGCCCGACCCGCGAGGCCATGGCGGCCGCCCTGCGCGATGTCGGTCTGCCCGAGGACCTGGTGGAGTACGCCGACAAGGACACGTACGACACCGAGCTGCGCGCCTCGCACGCGGAGGGCATCGGGAAGGTCGGCCAGGACGTCGGCACCCCGGTCGTCGCGGTGCCGGGTCCGGACGGCGAGGAGGTCGCCTTCTTCGGCCCGGTCGTCACCCCGACCCCGCGCGGCGAGGCCGCCGCGCGCCTGTGGGACGGCACCCTGCTGGTGGCCTCGACCCCGGGCTTCTACGAGATCAAGCGCACCCGGACGGCGGCGCCGAGCTTCGAGTAGTCCGGCCCGTACCCATGGAAGAACCCCCGCGATTCACTCCCCCAAAGCTGCCTTTGGGGGTGCCCCCAATCGCGGGGGTTCTTTCATACGCCTGCCCGGTGAAGGTTGAGAAGACGATCACGAGCAGGACGAGCGGGGGGCCGTCGGCCGGGTCAGAACGAGATCAGCGGCACGCTGGCCTTGGCGGCCTGGTAGCGCTTGTTCACGTCCTGCCAGTTCACGACCTGCCACATGGCGTCGATGAAGTCGACCTTCTGGTTCTTGTACTGGAGGTAGAAGGCGTGCTCCCAGGCGTCGAAGACGAGGACCGGGACGGAGCCCTGGCCGACGTTGCCCTGGTGGTCGTAGACCTGCTCGACGATGAGGCGGCCGCTGATCGGCTCGTAGGCGAGGACACCCCAGCCGGAGCCCTGGGTGGTCGCCGACGCCTTGGTCAGCTGGGCCTTGAACTTGGCGAAGGAACCGAAGGACTCGGTGATCGCGTCCGCGAGCTCGCCCACGCCGTCGGCCGCGAGCGGCTCGCCGCCGCCCTCGCCGCCCTTCGGGCTGGCCATGTTGTTCCAGTAGATGGAGTGGAGGATGTGGCCCGAGAGGTGGAAGGCCAGGTTCTTCTCGAGGCCGTTGATCGAGCCCCACTGGTCCTTGTCGCGCGCCTCCTCCAGCTGCTCCAGGGTGTCGTTCGCACCCTTGACGTAGGCGGCGTGGTGCTTGTCGTGGTGCAGCTCGATGATCTGCGGGTTGATCACCGGTTCCAGCGCCGCGTAGTCGTACGGCAGCTCCGGAAGTGTGTAGATCGCCATGTGTGCCGAGCCCTTCGACTGACTGCTTATTGCAACCTATATGCAAGTGCAGGCTAACAGCACCTGCACAAATTGTTGATCAGCCCTTGGTCCTAGGCCCGCCGACCCGCTCGACTGCTTCCGCGCGCTCCGCCGAACGGCGTAGGCGCCCCCTGTCCCCGGGCCGTTCGAGATCCCTAGCGTGCGGGGCATGAAGCTTCCCCTGAGACTCGCGGCCGCCGGTGCCCTCGTCGCCCTGCTCGCCGGCACCGCCCAGGCCGCCGCCCCCTGGCGGCAGGTCGGCACCGACGCCCGGAGCGGCGTCAGCGGCCTCGCCGACGAGGGCGCCGGCACCGCCCTCGTCGTCTACGACAACAAGCGCGCCGGGCAGCAGCGCCTCTCCCGGCTGGCGTACGGCACGGACCCCGCCACCGTCACCCCGCTGGCCTGGGAGGGCGCCGAACCGGTCGACCTGGAGGCGGTCGAGGCGATCCCGGGCCTGCCGGGGGAGTACCTCGCCCTCGCCTCCCGCGGCATCGTCTACCGCCTGAAGGTCACCGGCACCACGGCCACCGTCGTCGAGTACACCCCGCTGCCCGCGATCGGCGCCGACGACGACTTCGAGAGCTTCGCGCTCGTCGCCAGGGACGGGCGGTTCGCCGCCCTGTGGGCGGACCGCGGCGCGGGCCCCGAGCGGCCCGCCACCCTGTACGCCGCCCCGGTCACCTTCGCCGCGTGGGGCGAGCCGAGGTTCGGCGCGGTCACCCGGCGCGCCTTCACCGCCCCGTACCCCGCGGACGCCGGGACCCGCCACATCTCCGACATCTCCGTCACCGGCTCCGGCCGGATCCTGGTGAGCTCGGCGTCGGACGCCGGTGACGACGGCCCCTTCGACTCCGCCGTGACCGAGGCGGGGCAGGTGAGTCTGACCGCCACCGGCCGGGTACGGATCTCCCTGACGGCCGGCCCGGTCCCGCTCGGCACCTTCCCCGGCTACAAGATCGAGGCAATCGAGTGCCTCCCCGGCGGCGAGGCGCTCCTCGGCACCGACGACGAGAACAAGGGCGGTTACGTCCGCACGGCGCCCTACTGCGGAACCTGACCCGGCCCCCGGCCCCGGCCGCGTACACACGCGAACGCCCCGCCGGGCGGAAAAGCCCGGCGGGGCGTGCGAGGGGGGCGTACGGGGAGGGGTCAGACCTTCTCGGACGGCTCCGGGGCCGCGGTCCCGGCCGCCTTCGCGCGGGCCTGCTGGAGGGCCAGGCCGACCGCGGCGAGGACCAGGGTCAGGGCGCCCGTCGCGTACAGCTGGACCCGGGTGCTCTCCTCACGGGCCATCAGGAAGAAGATCGCGGCCATGCCGGCCAGCGCCACCCAGGTCAGCACCGGGAACATCCACATGCGCACGACCAGCTTCTCCGGCTCCTCGCGCTCGGTGCGGCGGCGCAGCACCAGCTGGGAGGCGGCGATGAAGAACCAGACGACGAGGATGATCGCGCCGATCGTGTTGAGCAGCCAGATGAACGCCTTGTCCGGCGACCAGTAGCTCAGCAGCACGGCGCCGAAGCCGACGACCGAGGAGAGCAGGACGGCCGGGCGCGGCACGCCGCCGTAGGTGCGGCCGAGCGCCTTCGGGCCCTGGCCGCGGCCGATCAGCGAGCGGGCCATGCGGGAGGCGCCGTAGATGTTGGCGTTCATCGCGGAGAGCAGGGCGATCAGCACGACCACGTTCATGATCTGCCCGGCGGCCGGGATGCCCAGGTGGTCGAGGGTGGCGACGTACGGGCCCTTCTCGACGACCGCCGCGTCGTCCCAGGGGACGAGGGTGACGATGACCGCCATCGAGCCGATGTAGAAGAGCGCGATGCGCCACATCGCCGTACGGACCGCCTTGGCGACGCCCTGCACGGGGTGCTCGGATTCGGCCGCCGCGATGGTGACCGTCTCCAGGCCGCCGTAGGCGAAGACGGAGGCGAGCAGGCCGACGATCAGGCCCTCGGAGCCGTTCGGGAAGAAGCCGCCGTCACCGGTGAGGTTGGCGGTGCCGGGGGCGGGCGCGTCGGAGCCGGGGAGGAGGCCGGCGATGGCGAGGACGCCGATGCCGAGGAAGAGGACGATCGCGCCGACCTTCAGCGCGGCGAACCAGAACTCGAACTCGCCGAAGTTCTTCACCGCCGCCAGGTTGGTGCCGCAGAAGACCAGCATGAAGAGCGCCACCCAGGCCCACTCGGGGGTGCCCGGGAACCAGCCCGTCATGATGTTGGCGGCGCCGATGCCCTCCAGGCCGACGGCCACGCAGAGCAGGAACCAGAAGGCCCAGCCGGCGGTGAAGCCGGCCCACGGGCCGAAGGCGCGCTCGGCGTGGACGGAGAAGGAGCCGGAGGCGGGGTTCGCCGCCGACATCTCGCCGAGCATCCGCATCACCAGCATGACGAGCACGCCGGAGATCGCGTACGCGACGACGATCGAGGGACCGGCGGCGGCGATGCCGGCGCCGGAGCCGACGAAGAGGCCGGCGCCGATGACGCCGCCGAGCGCGATCATCGACAGGTGGCGCTGCTTGAGGCCGTGGGAGAGGCCCTCGGAGGGAGCGGCGGTGCCGTCCTCACGGTCGGCCTGCGCGGGCGCGGTGGTCCGGGACATGGGCAACCCTGTTCATAGGCTGAGACGGGGAGGGGAGCACACAGTCTGGGTGCCGGTACCGGTGAGAGGGAACGGTTGTCCGCTATACGGTCACGACCTTCACACAAGGTGAAGATTCAGTTCCGTTTCGTCGCGGCCGTCCGCAGCTCCCGCAGCCACGCCACGAGCAGCACGGCGGCCGTCGCCCCCGCCGACCACAGCACCTGCGGCCGCGCCCCGTCGTCCGTCAGCATCAGGACCAGGACCGCGCCCATCGCCGCCAGCGCTGTCCACGTCAGCCACGGGAAGCCCCACATCCGCAGCGTCAGCGTCTCCGGCGCCTCCCGCTCGATCCTCGGCCGCAGCCGCAGCTGGGACACCGCGATCAGCGCCCACACGAAGAGCAGCACCGCGCCGACCGCGTTGAGCATGTAGAGGAAGACGGAATCCGGCCACTTCAGATTGAGCAGGACGGAGACGAAGCCGAAGGCCACCGAGGCGAGAACCGCCCGGCGCGGCACGCCCCCGCCGGACACCTTCAGCAGCCCCTTCGGCGCCTCGCCGCGCTCCGCGAGCGAGAAGACCATCCGGGAGGAGCCGTACAGATTGGCGTTGAGCGCCGACAGCAGCGCCACGAAGACCACCACGTTCATGATCTGCCCCGCGCCTGGCACCCCGATCGCGTCGAGCACCGCCACGTACGGCGACTCGCCCGGCGTCATCGACGTCCACGGCAGCAGGGTCACGATCACCAGCATCGAGCCCACGTAGAAGAGGAGGATCCGCCACACGGCGCTGCGCACCGCCCGCGCCACGTTCCGCGCCGGGTCCTCGGACTCGGCCGCCGCGATGGTGACGACCTCCAGACCGCCGAAGGCGAAGACCACCGCGAGCACCCCGGAGACCACCCCGGACCAGCCGTTGGGCAGGAAACCGCCCTGCCCGGTCAGGTTCGCGAGCCCCACCGGATCCGTGTCCGGCAGCCAGCCGAACACCGCCAGCGTGCCGAGGATCAGGAAGAGCACGATCGCGCCGACCTTCAGCGCCGCGAACCAGAACTCGAACTCGCCGAAGTTCTTCACCGCCGCCAGGTTCGCCCCCGTGAAGACCACCATGAAGAGCAGCACCCAGCCCCACTGCGGGACCCCCGGCACCCAGCCGTGCGCGATCCGCGCCGCGCCCGTCGCCTCCACGGCGAGGACGACGACCAGCAGGAACCAGTACAGCCAGCCCACCGAGAACCCGGCCCAGCGGCCCAGCGCCCGCTCCGCGTGCACCGAGAACGCGCCGGACGCCGGCATCGCCGCCGACATCTCGCCCAGCATCCGCATCACCAGCATCGCCAGCGCGCCCGCGATCAGGTACGAGAGGACGATGCCGGGCCCGGCGACCGCGATGCCCGCACCCGAGCCGACGAAGAGACCCGCGCCGATGACCCCGCCGAGCCCGAGCATCGTCAGGTGACGCTGCTTCAGGCCGTGGGAGAGCGGCTCCGGTTCGGTGAGCGGGGACGGTGGTGCGGCGTCGCGCATGGTGGGGGACTCGCGCTCTGGGAGGAGGGGCACTTTATGGAGACCCCACAGTCTCTCCGCTGACCGGCCCTTGACGCAAAAGGGGCGACATGGGCCGACTCCCCAGTGACAAGCGTCACGTGGCGCCCGGCGCGTTCGCCGTCCTTTGTCGGAACCCCATGAAGCCCCGGCCGGTGGCTTTGTCGGCGGCTGACGGTGATCGAGCGTTCACTCCTGGCATAGCGTCGACCTGTCCCGACACCCTCACCCCCGCGGAGTACCGATGAGCACCGCCGCCGCCCCCGCCCGCACCCTCCGTACGGGCACCGTCCTGGCCGACCTCCTCCCCGCGAGCCGCGTCCGCGACGTCGCCCTCGTCGTCGGCGGCGCCGCCCTCACCGGCCTGGCCGCGCAGATCTCCCTCCCGGTCCCCGGCTCCCCGGTCCCGGTCTCCGGCCAGACCTTCGCCGCCCTGCTCGTCGGCACCGCCCTCGGCGCCCGCCGCGGCTTCCTCTCCCTCGCCCTCTACGCCGTCGTCGGCATGGCGGGCGTCCCGTGGTTCGCCCAGGGCTCCTCGGGCTACGCGATGCCGTCCTTCGGCTACATCCTCGGCATGCTCCTCGCCGCCACCGTCGTCGGCGCCCTCGCCCGCCGCGGCGCCGACCGCTCGGTCCTGCGCACCGCCGGCACGATGGTCCTCGGCTCCGCGATCATCTACGCGGTCGGCGTGCCCTACCTGGCCCTCGCCACCGGCATGAGCCTCGGCCAGGCGGTCGCCGCCGGCCTGACCCCCTTCCTCATCGGCGACGCCCTCAAGGCAGCCCTCGCCATGGGCGCCCTCCCGGCCGCCTGGAAGCTCGTCGGCCGCAAGGGCTGACACCGGCGGAGCACGTACGGAGAAGGGCCCGCCGCTCCAGCAGGAGCGGCGGGCCCTTCGCGTACGTCCGGCTAGACGCGGGAGGTCTTCTTGACCCGCTCGCGGACCAGCGCGATCGCCAGCACCAGCGCGGCCACCAGGAGCGAGAGCACGATCTGCTCACGGGCGCTGCCGCCGTCGTAGATCATGTAGCCGAGGACGAAGACGATCATGCCGATCGTCGCCCACGTCAGGTACGGGAAGAGCCACATCCGCACGACGAGCTTCTCCGGCGACTCGCGCAGGATGATCCCGCGCATCCGCAGCTGGGTCACGCAGATGACCAGCCAGACGAAGAGCGCCACCGCGCCGGACGAGTTCAGCAGGAAGGCGAAGACCGTGTCCGGCCACTGGTAGTTGAAGAACACCGCGACGAAGCCGAAGACCACCGAGGCGAGGATCGCGGTGCGCGGCACGCCCCGCTTGTCGACCTTGGCGAAGCCCTTCGGCGCGTCCCCGCGCTGCCCGAGCGAGAAGGCCATCCGGGAGGCCGTGTAGAGGCCCGAGTTGAGGCAGGACAGCACGGCGGTCAGGACGATCACGTTCATGATCTGGCCGGCCGCGGGGATGCCGATCGAGTCGAGGGCGGCGACGTACGAGCCCTTCTCGGTGATCGACGGGTCGTTCCACGGCAGCAGCGTCAGCACCACGAAGATCGAGCCCAGGTAGAAGACGCCGATCCGCCAGATCACGCTGTTCGTCGCCTTGGTCACGGCCCGCTGCGGGTCCTCCGACTCACCGGCCGCCAGCGTCACGATCTCGCTGCCCATGAACGAGAAGACCACCATCAGCACACCGGTGAGGATCGCGCCCGCGCCCATCGGCAGGAACCCGCCCGCGTCGGTGAGGTGCGCGAAGCCCGCGCCCGGGTTGTCCGAGCCCGGCAGCACGCCGAAGACCGCGAGCAGGCCGATCGCCACGAAGGCGCCGATGGCGACGACCTTGATCCCGGCGAACCAGAACTCGAACTCGCCGTACGAGGCCACCGAGGCCAGGTTCGTCGCGGTGAGCACCACCATCACGATCAGCGCCCACGCCCACTGCGGCACGGCCGGGATCCAGCTCTCCAGGATGACCGCGCCCGCGGTCGCCTCGACGGCCAGCACGACGACCCAGAAGAACCAGTACAGCCAGCCGATGGTGAAACCGGCCCAGCGGCCGAGCGCCTGGTCGGCGTAGGCCGAGAAGGAGCCCGAGGAGGGCCGCGCGGCGGCCATCTCGCCGAGCATCCGCATCACGAACACGACCATCGCGCCGACGAGGGCGTACGAGAGGAGGATCGCGGGGCCGGCGGCGGCGATGCCGGAGCCGGAGCCGACGAACAGGCCGGCGCCGATGACGCCGCCGATCGCGATCATCGACAGATGGCGGTTCTTGAGCCCGGCCTTGAGGCCGTCGGACTGCGGGGTCTCACCGGGGTCGCCGGTGCTGCCGCCTTCCTTGGCGAGGGTCGGCTGCGTGTTCATGAACGCTTCCTTCGGGTGTGGGGGGCGGCTCGGGTCACGAGCCCTGGTTATGAAACCTGGCGACCGGCCAGTACGGAAGGGCTGATTCCGGATCGTGATTCGCGCCATATTCGGGACAAAAGGTCCGGACCATCCGGGACGGAGGTCCATGACCCGCCGGGACCAAGGTCCCGACCCCGCTGACGCCTGCCCCGTCCCGGCCGTGCCACACTCGGGACCATGCGCGTCTACCTCGGTTCCGACCACGCCGGCTACGAACTCAAGACCCACCTCGTGCAGTGGCTCACGGCCCACGGCCACGAGCCCGTCGACTGCGGTCCCCACATCTACGACGCCCTCGACGACTACCCGCCGTTCTGCCTGCGCGCCGCCGAGAAGACGGCCGCCGACGCGGACAGCCTCGGCATCGTCATCGGCGGCTCCGGCAACGGCGAGCAGATCGCCGCCAACAAGGTCAAGGGCGTCCGTGCCGCCCTCGCCTGGAGCGAGCAGACCGCCGCCCTCGGCCGCGAGCACAACAACGCCAACGTCGTCGCCGTCGGCGCCCGCATGCACACCGAGGAGGAGGCGACGAAGTTCGTCGAGATCTTCCTCTCCACCCCCTACTCGGGTGACGAGCGCCACACCCGCCGCATCGAGATGCTGAGCGCGTACGAGACCACCGGCGAGCTCCCCGCGATCCCGGCCCACCACCCGCAGGAGCCCACCGCCTGATGCCCGAAGGGCACACCATCCACCGGCTGGCCGCCGACCACCGTGAACGGTTCGGCGGCCGGCCCGTGCGCGTCTCCAGCCCCCAGGGCAAGTTCTCCGACTCCGCCGCCCTGCTCGACGGCTCCGTCCTGGAGACCACCGAGGCCCACGGCAAGCACCTCTTCCTCGGCTTCCCGCGCGACGAGTGGATCCACATCCACCTCGGCCTCTTCGGCAAGGTCGGCTTCGGCGACGCCCCCGCGCCCCCGCCGACCGACACCGTCCGGCTGCGCCTGACGAACCCCGAGTCGTACGTCGACCTCCGGGGCCCCACCACCTGCGCGCTCCTCACCGACGCCGAGAAGCAGGCGATACACGCCCGCCTCGGCCCGGACCCCCTCCGCCCCGCCGACGGCCCCGACGCCGCCTGGCGCCGCGTCTCGAAGTCCCGCACGACGATCGCCGCCCTGCTCATGGACCAGAAGGTCATCGCCGGCGTCGGCAACGTCTACCGCGCCGAGGTCCTCTTCCGCCACGGCATCGACCCGTACCGCGCGGGCAGGGACCTGACGGCGGGGGAGTGGACCGCGATCTGGGACGACCTCAGGGCCCTCATGCGCGAAGGCGTCCGCCTCAACCGCATCGACACCGTCCGCCCCGAGCACACCCCCGAGGCGATGAACCGCCCACCGAGAGTGGACGACCACGGCGGCGAGGTCTACGTCTACCGCCGCGCGAACATGCCCTGCCACCTCTGCGGCACCGAAATCCGCACAGCAGACCTGGCAGCCAGAAACCTCTTCTGGTGCCCCACCTGCCAGCACCGCTGACGCGGCGCCGCCCCCGTTGTGGGCATGAGTTCCGCCTGGGGGTCCCCCCTGGACGAAGTCCTTGGGGGAGGAACGGGTGGGCACAACGCCCCCAGGGCGACGCCCGACCCGTACCGCGCCCACCCCTAGAACCCGTGCGGCAACCAGGGCGCGACATCGGACCCGAACGCAACAGACGCCTCCGCGAGCGCGCCCGCCCGCAGCTCGGTGACGCGCCCCGCGCCCGCAAGCGCCGCCAGGGACGTACCCCCCAGGTACACCGCCCCCAACTCCCGCACGGACAAGGCAAGATCAGCCGCATCAGCCGTACGCGTACACACCGCTCCCTTCGCGTCCCCCGACAGCCTCCACCGCCCCGCGTTCCAAGGACAGAACGCGTCCTCGACCTCGAACACGACCTCCACCGGCGCCCGGTACGTCCGCGCCTCCAGCGCCGCCCCCACGTCCACCAGCCGTACGAACAGCCCCTCCCGCACCGTCGGTTCGCACCGCCGCACGTCCGAGACGAGGTGCGTCCAGGCCGCGTCCACGGGCGAACTGTTCACCCGCACCTTCCCCGTCAGGTCCACCGAGCACAGGAACCGCCACAGCGCCGCCTCCGCCGCCCCGTCGAGCCCCAGCAGCTCGTGCACGGTCACCGAACCGTCCGCGCCCGCCCAGCTCCACTCCGGCTTGATCGCGTAGTACGCGTACCCCACGACCTCCCCGCCGCGCTCCGCCACCACGCACAGCCGCGCCGAGGACCCCTCCCGCGAACCCGGCGGGTCGACCAGCGGCAGCCGCTCCCAGCCGGGCCGCCGGGCCAGCATCCCGGGCCGGCGCGGCACCACACGCGCGTACACCGCCTCCGTCGCCGCCGAGGACTCCGCCACCGCCACCATCCGCAGCGACACCGCGTCCGTCCCGGCCGGCACGTCGAGCCGCACCCGGGCCGTGTCGATCACCGCCCGCTGCGTCCAGGTCGCCGCCGCGTAACCGAACCGCCCGTAGATGACCGCCTCCGAGGCCGTCAGCACGGCCAGCGGCTCACCCAGCGCCCGTACGTCGTCGAGCTGCCGCCGCATCATCGCCGTCAGCATCCCCTGCCGGCGATGCGTCCCGGCCACGCTCACCATCGTGACGCCGGCGGCCGGCACCGAGGCACCGCCCGGCACGGTCAGCCGGAACGAGAACGCCCCCGCCGTCGCCACCGCCCGCGCGCCGTCCCAGACCGCCAGGGACCGCTCGCACTCGGTCAGGTCCCGCCACAGCGCCCGCTCCTCCGGCTCCTCCGGCACACCGCCGAAAGCGAGCTCCAGCGCCTCGAACCAGCGATCCCACTCGGACGGGTCGAGCACCCGCAGTTCAGTCGTCATATGCCATCGATATCAGCGGCCCGCGCCCGAGGCGACCCGATTTCGCGCACCTTGTCACAGGGGTACCCCTGCACGGGACCGGCACGGGTGGATAGGGTCCAGGCCAATGGCCCACCACGGAGTGAACACGTACGCGGCCCGGCTGCGCAGGCGCGCCCACCGGGCCCGCGTCGCGCTGCGCCGGACCGGCGTCGACTACTTCCGCGGCGGCGCCTCCGACCGCCTCGCCTTCGCGGGGCTCCTCCTCACCATCCCCGCCATCGTCGGCGGCACCGTCCTCGACCCGGTCTGGTGCTCGCCCGCCGCCCTCGTCCTGCCGATCGTGGCGGGCGGGCTGCTGCTGCGTCCCGCCAGCCTCCTCGGCCTGTACGCGGCGGCCGCCGGCGGCCTGATCGTCGAGTCCGCGATCCTCGGCCCGTACGGCGAGGGTCCCGCCCGCGTCACCCCCGGCACCGTCCTGGTGGTCGCCGCCTGCGGCCTCTTCGGCCTGCTCATCGCCCAGTTCCGGGCCCGGGTCGGCGTGCCCTGGCGGCGCGGCGGCACCATGCTCTTCGACCTGCGCGAACGCCTCCGGGTGCAGAGCGCCCTGCCCCGGCTGCCGCGCGGCTGGCACCGCGAGATGGCGCTCCGCCCGGCCGGCGGCCAGTCCTTCTCCGGCGACTTCGTCGTCGCCGCCCGCACCCACGGCGGCCGCACCCTGGAGGTCGTCCTCACCGACGTCTCCGGCAAGGGCATGGACGCCGCCTCCCGCTCCCTGCTGCTCTCCGGCGCCTTCGGCGGCCTCCTCGGCTCGCTCCCGCCGCACGGCTTCCTGCCCGCCGCCAACGGCTACCTGCTCCGGCAGAACTGGGACGAGGGCTTCGCCACCTCCATCCACCTCGTCCTCGACCTGGACTCCGGCGACTACGAACTCTTCTCCGCCGGCCACCTGCCCGCCCTCCAGCTCCACTCCGGCACCGGCCGCTGGGAGGAGAAGGACGGCGACGGCCCCCTCCTCGGCGTCTACGACGGCGCCGAGTTCCACCCGGTCAAGGGCACCCTGCACGCCGGCGACGTCCTGATGCTCTTCACCGACGGCCTCGTCGAGGCCGCCGACCGGGACCTCGCCGAGGGCATCGACCGCCTCACCGGAGAGGCCGACCGCTGCGTCTCCGGCGGCTTCGAGGGCGTCGCCTGGCACCTGATCGAAGCGGTCGCCAAGGACGTCAACGACGACCGCGCGCTCCTCCTCATCTCGCGCCCCGCCTGAACCTTTCCGCCCTCCTGCGTGTCCCACGATTCGTCACCCGCCGCAGAGGGCAAAGGGGTTGGTGGCACGATGGAGGCGCGGGGGTGTCCGGATGCACACCTCGTGCTGGGCGGGACCGACCGAGGGTGTGATCAGTTGTGGCCATTTCACTGTCTGTGGTGTTGCTGTTGGCGATCGTCCTCGTGGTGCTGATCCGCGGTGGCAGCCTCAAGGGCGGCCCTGCCGTGATCGCCGTCCTCTTCGGCTTCTTCCTCGCCTCCACGGGCATGGCCGACGACATCCAGCGCTTCCTGGACTCGATAACCCAGACGATCGGCTCCATCAAGTTCTGACGGACCTGACGGACCTGATACGGCTCCGATACGGACCCCGACGGAAACGGCTCCGGGCCCGGTCCCTCGAGAGAGGAACCGGGCCCGGAGCCGTACACAGAGCGGGCGACGGGAATCGAACCCGCGTAGCTAGTTTGGAAGACTAGGGCTCTACCATTGAGCTACGCCCGCACAGGACGCGTCGCAGGCCGGAAAGGCCGCGGCACGGACAGCATCGTAGCCGGTCCGGAGCGGTCCGTGCACGCCCCCGGAAAGAGGGGGCGTCACAGCGTCCCCGTACATGTACCCTACGTGTCGCACCGACGGGGTGTGGCGCAGCTTGGTAGCGCGTCCGCTTTGGGAGCGGAAGGCCGTGGGTTCAAATCCCGCCACCCCGACCAGCTTGATCCTCTTGAATCCCCCGCGGCCCCGACCTCGCGGGTTCTTGATCACGTTGTGGGCCGGATCCCACGTGCGGTTACTATGCAAGCTGCGTGCCCGTGTGTCTTTCTGACCGGGCCCATCGGCCGGAACCGCCCCGCGCGGCCCGTCCGGAATCCCTGAATCAGCCACCAAGGAGACCGAACCGTGAAGAGCGCCGTGGAGACCCTGAACCCGACTCGGGTTCGGCTCACTGTCGAGGTGCCCTTCGAGGAGCTCAAGGACAGCCTCGACGCGGCGTACAAGAAGATCAACCAGCAGGTCACGGTCAAGGGCTTCCGCAAGGGCAAGATCCCCGCGCGCGTCATCGACCAGCGCTTCGGCCGCGGCGCCGTGCTGGAGGAGGCCGTCAACGACGCGCTCCCGAAGTTCTACACCGAGGCCGTGAACGAGGCCGAGGTCAACCCGCTGGGCCAGCCCGAGGTCGACATCACGGAGCTGAAGGACGGCGAGCTGCTCTCCTTCACCGCCGAGGTCGACGTCCGCCCCGCCATCGAGATCCCGGACTACTCCGGCATCGAGGTCGAGGTCGACGCCATCGAGGTCACCGACGAGGACATCGAGAAGTCCGTGGAGCAGCTCCGCGAGCGCTTCGCCTCCACCAACCCGGTCGAGCGCGCCGCCGCCGAGGGCGACGTCGTGACCGTGGACCTGACCGCGAAGGTCGACGGCGAGGTGCTGCCCGACGGCATCGCCGACGGCGTCTCGTACACCATCGGCTCCGGCGAGCTGCTCGACGGCATCGACGCCGCCGTCACCGGCCTGGAGGCCGGCGGCGAGGCCACCTTCGCCTCGGAGCTGAAGGGCGGCTCGGCCGCGGGCAAGGAGGCCGAGGTCACCGTCAAGGTCACCGCCGTCGCCGCCCGCGAGCTGCCCGAGCTGGACGACGAGTTCGCGCAGATGGCGTCGGAGTTCGACACCCTCGACGAGCTCAAGGCCGACAGCCGCAAGCGCCTCGAGAACATGAAGCAGTTCGACCAGGCCACCCAGGCCCAGGAGCGCGTCCTGGAGAAGTTCCTGGAGCTGGCGGAGATCCCCGTCCCCGAGAAGCTGCTCGAGGACGAGGTCAACACCCGCAAGCACAACCTGGAGCACCACCAGCTCGGCCAGATGGGCCTGAGCCTGGAGAAGTACCTGGAGCTCCAGGGCAAGACGGTCGAGGAGTTCGAGGCCGAGACCAAGGAGCAGGCGGTCAAGGGCATCAAGACCCAGTTCCTCCTCGACGAGCTCGTCTCCAAGGAGGAGCTGAACGTCGAGCAGGAGGAGCTCACCGAGCACCTGTTCCGCCGTGCCGCCTCCTCCGGCATGTCCCCCGACCAGTTCGCCCAGGCCGTCGTCCAGGGCGGCCAGGTGCCGATGCTGGTCGGCGAGGTCGCCCGCGGCAAGGCCCTCGCGGTCGTCGTCGAGGCCGCCAAGGTCGTCGACACCAACGGTGAGGTCGTCGACCTCTCCGACGACGAGGACGAGGTCGAGGCCGCCGCCGAGACGGTCGAGGCCGTCACCGGCGAGGCCGAGGTCGCCGAGGAGAAGTAGGCCCCACCAGGCCGACGCCGAGGCCCGCGCCTCGCGCGCTCCGTATCGCGCCACGGGCCCGGACGCACTGCTGTGCGGCCGGGCCCGTGGACGTACGCGGACCCTTTACACGCGGCCGACCACCTTGCGCTCCCAGCGAACAGTTCGGGAACCGGGATGGCGTTGTCCTACCTGCGCGTTAGGGTCCATGGATACGGGGGCACTGCCCTCTGAACGAGACGCTGAGACGGCCCGGTGCCGTCGGAGACGAGCAGGTGGATACGTGACGAATCTGAAGCCTTACGCCGCGGGTGAGCCGTCCATCGGTGGTGGCCTCGGCGACCATGTCTACAACCGGCTGCTCGGCGAGCGCATCATCTTCCTCGGCCAGCAGGTCGACGACGAGATCGCCAACAAGATCACCGCCCAGATGCTCCTCCTGGCCGCCGACCCGGAGAAGGACATCTTCCTGTACATCAACAGCCCCGGTGGCTCCGTGACGGCCGGCATGGCCGTCTACGACACCATGCAGTACATCCCCAACGACGTCGTGACCATCGGTATGGGCATGGCGGCCTCGATGGGCCAGTTCCTGCTCACCGGCGGCACCCCCGGCAAGCGCTTCGCGCTGCCGAACACCGACATCCTGATGCACCAGGGCTCCGCCGGCATCGGCGGCACCGCCTCCGACATCAAGATCCAGGCCGAGTACCTCCTTCGTACGAAGAAGCGCATGGCCGAGATCACCGCGCACCACTCCGGCCAGACCGTCGAGGCGATCATCCGCGACGGCGACCGTGACCGCTGGTTCACCGCGGAGGAGGCCAAGGACTACGGCCTCATCGACGACATCATCACGCACGCCGCGGGTGTTCCGGGCGGCGGCGGCACGGGCGCCTGAGCGTCGCCGGCCCGCCGAAGAGCCCCAGCCCCCCGCCGAACGCCACCAGGACGGTGAACACCCAGATGCAGAACAACCTCTCCCCGAGCGGCCTCTACACCGGCGCGCCGATGGACAACCGCTATGTCGTCCCCCGCTTCGTCGAGCGCACCTCGCAGGGCATCCGCGAGTACGACCCGTACGCGAAGCTGTTCGAGGAGCGCGTGATCTTCCTCGGCGTGCAGATCGACGACGCGTCGGCCAACGACGTCATGGCGCAGCTGCTGTGCCTGGAGTCGATGGACCCGGACCGCGACATCTCGATCTACATCAACAGCCCCGGCGGCTCCTTCACCGCGCTGACGGCGATCTACGACACGATGCAGTTCGTGAAGCCGGACATCCAGACGGTCTGCATGGGCCAGGCGGCCTCCGCCGCGGCCGTGCTCCTCGCCGCCGGCACCCCCGGCAAGCGGATGGCCCTGCCGAACGCCCGTGTGCTGATCCACCAGCCCTCCGGCGGCACCGGCCGCGAGCAGCTCTCCGACCTGGAGATCGCCGCCAAGGAGATCCTGCGGATGCGCGACCAGCTGGAGACCATGCTGGCCAAGCACTCCACGACGCCGATCGAGAAGATCCGCGACGACATCGAGCGCGACAAGATCCTGACGGCCGAGGACGCCCTCGCGTACGGCCTGATCGACCAGATCGTCTCGACCCGCAAGAGCACGGCCGCCGCGGCGCACTGACGCCCGACCTTCCCCTGGCACGGGGTGCGTGGCCGAATCGCGACCATGTGAACCGTGCCAAGGGGGGCCCGAACGGGGGGCCCGGCAAGGTACCGTCGAATATGAGGCACCAGGAGTCGCTGAACCAGGCGCTCCCAGGCGAAGGGGAAGCACCTCGTGGCACGCATCGGTGATGGCGGCGACCTGCTCAAGTGCTCGTTCTGCGGAAAGAGCCAGAAGCAGGTGAAGAAGCTCATCGCGGGACCCGGTGTGTACATCTGCGACGAGTGCATCGACCTCTGCAACGAGATCATCGAAGAGGAACTCGCGGAGACGAGCGAGGTGCGCTGGGAGGAACTCCCCAAGCCCCGCGAGATCTACGAGTTCCTGGAGGGCTACGTCGTCGGCCAGGAGCCGGCGAAGAAGGCCCTCTCGGTCGCTGTGTACAACCACTACAAGCGCGTCCAGGCCGGCGAGAACGGCGGCGGGGCGGGCCGTGACGACGCCATCGAACTGGCGAAGTCCAACATCCTGCTGCTGGGCCCCACGGGCTCCGGCAAGACGCTCCTCGCGCAGACGCTGGCGCGGATGCTCAACGTCCCGTTCGCCATCGCCGACGCGACGGCGCTGACGGAGGCCGGCTATGTCGGCGAGGACGTCGAGAACATCCTGCTCAAGCTGATCCAGGCCGCGGACTACGACGTCAAGAAGGCCGAGACCGGCATCATCTACATCGACGAGATCGACAAGGTCGCCCGTAAGAGCGAAAACCCGTCGATCACGCGCGACGTCTCCGGCGAGGGCGTGCAGCAGGCCCTCCTGAAGATCCTGGAGGGCACCACGGCCTCCGTCCCGCCGCAGGGCGGCCGGAAGCACCCGCACCAGGAGTTCATCCAGATCGACACGACGAACGTGCTCTTCATCGTGGGCGGCGCCTTCGCCGGCCTGGAGAAGATCATCGAGTCGCGGGCGGGCGCCAAGGGCATCGGCTTCGGGGCGACCATCCGCTCCAAGCGCGAGATCGAGGCGAGCGACCAGTTCCAGGAGGTCATGCCGGAGGACCTGGTGAAGTTCGGGATGATCCCCGAGTTCATCGGCCGTCTCCCCGTCATCACCTCGGTCCACAACCTGGACCGCGAGGCGCTCCTCAAGATCCTGGTCGAGCCGCGCAACGCGCTGGTGAAGCAGTACCAGCGCCTCTTCGAACTCGACGGCGTGGAGCTGGACTTCGACCGTCCGGCCCTGGAGGCCATCGCCGACCAGGCCATCCTCCGCGGCACCGGCGCGCGCGGCCTGCGCGCCATCATGGAGGAGGTCCTCCAGTCGGTGATGTACGAGGTCCCCTCCCGCAAGGACGTGGCCCGCGTCGTCATCACGGCGGACGTCGTCCGCAACAACGTGAACCCGACCCTGGTCCCCAGGATCGTCAAGAACGACGGCCGCCACGAGAAGTCGGCGTAGCGGCAGGCACGAAGAAGGGGCGCCCCCACCGGACCGGCGGGGGCGCCCCTTCGTGTGTCTACCGGTGCGTCAGATCTTGACGCGGACTTCCTTGCGGAGCTTGGCGGCGATGGCGGCGACGTCTTCGATGGTTCCGCCCTTGCCGGTCATCATGTCGGCCAGGTTGAAGTGCGTCACGTAGGCGAGCGTGCTGTGGTCGCCCCAGACGCAGAAGGGCATGGTGACCTCCTTGGGGCCGAGGCCCCCGGACTCCTCGCCCGTCGGCGCCTTGACCTCCTGGCACTTCAGCACGGCGCCCTCGAATCCCTCGGGCGTGACCGTCCTGGGCTCGCCGACCAGCTGGCCCTTCTCCTTCGGGTCCTTCTCGGCCTCGATCTCAGCCTTCATACCGGCGAAGACGTTGTCGACGGTCTTCTCCGGGTCCGCGATCTCGCCGTACGCGCCACCGAACGCCAGCATCTTGCCGGCGAGCGGGTTGCTCTCGTCCTTCGTCTGCCACGAAGCGTTGGCGCGCTGGGCCCCCTTGACGCCGTACCCCTCCGCGTCCTTGATGAAGTCGTCCTCGGTCGACTGCTTGCCCTCGTCCGGCGCCTTCTTGTACTCGCCCAGCACCGTCTCCGGCGTCACCAGCTTGTGCGGGCCGTCGTTCGCGACGTCGGCGCCGCCACCGCCGCCGATCACGAAGTACGCGCCGACCGCGATCGCCGCCACGACGGCCACCGCGCCGATGATCAGCGGGGACTTGCTCTTCTTCGGGGCCGGGGGGTGGGGCACGTAGCCGCCGGGGGTCTGCGGGGCGCCGTACTGGGGCTGCTGGCCGTAGGGGTTGGGCTGCTGCTGGGGGTAGCCGTACGGCGGCTGCTGCTGCGGCGGCACGCCCTGCGGGGCCTGCTGGGGGTAGCCGTAACCGGGCTGCGGCGCCTGCGGCTGGCCGTACGGGCCGGGCTGCTGGCCGTAGGGCCCGGGCTGCTGCGGCTGCTGGCCGCCGTACGGACCCGGCTGGTTGTAGCTCATCGACTGCTTCCCCTCACAGGACGTTTATGCGTAGCGAACATCCTGTCGGAAGCGATCAGGTGATGGAGCGGTGGGGGTCACACCGTTACGGAACAATCGCGTTTCGGGACAGAGCCGCGACCCCCCTAAACTGGGCCCGTGACCGAGAACACTCAGCAGCAGACAGCGCCCACCACCGAACTGCCGACCCAGTACACGCCGGCCGAGGTAGAGGGGCCGCTGTACGAGCGCTGGGTGGAGCGGGGGTACTTCGAGGCGGACGCGAAGAGCGAGAAGCCGGCGTACACGATCGTCATCCCGCCGCCGAACGTCACCGGCTCGCTCCACCTGGGCCACGCCTTCGAGCACACGCTGATCGACGCCCTCACCCGCCGCAAGCGCATGCAGGGTTTCGAGACGCTGTGGCAGCCCGGCATGGACCACGCCGGCATCGCCACCCAGAACGTCGTCGAGCGCGAGCTCGCCAAGGAGGGCAAGTCCCGCCACGACCTGGGCCGCGAGGCGTTCGTCGAGCGCGTCTGGGAGTGGAAGGCCGAGTCCGGCGGTCAGATCGCCGGCCAGATGCGCCGCCTCGGCGAGGGCCTGGCCTGGAGCCGGGACCGCTTCACCATGGACGAGGGCCTGTCCCGCGCCGTCCAGACCGTCTTCAAGAAGATGTTCGACGACGGCCTGATCTACCGCGCCGAGCGCATCATCAACTGGTGCCCGCGCTGCCTGACGGCCATCTCGGACATCGAGGTGGACTACCAGGAGGACGACGGCGAGCTCGTCTCCATGAAGTACGGCGACGGGGACGACACCATCGTCGTCGCCACGACCCGCGCGGAGACGATGCTCGGCGACACCGCCGTCGCCGTCCACCCCGACGACGAGCGGTACGCCCACCTGATCGGCAGGCGGATCAAGCTGCCGCTGACCGACCGTACGATCCCGGTCGTCGCCGACACCCACGTCGACCCGGAGTTCGGCACCGGCGCCGTCAAGGTGACCCCGGCGCACGACCCGAACGACTTCGCCATCGGCCAGCGCCACGGCCTGGAGTCCATCGAGGTCCTCGACGAGCGCGGCATCATCACCGTCCACGGTCCCTTCCAGGGCCTGGACCGTTTCGAGGCCCGTTCCGCGATCGTCGCCGCCCTGCGCGCCGACGGCCGGATCGTCGCCGAGAAGCGCCCGTACGTCCACTCCGTCGGCCACTGCTCGCGCTGCAAGACGACGCTGGAACCGCGCCTGTCGCTCCAGTGGTGGGTCAAGGTCGAGACGCTGGCCAAGGCCGCCGGCGACGCGGTCCGAGATGGCCAGGTGAACATTCACCCGGCCGACATGTCGCAGCGCTACTTCGACTGGGTCGACAACCTCAACGACTGGTGCATCTCGCGCCAGCTGTGGTGGGGCCACCGCATCCCCGTCTGGCACGGCCCGAACGGCGAGCTGGTCTGCGTCGGCCCCGACGACGAGGCGCCCACGGGCGAGGGCTGGACGCAGGACACCGACGTCCTCGACACGTGGTTCTCCTCCGGCCTGTGGCCGTTCTCCACGCTCGGCTGGCCGGAGCGGACCCCGGACCTGGAGAAGTTCTACCCGAACTCCGTCCTGGTCACCGGCTACGACCTCATGTTCTTCTGGGTCGCCCGGATGATGATGTTCGGCCTGTACGCGATGGACGGCCAGCCGCCGTTCCGCACGATCGCCTTCCACGGCATGGTCCGCGACGAGTTCGGCAAGAAGATGTCGAAGTCGTTCGGAAACACGGTCAACCCGCTGGACTGGATGGACAAGTACGGCTCCGACGCCCTGCGCTTCACCCTGGCCAAGGGCGCCAACCCCGGCGTCGACGTCCCGATCGGCGAGGACTGGGTCCAGGCGTCCCGGAACTTCGCCAACAAGATCTGGAACGCGACCCGCTTCGCGATGATGAACGGCGCCACGGTCGAGGGCCCGCTGCCGGACGTCGCGGACATGTCGGCGACCGACCGCTGGATCCTCTCGCGGCTGAACAAGGTCGTCGCCGAGGCGGACGCCTTCTACGACGACTACCAGTTCGCGAAGCTCGCCGACGCCCTCTACCACTTCGCGTGGGACGAGGTCTTCGACTGGTACGTCGAGCTGTCCAAGACGACCTTCTTCGACGGCGGCGAGCAGGCCAAGGTCTCGGCCCGCGTCCTCGGCGAGGTCCTCGACGTCACCCTGCGCATGCTGCACCCGATCGTCCCCTTCGTCACCGACACCCTGTGGACCACCCTCACCGGCGGCGAGTCCCTCGTCGTCGCGGACTGGCCGAAGGACAGCGGCTTCCGCGACGAGGCCGCGGAGAAGGAGATCGAGCTGGTCCAGCAGGTCGTCACCGAGGTCCGCCGGTTCCGTTCCGACCAGGGCCTCCAGCCCGGCCAGAAGGTCCCGGCCCGCCTGGACGTCACCGGCACCGCGCTGGCCCCGCACGAGGCGGCCATCCGCCAACTGCTGCGCCTCCAGCCGGAGGGCGAGGGCTTCTCCGCCACCGCCTCCCTGCCGGTCGCCGGCGCCGAGGTCGCGCTCGACCTGTCCGGCACCATCGACGTCGCCGCCGAGCGCAAGCGCCTCGCGAAGGACCTCGCCGCCGCCGAGAAGGAGAAGGCCCAGGCCGAGGCCAAGCTCGGCAACGAGGCGTTCCTGGCGAAGGCGCCCGACAACGTCGTGGACAAGATCAAGGGCCGGCTGGCCAAGGCGGACGAGGACATCGCCCGCATCCAGTCCCAGCTGGACCGCCTGCCGCAGGCGTAGCCCGTACGGAGGAAGGGCCCGGGACCGCCACGGTCCCGGGCCCTTCCGCGTGTCCGGCGTCCGGCCCCCGGGGCGGGCCACGGGAACCCGGACGAAGTGCCTGATCTCACAGCAGACGGGACTTCAGGTCCACGGCGTCGGGACCAAGGACCCTGGATGATGGAGGCATGTTCCGCCTCCCCGCCGTGCCCGCGCTGCGCCGCTGTGTGGACCGGTGGGCCGTCTCGCCCCGCGCCCTGGACGTCGTCACGGCGCTCAGCGCCTTCGCCCTGATGGTGCTGGACGTGCCCGGACTCGCCCGGGCGGACAACTCCCTCACCGGCGTCACCGCCACCCTGGTCCTCGCCGCGGGCGCCGCGACCCTGGTGCTGCGCCGCCGGGCGCCCTGGGTGCCGTACCTCGTCGCGCTCGGACTGCTGGGCTGGCTCCACGAGCTCACCATGATCCAGTTCGCGCTGTACTCGATCGGGCGCTTCCGGGGCCGCCGGGCCGCGATCGTCGCGACCCTCCTCTACGTGGCGGTCGCGTACGCCTACTTCCACACGCCCGGCTGGCCCGTCCGGCACGGCGCCACGCTGAGCGACTTCCTCAGCCTGGTCATCCCCATCGGCGTGCTCGCCTCGGGCGTCGGCATCGCCGCGTACCGCCAGGACCTCGTCCGCGCCCTGGAGGTCCAGCGGCGCGACGCCGCCGCCCGGCAGGCCGTCCAGGACGAGCGCATCCAGGTCGGGCGGGACGTCCACGACCTCGTCGGGCGCGAGCTGACCGTGCTCGCGGTGCGGGCCGAGGTGCTCTCCGTACGGGCCCGGGGCGACGCCCACCAGAAGGACTTCGAGGAGCTGGCCGACACCGCCCGGCGCGCCCACCTCATGCTCAACGAGACCATCGTCCGGCGCGCCGACCGGGAGGGTGCCACGCCAGGACTGGAGGGCCTCGCCGACCTGGCCGCCGAGAGCGAGCGGATGGGCGGCCCCGTGGAGCTGGACGTGGCCGCGGCCGTGAAGGCGCTCTCGCCGCTGCGGCAGGCCGCGGTCTACCGGGTGGTCCAGGAGTGCCTGACGAACGCCGCGAAGCACGCGCCGGGCCTGCCGGTGCGGGTCGGGATCGGCGTCGAGGGCCCGGACCTGTGGATCGAGGTCCGCAACCCGCTCCCGAAGACCCCGCCGGACCGCGCCCCCGTCTCCACCGGCACCGGCCTCGTCTCGATGCGCGAACGCGTCTCCAGCATGGGCGGCACCCTCACGGCGGGGGAGGAGGACGACACCTACGCGGTCCGGGCGACCCTCCCGTCGGGCCTCGGCCGCTGAGCCCGCGTGTCCGGTACGGACCGGACCCCGCCCCGTACGGCCTAACGCGCCGATTCCGCCTTGCCCAGGACCCGCTGGAGGCCGTCGAAGTCCTCCACGCAGCGGCCCGAGCCCAGGGCCACGCAGTCGAGCGGGGCGTCGGCCACGGAGACCGGGATGCCGGTGGCCGAGGCCAGCCTGAGGTCGAGGGCCGGGAGGAGGGCTCCCCCGCCGGTCAGGGTGATGCCGTGTTCCATCACGTCGCCGGACAGCTCCGGCGGGCACTCCTCCAGGGTCACCCGGACCGCCGCGACGACCGCCTCCACCGGCTCGTCCAGGGCATGCCGGACCTCGGGGACGGTCAGCTCCACCGTCTGCGGCAGGCCGCCGACCTTCTCCCGGCCGCGCACGGTGAAGGTGCGCCGCTCGAACTCCTCGTCGCCCGGCACCGGCCACGCCGAGCCGATCGCCACCTTCACGTCCTCCGCCGTCCGCTCCCCGATGAGCAGCGAGTGCTCCTTGCGGACGTAGTCGGTGATCGCCGCGTCGAACCGGTCGCCGCCGACCCGCAGCGACTGCGCGGTGACGATGCCCCCGAGCGAGATCACCGCCACCTCGGTCGTCCCGCCGCCGATGTCGACCACCATCGAGCCGCGCGGGTCGGAGACCGGCAGGCCCGCCCCGATCGCCGCCGCCATCGGCTCCTCGATGAGGTGGACGGCCCGCGCGCCCGCCGAGATCGAGGCGTGCACGATCGCCCGCCGCTCGACCGGCGTCACCCCGCTCGGCACGCACACGACCATCCGGGTCCGCGGCCGGCGCCGCCCCGGCACAGCCTTGCGGACGAAGTGCCGGATCATCTCCTCGGCCGCCTCGTAGTCGCTGATCACGCCGTCCCGCAGGGGCCGGATCGCGGTGATCGACCCCGGGGTCCTGCCGATCGTCTCCTTCGCCTCGGCGCCGACCGCGAGCGCGTGCCGCGAGCCCTCCTGGACCGCCACCACGGACGGCTCGTTGAGCACGATGCCCTGCCCGCGCGCGTAGAGGAGGGTGTTGGCCGTGCCGAGATCGATGCCTATGTCCATGATCGCCAAGTTTGCCGCGCCGCCCCGGCGGACGGCGGACCGAAGGTCCCGAAAGGGGTGGGTCCATGGTCCTGTCGGTGGGTCTCCGTAGACTTGGGTCCGTGAGTGACCCGAGCGACCCGCGCGACCACGCCGACCACACCGACGACGGCTTCGACGACATCGTCGGCGAAGCGACCGATCGCGACCCCGACCTGGCGGTGATCGAGGCCGGCAGCCGCACCCTGCGCGCGCAGGCCGGACCGCCGCTGGGCGACCCCGTGCCCACCCGCCCCGAGGACCCGGAGCTGGACAAGGCGCTCCGCGAGGTCGAGACCGAGCTCTCGACCCGCTGGGGCGAGACCAAGCTGGAGCCGTCGGTCAAGCGGATCGCGGCCCTGATGGACGTGCTGGGCGAGCCGCAGCGCGCGTACCCCTCGATCCACATCACGGGCACCAACGGCAAGACGTCGACGGCCCGCATGATCGAGTCCCTGCTCACCGCCTTCGAGCTGCGCACCGGCCGCTACACCTCGCCGCACGTGCAGACCATCACCGAGCGGATCAGCCTGGACGGCGCCCCGATCTCCGCCGAGCGGTTCATCGAGACCTACCAGGACGTCAAGCCGTACGTGGAGATGGTCGACGCCCGGGAGGAGTACCGCCTCTCCTTCTTCGAGGTCCTCACCGGAATGGCCTACGCGGCCTTCGCCGACGCCCCGGTCGACGCGGCCGTCGTCGAGGTCGGCATGGGCGGCACCTGGGACGCGACGAACGTGATCGACGGCTCCGTCGCCGTCGTCACCCCGATCGACCTGGACCACACCGACCGGCTCGGCGAGACCACCGGCGCGATCGCCGGCGAGAAGTCCGGGATCATCAAGCCCGGCGCGACCGTCATCCTGGCCCAGCAGCCGGTGGACGCCGCCCAGGTCCTCCTCAAGAAGGCCGTCGACGTCGACGCGACCGTGGCCCGCGAGGGCATGGAGTTCGGCCTCGTCTCCCGCGAGGTGGCCGTCGGCGGACAGCTGCTGACGCTGCGTGGGCTCGGCGGCGAGTACGACGGCGTCTTCCTGCCGCTGTACGGCGCCCACATGGCGCACAACGCGGCCGTGGCGCTCGCCGCCGTCGAGGCGTTCTTCGGCATCGGCGCCGAGCACGCCCGCACGCTCGACATCGAGACCGTCCGGCGCGCCTTCGCGCAGACCTCGTCGCCCGGCCGCCTGGAGGTCGTCCGCTCCTCCCCGACGGTCATCCTGGACGCCGCGCACAACCCGCACGGGGCCCGCGCCACCGCCGAGGCCGTCTCCGAGGCGTTCGGCTTCTCCCGGCTCATCGGCGTCGTCTCCACCAGCGGCGACAAGGACGCCCGCGGGCTCCTGGAGGCGTTCGAGCCGATCTTCGCGGAGATCGTCATCACCCAGAACTCCACCGCCCGCGCCACCGACGCCGACACGCTCGCCGCGGTCGCCGTCGAGGTCTTCGGCGAGGACCGGGTCGTCGTCGAGCCCCGGCTGCCCGACGCCCTGGAGGCGGCGATCACGCTCGCCGAGGAGGAGGCCGAGTACGGCGGCGCCGGCGTGCTGGTGACCGGTTCGATCTTCACGGTCGGCGACGCCCGGCTGCTGCTCAAGAGGGGCTGACCCGGAATGCGCACGCTCTGCTCCTCCACGCTCATCGGCGAGTTCTTCGTCATCGGCTTCGCCGGTCTCGTCGCGATGAAGGACGACAGCCTCACCACCTCCACCGTCTGGTGGGTGTGCGGCGTCGCGATGGTCCTCTCCGTGCTGCTCTGCGGGATGATCACCCGTCCCGGTGGTGTCCAGCTCGGCTGGGCGCTCCAGATCGGGCTGATCCTCAGCGGCTTCTTCGTCCCCGTCATGTTCTTCCTCGGGGCCGTCTTCGCCGTGCTGTGGTGGTGCTCGGTGCACTACGGGCGCCGGGTGGACGAGATCAAGGCCCGCTGGGCCGCCTCGAACGGCGCGGCCCAGGGCTCCGCAGGGCCTGACGCTGCGTGACGGAGGGCGGTGCGGGCCCTGTAGATTCATAGGCCCGCACACACCCCTCCCGAAGGAGTTCCCCCCGTGAGCCAGCGCACGCTCGTCCTGCTCAAGCCCGACGCGGTCCGCCGCGGTCTGATCGGCGAGATCATCGGCCGCATCGAGCGCAAGGCCGGCTGGACCCTCGCGGCCCTGGAGCTGCGCGAGCTGGACCAGGAGACGCTGGAGCAGCACTACGGCGAGCACAAGGGCAAGCCCTTCTACGAGCCGCTGATGGGCTTCATGTCCTCCGGTCCGGTCGTCGCGCTCGTCGTCGAGGGCGAGCGGGTCATCGAGGGCGTCCGCCAGCTGGCGGGCCCGACCGACCCGATCGCCGCCGCCCCGGGCTCCATCCGCGGCGACTTCGGCACCATCGTCCGCGAGAACCTCATCCACGCCTCGGACTCCGAGGAGTCCGCCGCGCGCGAGCTGAAGATCTTCTTCCCGGGTCTCGCCTGACCCGGCCGGGCGTGACGATGGGCTGACCTGCCGTCAGCCGAAAGCGGCACCGTGTGGGGCGACCGAAGGAATTCGGCCGCCCCCAGGCATATGAACGCCAATCCCGGGAACGGATCGCCGCGTCCTACCGTCACCTAGTACAGAGGTGGACCAGCGCGCGCCATCCGCGTGAGCGGCACTACGATGAAAACTCTTCGCCGCACCACCCTCAGCCATGGGAAACAAGGGGAACTTCATGTCGTTCATCGGCCGTGACATGGCTGTCGACCTCGGGACCGCCAACACGCTGGTGTACGTCAGGGGTCGAGGCATCGTCCTCAACGAGCCGTCCGTCGTCGCGATCAACACCAACACCGGCGGAATCCTCGCGGTGGGTGCCGAGGCGAAGAAGATGATCGGCAGGACCCCCGGCAACATCGTCGCCGTGCGCCCGCTGAAGGACGGCGTCATCGCCGACTTCGAGATCACCGAGCGGATGCTCCGCTACTTCATCCTCAAGATCCACAAGCGGCGCTACCTCGCCCGCCCCCGGGTCGTGGTCTGCGTGCCCTCCGGCATCACCGGAGTCGAGCGCCGCGCCGTCATCGAGGCGTCCACCCAGGCCGGCGCCCGTCAGGTGCACATCATCGAGGAGCCCATGGCCGCCGCCATCGGCTCGGGCCTCCCCGTCCACGAGGCCACCGGCAACATGGTCGTCGACATCGGCGGCGGCACCACCGAGGTCGCGGTGATCTCCCTCGGAGGAATCGTCACGGCACAGTCCATCCGGGTCGCCGGCGACGAGCTGGACAACGCGATCATCCAGCACATCAAGAAGGAGTACTCCCTCCTCCTCGGTGAGCGCACCGCCGAACAGATCAAGATCACCATCGGCTCGGCCTACGACCTGGAGCAGGACGAGCACACCGAGATCCGCGGCCGCGACCTCGTCTCGGGCCTCCCCAAGACCGTCGTCATCTCGGCCGCCGAGGTCCGCAAGGCCATCGAGGAGCCGGTCAACGCGATCGTCGACGCCGTCAAGACCACGCTCGACAAGTGCCCGCCGGAGCTCTCCGGTGACGTGATGGACCGCGGCATCGTTCTCACGGGTGGCGGCGCCCTGCTCCGCGGCCTCGACGAGCGGCTCCGCCGCGAGACCGGCATGCCGATCCACATCGCCGAGGACCCGCTGGACTCGGTGGCGCTCGGATCGGGCAAGTGCGTCGAGGAGTTCGAGGCCCTCCAGCAGGTCCTGGACGCCCAGCCGCGCCGCTGACGGATCGGCCGGGCGCGAGCCCGTACGGTACGAAGATCTGCACAACGAACCACGAGGAAGGGCACGGCCGCCGCACGTGAGGGACACACGAGAGAGCCGGCTGCTCCTGGTGCTGCTGGTCGCCGTCGCGTTCGCGCTGATCACGGTGGACATCCGCGGCGGCCAGGAGTCGCCGGTCGACGGCGCCCGGCAGGCCGCCGCCGCCGTCTTCGGCCCGGTCGAGAACGGAATGGCGGCGGCCGTCGACCCCATCGGCAACGCCATAGGCGCCGTCCGGGACTCCGGCGAGCGGCACAACCGGATCGCCGCCCTGGAGAAGGAGAACGCCGAGCTCAAGGCGGAGCTCGGCAGCGACGACCGCAACCGCAACCGGCTGCGCGAGCTCGACTCCCTGCTCAAGACCGCCGGCGCCGGCCAGTACGGCATCAAGGGCGCGCAGGTCATCGCCATAGGGTCGGCCCAGGGCTTCTCCTGGACCGTCACCATCGACGCCGGCGCGCGCGACGGCATCCAGCGCGACATGACGGTGCTCAACGGCGCCGGACTCGTCGGCCGGGTCACCACCGTCGGCCCGTCGACCTCCACGGTCCTGCTCGCCAACGACCCCGACTTCACCGTCGGCACCCGCATGGAGAAGACCGACGAACTCGGCTTCGCCACCGGCCAGGGCGACCGGCCGCTGCTGGTCCAGCTCCTCAACGGCAAGGCCAAGGTGAAGGCGGGCGACCGCCTCGTCACCTTCGGCTCGGCCGGCGACCGGCCCTTCGTGCCCGGCGTGCCCGTCGGCGAGATCGTCCGCGTCGACCCCATGGGCGGCGGCCTCACCCGCAACGTCTACGTCCGCCCGTACGTCGGCTTCAGCAAGCTCGACATCGTCGGCGTCGTCGTCCAGGCTCCCCGATCCGACCCGCGCGACACGGTGCTGCCGCAGAAGCCCAAGCCCGCGCCGACCGTCACGGTCACGGTCACCGCGAAGCCGCCCGCCGAAGGCGAGCAGGCCGGCGAGCAGGCCCAGGGCGAGGCGGCCGACCAGCCGGTCCAGGGCGAGGCGGCCGACCAGCCGGTCCAGGGCCAGGCGCAGGACCAGGCCCAGAAGCCGGACGGCCAGGCACAGAACCCGAACGGCCAGGCCCAGAAGCCGAACGGCCAGGCACAGAACCCGAACGACCAGGAGGACGCGACACCGTGAAGTTCAACCGCATCCTCCTCTCCGCGACCCTGATCGTGGTCGCCCTCGTCGTCCAGGTCACCGTCCTCGCCCGGCTCCAGCTCCCCGGAGCCGTACCGGACCTCGTCCTCCTCACCGTCGTCGCCCTCGCCCTCGTCCACGGGCCCGTCACCGGCTCGCTCGTCGGCTTCTCCGCCGGCCTCCTCGCCGACCTGGCCCCGCCCGCCGACCACGCCGCCGGCCGCTACGCGCTCGTGCTCTGCGTCGTCGGCTACCTCGTCGGCCTCGTCCGGCCCGAGAACGGCCGCTTCACCTCCGCGGTCGGCCCGATGGCCGCCGTCGTCGGCGCGGCCGTCGGCTCGACCCTGCTCTACGCGGGCGTCGGCGCCCTCGTCGGCGACACCGCCGCCCGCCACGTCGGCCTCGGCTCCCTGCTCTTCACCGCCGTCGTCTACGACCTGCTGCTGGCGCCCTTCACGGTGCCGCTCATCATGGCCCTGGCCCGCCGCGCGGAGAACGACCCGGTCGCCGACGCCACGGGGGCGGGCGCGGGAGACGTCGCCTCCGGCTGGCTCTCCTCCGGCACCGGCCTGAGGATCGGCACCCAGCGCGGCGGCCTCCGCGTCAAGGCCGCCCGCACCCGGGCGGGCCGCGCCGGACGCATCAAGGGAGTCAAGCGACTGTGACCGAGGGGGCACCGGCAGCATGAGCAACATCCCCGAGACCGGACGGACCCCACGGGTCCAGACCCGGCTCGTCGTCATCCAGGTCCTCGTCTTCTCGCTGCTGCTCACCCTGGGCGGCCGGCTCTGGTACCTCCAGATCCGCAACGGCAAGGAGTACGCCGACGAGGCCAAGTCCAACAACATCCAGCAGGTCGTCACGCCGGCCGTCCGCGGCTCGATCCTCGACGCCCGCGGCGTCCCGCTCGCCGACAACGAGACCCGGCTCGTGGTCTCCGCCTCGCGCACCGAGCTGATGAAGATGAAGGACGACGGCAAGGCCGTCCTCACCCGGCTCGCCGGCGTCCTGAACATGAAGCCCGAGGACGTCGCCAACAAGATCCGGCTCTGCGACTCCCAGACGCCCAAGCCCTGCTGGAACGGCTCCCCCTACCAGCCGATCCCGGTGACCGACGAGGCCACCGTCCAGCAGGCGCTCACCATCCGGGAGAGCACCGAGGACTTCCCCGGCATCACCGCCGAGCTCACCGCCGTCCGCCGCTACCCGGCCCCCGGCAAGGCCCGTACCTCCCAGGTGCTCGGCTACCTCTCGCCCGTCACCGACGACGAGATCACCAAGGCCAAGGACACCGACTCCCCGTTCCTCCGCTCCGACCAGGTCGGCCGCTCCGGCATCGAGCGCACCTACGACAAGGAGCTGCGCGGCAAGGCCGGGGTGACCCGCTACGAGGTCGACAACCTCGGGCGCGTCATGGGCCAGACCAAGTCCGACCCGGGCGTGGCCGGTTCCACCCTCGTCACCAGCATCGACGCCCGCGTCCAGTCCGTCGCCGAGTACGAGCTCGCGCAGGCGATGAAGACGGTCCGCGGCGAGACGGACAAGATCACCGGCCGCAAGTACGAGGCCGACTCCGGCGCCGTCGTCGTCATGGAGACGAAGACCGGGCGGGTCGTCGCCATGGCCTCCCAGCCCGACTACGACCCCAACGTCTGGATCGGCGGCATCTCCGCGAAGGACTACGCCGCCCTCACCAGCAAGAAGTCCAACTACCCGCTGCTCAACCGCGGCATCCAGGGCCAGGCGCCGGCCGGCTCCATCTTCAAGGTGATCTCGGCGAGCGCCGCCGTCCGGGCGGGCTACGACTTCAACGACACGTACAACTGCAGCGCCTCGTACAGCCTCGGCAGCCGCAGCTTCGCCAACTTCGAGTCCCAGGGGCACGGCCCCATCACCCTCGGAGACGCCCTCAAGTACTCCTGCAACACCGTCTTCTACGCCCTCGGCCACAAGGAGTGGCAGAAGGACGGCGGCATCACCGCGAACAAGGACTCCAAGGACTGGTTCTACGTGACCGCCCGCGACTTCGGCCTCGGCTCGGAGACCGGCATCGACCTGCCCAACGAGGTCAAGGGCCGGATCCCCGACCGCCAGTGGAAGCAGGCGTTCTGGGAGGCCAACAAGGACGCCTGGTGCAAGCAGGGCAAGAAGGGCGGCAGCTACGTCGAGCAGATCGCGTACGAGAACTGTCTTGAGGGCAACCAGCTGAAGGCGTACGACAGCATCAACTTCGCCATCGGGCAGGGCGACGTCCTCGTCACCCCGATCCAGATGGCCACCATCTACGCGGCCATCAGCAACGGCGGCACCCTCTACGACCCCTCCGTCGGCAAGGCCGTGATCAGCCCGGACGGCAAGCAGGTCCGCGAGATCAAGCCCACGTCCCACGGCAAGCTGCCGGTCAGCGCCGAGACCGTCCGCGACCTCGACAAGGGCCTGCGCTCGGTCGTCGAGCCCGGCGGCACCGCCGCCTGGCGCTTCGGCGGCTGGCCCCAGGACAAGATCCCGATGCGCGCCAAGACCGGCACCGCCCAGGTCTACGGCAAGCAGACCACCTCCTGGCTCGCGACCTACACCGACGACTTCACCATCGTCATGACCATCTCCCAGGGCGGCACCGGCTCCGGCGCCTCCGGCCCCGCCGTCCGCAACATCTACGACGCCCTCTACGGGCTCGACGACGCGGGCAACCAGAACCTCAAGCGCGCGCTGCTCCCCGGGCCGCAGAAGACGCTGCCGAAGGTCAACCCCGACGGCACCATCGACGCCCCGGTGATCAAGGCGTACGACCCCAAGTCCCAGCTGGTCGACCCGAACGGGACGGACGGCGTCGCGCCGCCGCCGCTCGCGGGCACGCCCCCCAACAGGAGGGACTGACCCGATGCCGAAGCGGAGGAAGTTCTTCGTCTCCCGTTACGCCCCCGAGCGCGGCACCGTCGCCCGGCTGACCGCCCGTGACTCGGTGCTGCGCCGGCTCGACTGGCCGATCCTGCTCTCGGCGCTCGCGCTCTCCCTCATCGGCTCGCTGCTGGTGTGGTCGGCGACCCGGGGCCGTACCGAGCTGAACAACGGGGACCCGTACTACTTCCTCTTCCGGCACCTGCTGAACACCGGTATCGGCGTGGTGCTGATGATCGGCACGGTCTGGCTCGGCCACCGCACCCTGCGCGGGGCGGTCCCGGTCCTCTACGGCCTGTCGATCGTGCTGATCCTCGCCGTCCTCACCCCGCTCGGCGCGACCATCAACGGCGCCCACGCGTGGATCGTGGTCGGCGGCGGCTTCTCGCTCCAGCCCAGCGAGTTCGTGAAGATCACCATCATCCTGGTGATGGCGATGCTGCTGGCCTCGAAGGTGGACGCGGGCGACCAGCTCCATCCGGACCACGGCACCGTCGCCAAGGCCCTGGTGCTCGCCGCCCTCCCCATGGGCATCGTCATGCTCATGCCCGACCTGGGCTCGGTCATGGTGATGATCGTCATCGTGCTCGGCGTCCTGCTGGCCTCCGGCGCCTCCAACCGCTGGGTCCTCGGCCTCATCGGCTCCGGCATCGCGGGCGCGGTCCTCGTCACCACCCTCGGCATGCTCGACGAGTACCAGATCAACCGCTTCGCCGCCTTCGCCAACCCCGATCTCGACCCCTCCGGCGTCGGCTACAACACCAATCAGGCCCGCATCGCCATCGGCTCCGGCGGCCTCAAGGGCGCGGGCCTCTTCAACGGCCACCAGACCAGCGGCCAGTTCGTCCCCGAACAGCAGACCGACTTCGTCTTCACCGTCGCGGGGGAGGAGCTGGGCTTCATCGGCTCCGGCTTCATCCTGCTGCTGCTCGGCATCGTCCTCTGGCGCGCCTGCCGGATCGCCCGCGAGACGACCGAGCTGTACGGCACCATCGTCGCCGCCGGCATCATCGCCTGGTTCGCCTTCCAGGCGTTCGAGAACATCGGCATGAACCTCGGCATCATGCCCGTCGCCGGTCTGCCGCTGCCCTTCGTCTCCTACGGCGGCTCCTCCATGTTCGCCGTCTGGGTCGCGATCGGACTCCTCCAGTCGATCCGGGTGCAACGCCCGATGACCGCCTGACGCCACGCCGCCCCGGCGGCTAGATTCGAAGCATGGCGGAGACGAAGCGCGAGATCGAGCGGAAGTACGAAGCCACCGCGGAGACCCGGCTGCCGGACCTCACCCGCGCGGCCGGCGTCGCGGCGGTGACGGGCGAGGGCGTCACCGTCCTCGACGCGGTCTACTACGACACGGCCGACCTGCGGCTCGCCGCGGACTCCCTCACCCTCCGGCGCCGCACCGGCGGCCGGGACGAGGGCTGGCACCTCAAGTTCCCCGTCGCGGTCGGCGTCCGCGACGAGATCAGGGCCCCGCTCTCGGACGAGCTCCCACCCTCCCTGGCAGCCCTCCTCCGCTCCCGAGTCCGCCACGCCGAGCTACTCCCCGTAGTCCACCTCCACTCCTCACGCGACGTACGCCACCTGAGAGACACCAACGGCACGATCCTCGCCGAACTCTCCATCGACACGGTCCACGCGGAACGGCTTCTGGGCGGGCGGGACGAGGGGGCGGCGGGGGCCGCAGCGGGGACTGGCGGAGGGGCCGCCGCAGGGACCGCCGGACGGACCGCTGCCGGGACTGCCGCAGGGGCCGTCGCCCCGACCGCCTCGCGGACCGCCGCCTGGACCGAGATCGAGGTCGAGCTGGCCGACGGGGCCGACCCGGGCGTTCTCGACGTCGTCGAGAAGCGGCTGCGTAAGGCGGGGATTCGGGCCTCCGACGCTCCCTCCAAGCTCGCTCGTGCTCTCGACGAGACCGGGTTGGCGCCGGGCGGAGTGGCGGAGGCGGGGGGCGAGGGATCGGCGGGCGCCGCCGTGTTCGCGTACGTACGCGAACAGGTCGAGGCCCTTGTGCGGCTCGACCCCGCCGTGCGCCGTGACCTGCCCGACGCCGTCCACCAGATGCGTGTCGCCTGCCGGCGCCTGCGCAGCGCCTTCAAGACCTACCGCCGGGTCCTCGACCGGGAGGTCACCGACCCGGTCGGCGCCGAGTTGAAGTGGCTCGCCGGCGAGCTCGGGCACGCCCGTGACCAGGAGGTACTGGACGCCCGGCTGCGCGCCGCGCTCGACGACCTGCCGCGCGAAGAGCGCCGCGGGCCCGTCCGCCGCCGGCTGCGCGCCTGGGACCGGGCCCGCGCCCGCGCCGCCCGCCGCCGCGGCCTCGACGCCCTCGACTCCGCCCGCCACCTCGCCCTCCTCGACGCCCTCGCGGGCCTCCTCGCCGACCCGCCGCTGCGCCCCGGCGCCCGGAAGAAGGCCGCGAAGGCGCTGCCGAAGGCGGTCCTCCGCGACCACGCCCGGCTCGCCGGACGGATCGCCCCCGCCCTCGCCCTGGCCCCCGGCCACGAGCGCGACCTCGCTCTCCACGAGGCCCGCAAGGCCGCCAAACGGGCCCGGTACGCCGCCGACGCCGCCGTCCCCACCCTCGGCAAGCCCGCGAAACGGCTCGCGAAGAGGGTGAAGGCCGTCCAGAGCCTCCTCGGCGACCACCAGGACGCCGTCGTCGCCCGCACCGCCCTGCGCGACCTCGCCGCCGACGCCGAGAAGGCCGGCGAACCCTCCTTCACCTGGGGCGTTCTCCACGCGAAGCAGGAAGCCTCCGCCGAGACCCGCGAACACGAGCTGCCGGAGGTGTGGGAGCGGGCCGTCACCGAACACGCGGCCGGTCGTTTGATCTGACGAGTGATCTCCCCGCGCGAGGGGGGATGGCCCGCCGTGCGAGTCCGCTGAGGGCCGCTGGGCTCTGTGCTCCCCGCGGCAGCGGGGGTGGAAGATCGTTGTGTGGGGGGTGCTCCGTAGCGCGTTACGCTTGAGAGTCGCCCCCTGCCAGCTCACGAAGGTTCGAGATGTCTGCTGCCGAGTCTGTCTTCCCACAGCTCGAAGCTCTGCTCCCGCACGTGCAAAAGCCGATCCAGTACGTCGGTGGAGAGCTGAACTCCACCGTCAAAGCCTGGGATGAGTGCGACGTCCGCTGGGCTCTGATGTACCCGGACGCGTACGAGGTCGGTCTGCCCAACCAGGGCGTCATGATCCTCTACGAGGTACTGAACGAGCGCGAGGGCGTCCTCGCCGAGCGCACCTACAGCGTGTGGCCGGACCTCGAAGAGCTGATGCGCGAGCACAAGGTGCCGCAGTTCACGGTCGACAGCCACCGCCCGGTCGGCGCGTTCGACGTCTTCGGCCTGAGCTTCTCCACCGAGCTCGGCTACACGAACATGCTCACCGCCCTCGACCTGGCCGGCATCCCGCTCGACGCGGCGGACCGCACCGTCGACCACCCCATCGTGCTCGCCGGAGGCCACGCCGCCTTCAACCCCGAGCCGATCGCGGACTTCATCGACGCGGCGATCATCGGCGACGGCGAGCAGGCCGTCCTCGACATGACCGAGATCATCCGCGCCTGGAAGGCGGAGGGCCGCCCCGGCGGCCGCGAGGAGGTCCTCCTCCGCCTCGCCAAGACCGGCAGCGTCTACATCCCGGCGTTCTACGACGTCGAGTACCTGCCGGACGGCCGCATCGGCCGCGTCGTCCCCAACCGCTCGGGCGTGCCGTGGCGCGTGTCCAAGCACACCGTCATGGACCTCGACGAGTGGCCGTACCCCAAGCAGCCCCTCGTCCCGCTCGCGGAGACCGTCCACGAGCGCATGTCCGTCGAGATCTTCCGCGGCTGCACCCGCGGCTGCCGCTTCTGCCAGGCCGGCATGATCACGCGCCCCGTGCGGGAGCGAAGCATCACCGGCATCGGCGAGATGGTCGAGAAGGGCCTCAAGGCGACCGGCTTCGAGGAGGTCGGCCTCCTCTCCCTCTCCTCCGCGGACCACACCGAGATCGGTGAGATCGCGAAGGGCCTCGCGGACCGCTACACCGAGGACAAGGTGGGCCTCTCCCTCCCCTCGACCCGCGTCGACGCCTTCAACGTCGACCTGGCCAACGAGCTGACCCGCAACGGACGCCGCTCCGGCCTCACCTTCGCCCCCGAGGGCGGCTCCGAGCGCATGCGCAAGGTCATCAACAAGATGGTCTCGGAAGAGGACCTCATCCGTACCGTCTCGACGGCCTACGGCAACGGCTGGCGCCAGGTGAAGCTGTACTTCATGTGCGGCCTGCCGACGGAGACCGACGAGGACGTCCTCCAGATCGCCGACATGGCGATGAACGTGATCGCCGAGGGCCGCAAGGTCTCCGGCCAGAACGACATCCGCTGCACCGTCTCCATCGGCGGCTTCGTCCCCAAGCCGCACACCCCCTTCCAGTGGGCCCCGCAGCTGTCGGCCGAGGAGACGGACGCGCGCCTCCTCAAGCTCCGCGACAAGATCCGCGGCGACAAGAAGTACGGCCGCTCGATCGGCTTCCGCTACCACGACGGCAAGCCCGGCATCGTCGAGGGCCTCCTCTCCCGCGGCGACCGCCGCATCGGCGCCGTCATCCGCGCGGTCTACGAGGACGGTGGCCGCTTCGACGGCTGGCGCGAGCACTTCTCGTACGACCGCTGGATGGCCTGCGCCGAGAAGACCCTCCCCGAGTACGGCGTGGACGTCGCCTGGTACACCACCCGCGAGCGCTCCTACGAGGAGGTCCTGCCCTGGGACCACCTGGACTCCGGCCTCGACAAGGACTGGCTCTGGGAGGACTGGCAGGACGCCCTCGACGAGACCGAGGTCGAGGACTGCCGCTGGACCCCGTGCTTCGACTGCGGCGTCTGTCCGGCGATGCAGACCGAGATCCAGGTCGGCCCCACCGGCAAGAAGCTGCTGCCGCTGTCCGTGGTCAAGTAGTCCCGCGGAAAAACGAAAGAGGGGCGCCCGGACGGATCTCCGTCCGGGCGCCCCTCTCGTGTGCCTGGTGTCAGTGGGTGACGTGTTCCGGCTTCGTGGCCGGGGTGGTCGGGGTGGGCGTTTCGGCGGTCTCGGCGGTTTCCGGGGTGGGGGCCGGGGTGCGGTCTTCGACGGGGATCACGGGCGGGGTCGGGGACTCCTGCTCCAGGAAGACCGCGCGGACGACGCGCTCGGCGGCGTGGCCGTCGTCCCAGGCGCAGAAGCGCTCGCGGAAGGCGCGGCGGAGGGCGGCGGCGGGTTCGGCGGCCCAGGCGCCGGTGCGGAAGGCCGCGATCAGCTCGTCCTCGGTGGTGGCGATCACGCCGGGGGTGTCGCCGGGCTCGCCGGAGAGCAGGTCGAAGGTCACACCGCGGCAGGTGCGGTACATCTCCCAGTCGTCGGCGTAGGTGACGATCGGCCGGTCGAGGTTGGCGTAGTCGAACATGATCGACGAGTAGTCCGTGACCAGGGCGTCCGCCGCCAGGCACAGCTCCTCCACCGACGGGTGGCGGGAGACGTCGACGAGCGCGCCCCGCTCGGCGAGCGCGTTCAGCTCGGGGTCGGCGCCGTAGAAGTAGTGGGCGCGGACCAGGAGGACGTAGTCGGGGCCGAGCTCGCGGGCGAAGCGGGCCAGGTCCAGCCGGGAGACGAAGGCGTCCCGCTGGTGGTCGCGGACCGTGGGCGCGTACAGGATCGCCTTCTTGCCGGGGGCGATGCCCAGCGCGCCGCGGATCCGGCGGACGTCCTCGGCGCCGGCCCGGTAGTAGACGTCGTTGCGCGGGTAGCCGGTGTTCAGGGTGCGGAAGGGGGCCGGGTAGACCCGCTCCCACTGCTCGGTGGAGTGCTGGTTCGAGGAGACGCTCCAGTCCCAGCGGTCGACCCGCTCCATGAGCTTGTCGAAGTCCAGGCTCTTCGCGACGGCCGGGTAGTGCTGCTGGTCCAGGCCCATCCGCTTGAGCGGGGTGCCGTGGTGGGTCTGGAGGTGGACCTGCCCGGGGCGCTTGACCACCGAGTCCGGGAAGTTCACGTTGTTGACCAGGTACTTCGCCCGGGCCATGGCCTTCCAGTAGCCGAAGGTGGCGGGGGCGACCCGGGAGATGCCGGCGGGCAGCTTCCCGGCGTGCGCCTGGTTGACCACCCAGACCCCGCGCAGGTTCGGCGCGAGCTTCTTCGCGGCGTCGTGGATGGCGAGCGGGTTGCAGCCGGGGGTGCGGCCCCAGTAGGCCGAGTAGACGGCGAGGTTGTCGTCGACGGGGAGCCGGCGCTGCATCGCGTAGTACGTCTTCAGCGCCTTGCGGCCGCCCCAGCGCTTCGAACGGCCCAGCGCGCGGAAGGCGGTCTCGCGGGTGCCGTTGGCCGCCTTGAGCGACTCGAAGGCGGCGTACGAGCCGGTCCTCAGGACCTTGAACTTCAGGCCGTTGACGCCGGGCGGCGGGGTGAAGCCCTTGGGCTCGTTCCTGCGGTAGCTCTTGCCGGCCTGGTGGACGTAGGCGCGGCGGTGGCTGCGCGGTATTCGGAAGCCGCGCGCGAGGGTGTAGAGGAAGTGGCTGACCATCCGCTCGAAGACGATCTTGCGGTAGTCGTCCAGTCCGGGGCGCCCTTCGAGGTAGTCGAAGGCCCGCTGGTACTGCTCGAAGATCACGAAGTGCTTGCGGGGCGAACTGCTCCGCATGGAGCTGCCCTGGCGGCGCTGGCGGTACTCGACGACGACGTACTCCAGACCGGCGACGCGCTGGGCGGCGGCCATGGTCGTGTAGACCATGAGGGCGTCCTCGTACAGCCCGTCGGTGAACCGGAAGCCCTCGCCGGTGAAGCCGCCGGTGGTGAAGAAGTCGCGGCGGTAGACGCGGTTCCAGACGACGGCGAAGACCCGCAGCAGCTCCAGCGCGTCGACCGGGCGGACCACCCGGTCGCCGATGGTGGCGAGGTGCTTGCCGGACTTGCTCGCCTCGATGCTGCCGTCCACGTGCGTGCGGACGTAGTCGAAGAGGAGGATCTCCGGGTCCTGGGCCTCGTCGAGCCGCCGCGCGAGGGCTTCGAGGGAGCCGGGGCGTATCGAGTCGTCGCCGTCGAGGAAGAGCAGGTAGTCGCCGCGCGCGTGGGCGATGCCGGTGTTGCGGGCGGCGCCGATGCCGCCGTTCTCCTCGCGGTGGACGGCGCGCACGCGCGGGTCCCGGGCGGCGAACTCGTCGATGATGGCGCCGCTGCTGTCCTGGGAGCAGTCGTCGACCGCGATGATCTCGAAGTCCTGGTGACTCTGCGTGGTGATCGAGGTGAGGCACTCGCGGATGTAGCCCTCGACCCCGTACACGGGGATGATCACGCTGAATCGGGGGGCAGCTGCAGCCGGCATGTTCGTGTTTCTCCTCAGTCGAACCCGCTCGAACGCAGTATGACAGGCATGTCATAGCCCTCCGCGAGCCGACGGGGGCCAGATGGCATGGCTCACAGATGAGAACCGGGCCAACGACGAACGAATTCCGTGAGGACGGATCGTCTACTCTGAAGTGCTGTGGCGAGAGGGTGGCCACGGCGCCGCCCGGGTTCCACGAGGTCCAGCGGGCCCGGACTCAGGCGGGGTGGAAGAGTCGGCAGCAGAGCTGCGAACGGGGTACGGGAGAGGTGCTGCAGTTCGACGGCGGGTATGCGGCCCAGTATTTTGTCCGTCTGACCCCTGGGTCCGACGGAGATCACCACACACGTCCCCGTTGTCCCCAGACCCGCTCGGCCACATCGAGCCGGTCTGAAATGGAAAGGAACGCAGAACTTCATGGCACCCCGGCTCAGCGTCATCGTCCCGATCTACAACGTGGCGGAGTACCTACCCGCCTGCCTCAACTCGCTCGCCGTCCAGACCTTCCGGGACCTGGAAGTGCTGATGATCGACGACGGGTCGACGGACGAGTCGAACTCCATAGCCGCTGAGTTCGCGGAGCGGGACGAGCGCTTCCGGCTGATCCGCAAGGAGAACGCCGGTCTGGGTGCCGCGCGCAACACGGGCCTCGACGCCTTGGCGCCGGAGAGTGAGTACCACACCTTCGTCGACAGCGACGACGTCATCCCGCCGGACGCCTACCGGGTCATGATCGAGACCCTCGACGAGACCCAGTCCTCCTTCGCGGCGGGCAACGTCGAGCACATCAACTCGACCCGGGTGTGGCAGTCGCCGATGCACCGCTTCATCTCGCAGGGCACGGTCCGCAAGACGCACGTCCGCAAGAAGCGGATCCTGCTCAACGACCGTATCGCCTGCAACAAGGTCTTCCGCCGTTCCTTCTGGGACCAGCACGCGTTCCGCTTCCCCGAGGGTGTGCTGTACGAGGACATCCCGGTCACCATCCCGGCCCTGTACCTCGCCGAGTCCGTCGACATCATCAGCCAGACCACGTACTACTGGAGGCTGCGCGACGGCGTCTCCAACCCGTCGATCACCCAGCGCCGCAACGTGCCGAAGGCCGTCCGCGACCGCGCCTCCGCCGTGGTGGGCGTCAGCCGCTTCCTCGCCGGGCAGCCGGGCGCCGAGGCCCTGAAGCGCGACTACGACCGCACGGTGCTCACCGGCGACCTGCGCATCTTCCTCAACGTCATGCCCGACGGCGACGCCGAGTACCACGCCGAGTTCATGCGCACGACCAACGAGTTCCTCGACGGCATCGACTTCAGCCTGATCGAGACGCTCCCCACCCCGCTGCGCGTCAAGTGGCTGCTCACCCGCAAGCACGCCGTCAAGGAGCTCATCGCCTTCATCCAGGCCGAGCGCATCGGCGAGCCGGTCCCGCTCGAAGGCGTCCTGCGCAAGTACGCCAAGTACTCCGCGCTCGACACCCAGCCGAACCTGGTCCCCAAGAAGCTCCTCCGGGTCGACAAGGACCTCCAGCTGCGCTCCCCGCTCACCGAGCTGCGCTGGGAGGACGGCAAGCTGAAGCTGGCCGGCCACGCCTGGATCGACCGCGTCGACCACACCGGCAAGCACGGCATCGTCAAGGTGCTCCAGCTGAAGAAGGACGGCACCCAGCGCCGTACGCTCATCCCGCTCGGCAACACCTTCGCCCCCGCGGCCACCACCGACTCCGGGCACAAGGGCCGCGGCCACAACTTCGACTGGGCCGGCTGGGAGACCGTCATCGACCCGGCGCGTCTGCGCAAGGGCGACCAGTGGCAGGAAGGCGTCTGGCACGTCGGCATGCGCGTCATGTCCGGTGGCCTCGTGCGCTCCCGCTCCGTGCACTCGTACGGCTTCGACCGCCTCACCTACCCGCCCTACCAGTGGCTCGACGAGGAGTACCGCCTCCTCCCCGAGCTGCGGAAGGCCGCGCTCAAGCTGCGTGTCGAGAAGGTCTCGGCCCTCGTCACGGGCTTCCGTCCCGAGGGTGACGAACTCGTCGTCGAGTGCAGCTTCCGCGAGGCCGTCGCCGAGGGCACCGAGCTCTTCCTGCGGGTCATCCACCAGGGCAGCGGCGAGGTTCTCCTCTACCCGGCCGAGGTCCTCGACCACTCCGGCACGCACAAGCCGCTGCGCGTCCGCGTCCCGCTCCGTGACATCGCCCTGCTCCCCGAGCACCTGGACGCCGCCACCCCCGACGCCGCGAAGACCGCGCGCCGCAACTGGAGCACCCAGCTCCGCATCGAGGAGCCCGGCCAGCGCCCGCGGAACGTCAAGACCGTGATCAAGGACGGTCTCGCCGACCTCCAGGTCCGTCTGCCCGAGTCCTTCGGCGAGGGCGCCGACCTCAACGAGGTCGCGGTCATCGGCGGCACCAACGGCTACTTCAAGTTCTCGGGCCGTCCGCTGCGCGGCAAGATCACCGACATCGCGGAGTCCGACGGCACGTTCACGATCCGCGGTACGGCCCCGGCGGACCTGACGGGCTACCACCTGGTCGTCAGCGCGAAGAGCCGCTTCGACGAGCGGAAGGTCCCGCTGACCCTGCACGCGGACGGCACCTTCGAGGCGTCCTTCCGCCCCTCCCGGATGTCGGGCGCCTCCGGCAACCTGCCGCTGAAGACCGGCCGCTGGGTCTTCCGCCTGGACGGCGCGGAGGAGACCGACCCGCAGCTGACGCTCGTCGCGGACCGGCTCGCCGTGCCGCAGTTCCCGATGAAGGGCGCCGCCGACGGCCGCGACTACCGTCTGGAGATCCTCTGGCAGGACCACGCGCAGCTCATCTGCCTGCCGGACCTCAACGACCGGGAGCACGGCGCCAACCGCCAGTACCAGCTCCGCCAGGAGGTCTACGAGGCCGGCCGCGCGCTGCCGCTGCGCGACCAGGTCCTGTACATCAGCTACAACGGCAAGCAGTTCTCGGACAGCCCGCGCGCGGTCCACGAGGAGCTGCTGCGCCGGGGCTCGGACGTCGAGCACCTGTGGGCGGTCCGCGACGGCCAGGTCGAGCTGCCCGACACGC
Source organism: Streptomyces sp. NPDC059201 (assembly GCF_042754585.1). NCBI lineage: Bacteria > Bacillati > Actinomycetota > Actinomycetes > Kitasatosporales > Streptomycetaceae > Streptomyces > Streptomyces sp. NPDC059201. The sequence continues at coordinate 184,924 of NZ_JBHZBB010000002.1, forward strand.
TCAAGGCGGTCCGCTTCCAGGGCGCCGACTGGTACGAGGCGCTGGCCCGCGCCCGGTACATCGTCACCAACGGCCACCTGCCGCACTGGATCAAGCGGCGCGAGGGCCAGGTCATCGTCCAGGCGTGGCACGGCACGATGCTGAAGAAGATCGGCCTGGACATCACCGCCCCGGCGTTCGACCCGAACTACCACGCGCGGCTGATCGAGGAGGCGGCGAACTGGAACATCCTCGTCTCGTCGAACCGCTTCAGCACGCCCATCCTCAAGCGCGCCATGGGCTACGACGGTCTGATCGCCGAGACCGGCTACCCGCGCAACGACTACCTCTACGCCGAGGACCGCGACGAGCGGGCCGAGGCCGTGAAGGAGAAGCTCGGCCTGCCGAAGGGCAAGAAGGTCGTGCTGTACGCGCCGACCTGGCGTGACGACCTGTCGCACAGCCGCGGCCAGTTCAAGTTCGACCTCCGCGTCGACCTGGAGGACGCCCGCCGCCGCCTCGGCGACGACCACGTCTTCCTCGTGCGCCGCCACTCGAACATCGTGGACCTCGTCCCCGGTGCCGGGAACGGCTTCGTCTTCGACGTCTCGGAGTACCCGGACATCGCGGACCTGTACCTGGCGGCCGACGTCATGATCACGGACTACTCCTCGGTCATGTTCGACTACGCCCACCTCAAGCGTCCGATGCTGTTCTTCACGTACGACCTGGAGCACTACCGGGACCGCCTGCGCGGCTTCTACTTCGACTTCGAGCAGGACGCCCCCGGTCCGCTCATCGGCACCTCCGACGAGCTCATCCAGGCCATCCTCGACGTCGACGAGGTGGCGGCCGAGTACAAGGAGAAGTACGACGCGTTCCACCACAACTTCTGCGACCTCGACGACGGTCACGCGTCGGAGCGTCTGGCCGATCTGATGTTCAAGACGGCCCGGGACGGCGCGCCGCTGTAACCCCCGGTGCGGAAAAGGGCCCCGGCCCGCAGGGAGACCTGCGGGCCGGGGCCCTTTCGCCGTTCCGCGCTACTTCTTGTCGATGATCTTCAGCGACATCTGGCCGTTGCTGGCGAAGTACGGGCGCAGCTCGTGGTTGGTGCCTCCGACGGCGCTCGCCACGGCCGTGGGGGCGGAGGCGAGGCGACCCCGCCAGCCACTGGTCTTCGGCTTGGTCTCCGTGGAGGCCGAGACCGGCGCGCCGGAGGACTTCACGACCGGGTACGGGAAGGTGAAGACGTCCATCGGGACGAGGACGTCCGTGGCGAGCTTGCAGACGCGGACCCGCGGGGACTCCTGGTCGGGCAGCAGCCACAGGTCCCAGACGTCCTCGGTACCGCTCTCGTGGAGGCGGGCCGCGGCGGCGTTGTCCAGGGTCGCCGTGAAGCGGCCGTCGGTGCCGGGCTTCACCGGGAAGGTGAAGTTCTTGTCGGCCTCCTTGCGGTGGACGGCCTCGATGACGCTGCCGGTGCCGAGCTCGACGCCCCAGGCGGCGGCGTCCACGACGATCGAGGTGGCGTCGGCCTTGATGGCCGCGACCTCGACGTGCTGGGCGCGCACGCGGCTCTGGACGCGCAGGGTGCCGTCCGTGTGCGCGTACGGCAGCAGCAGCGACAGGGCGGGGCCCTCGGTGCGCGGGTGCTTCAGCGACAGGATGTGCAGGGTGTCGCAGCCGGTCGAGCGCAGCGGCAGCTCCGCGCCGGCGGCGCGGATGGTGAGCTGCCAGTCGCCCTCGACGAGCCTGCCGAGCGTGGGGACCAGCGCCTCGCCGCCGACGAAGGGCAGGACGACGTCCTCGGCCTTCTTGCGGATGTCCTTGCAGACCAGCTCGGCGTCGCCGCCGGCGGCCAGGCCGTCGACGCGGACCCGGACGTCGCCCTGCGGGGTGACCACGGCGGCGGCCTCGCGCGGGATGGCCCGGCGGGCGCGCATGTCCTCGATGAGCTTCTCGAAGCGCTCCGCGGTGGCGGCCTCCTGGAAGCGGACCACGTTGGCCACGGCGGCCGTGGCCATCTTCCGGCGCAGGTCGTCGTCGGAGATCAGCTTCTCGATGTGCTCGGCGAGCGCCTCCTTGTCGCCGACGGGTACGACGTAGCCGTCCTCGCCCTGCCTGATGATGTTGCGGGGGCCGTGCGGGGCGTCGTAACAGATCGCCGGGAGACCGGCCGCCATCGCCTCGACGGTGACGTTGCCGAACGCCTCCAGGCGGGAGGGCAGCACGAAGAGGGACGCCTTGGCGAACTCCGGGGTGACCGGAGTGGCGGGGCCCATCAGGAAGATCTGGTTGTTGCTGCCGGTCTCGTCGATCTTCCTGCGCAGGTTGGCGCGCTCGGGGCCGGAGCCGTAGATCCGCAGGGTCCAGTCAGGGTGGCGCGGTGCCACGGTGGAGAACGCCTCGATGAGATCGGCGAAGCCCTTGTGCGACTTGAGCAGACCGGCGGTGACGACGATCTTGTTCTCGCCCGTGGACATCTGGCCCTCGTGGGCCGGGATGCAGTTGGGCAGCGCGGCGAGCATGTGGCTCACCCCGGGGACGTAACGGGCGATGGTCTCCAGCTCGTCCGGCGTCGGCGCCGTGATCGCGTCCATCTTCGGGTACGCGTCCCGGAAGAGGGCGTCACGGATGTGCGGGCCGTACTGCGCGGGGCGCGAGTGCTCCGTCGCGACCTTGAGGTAGTCGCCCTCGGCGTACGCCAGCATGATCGTGATCTTGGGGTTGGTGCTGACCACCACGTCGGCGTCGGTCGTCGCCAGGTACTCCATCAGCCGCTTCTCCGCCAGGCGGCTGACCCACGGCTTCTTGTCCGCCGGCTCGTTCGGGTAGATGAGCGGGAAGACGTCGAGCATCGGGTCGTCGATGTCGGACGTGTGCGAGTGCTTCCGCATGTCGGTCAGAGCGAGCGTCTTCACCCGCGGGTCGAGCGGGAAGTACGGCTTGTCGAGGCTGCGGCGGAGCGCTACCAGCTCGACCTCGTGGTCGTCCGCGAGCGCGCCGGCCAGGTTGTGGATCGCGCTGACGACACCGCCGATGTGGCAGCGGTCTACCAGGATGAACGATATTTTCACGCCGAGCCTCGATGTCTGCGGTTTGAGGGATGACCCCCCAGGGGTGGGGGCTGTGCGTCGTCCGCCGCGTACGGAGATGACGCACCTTGGGTACGGAGGTGACGCACCTTAGGTTACGGGGCTGTCTCGGGGAAGCGGGGCGAGTCGGTCCGCCTCGGCCGGTTCCTCACCCTCCCCCACGTAACACCTTGGTTTCGGCCGCGCCAACCGGAAACCCGCCACCGGCCCGGGGCGTCGTTCTGGGCATGAACACGGAAAACCCGGGCTGTCTCACGGGAGTGGCGCGCGCCATCGCCCTCGTCGTCGTCCTGCCCGTCCGGCTGGTCTGGGACGCCCTCGCCTGGTGCTTCACGCAGCTCTGGCGCTGGGTCCTCGCCCCGATCGGCCGAGCCCTCGCCTGGCTGCTCCACCACCTCGTCGTCATCCCCCTCCAGTGGCTGTGGGAGTGGGTCCTCGCCCCGGTCGGCCGAGCCCTGTGGTGGCTGATCGACCTGCTCGTCCTCACCCCGCTCGCCTGGCTCTGGCGCTGGGTCCTCGTCCCCGTCGGCAAGGCCCTCTGGTGGGTCGTCGACCTCCTCCTCGTCACGCCGCTCACCTGGCTCTGGCGGTACGTGCTCGGCCCCGTCTGCCGCTTCGTCGGCGCGGTCCTCGCCTGGGCCTGGCGAATCGCCGGGCAGGTCTCGCGGGCGGTCGGCCGGGCGATCCGCTGGGTCCTGTGGCACGGGATCGGCCGCCCCCTCGCCTGGGCGTACCGGGTGATCCTCACCCCGGTCGGCCACTGGCTGCGCACCTGGGTGTGGGGACCCGTCGCCGCCGTCGGCCGCGCCGTCCGCACCGCCACCCGCGAGGTGTGGACCGCCCTCTTCGGCGCCTCCCGCTGACCCTCCCGGCCGCGGACCCGGCGCCCCGCCCGGGAACCTGAGGTGGCCCGGGCGCGTACTCTGGGTAGTACAACGAACGTACCCGGCGCGGCGCCCGCCCCCGAGATCTCCCCGCCCCGCGGGGGTGGTCCGGGCGGACGCCCACGGGACGCCCAAGAGCTTCCGGGCGGAGCGCCACCGCGCCCGCCCCGCACCGAGGAGAAGAACCACTGGGCAAGCGACAGCCCGAAGGCCCGCCGCCCGCACCGGCGGTGCAGCGCATCCGTCTGCGCTACACCAAGCGCGGCCGCCTCCGGTTCACCAGCCACCGCGACTTCCAGCGCGCCTTCGAGCGCGCCCTGCGCCGCGCCGAGGTGCCCATGGCGTACTCGGCCGGATTCACCCCGCACCCCAAGGTGTCGTACGCCAACGCCGCCCCCACGGGTACGGGCTCCGAGGCCGAGTTCCTGGAGATCGCCCTCACCGAGCGCCGCGACCCGGAGATCCTGCGGGCCCTGCTCGACGAGTCCCTCCCGGACGGCCTCGACATCACCGACGCCGTGGAGGCCCGCACCTCCGGCCTCGCCGACCGGCTCACCGCCTCCGTGTGGGAGCTCCGGCTCGACGGCGTCCCCGTCGACGACGCCCGCAAGGCCGTCGAGGCGTTCCTCGCGGCCGAGACCGTGGAGGTCCAGCGCAAGACCAAGAACGGGGTCCGCACCTTCGACACCCGTTCCGCCGTCGCCGAGCTCGTCGCGGACCGTCCCCAGGGCGATCCCCAGGGTGATAGGCCCGCCGACGATGCCTGTGCGATACTGCGGCTGGTTGTTCGGCACGTGACACCTGCCGTGCGACCCGACGACGTCCTGTCCGGTCTCCGAGCTGTGGCCGACCTGGCGCCGCCGGTCCCCGCAGCGGTGACCAGGCTGGCGCAGGGGCTCTTCGACGAGGAGTCCGGCACGGTGACCGACCCGCTCGCGCCCGACCGCGAGGCAGTCACGGCCGCCCCCACCACGGCCGCCGCGACCGCCCCGGCGACGGCGCCGGAGGCAGGCCCCGCGTAGGGGACGCCGTCGAGCGCAGCCCTGGCACTCGGGAGCCACCTGGGTCGGGCAGCGCACTGACCAGAAGACTTTCGCCAGGCCGTACGCATCGGGCGTACGGAACCGGCGAGCCAGACATTCAGCTCCCGTGCGGCGCCCGCGCCCCGGACGGCGGCACCGCGCACGACGCGCGTCCGTGCCGCAGCCGGAATCCGACGCGGCGCCCGGGAGCGTGACGGGAGAACCGCCCGCATGCTCGAAGAGACCAACGAGACCAACGACAGCAACGCCCCCGGGGACAAGCTGCCGCCGCGCCGCCGGCGCCGCGCCGCTTCCCGGCCCGCCGGCCCGCCGGTGACGGCCGCCGGCGAGACCGCCGAGGCCACCGAGGCCCCCGCCGAGGTCGTGGAGACCACCCCGGCCGCCGAGACCCCGGCCGCCGAGCCGGAGGCCGCCCCGGCCCGTACCCGCCGCCGCGCGACCCGCAAGACGGCCGCCCCGGCGCCCGTGGCCGAGGAGACCGCCGAGGCCCCCGCCGCCGAGGCCGAGCCGGTCGCCGAGGTCGTGGAGACTGCCCCGGCCGCAGAGCCGGAGGCCGCCCCCGCCCGTACCCGCCGCCGTGCCACCCGCAAGGCCACCGCGCCGGTGACCTCCCCGGCCGCCGCCGAGGAGACGGCCGAGGCCGAGCCCGCCGCGGAGGCCGTGACGGTCGCCGACGTCGTGGAGGCCGCCCCCGCCCGCACCCGCCGCCGCGCCACCCGCAAGGCGACCGCGCCGGTCACCTCCCCGGCCCCGGCCGAGGAGCCCGCCGAGACCGTGGCCGCCGTCGAGGCGCCGGCCGAGCCGGTCGAGTCGGCCGAGCCGGTCGTCGAGGCCGCCCCGGCCCGTACCCGCCGCCGTGCCACCCGCCGCGCCGCCGCCCCCGAGGTCGTCACCCCGGACGTGGCGGCCGAGCTCGCCGCGCCGACCTCCGGCGAGGAGCTGCCCGAGGACACCGTCGAGGCGATCGCCTCCCACGGTGCCGAGGTCGCCGCCGCCGAGACCGCCGCCACCCGTGGCCGCGGCCGCCGCCGCGTCAGCACCCCGCAGTTCACCTCCGAGCCGCCGACCGCCGAGGAGGCCCCGCGCCGCCGCCGCGCCGAGCGTCCCGCCGTCGCCGTCTTCCAGGCCCCGGTCTTCGCCGAGCCGATGTTCCAGACGCCGGAGACCGCCGCGTTCGCCGCCGCCGCTGCCGCCGAGGTCGACGAGGAGGAGCCGGAGGAGACCGAGGAGGCCGTCGCCGAGACGGTCGAGGCCGTCGAGCCCGCCGAGCGCGCCGAGACCGGCTCGCGCCGCCGTCGCCGCCGCCGCGGCGAGCCCGTCGCCGTCGAGCCCGTCCCGTCGACCGTGGCCGACGAGCCCGAGGTCGAGCACGTCGCCGACGAGGCCGAGGCGGAGGAGGCCGAGGAGGCCGACGAAGCCGACGAGTACGGCGACCGTCCGTCCCGCCGCCGCCGCCGTGGTGGCCGTCGCCGCCGTCGCGGCGAGTCCGCCGAGGCGGAGGAGGCCGAGGAGACCGACGAGTCCGACGAGCTCCACGCCGAGGAGGAGGACGAGTCCGAGGAGTCCGAGGACGCCGACGACGAGTCCGGCCTGTCCGGCAGCAGCAGCTCCCGCCGCCGTCGCCGCCGGCGCCGCCGCAGCGGTGACGCCGCCGGCGAGAGCGAGTCGGCCGACGAGGACGGCGTCCGCACGGTCGTCAAGGTCCGCGAGCCCCGCTCCAAGCCCGAGCCGTCCGACGAGGTGCAGTCCATCAAGGGCTCCACCCGCCTGGAGGCCAAGAAGCAGCGCCGCCGCGAGGGCCGCGAGCAGGGCCGCCGCCGCGTCCCGATCATCACCGAGGCCGAGTTCCTCGCCCGCCGCGAGGCCGTCGAGCGCGTCATGGTCGTCCGCCAGAACGGCGAGCGCACCCAGATCGGCGTCCTTGAGGACAACGTGCTCGTCGAGCACTACGTCAACAAGGAGCAGGCCACCTCGTACGTCGGCAACGTCTACCTGGGCAAGGTCCAGAACGTGCTGCCGTCGATGGAGGCCGCCTTCGTCGACATCGGCAAGGGCCGCAACGCCGTCCTGTACGCCGGCGAGGTCAACTTCGAGGCGCTCGGCATGGGCCACGGCCCGCGCCGCATCGAGTCCGCCCTCAAGTCCGGCCAGTCGGTCCTGGTGCAGGTCACCAAGGACCCGATCGGCCACAAGGGCGCCCGTCTCACCAGCCAGGTCTCGCTGCCCGGCCGCTACCTCGTGTACGTCCCCGAGGGCTCGATGACCGGCATCAGCCGCAAGCTCCCGGACACCGAGCGCGCCCGGCTGAAGACCATCCTCAAGAAGATCGTCCCCGAGGACGCGGGCGTCATCGTGCGCACCGCCGCCGAGGGCGCGAGCGAGGACGAGCTGCGCCGCGACGTCGAGCGCCTCCAGGCGCAGTGGGCCGACATCCAGAAGAAGGCGAGCCAGATCTCGACGTCCGCGCCGAGCCTGCTCTACGGCGAGCCGGACATGACCGTCCGGGTCGTCCGCGACATCTTCAACGAGGACTTCTCCAAGGTCATCGTGAGCGGTGACGACGCCTGGGAGACCATCCACGGCTACGTCTCGCACGTCGCGCCCGACCTGGCCGACCGCCTGACGCGGTGGACCAGCGAGGTCGACGTCTTCGCCACCTACCGGATCGACGAGCAGCTGATGAAGGCGCTCGACCGGAAGGTCTGGCTGCCGTCCGGCGGCTCGCTGGTGATCGACAAGACCGAGGCGATGATCGTCGTCGACGTCAACACCGGCAAGTTCACCGGCCAGGGCGGCAACCTGGAGGAGACCGTCACCAGGAACAACCTGGAGGCGGCCGAGGAGATCGTGCGCCAGCTGCGGCTGCGCGACCTCGGCGGCATCGTCGTCATCGACTTCATCGACATGGTCCTGGAGTCCAACCGCGACCTGGTGCTCCGCCGCCTCCTGGAGTGCCTGGGCCGTGACCGGACCAAGCATCAGGTGGCCGAGGTCACCTCGCTCGGCCTGGTGCAGATGACCCGCAAGCGGGTCGGCCAGGGCCTCCTGGAGTCCTTCTCCGAGACCTGCGTCCACTGCAACGGGCGCGGTGTCATCGTCCACATGGAGCAGCCGGCCACCCACGGTGGCGGCGGTGGCGGCAAGCGCTCGAAGAAGCGCGGCCGTGGCGGCGAGGAGCACGTCCACGACCACGCCCACGAGACGCACGAGGCCGAGGCCCCGGCGGAGACCGAGGCCGAGGTCGCGGCCGAGCTGGCCGCCCCGGTGGCCGTGCCCGTCCCGATCGCCCCGGACGAGGAGCTGTACGGCAGCGTCGCCGAGGCCGAGGCCGCCGCGACCCGTGGCCGTGGCCGCCGCCGCGTCACCCGCAAGGTGACCGCGCCGGTGACCCCGACCGCCGCCCCGGCCCCGACGCCGATCGCGCAGCCGGAGCCGCAGCCGCAGCCGGAGCCCGAGGTCGTCGTGGCCGAGACCGTCGTGCCGGAGCCCGTCGCGGCGGAGCCCGCGCCGGAGCCGGTCGTGGAGGAGGCCGTGGCGCCCGCGCCGCGTGGCCGCCGCCGCGCCACCCGCCGCGCGACCTCCCCGGTCGTCGCGACCGGTGAGCCGGCCGCCGAGGCCGAGGTCGTCGTCGCGGTGACGGAGCCGGTGACGGTGCCGGTGACCGAGCCGGAGGCCGTACCGGAGCCGGAGCCGGTCGTGGAGACCGCGCCCGAGCCGGTCGTCGAGCCCGCCGCCGAGGAGGCCCCCGTGGCCGCCGCGCCGCGTGCCCGCCGCCGGGTGGTCCGCAAGGCCACCGCCCCGGCCGGTGCCCCCGCCGGCGCCGAGGCCGCCGAGATCGTGGTGGCCGCGGCCGCCCCGGCCGAGGCCCCCACGGCGGACGCCGAGCCGGCCGAGGAGACCGAGGCCGCCCCGGCGGCCAAGAAGGCCGCCCGGAAGACCGCGAAGAAGGCCACCGCCAAGAAGGCCGCCACGAAGAAGACGGCGGCCAAGAAGACGGTGGCGAAGAAGACCGCCGCGAAGAAGACCACGGCCAAGAAGGCCGCGGAGAAGACCGCGGCCCCGGCCCAGGACTGAGCCGGTACCGCCCCGGCGGCCTCCCCTCCCGAGAGGGCGGCCGCCGGGGCGGTCCGCACCCGCACGGGCGAATTTGACCCCCTGTGGCAGGCGCCCGTAACCTAGACCGTCGGCGTGTCAATGGCGCGCCGCGCCTCTGAGCACCCCCCTCCCGCTCGTCGGGAGAGGCCGCTCGTCCGATCCGGATCGTCGCGGGCCCCCGGGCCCGTGCGTGGGTGGCTGGCGTCAGAGGTCCCGTTCCCGAGTGAGAGAGAGATCCGCGTGTACGCCATCGTGCGCAGCGGTGGTCGCCAGCACAAGGTTGCTGTCGGCGACATCGTTGAGGTTGACAAGATTTCCACCGCCAAGATCGGCGACACGGTCGAGCTCTCGACCCTGCTCGTGGTCGACGGCGAGGCCGTGACCAGCGACCCGTGGGTCCTGGCCGGCATCAAGGTCCAGGCCGAGGTCGTGGACCACACCAAGGGCGCCAAGATCGACATCCTGCGCTACAAGAACAAGACCGGCTACCGCCGTCGCCAGGGTCACCGTCAGCAGTACACGGCGATCAAGGTCACGTCCATCCCGACGGCCGCGAAGTAAAGAGGGACTGAGCAATGGCACACAAGAAGGGCGCATCGTCCACCCGGAACGGTCGCGACTCCAACGCCCAGCGGCTCGGCGTGAAGCGCTTCGGCGGTCAGGTCGTCAACGCCGGTGAGATCCTGGTCCGTCAGCGCGGCACCCACTTCCACCCGGGCTCGGGTGTCGGTCGCGGTGGCGACGACACGCTGTTCGCCCTGCAGGCCGGTTCGGTGCAGTTCGGCACCTTCCGTGGCCGCAAGGTCGTGAACATCGTTCCGGTCGCCTGATCGGACGCTTTGCGGAGGCGGACCTCACTTCCCGGCAGGGAAGCGGGTCCGCCTTTCGCGTGTTACTAGATAGACATTCCTGTACATAGCTTTCTGGAGGCACAGAACCATGACCACCTTCGTGGACCGCGTCGAGCTGCACGTCGCCGCGGGTAACGGAGGCCACGGCTGCGCCTCCGTCCATCGCGAGAAGTTCAAGCCGCTCGGCGGACCCGACGGCGGCAACGGCGGCCGTGGCGGCGACGTGATCCTGGTCGTCGACCAGTCCGTCACGACGCTCCTCGAGTACCACCACTCGCCGCACCGCAAGGCCACCAACGGCAAGCCCGGCGAGGGCGGCAACCGCGCGGGCAAGGACGGCCAGGACCTCGTCCTGTACGTGCCCGACGGCACGGTCGTCCTCGACAAGAAGGGCGACACCCTCGCGGACCTCGTCGGCCACGGCACGACGTACGTCGCCGCCCAGGGCGGCCGCGGCGGCCTCGGCAACGCGGCGCTGTCCTCGGCGCGCCGCAAGGCCCCCGGCTTCGCGCTGCTCGGTGAGCCCGGCGACCTCGACGACATCGTCCTGGAGCTGAAGACGGTCGCCGACGTGGCGCTCGTCGGTTACCCCAGCGCCGGCAAGTCCTCGCTGATCTCCGTCCTCTCGGCCGCCAAGCCGAAGATCGCGGACTACCCCTTCACGACCCTGGTCCCGAACCTCGGCGTGGTGACGGCCGGCTCGACCGTCTACACCATCGCCGACGTCCCCGGCCTCATCCCCGGCGCGAGCCAGGGCCGCGGCCTCGGCCTGGAGTTCCTGCGGCACGTCGAGCGCTGCTCGGTCCTCGTCCACGTCCTCGACACGGCGACGCTGGAGTCCGACCGCGACCCCGTCAGCGACCTCGACATCATCGAGGAGGAGCTGAAGCAGTACGGCGGCCTCGACGACCGCCCGCGCATCGTCGTCCTCAACAAGATCGACATCCCGGACGGCCAGGACCTCGCGGACATGATCCGCCCCGAGCTGGAGGAGCGCGGCTACCGCGTCTTCGAGGTCTCCGCGGTCGCCCGCACCGGCCTGAAGGAGCTCTCCTTCGCCCTCGCCGACATCGTCGGGAAGGCCCGCGCCGCGAAGCCGAAGGAGGAGGCGACCCGCATCGTCATCCGCCCGAAGGCCGTCGACGACGCCGGCTTCACCGTCACGTACGACGAGCAGGAGGACGTGTACCGGGTGCGCGGTGAGAAGCCGGAGCGCTGGGTCCGCCAGACCGACTTCAACAACGACGAGGCCGTCGGCTACCTCGCCGACCGCCTCAACCGCCTCGGCGTCGAGGACGCGCTCCTGAAGGCCGGCGCCCGCGCCGGCGACGGCGTCGCCATCGGCTCCGAGGAGAACGCGGTCGTCTTCGACTGGGAGCCCACCCTCGTAGCCGGCGCCGAAATGCTCGGCCGCCGAGGCGAGGACCACCGCCTGGAGGCCCCCCGCCCCGCAGCCCAGCGCCGCCGCGACCGCGACGCGGAACGCGACGACGCGGACCGGGAGTACGACGAGTTCAACCCGTTCTAGCGGGACTTCGGGAACCCCTGGTGGCCTTGGCCGCCGGGGGTTTCTGTGTTTTCGGGGGTGCGGGGGTCAGGCTGGGGTGCCGGTGAGGGTGTAGGTCGGGGGGTCTGCTGGGGTGGTGGGGGTGAGGAGGGGGGTGTTGGTGGTGAGGGTGAGGGTGAGGGTGACCTTGCCGTAGCCGGGTATCGGGGGGCGGGCCAGGGTCGTCCAGCGGCGGGTGCGGCCGAGGGGCAGTCGGGCTACGAGGACCGTGTCGCTCGCCGACTGGCGGTAGGCCAGGAGGACCGCGCCGTCGGGGGCGGTCGCCGCGTCCGGTACGTCTCCGGGGCGGACGTCCGGCGGGCGGGCACCGAGGTGCAGGTCGCCGCCGGGGGTGCGCTGCGCCCAGTGCTCCACCCGTTCGGCGGAGGCGCCGAAGAGATGGACGAGGCCGCTCCCGTCGACGGTCGCGGCGAGCCCCTCCTGTATGCCGCCACCCGGCAGCGACCGCCACCCCGACCAGGTGCCGTCGGTGCCGAGGACCCGCGTGCTGACGCCCTTGTCCCCGTTGCGTACGAAGACGTGGACGCGCCCGTCCGAGCCGGTCACGGCGGTCGGCGGGCCTGTCAGCCGGGTGCGGCGCGGCTCCGTCTCCGGATTGCCGAGCCCGAGCCACTCCTCCTCGAACGCCCCGCCCGGCGTCCGCTGCCGCAGCAGCACGATCTCCCGCAGGTTCCGCCGGTCGTCGCCCTCCAGGGACGAGAAACGCAGGCCGAGGACGAGGTGCCGGCCGTTCGGGGCGCGTACCACGGAGAGCGACGGGGCGAGCGGCCCGCCGCCCAGGTCCTCGGGCGGCCCGAACGCGCCCGAGGCCCCGGACCGCCGCCGCGCGAGCCGCGTCCCGAGCACCGCGTACTCGCTCACGCGCCCGTCCGGCCCGGTCACCGCCCGCGGCCCCGCGTCGGGGTGGCGCCGGCGGGTGGACCGTATCCACCCCTTCTTCGAGGCGAGCGCCGCCGCCCCGCCGAGCGCGTAGTCGCCGCAGCCGGACGGATTGCCGCACTGCCACCCCGGGTCGCCCCCGTACGCGTCGAGCAGGTGCGCCTTGAACGCGACCGTGGCCGGCGGCAGATTGTGCGGCCAGCGCTGGTTGTAGTAGCCCCGGTACGACTCCGTACGGAAGACCGGCGCCCGGCCGCCGCCCCCGCCCCGGCGGGCGAGCGCCGCCCAGGCGAAGAGCCCGGCGGCGGTGTGGTCCGGGTGGTCGGAGTAGCCGTCCTGGTCGCTGCCGCGCGGATGCTCCCGGTCGTGGACCTGCGCGTCCGGGTCGGGATCGAGCGTGCGCACCAGCGTCGGCCGGATCCGGTCGAGCAGGAAGACGAGCGTGTCGACGAGAGCCCGCCGGGTGTACGTGAAGCTCCGCAGGACCGGCGACTCCGGGGCCGACTGGGTGGGCAGCGTGACCCCGGGGCTGTCCCACAATCGGGTGAGATTCACGGCGCTCCGCCCGTTCCGCGCGTGCATCCGCAGATCGAGGAAGATCAGCTCGGCGCTGAGGCCCCCGTGGACGAGCCGGTTCACCTCCGCCTGGCGCCCGCCGGGCAGCGCGAGGACGGACCGCTCCCACGCGGTGAAGAGGGGCGCGCCGAGCATCCGCGCGTACGCCTGCCGCAGCCCCTGCTGGCGGGCCGAGACATAGGCCGGCACGTTCGGCTCGGGCGGCGGCCCGCCGGGTGCCGCGTTGCGGCCGAAGGACCCGCCGTCGGTGACGTACACCGAGGTCACGGGCGTACCGGCGGTCAGGTCGTCGGCGAGGTCGGGGTTCATGAAGAAGAGGTCGTCGTCCGGGTGGGCGACGATCTGGAGGACCGCGGCCCGCCCCTCGGCGGCGAAGCCCGTACCCGCCTCGCCCCGGGTTCCGGCGAGCCGCCGCACCGGGACCGGGCCGCCGCCCGCGACCACGGAGGAGGGCCCCCGGTCCGGGCGCGAGGAGCCGCCGCAGCCTCCGACCGCTCCGGCGAGGGCGACGGCGGCGGCCGAGGTGAGCAGCCCGCGCCGGGACGGCACGGCGTGGTCGAAAGCGGTCCAGAGTCCCATGGCCCCCGTGCCTTCCTGTCTCTCGAAGGGGATTGCCACGGGGAGAGGGAGGAATCGGTCATCCGGGTTTCATCCGCGCGCGTGAGTGTCGTCACCCCTCGGACACGTGTGCACCGATTTGCCTTTGTTGGGGGGCCTTGCCACTATGTGGCGCCGACTGCCAACCCCCTGAACGGAAGCCGGGATTGTCGTGAGTGACGCCTTGCTGCCCTACGCGGTGGGTGCCGCGAAACGAGCCCGGCGAGTGGCGGTGAGGATGCGCCGGCGGGTCGAGCGGCTGCACACCGCACCGGCGTTCGGCGGGCGGATCCCGCCCCGGCCCGCGCTCCGCCCGCTCCACCTCTCCGTCCTGGGTGGCCGCACCCTCAACGTCGCCGTGCTCGTGCCGCCCGCCACCGAGGTCGCCTCCGCCCGGCTCGAACTCGTGCGCGGCGGGCGCGTGCACCGGCTGCCGCTGGAACTCGAACCACAGACCGACGGCACCCGCCTCCTCACGGCGACCACGGCCCTCCGCTTCACACCCACCCCAGGCGACGGCGACACGACCGAAGCCGCGGAAGCCGCAGAGCCAGGCCCCGGCCTCCCCCTCTCCGCCGGTCTCTGGCGCATCGCCACCGTCCTCACCCGCCCCGACGGGCAGGAGGTGCGCACCGGCGTCGCCGCCGTAGCCGTCCCCTCCTCCGACGGCCCCGTCGCCCCCGTCTCGCCCGACCCGTACGGCGGCGCCCACTTCCGGCTGATGCGTTCGGTCGACGGTTTCGCCGTCCTCAAGGTCCGCGCCCCCGCCCACCAGGCCGAGCTCGACACCTTCGCCCTCCGCTGGGACCGGATCACCGTCCGCGGCCGGATCGTCGCCCCGCAGGCCCCGCCCGCCGCGTACACCGCCCAGGCGGTCCGGCGCGGCGGTGGCGCCGTCGTCCAGGCCCCGCTGGAGTGGGACGGCGACAGCTTCGCCTTCGACCTGCCGCTGGCCGGCATGGTCTCCGGCCGCAGGGCGCTGCGCTGGGACATCCAGCTCCAGCAGGGGCGCACCGGCCTCAGGATCGGGCGCCGGCTCACCGACCTGCGCCGGCGCAACCAGGTGATCCGCACCTCGTTCCGGATCATCGCCCTGGAGGACGGCTCGCTCCTCCGCGTCCATGCCTACATCACCTCGGCCGGGGCGCTCGCCGTCTCCTGCGTCGGATTCGAAGGCGCCCCCGGCGGCGCGGAGGAACGCGTATGAAGATCACCATCCTGCTCACCTGGGGCGACGCCATGGGCGGCACGGAGATGGCCGCCTACACCCAGGCCGCCCAGCTGATGCCGCGTCATGAGGTCGAGGTCCTCAGCGTGTTCAGGACGGAGGAGGAACCCTTTCTCCCGGAGGCGAAGGGCGTGCCCGTCCGCTACCTGGTGGACCGCACCGGCCGCTCCCCGCGCCCCGTGCGCCCCTCCACGCTCACGGCGGGCGAGTGCGAGGCGCTCGCCAATCTGCCCAGCGAGCTGATCGCCACCTCCTGGGAGCCCACCTTCGACCGGCTCTCCGACATCGAGATGACCGCCGCCCTCTCGGGGCTCGACGCGGACGTCCTGGTGACCACCACCCCGGCCCTGATGGCCGCCGCGGTCGGCCTCGCCCCCGCCCGGGTGGCCGTCGTCCACCAGGAGCACCGGGTCTCCCAGCTGCGCGGCGCCACCGGCGAACCGCTCCTCACCCACGCCCCCCGGCTCGACGCCCTCGTCTCGCTCACCGAGCTGACCACCGACTGGTTCGCCGAGTCGCTCGGCACCGCCGCCCCGCGCCTCGCCACCATCCCCAACGCGATGCCCGAGGGGTACCGGCCCCGCTCCGACCTCGGCTCGAAGACCGTCGTGGTGGCCGGGCGACTCGTCCCGGAGAAGCAGCTCGACCACGCGATCCAGGCGTTCGCCGAGGTCGCCGGCGAGCACCCCGGCTGGACGCTGCGGATCTTCGGCGACGGCCCCCAGCTCTCCGCCCTGCGCCGGCTCGTCGAGGGTCTCGGCGTGCACGACCGGGTCGAACTCGTCGGCCGCAGCCGCCGGATGGCCGAGGAGTGGGCCACGGCGGCGATCTGCCTGATGCCCTCGCGCGTCGAGTCCTTCGGCCTGGTGATGCTGGAGGCGTTCACCGCGGGCGTCCCGGTCGTCGCGTACGACACCCTCACCGGCCCCTCCCAGATCGTCCGCCACGAGGTGGACGGCCTGCTGGTGCCCGCCGACGACATCGGCGCGCTCGGCATGGCCCTCTCCCGCCTCATGGGCGCCGACGACCTGCGTACGGCCTACGGCGCGGCCGCCCGTACCGGGGCCCGCGAGCGCTTCGCCCCGGAGATCGTCACCGCCCGCTGGGACGAGCTCTTCACCGCCCTCCACGTCGAGGGCCCGGCCACCCGCGCCGCCGCCCGCGCCGACCGCGCCGCCCACCGGGTCGCCGCCGGAGGCAGCCGCAGCTTCGCCGTCTCCGCGCCGATCAGCAGGCTCTCGCCCTCCGCCGACGAGCAGAAGGCCCGCGAGGTCATCCTCCAGGCCAAGGACCCCAAGTCCCTGGCCCGCTCGGCCGGCCGGCTCGCCGAGGTCCGCGACGACGTGCCGTCCTGGCGGATGGGCGAGATCAACCTGGAGCTGACCGCGGGTGCCCTGGAGCGGCACGGCGTCCCCTTCGTCCTGCTCCACGACCCCACCACCGTCAGCCACCGCCTCGCCGTCAAGCAGACCGACCGGGAGCGCGCCCTGCGCGCCCTCGGCACCGAGCTGCACGGCCGCCCGGTCTACGCCGAGCTGGTCGCCCCCCGGACCGCCGCCCCCGGCGCCCGGCTCGCCGAGTCCCTCGTCCACGCCCCCGAGGTCGCCGGCGTACGGATCTTCAAACCGCTCGTCAGCGACAGCCGGACCCTGCGGTACGGGCCGGTGTACGGCTGCGGCGTCGAGTTCTGGGCCGAGGAGGAGGGCGACACCGGCTGGTACGCCGCCCCCCGCGGCACCACCCTCGTCGGCCCCCGCCTGCCCTCCCTCGACGGGGACGCCCGGATCTCCGTCGCCGGCCGGGAGTACCCGACCCTGGAGGTCTTCACCAAGAAGCTCATGTGGAACGTCGACTTCCCCGTCGACGCCGTCTACACCTGGGTCGACGACACCGACCCCGCGTGGCGCGCGAAGCGCGACCACGCCCGCCGGGAGCAGGGGCTCGCCACCGACGACGCCCAGTCCGGCGACGTCCGCTTCCGCAACCGCGACGAGCTGCGCTACTCGCTGCGCTCCCTCGCCGCGCACGCCCCCTGGATCCGGCGGATCTTCCTCGTCACCGACGACCAGGTGCCGTCCTGGCTGGACACCGCCCACCCGTCGATCGAGGTCGTCGGCCACCGCGAGCTCTTCGCCGACCCGGACTGGCTCCCCACCTTCAACTCGCACGCCATCGAGTCCCAGCTGCACCGCATCGAGGGCCTCGCCGAGCACTTCCTCTACGTCAACGACGACGTGTTCTTCGGCCGCCCGCTCGCCCCGAACAAGTTCTTCCAGTCGAACGGCAACTCGCTCTTCTTCCGCTCGCCCACCGCCGTCCCGCCCGGCGAGGTCACCGAGGAGACCGAGGGCTACTTCGTCGCCGCCAAGAACAACCAGGTCCTCCTGGAGGAGGCGTTCGGCCGGATCGCCACCCACGGCTTCCTGCACACCCCGCACCCGCTGCGCCGCAGCGTCCTCGCGGAGATCGCCGAGCGCTGGCCGGAGGAGACCGCGCGGACCGCGGCGACGCCGTTCCGGGGCCGTACCGACCTGTCGATCACCTCCTCGCTCCACCACCACTACGGCTACCTGACGGGCAAGGCGTCGCCCGGCGGCATCTCCGCCGCGTACGCCAACATCGGCGACTACAAGCACCACGTCGCCCTCAGCCGCCTCCTGGCGGCCCGCCACCGCGACGTCATCTGCGTCGGCGAGTCCGCGGAGGCGGAGGTCCCCCTGGACGAGCAGGACCGCGTGCTGCGCGCCTTCCTGGAGGCGTACTTCCCGGTGCGCTCGCCGTACGAGAAGGACTGAGGCACTGGGGTACGCGTGAGGCCCCGGGTACGCGTGAGGGGGGCGCCCGGCCGGGCGCCCCCCTCCGTCGTGTGGTTACCGCTTCTCGTACGGGCTCGGGACCGGGAAGTACGCCTCCAGGAACGGCGTGATGAGGTCCTTCTGCCCGCCCGCGTCCTGCTCCGTCGAGACCGTGTCGTTGACGCAGAAGACCGCCCGGTCGCGCTGGGCGAGGAGCCGGCCGAGCCGGGTCTCCGTCCACGGGTGGGTGAGGTCCAAGTACGCGTACGGCAGGTCGTTCGACGGGACCGCGCGGCCGGTGTGGAACGCGTAGTAGTGGTGCAGCGAGGAGGCGATGGAGATGTCGTCGACGCTGCGGAACCGGTTCGCCTCCGTGCGGCCGTACTCGACGGCGAACTCCGTCTCGATCTCGGCGAGCACGCTGCGCCGCAGCGGATGCGGCATGTGCTTCATCTTCTGCACCAGGACCGAGCCGTACCGCTCCTCGATCAGCCGGCGGTTGTTCTTGCCCGCGGCCGCCACCGGCGGGTCGTCGACGCTCCGCTCGCCCAGCGGCACCAGCGCGGGGGAGGGGAAGAACTTGCTGAGCCCGCTCGCGTGGAAGAAGTCCCCGGGGGTCAGCTCCC
The DNA here is from genome assembly GCF_042754585.1 of Streptomyces sp. NPDC059201. Classification (NCBI taxonomy): domain Bacteria; kingdom Bacillati; phylum Actinomycetota; class Actinomycetes; order Kitasatosporales; family Streptomycetaceae; genus Streptomyces; species Streptomyces sp. NPDC059201. The sequence goes on from NZ_JBHZBB010000002.1 coordinate 203,142, forward strand.
GGCTGAGCATCACGTCGTCGTTGAGGTAGAGGAAGTGCTCGGCGAGCCCGTCGATGTGGTGCAGCTGAGACTCGATCGCGTGCGAGTTGAAGGTCGGCAGCACCTCGGGGGAGCGGAAGATCTCCTTGTGCGAGATCACCCGCAGACCGGCGGCGGTGGGGTCCAGCCACTCCGGCGTCTGGTCGTCGGTGACCAGGAAGACGTTCCGCACCCAGGGCGCGTAGAGGTGCAGGGAGCGCAGCGAGTAGCGCAGCTCGTCGCGGCTGAGGTAGCGCGCCGCGTTGGCCGCCTCCGCGTGGTACGCCTCGCCGGCGTACTCCGCGCGCCGCCGCAGCCACTCCGGGTCCGAGCCGTCCACCCAGGTGTAGACGACGTCGACGGGGAAGGTGACCTGGTCGGCGCGGACGACGGCGGTCTCGGCGCGGGCCGGGACGAGCGGGGCGTCGGCGGGGGCGGTCACGGCGCGCGCGCGGACGTCGGTGAAGTCGGTGAAGCAGGACTCCGGGGCGTCGACCATCCGGCCGTCCCGGGGCAGCGTGGCGGTGACCCGGCCGGGCCGGGGCGCGGCCAGCTCGCCGTCCTCCTCGCGCCAGAACTCCACGTCGCAGCCGTACGGCTCGCCGAGCTTGAGCTGGTGGGTGGGGTCGGCGCGGTACCAGGTCACGCGCAGGACGGCGGCGGTACGCAGCCGGTGCCAGGTCCCCGCGGAGAAACCGGGCTGGGAGTGGCGGCCCGACGGGCCCTTCCCGGTGACCGGGGCCGCGTAGCCGGGCTCCCGCTCGCAGGCGCGGGCGAGGGCGGCGAGCACGGCGGCCCGGTCCTCCTCGCGCACGGCCACCGCGGACGAGGTGTCCGACTTGCCGGGGACGCAGAAGTGCGGGACGCCGGCGGCGGAGAGCGCGCCGAGCACCGCCTCCAGATTGGCCCGGCGGGCCCGCAGGGGGGTGATGCCCTCGGCGATCAGGGCCACCTTCGGCTCCCGGCCGACGCTGATCACCGCGCGGCCCGGTCCTGCGGTGAGCGCCGCGTACCGCCTGGCCAGCCGGTTGCGTCGGAGGCGCTCGGCGGCCGCCGTCCCGCTGGCGATGCGCAGTTTCACGCGGCGGCGCACATCGGCGTCCACCTGCGCGACGACGGCCCGTCGCACGCGGTCGGGAACGGCTCGGCGGTAGACCCCCAGCAGCCGGGGTGACTCGGGATTTCGCACTGCTGTTTACTCCTCGAACACGTACATATGCGGAGAGTGAGCAGCACCAGTATGCCGCCTCCGCGGACCGCTTCCAGGGCGCGCGAGCACCGCTCACGCGCCCCCCTGCGGCGGGTGCTCCGGGGCCTCGACGCCGGTACCGGGGCCGCCCGGCGGGCAGCAGGTACGGTGTATTTCCGCGGTCGACCTCCGCGGATGCTCAGCGACAAGGGATGTGGGGAGAGCATGACGTACCTGATCACCGGTGGTGCCGGATACATCGGCGCGCACGTGGTCCGGGCCATGACGGCGGCGGGGGAGCGGGTCGTCGTCCTGGACGACCTGTCGACGGGATACGCGCACCGCGTGCCCGAGGGCGTACCGCTGGTCGTCGGCTCCACCCTCGACCGCGAGCTGCTCGACCGGACGCTCGCCGAGCACGGCGTCACCGGCGTGGTCCACCTCGCGGCGAAGAAGCAGGTCGGCGAGTCCGTCGAACTGCCGCTGCACTACTACCGCGAGAACATCGTCGGCCTCACCGTCCTCCTGGAGGCGGTCGCCGCGGCCGGCGTGCGCAACTTCCTCTTCTCCTCCTCCGCCGCCGTGTACGGCATGCCGGACGTCGACCTCGTCACCGAGGAGACGCCCTGCGCCCCGCTCAGCCCGTACGGCGAGACCAAGCTCGCCGGCGAGTGGGTGGTCCGCGCGGCCGGCCAGGCGCACGGCATCGCCACCGCCTGCCTGCGGTACTTCAACGTGGCGGGCGCGGCCACCCCCGAGCTCGCCGACACCGGCGTCTTCAACCTGGTGCCGATGGTCTTCGAGCGGCTCGACGCCGGTGAGTCCCCCCGGATCTTCGGCGACGACTACGCCACCCCGGACGGCACCTGCATCCGCGACTACATCCATGTCGAGGACCTCGCGGACGCCCACCTGGTCGCCGCCCGCAAGCTCGCCGAGTGGGCCGAGGCGGGCGAGCCGCGCGACCTCACCGTCAACATCGGGCGCGGCGAGGGCGTCTCCGTGACCGAGATGGTCGCGCTGATCAACGAGATCACCGAGCACACGACCGAGCCCGTCGTCACCCCGCGCCGCCCCGGCGACCCGGCCCGCGTCGTCGCCTCCGCCGACCGCATCGCCGCCGAGCTGGGCTGGAAGGCGCGGTACGACGTCCGCGACATGATCGGCTCCGCCTGGGCCGGCTGGACCGCCCGCCGAGGCGCCGCCGTCTAACCCCCTCGCCCGCAACGCCGAACGGCCCTCTCGTACGCATCCGTACGAGGGGGCCTTCGCGTCGGTACGGAGGGGCTACGAGGCGGCCTTCGCACCGGTACGAGGCGGGCGCCGCGCCCGTACGAGGCGGGTGCCGCGCCCGTACGAGGCGGCCGTTCGTCGTGCGGGGGTCGCCCGCCCGGCATGCCCCGTTCATCTCTCGGCGATCTGATGGGCCCATGCGAGACCAGCTCGGCCAGATCATCCGCTTCGGCGTGGTGGGCGGGATCAACACCGGCACCTTCTTCGGCTGCTACCTGCTGCTGCACCCCTGGATGCCGTACTTCGCCGCGTACACCCTCGCCTTCCTGCTCAGCATGGTCGGCTCCTTCTTCCTCAACACCTACTTCACCTACCGCACCCGCCCCACCTGGAAGAAGTTCGCCCTCTTCCCCCTCACCAACGTCACCAACTACGTGGTGCAGAGCGCCGGTCTGTACGCGCTCGTCACCTGGGCCGGCATGGACGACCGGATCGCGCCACTCGTGGCCGCCGTCGTCGCCATCCCCTTCACCTACCTGATCTCCCGCCGGATCCTCGTCAGCCGCGCCCCCGACCGGCCTTCCGGTCCGGAAGGCGAAACGGAGGAGCGGCAGCCCTCCCGGCTCGCGTAGATTGCCCCTCGCGACCGTGCCGGGAGCGCACGGCGCCGGAACAGCGAGCGAGGCGCAGGTGGCGACGGAGATGGCGACGGTGCAGCAGGACATGAACCGACAGGACGTGACCCCGCAGACCGCGAGCCCGCAGCTCACGACCCCTCAGCTCACGACCGCGCCGTCCGTGACCCGCCCCTTCGTCACCGAGGCGCGCCGGATCGTCGTCAAGGTCGGCTCCTCCTCCCTCACCACCGCCGCCGGCGGCCTCGACGCCGACCGGGTCGACGCCCTCGTCGACGTCCTCGCCAAGGTCCGCAGCGGCGGCGAGAAGGAGATCGTCCTGGTCTCCTCCGGCGCCATCGCCGCCGGCCTCGCCCCGCTCGGCCTCACCCGCCGCCCCAAGGACCTGGCCCGCCAGCAGGCCGCCGCCAGCGTCGGCCAGGGCCTCCTCGTCGCCCGCTACACCGCCTCCTTCGCACGCTACGGCGTCCGCGTCGGCCAGGTGCTGCTCACCACCGACGACACCAGCCGCCGCGCCCACTACCGCAACGCCTACCGCACCCTCGACCAGCTCCTCGCCATGGGCGCGCTGCCGGTCGTCAACGAGAACGACACCGTCGCCACCGACGAGATCCGCTTCGGCGACAACGACCGGCTCGCCGCCCTCGTCGCCCACCTCGTCCGCGCCGACCTCCTCGTCCTCCTCTCCGACGTCGACGGCCTCTACGACGGCGACCCCGCCAAGCCCGGCACCTCCCGGATCGCCGAGGTCGGCGGACCCCAGGACATCGCCCACGTCGAGATCGGCTCCGCCGGCAAGGCCGGCGTCGGCACCGGCGGCATGGTCACCAAGGTCGAGGCCGCCCGGATCGCCGCCGCCGCCGGCATCCCCGTCGTCCTCACCTCCGCCAGCCGCGCCGCCGACGCCCTCGCCGGCCGCGACACCGGTACGTACTTCCAGCGGACCGGCCGCCGCTCCGCCGACCGTCTCCTCTGGCTCGCCCACGCCTCCACGCCCCAGGGCTCCCTCGGGCTCGACGACGGAGCCGTGCGGGCCGTCGTCGAGGGCAAGAAGTCGCTGCTCGCCGCGGGCATCGCCGCCGTCGAGGGCGACTTCGTCGCCGGCGACCCGGTCGAGCTCCGCGACGGCACCGGCCGCCCCGTCGCCCGCGGCCTCGTCAACTTCGACGCCAAGGAACTCCCCCGGATGCTGGGCCGCTCCACCCGCGAACTCGCCAGGGAACTCGGCCCCGAGTACGAGCGCGAGGTCGTCCACCGCGACGACCTCGTCGTCCTCGGCTGACGCTGTCCAAAACCGCGTGCGGAAGCCCTTGCGAAACCGCCGCCGAAACGGCTGAAACTCCTGCCATCCGGAAGGGACCTTTACCAAAACCGCCCCATACGGCGGCTCGGACTGGTCAACTTTGTCTCGGGGGTAACGAGCAACGCGGGGTACAGCACCACACGCATCACACAGGAGGCCGCCGGTGAGACGAGCGCGCCCAGGGGCACTGCCCCGCGGGACGGCCGAACGCGCCCTGACGAGTGTCGAGGCCGGAGCCGACTTCGACGCGGCACGGGACGAGGACACGGAAGGCAGGAGCACAGCAGCCGAGACGGGTGCACGGGACGGCGGCGCGGGGGAGCGCCCCCTGTCCAAGCTGTGGCACGTCACCCTCAGCGTGTCCGGCGTCGAGTCGCCGCTGAAGGAGGTGCGGCGCGGGCTGGAACAGCTCGCCCACGACCACCCCTTCCTGCTGACCAGCCGCTACGCCAACGACCACGCCGAGATCCGGTACTGGGAGGAGGCCCGCGACCTGCACGACGCGGCCGCCGTCGCCCTCCGGCTCTGGGGCGAGCACCGGCAGACCGCGAAGCTCCCGCCGTGGGAGATCGTCGGCCTGGAGGTCATCGACCGGGAGACCTACCACCTCCGGATCGCGGAGGGCTACGGCCCGCCGCCCGCCGCCCCGGTCGGAGTCCACCCCTACTGACCGGCCGGGGGCCCGGGTCCTGACGGGCCGGGCCCCCGCCGTCCGTACGGTGGCACGGGCGCGTCTCGCACTGCGGGATGCGCCCGTCGTACGTGCCTGACGGACCCGCCCGTGCCAGTACCCTGCGGGCATGACCTCGCTCACGCCCCTCGACAACCTGACCCCGGTCACCCGGGCCGCCTACCAGGCCCGTGGCGCCGCCGCACAGATCGCGCCACTGCCGCGCTCGGTCAAGGACGAAGCCCTCCTCGCCATCGCGGACGCCCTGGAGGTCCGCACCGCGGAGATCGTCGAGGCCAACGCCGAGGACATCGCCAAGGCCCGGGAGGCCGGCACCAGCGAGTCGATCATCGACCGGCTCACCCTCACCCCCGAGCGGGTCCGCGCCATCGCCGCCGACGTCCGCCACGTCGCCGCCCTGCCCGACCCGGTCGGCGAGGTCGTCCGCGGCTCCACCCTCCCCAACGGCCTCGACCTCCGCCAGGTCCGCGTCCCCCTCGGCGTCGTCGGCATCATCTACGAGGCCCGCCCCAACGTCACCGTCGACGCCGCCGCCCTCTGCCTCAAGGCCGGCAACGCCGTCCTCCTCCGCGGCTCCTCCTCTGCCTACGCCTCCAACACCGCCCTCGTCACGGTCCTCCGCGACGCCATCGGCGGCGCCGGGCTGCCCGCCGACGCGATCCAGCTCGTCCCCGGCGAGTCCCGCGACTCCGTCCGCGAGCTGATGCGCGCCCGCGGCCTCGTCGACGTCCTCATCCCGCGCGGCGGCGCCTCCCTCATCCGCACCGTCGTCGAGGAGTCCATCGTCCCGGTCATCGAGACCGGCACCGGCAACTGCCACGTCTACGTCGACGCCGACGCCGACCTCGACATGGCCGTCGCCATCCTGATCAACTCCAAGGCCCAGCGGGTCAGCGTCTGCAACTCCGCCGAGACCCTCCTGGTCCACCGGTCGATCGCCGACGCCTTCCTGCCCCGCGCGCTCGACGCGCTGGCCGAGGCCGGCGTCACCGTCCACGCCGACGAGCGGGTCCTCGCCCACGCCGAGGGCACCAAGGCCACCGTCGTCCCGGCCACCGCCGAGGACTGGGAGACCGAGTACCTCTCCCACGACATCGCCGCCGCCGTGGTCGACTCCCTCGACAAGGCCGTCGAACACATCCGCATGTGGACCTCCGGCCACACCGAGGCCATCGTCACCACCTCGCAGGCCGCCGCCCGCCGCTTCACCCAGCTGGTCGACTCCACCACGGTGGCCGTGAACGCCTCCACCCGCTTCACGGACGGCGGACAGTTCGGCTTCGGCGCGGAGATCGGCATCTCCACCCAGAAGCTCCACGCCCGCGGCCCCATGGGCCTTCCGGAGCTCACCTCCACCAAGTACATCGTCACGGGCGACGGTCACATCCGGTAACACCATCCCGCACACCTCCTTTCGGTACGGGCGGGGAGAGTTCGCACTCTCCCTGCCCAAAAGCACTTCCCCGGTCTACTCTGAATCCGTGCCGGACGACGTGGGGGGCAGGCCGTCCCCGAACGGCTGGGAGCCCGACGACGAGCGCGGAGGCGCCGACGAGGGCCGCTGGGACGTGGTCCTGGACGAGGAGTTCGTCCGGGCCGCCGCCATCCACGAGCCGACGGCCGTCGAGCGACTCCTCGCCTCCGCCCAGGCCCGCGCCGAAGCCGAATCCGCCCGCGCCCGCGCCCTGAGGGGCGCCGGGGACGAGGACCTCTACGACGACGGCCGTGACCCCGTCGGCCTCACCTACGAGCCCGACGACATCGGCGACGACGCCAGCCCCTACGGCCGCCACGGCGGCGCCCTGCGCCCCTACAAGGGCAGCGCCCGCTGGCACCGGCCCATCGCCTGGCTCCTCGCCCTCCTCATGGGCATCGGCATGGTGGCCCTCGCCTTCACCGCCGTCTACCGCGGCGCCGCCGCCAACCGCCAGGACCAGGTCCCGCCGGCCTCCACCGGCGTCGACCAGCCCAACCCGGCCCCGCCCGCCGCCTCACCGGCCGCCGCGCCCCCGGTCCCGGTCCTCACCGGCACCCCGGCCACCGCCGCCGCCCCACGGGCCACCGCCCGCCCCGCGACCGCCGACCGGACATCCCCGCCGGCCTCCGTCGCGCCCCGCACACCCTGACACCACCCGGACGGCCGCCCCGGCCCCGCCCGGAGCGTCACCCCGACGGCGGAAAACTTCCGAACTTGTCGTGTACCTGGGCGTTTACCGAGGCCGCCGCCGACCTACCCTGAAGGTATGGCAGGGCGTGGCGACCCGCCTGAGGGGACTCCCGAGGGACTCCCCGGCGGTGAGGACGAGTACCGAGCCGTCGTCTTCGACGAGGCGTTCGTCCGCGCTGCCCACCTCCAGGAGTTCTCTGCCAACGAACGGATGGGTGAGCACGCGCTCGCCGTCCGCAGCCGCCCCGGCACCGGCCGCCGCCGCGCAGGCTCCGGCCAGGCCCTCCTCCTGGTCCTGCTGATCCTCCTCGCCTTCGGCACGGCCGTCTATCTCGGCCTGCGCAACCCCTACCAGCCCCCGGTCGACCAGCGCGCCGAGCCGCTGCGTACCACCGTCGTCCCGCTCGCCCCGCAGGGCCCCGTCCCCGGCGGCGACCCCGCCCGGCTCCTCGCCCGCAGCCCCGCCGCCGAGCACGGCACCGCCGCCGCCGGCATCGACCTCCCGGTCGCCGCCCGCACCACCCACTTCTCCGAGGGCCAGGTCGTCACCGCCCTCAGCATCGCCAAGGACTACCTCGTCGCCTCCTCCCTGGAACCCGACGTCCTCGCGAGCCAGACCGTCCGGCCCGCCCGCCTGCTGATCGACCCCGATCAGCTCGCCCAGTTCGACCGCAGCGTCGAGTCACCCGCCGACGACGGCCGGCACGCCCTCGCCGCCTGGGTCGTCCGCTTCGACCCGCGCCAGGTCGCCGTCGCCGAGCCCGCGCCCCGCGTCCAGGGCACGCTCCGCTTCGCCGAGGTCACCCCCGACACGCTGGACGTCACCACCGACCACACCTTCACCTACGCGCTGCGCCCCGCCGCCCAGGTCCCGGGCGCCCCCGCCGCGGCCTCCCTCTTCACGGTCCACCGCACCCTGCACCTCCGCTTCGACCGCGAGGACCTGCGCATGCACCGGGCCGAGCTGCTGACCAGTACCGTCGAGGCAGGACCGCAGGCGTGCGGCGCGGACACCGGCGGCGGGCTCAGGCCGCTGCTGGCCGGTGCCGAGGTCCCGGCGAAGGCCGGACCGGCCCTCACCGACCCCTACGCCACCGGCCGCCCCGGCGCCCCCGCCCTCTGCGGAGCCCTCGCCCCGGCCGCCCAGCCCAAGCCCTGACGAGCCCCGGATACGCGCGGGCCCCGGCTACTCGCCGGACCCCTTGCCCGAGCCCTCGCCCGTGTCCTTGTCCGCGTCCCCGCCGGCGTCCTTGCCCGTGTCCTTGCCGGGCTCCTTCGGGGCGCCGCCGCCGAACACCGTCCGGAGGCGTCCGCCCAGGTCGCCCGCGAGGTCACCGGCGCCGCCGGCTATGTCACCGACCAGCTTGAACAGGGGATCCTTGCTCTCCTTCACCGTCTGCGCGTAGTGCCCGGCCGACTCCCGGAAGGAGTCCGTGACCGAGGCGTCCTTGTCCTCAGACCGCTTCGGGTAGTGGCCGTCCAGCAGCCGCTGGTAGTCGCGGCTCTCCGACCACTTCTTCAGCTCCGCCGCCCGCACGGTGGTGAAGGGGTGCGAACGCGGCAGCACGTTGAGGATCTTCAGGACGGAGTCCCGCAGGTCACCGGCCTTCTCGTACTCGTCCGCCTGGGCGAGGAACGCGTCCACGTTCATCTCGTGCAGATGGTTGCCGCCGGCGAGCTTCATCAGACCCCGCATCGACGCCTGGAGGTCCTGCCCCACCAGCAGCCCAGCCCGGTCGGCCGAGAGCTCCGACTTGCGGAACCACTCGCGCAGCGCGGTCACGATCGCCATCACCGCCACGTTCCCCAGCGGGATCCAGGCCACCTTCAGCGCCACGTTCGTCAGGAACAGCAGCACCGTCCGGTAGACCGCGTGGCCGGAGAGGGCATGACCGACCTCGTGGCCGATCACCGCCCGCATCTCCTCCTCGTCGAGCAGCTCGACGAGCCCCGTCGTCAGCACGATCACCGGCTCGTCCAGGCCCACGCACATCGCGTTCGGCACCGGGTTCTGCGTCACGTACATCGCCGGGACCTTGTCCAGGTCCAGGACGTAACAGGCGTCCCGCAGCATGTCGTTGAGGTGGGAGAACTGCGCGTCGCTCACCCGGACGGAGTCGGAGAGGTAGAGCAGTCTGAGGCTGCGCTCGGGCAGTAGCCCGCTCAGCGCCTTGAACACCGTGTCGAAACCGCTCAGCTTCCTCAGCGCCACCAGCGCCGAACGGTCCGCCGGGTGCTCGTAGGCCCGCGAGGAGATGTCGGGGAACCGCTTGCGCTGCCTGCTCGGCACGCTCCCCTGCTTGTTCCCGTCATGGTTCTCGGTCATGAACGCCCCCTGCCCATCCGTACGAGTCGGTCCTCGTCCCCCTGACACGTCCCACCCTAGGCGAGGGCGCTACCGTGGGCGGAGGGCCTGTGGACAACTCGCGTCCCGCTCGGCCCTGTGGACAACGAGGGAGCACGACCCGCATGCCGGACACCGCCGCCACCGCAGCCCTCACCGGGATCGCCGCAGCAGCGCAGCAGGGCCCGGGTGACACGCTCCGTATCGTCCTGCTGATCTCCATGGTCGGCGGCGCCCTCCTCGCCTGGTTCCTGCTCCGCGGATACGGCGGCGCCGAGAGCGCCGACCAGCCCGCCGACACCCCCGCCCGTGGAGAGTCCGGGGACGCCGAGGACGCCAACGCCTGAGTCGGCGTGAGCCGGGCGGGACGGCCCGCATACGATGTGCGCGAAGTCTCCGCTCCCACCCCCGATCGGATAGGTCTGCCGAAGATGAGCCTCCACAGCACCGCCGCCAACCTCGTCACGCTTGCCTCCGAGGGCGCCGAGCACGGTGGCAACCACGACAGCCTCAACCCGTACGTCACGGGCGGTGGCGCCTTCCTCGCGCTGATGCTGCTGCTCTGGATCACCACCCGCTTCAACCGCGACCGCTGAGCCGGACGTACACCGGGAGGCCGCTGAGCCGGCGTCCGCCGCCGTGCCAGTAGGCTCTGCACGCATGGGAGAGCAGGAAGTGCCTACTGGCGGCAGCGGCAAGCGCCGCCTCGGCGTGATGGGCGGGACGTTCGACCCGATCCACCACGGACACCTGGTGGCGGCCAGCGAGGTCGCCGCCCTGTTCCACCTGGACGAGGTGGTGTTCGTACCGACCGGTCAACCGTGGCAGAAGAGCCACAAGGCCGTGTCCCCCGCCGAGGACCGCTATCTGATGACGGTCATCGCCACGGCCTCCAACCCGCAGTTCTCGGTCAGCCGCATCGACATCGACCGCGGCGGCGCGACGTACACCATCGACACCCTGCGCGAACTGCACTCCCTCAACAGCGACGCCGACCTCTTCTTCATCACCGGGGCCGACGCGCTCTCGCAGATCCTCACCTGGCGGGACGCGGACGAGTTCTTCGCCCTCGCCCACTTCATCGGCGTCACCCGGCCGGGCCACGACCTCACCGACGACGGACTGCCCAAGGGCGGAGTCTCCCTCGTCGAGATCCCCGCCCTCGCCATCTCGTCCACCGACTGCCGCGCACGGGTCGCGAAGGGCGACCCCGTCTGGTACCTCGTCCCGGACGGCGTGGTCCGCTACATCGACAAGCGCCAGCTGTACCGCGGCGAGTGAGTCCCGGGGAGGGGCACCGGTGAACGACCAGCAGAACCCGTACGACCCGTACCAGCCGCAGCCGCAGATCATCGGCTACGACGCCTACGGGCAGCCCGTGTACCAGCAGCCGGCCCAGGCCCCTCAGCAGTCCGCGTACGACCCGTACGCCGGACAGCAGCAGACGTCGTACGGCTACGACCCCTACGCCCAGCCCCAGGCCCCGCAGCAGCCCCAGGCCCCCCAGCAGCCCTCGTACGACACGTACGACGGCCGGCAGGGCCACGCGCAGGCCCAGGGACAGGGACAGGCGCAGGGCTACGTCCAGCAGCCCGCCTACGACCCGTACGAGACCTACGGCGGCGGACAGCAGTGGCAGACCGCCGAGCCCGCCGCGCCCGTCGCCGCCCCGCCCGCCGGAGTCCCCGGCCAGCGGCCCGCCCCCGAGCCGCCCGCCGCCGCGCCCGCCCCGCCGGCGCCCCGCCGGCCCGCGGCCGACGAGGACCGGGAGTACCGCACCGAGCAGTTCTCCTTCATCGAGGAGCCCGACGAGGACTCCGAGGACGTCATCGACTGGCTCAAGTTCACCGAGAGCCGCTCGGAGCGCCGCGAGGAGGCCCGCCGCCGAGGCCGCAACCGGGTGATCGCCCTCGTCGTCGTCCTGGTCCTCGCCGTCGTCGGCGGCGTCGGCTACCTCTGGTCCGCCGGACTCCTCCCCGGCACCGGCGACCCCGAGCAGAAGGACCAGGCCGCCACCGGCCCGCAGCAGCGCGACACGATCATCCTCCACCTCCACGACCTCCGGAGCGGAAGCACCTCCACCGCCCTCCTCGTGGACAACACCACCACCAAGCAGGGCACCACCGTGCTCCTGCCCAACTCCCTCGCCGTCGCCGACGCCGAGGGCTCCGCCACCACCCTCGGCAAGTCCGTCGAGGAGGACGGCTCCAGCGGCACCCGCGAAGCCCTCGACACCCTCCTCGGCGCCAAGATCGCCGGAACCTGGCGCCTGGACACCCCGTACCTCGAGAACCTCGTCGAGTACCTCGGCGGCATCGAGGTCGACACCGACGCCACCGTCCCGGACCCCAAGGGCAAGAAGGGCGCCGAACCGCTCGTCACCAAGGGCGAGGGGCAGACCCTCAACGGCCGCGCCGCCGTCGCCTACGCCAGCTTCCGCGCCTCCGGCGAGGCCGAGGCCAAGCAGCTCCAGCGCTTCGGCCAGGTCGTCAACGGCATGCTGCGCAAGATGCCCAGCGACGCGGGGAACGCCATGGCCGTCATCGAGTACCTCCAGCAGATCGCCGACCCGTCGCTCCCCGAGAAGGACCTCGCCGCCTCCCTCGCCCAGCTCGCCGACCACGCCAAGACCGGCGCGTACAAGACGGCGCTGCTCCCCGTCGGCCAGGACGGGGCGCTCGCCGAGGGCGGCGGCGACAGCGTGGTCAAGGACATCCTCGGCGGCAAGGTCACCGCCGTCGACGCCGGCGGGGTGCCGCGGGTCTCGATCAAGGACGGAACCGGCGAGGACGCCGTCGAGGCGGCCAAGATCGTCCTGATCAACGGCGGCTACGCCTTCGTCGGCGGCACCAAGACCGAGAGTCGGGCGAAGTCCGAGGTCGTCTACGCCGATGACGCCCAGAAGGCGACGGCCGTCGAGGTCGCCGAGACCCTCGGTCTGCCGGCCGGATCGGTCACCAAGGGCAAGCCCGCGGGCACCGCCGCCGTCACCGTCGTCCTCGGCCGGGACTACGAGATTCCGGGCGCCTCGTAAACGTTGACGGGGTCGTCGGCGGTCCGTGAGACCCTGGAGGGGTACTGGACCGCCGACGAAAGCCTGCTTGTGACCGCCACGGATCGCTCCATCGAGCTCGTCAACGCCGCCGCCCAGGCGGCGGCCGACCGGCTCGCTCACGACATCATCGCGTACGACGTCAGCGACGTGCTGTCGATCACCGACGCCTTCCTGCTCGCCTCCGCGCCCAACGACCGCCAGGTCAAGTCGATCGTCGACGAGATCGAGGAGCGGCTCCAGAAGGAGCTCGGCGCCAAGCCGGTGCGCCGCGAGGGCGACCGGGACGCCCGCTGGATCCTCCTCGACTACGTCGACATCGTCGTCCACGTGCAGCACAGCGAGGAGCGCGTCTTCTACGCCCTCGAGCGGCTGTGGAAGGACTGCCCCGAGCTGCCCCTCCCGGAGGACGCCCTCAAGACCCGCGGCAAGGCGGCCGAGCACGCCTCCCTGACCGGCGCCGACAGGGCGGACGGTGAGCTGAGCTGAGCGCCCCCAAGGGCGGCAGCGGCCGCCGTATCGTCCTGTGGCGCCACGGCCAGACGGCCTGGAACCTGGAGCGCCGCTTCCAGGGCTCGACCGACATCGAGCTCACGGAGGCCGGCGTCCACCAGGCCCGCCGGGCCGCCCGGCTCCTCGCCGCCCTCGCCCCCGACGCGATCGTCGCCTCCGACCTGAAGCGGACGGCGGCCACCGCCGCCGAGCTGGCCGGTCTCACCGGTCTCACCGTCGCCCACGACGCCGCGCTGCGCGAGACGTACGCGGGGGAGTGGCAGGGGCTCACGCACGACGAGATCGTCGCGCGGTTCGGCGAGCAGTACGCCGCGTGGAAGCGCGGCGAGCCGGTGCGTCGGGGCGGCGGCGAGCTGGAGACCGAGGTGGCCGACCGGGCCGCCCCGGTGATCCTGGAGCACGCCGACAAGCTCCCGCAGGACGGCACCCTGGTCGTGGTCAGCCACGGCGGCACCATCCGGACCGCCATCGGCCGGCTCCTCGGTCTGGAGCCGCACCACTGGGAGGGCCTGGGCGGCCTCTCGAACTGCTCCTGGTCCGTCCTCGGCCAGGGCGCGCGCGGCTGGCGCCTCCTGGAGCACAACGCCGGCTCGCTGCCCGAGCCGGTCCTCGGCGACGACACCTGAACCCGGGCCGGGCCCCAGCGGCCCGGATTTCACTTTCCGGCAGGTCACCGGCTAAAGTTCATCTTGTTCGCAGCGCCGAGCGCGAAGAACACGAGGGGCTATAGCTCAGTTGGTAGAGCGCCTGCATGGCATGCAGGAGGTCAGGAGTTCAATTCTCCTTAGCTCCACAGTCACCGGATCCCGCTCCCCGCAAAGGGGGGCGGGATCCGTCGTTTTGTCACTTCTGGGCGGCCGCCCCGCCATGGCAGAATCGGACGGCCGGAGGGGGAACCAGGTCCGGACGGGAGGGTGGCCTTTGGGTGCGCACAGGCGGAAGTGCGACTGGTGCGGCAGCGGCACGCCCATCGTGCGGGACATGGACCCCGTCAATCCCGACTACCAGTACTGGTGCGAGGAGTGCGCGCGGGCGCTGATCATAAAGGGCGACCCGATCGAGACCTACCGCGAACTCGAGGGGGAGCCGATCTACGGCCGGCTCCTCGACGAGCACTGCACCCTCAAGCGGTTCTACTCCTTCGCCACGGCCTGAGGCTCCCGGACCACGACGGCCTCCGGGGAGGACGCCGGGGCCGCCGGACGGCGCGTCCGCCACACCACGAGCGCGTACCCGGCGAAGAGGGCCGTCGCCGTGAGCGGATAGACCGCCGACAGCAGCATCTGACCCGCGTTCTGGTCGAGTTCGGGACGCCCCGGGTCGTGCGGCACCCACCACAGCGCGAACGACGCGAAGGCCAGGCCGACCGCGCCCGTCACCGCCCACGCGCGCGTGGCGCGGTCGTACAGCAGGATCAGCAGCGGCACGCACCAGACCCAGTGGTGGGACCAGGAGATCGGCGAGACCATCAGCGCCGTGAACGCGGTGACGACCACGGCCACCGCCTTGTCGCCGCGCACCGCCGCCCGTACCGCGAGCGCCATCGCCGCGCCGCCCAGCAGGATCGCGGCCGCCAGCCACCACAGGCCGGGCGAGTCCGTGTGCATCAGCCGGGCGAGGACGCCGCTGAGGGACTGGTTGGCGGTCTCCTCCGCGTGCCCGACCCGGCCCGTCTCGAACAGCGTCCGCGTCCAGAAGGTCTTGGAGTCCGCGGGCAGCGCCACCACCATGGCCAGGGTCGTCACCAGGAAGACCCCGGTCGCCGTCAGCGCGGTGCGCAGCCACTGGTTCATCGCGCGGTCGCGCCGCCACAGCAGCAGGCCCGCGGCGAGGAGCAGCACGACGAAGAGCCCCGGTGTGAGTTTCACCGCGGTCGCCAGGCCGATGCCGAGGCCGGCCCAGCGGCTTCCCTCACGGCGGGTGAAGTCCCACAGCACGACCACCGCGACCAGTAGGTTGATCTGCCCGTACCGCAGCGTCGTCCACACCGGCTCGCACCAGACCACGACCGCCGCGACCCACAGTGTCGTACGCCACAGGTCGGCGCGCCGCGCGGGCGAGGCGAGCACGGGGCGGACCAGCTGGAGCGAGAGCCGCACCAGGGCCACCACCAGCAGCAGGTTCCCCGCCGTGGAGAGCGTCCGCATCAGAGGGACGTCCACCAGGGTCAGCGGCAGGAACAGCACGGCGGCGAACGGCGGATAGGTCATCGCCAGGTTCGCCGAGGTGGCGCGCATCGCGTACAGGTCGCCGCCGGCCCGCAGGGTCTCGGCCTCGGCCCGGTAGACCATCACGTCGAGCATGTTCACGTGGGCGACGCGCTGCGCCACCCAGAAGGCCGCGAACGAGATCAGACAGACCGCCGCGGCGGCGACCAGGGGCCACGGCCGGGCGCGGGACGGGGAGGACGGAGAGGGGGAAGACGCGGAGGGGGACACAGGGGGCGACCCTACCCGGAGCCTCCGGCAACGCCGGAGAAACGGATTTGGAGATCTGCCCGGCGGACGGTTACTGTTCTGTCCGTCGCCGCGAGGAAGACCCGAGAGGGCCCGGGCGGAGACGATCTCGAGGGGCTATAGCTCAGTTGGTAGAGCGCCTGCATGGCATGCAGGAGGTCAGGAGTTCAATTCTCCTTAGCTCCACAGAAGGGCAGACGGGCCATCCGTATCGGATGGCTCTCCGCGCTTCTGCGGTAAGCTGAACGCCGCACGAGGGGCTATAGCTCAGTTGGTAGAGCGCCTGCATGGCATGCAGGAGGTCAGGAGTTCAATTCTCCTTAGCTCCACAGATCAGAGAAGCGGGTCATCCGGATCGGATGGCCCGCTTCTTCGTGTCCCAGACAGAGTCGCTGCGAGAGCCGCCGAGAGAGCCGCAGGCAGAGCCGCCGCGAGAGCCGCCGCCCCCTGGACATCGATGCGGCCCGTGTGAGCGCTGCGGTACCCTGGCGCCATGCGTGCCGTACGCCTCCTGCTTATCGAGCCGCGCTGACCAGTCCCGACGGGCGGAAGAAACCCCGTCGGAGTCGGCGCGGCGTCCCCTCCTGTGCGAGGGGATTTTTCATTTCGTGGCAGTTCGTGGCAGTGGGCAGAGACGATCGATGGAGCTTCTAGGACCATGACCGAGATCAACACGGCCGCCGAGACGGCGGCCCCGCATCGCTACACGGCGGCCATGGCCGCCGACATCGAGGCACGCTGGCAGGACGTCTGGGACGCCGAGGGCACCTACGAGGCGCCGAACCCCTCCGGCGACCTGGCGGGCGACCCCGAGGTCGCCTCCCGGCCCAAGAAGTTCATCATGGACATGTTCCCGTACCCCTCCGGTGCGGGCCTCCACGTCGGCCACCCGCTCGGCTACATCGCCACGGACGTCTTCGCCCGCCACGCGCGCATGACCGGCCACAACGTGCTCCACACCCTCGGCTTCGACGCCTTCGGCCTGCCCGCCGAGCAGTACGCCGTGCAGACCGGCACGCACCCGCGCGTGTCCACCGAGGCCAACATGGAGAACATGAAGGTCCAGCTGCGCCGGCTGGGCCTGGGCCACGACAAGCGCCGGTCGTTCGCCACGATCGACCCGGACTACTACAAGTGGACCCAGTGGATCTTCCTCCAGATCTACAACTCCTGGTACGACGACGAGGCCGGCAAGGCCCGTCCGATCGCCGAGCTGATCGAGCGGTTCGAGAACGGCACGCGTGAGGTTCCCGGCACCACGCGCGCGTGGAGCGACCTGACCGCCGCCGAGCGCGCCGACGTCCTGGGCGAGTACCGCCTGGCGTACGCCTCCGAGGCGCCGGTCAACTGGTGTCCCGGCCTGGGCACCGTCCTCGCCAACGAGGAGGTCACCGCCGACGGCCGCTCCGAGCGCGGCAACTTCCCCGTCTTCAAGGCCAAGCTGCGCCAGTGGAACATGCGCATCACCGCCTACGCGGACCGCCTGCTGGACGACCTCGACGGCCTGGACTGGCCCGAGGCCATCAAGCTGCAACAGCGCAACTGGATCGGCCGCTCCGAGGGCGCCCGCGTCGACTTCCCGGTCGGCGACACCGGCGCCATCACCGTCTTCACCACCCGCCAGGACACCCTGTTCGGCGCCACCTACATGGTCCTGGCGCCCGAGCACGACCTGGTCGACAAGATCGTCCCGGCCGAGTGGCCCGAGGGCACCCACGCGGTGTGGACCGGCGGACACGCCACCCCCGGCGAGGCCGTCGACGCCTACCGCAAGCAGGCCGCCGCCAAGTCCGACGTCGAGCGGCAGGCCGACGCCAAGGAGAAGACCGGCGTCTTCACCGGCGCGTACGCGACCAACCCGGTCAGCGGCGAGCAGGTCCCCGTCTTCATCGCCGACTACGTCCTCGTGGGCTACGGCACCGGCGCCATCATGGCCGTCCCCGCCCACGACCCCCGCGACTTCGCCTTCGCGCGCGCCTTCGAGCTGCCGATGCGCTGCGTCGTCCAGCCGAGCGACGACCGCGGCACCGACCCGTCGACCTGGGACGACGCCTTCGGCTCGTACGAGGCGAAGCTGGTCGACTCCGCCAACGACGAGATCTCCCTGGACGGCCTGGGCGTCGTCGAGGCCAAGGCGAAGGTCACCGCCTGGCTGGCCGACCGCGGCATCGGCGAGAGCACCGTCAACTTCCGCCTCCGCGACTGGCTGTTCAGCCGCCAGCGGTACTGGGGCGAGCCCTTCCCGATCGTCTACGACGAGGACGGCGTCGCCCACGCCCTGCCCGAGTCGATGCTCCCGCTGGAGCTGCCCGAGGTCGAGGACTACTCGCCGCGGACCTTCGACCCGGAGGACGCCGACACCCAGCCCGAGACCCCTCTCTCCCGCAACGAGGAGTGGGTCAACGTCACCCTCGACCTGGGCGACGGGCCGAAGAAGTACCGCCGCGAGACCAACACCATGCCCAACTGGGCGGGTTCCTGCTGGTACGAGCTGCGCTACCTCGACCCGCACAACGCCGAGAAGCTGGTCGACCCGGCCATCGAGCAGTACTGGATGGGCCCGCGCGACGGCATGCCCACCGGCGGTGTCGACCTGTACGTCGGCGGCGCCGAGCACGCCGTGCTCCACCTGCTGTACGCCCGCTTCTGGTCCAAGATGCTCTTCGACCTGGGCCACATCTCCTCGGCCGAGCCGTTCCACAAGCTCTACAACCAGGGCATGATCCAGGCGTTCGTCTACCGCGACGCCCGTGGCATCGCGGTGCCGGCCGCCGAGGTCGAGGAGCGCGACGGCGCGTTCTGGTACGAGGGCGAGAAGGTCAGCCGCGTCCTCGGCAAGATGGGCAAGTCCCTGAAGAACGCCGTCACGCCCGACGAGATCTGCGTCGAGTACGGCGCCGACACCCTGCGCCTGTACGAGATGGCGATGGGCCCGCTGGACGTCTCCCGCCCCTGGGACACGCGCGCGGTGGTCGGCCAGTACCGGCTGCTCCAGCGGCTGTGGCGCAACATCGTCGACGAGGCGACCGGCGAGGTCACCGTCGTCGACGCCGCGCCCGACGAGGACACGCTGCGCGCCCTGCACAAGGCGATCGACGGCGTCTCCGGCGACATGGCCGGGATGCGCTTCAACACGGCCATCGCCAAGATCACCGAGCTGAACAACCACCTGACCAAGACCGGCGGCGCGCTCTCCCGCTCCGTCGCCGAGCAGCTGGTCCTGCTGGTCGCCCCGCTCGCCCCGCACATCGCGGAGGAGCTGTGGCGCCGCCTGGGCCACACCGACTCGGTCGTCCACCAGGACTTCCCGGTCGCTGACCCGGCGTACGTGGTCGACGAGACCGTGACCTGCGTCGTGCAGATCAAGGGCAAGGTCAAGGCCCGTCTGGAGGTCTCCCCGGCGATCTCCGACGCCGAGCTGGAGACGCTGGCCCTGGCCGACCCGCACGTCGTCAACGCCCTCGGCGGCGCCGAGATCCGCAAGGTGATCGTGCGCGCGCCGAAGCTGGTGAACATCGTGGCCTGAGTGCCTCGGCGGGCCTAGGGGTTTCCCCTACGGGCAGGTTGGGGGTTCCGATGGAACCTCCAGCCTGCCCGTTCCGTTTACCGTGGAAGGACCACAGCCGTGGGACGCCGACGGAGCCTGAGGAGCCACCCACATGGAAGCCACGATTGTCACGATCCTGGCGCTGCTCTTCCTCTCGTTCGTGGCGCTCGGGGTCTACGCCACGGTGAAGGTGGCCAAGGCGGCGAAGCGCGGCGTCGACCGGACCCTCGACCAGGCCCGCCGCACGGTCGAGGACACCACGCTTCGGGCGAAGAGCTTCGGTCAGGCCGGCGTCGCCGCCGAGCTGGCCAAACTGCGGCTCTCGCTGCGCACGTCGATGCGCGCCACCCAGGACGCGCTCCAGGCGGGTGCGGTCGAGGACGCCTCGCTGCGGGAGTCTCTCGACCTCTTCGCACGGCTCAGCGCCCATGGACGCGAGCTCGACGAGGACCTCAAGCGCCTGGAGCGTGAGCCGAACAAGGCGTACGTGGCCGGGCAGCTGCCCGGGCTCACGGAGCGGACCGAGCGGATCACCGGCTCGGCCGACGCGCTGCGGCAGGCCGCCCGCGACCGGGCCCGCCGGTTCGCCGAGGACGACCTGGACTCGCTGAGCGCGCAGATCGACGTCGAGGCGGGCGCGCTGCGCCACTGGACCACCACCGACGACCTGGGAACGGCCGGACCGGAGGCCGCGCAGCCGGCCTGGTACGAGACGGCCCCCGGGCCGCAGCAGGCGCAGTCGCAGCCGCAGGGACAGGCGCAGAGGCCGTCTCAGGGGCAGTCCCAGGGGCAGTCGCAGGCCGGGGACGCGCCGCAGGCGATCACCGCGCCGGACCCCCGGGCGACCTCGTACCCGTGGGAGAAGACGGCCCGTCCTGAGTCCGCCGGCTGACCGTCGGACGGGCTGTGACCGGGGCCGGGCTGCCGAGCGGCGGTCGCTGCGGGTAACCTCCCGCTCATGTCCCGGCATGTCGCGATCGTCACTGATTCAACGGCCTACCTGCCACCCCGGACGATGGAGCGGCACGCCATCACCGCGGTCCCGCTGACCGTCGTCATCGGCGACCGCGCCCTCCTGGAGGGCACCGAGATCTCGGCCAGATCGCTCGCCGAGGCGTTGCAGAAGCGGCGGCCCGTCACCACCTCCCGGCCCAGCCCCGAGGTCTTCGCCGCCACCTACCGCGAGGCCGCGGAGGCGGGTGCGCGCGGGATCGTCTCCCTCCATCTCTCCGCCGAGGTGTCCGGCACCTACGACGCCGCCGTGCTCGCGGCGAAGGACGCGCCCATTCCCGTACGGGTCGTGGACACCCGCATGATCGGCATGGCCCTCGGCTTCTGCGCCCTCGCGGCCGCGGAGGTCGTGGAGGCGGGCGGCTCGCTGGAGGAGGCGGTCGCGGCGGCCGAGAAGCGCGCCGGGGACACCTCTGCCTACTTCTACGTCGACACCCTGGACTATCTGCGCCGGGGCGGGCGGATCGGGACCGCGCAGGCCCTGCTCGGCTCCGCGCTCGCGGTGAAACCGCTCCTCGAACTCGACGGCGGGCGCATCGAACTGAGGGAGAAGGTGCGGACCGCGTCGAAGGCGATCGCGCGGCTGGAGGAGTTGGCCGTCGAGCAGGCCGGCTCCGGCCCCGTCGACATCGCCGTCCACCACCTCTCCGCGCCGGAGCGTGCCGACGCGCTCGCGGAACACCTCAGGGAACGGGTGCCCGGCATCGCGGAGCTGCACGTCAGCGAGGTCGGCGCGGTCATCGGCGCGCACACGGGGCCGGGGCTGCTCGCGGTGGTCGTCTCACCGCGCTGAGACGGGCTCTCTCACCCTTGTGGGTGAGGGAGTTGTCCACAAGCGCGTCGTTCTCCACGGAGTTGGGTGGGCGACGGCACGGGGCTGTGGCGGACCCTACCGTCGAGGACATGGATCTTCGTACGGCCGCCTTGCCGGCCTCTTCTGCTTTGTCGTCATCCGTCACCTCCTCGCCTTCCTCCCGGTTCAGGCCGGGTGCTTCGGGGCCCCGTCGTGCTGGGCGTGAGGCGGGGGTCGTACGGGAACGGGGGGACGCGCTGTTCCCGCCGCCGGTCTCGGAGCCGGTGGTCGAACCGCCGGTGGATGTCGTGGTGGGGGAGCGGCGGTGGCGGGCCGCTGTGCGGGAGCGGTTGCCGTTGTGGGTGCAGACACGGTGCGGGCTGGAGCCGAGGTCGCTGGCGGCGCTGGGCGTGGTGCTGGTGGTGGCGGCCTGTGCGGCAGGTGGTTTCTTCTGGGCGGGGCGACCGGAGCAGGTGCGGGCGCCGGAGCTCCTGCGGGTCGCGCCGGTGGCGGCTTCGCCCGCGGCGGCTTCGCCTGTGGCGGCGGAGGCGTCCGGACCTGGTTCGGGGGGTGGTTCGGGCGGTCCTGGTGGTGTCGGCGCCTCGGCTGAGGTCGTCGTGGACGTGGGAGGGAAGGTGCGTCGGCCGGGGGTGCTGACGCTGCCGGCCGGGTCGCGGGTCGCGGACGCGTTGCGGGCCGCCGGGGGTGTGCGGGCGGGGGCGGATCTGACGGGGCTCAATCGGGCCCGGGTCCTCTTCGACGGCGAGCAGGTGCTCGTCGGGGTGCCCGGAGCGCAGGGCGGCGGGGGTGGGCCGGGGGCTGGGGCTGGGGCGGGGTCGGGGCCCGGTGGGAGTGGTGTGCCGTTGAGCCTCAACACGGCTACGGCCGAGCAGTTCGACGGGCTGCCGGGAGTGGGGCCGGTGCTCGCGCGGCGGATCGTCGATCACCGCACGGAGCACGGCGGGTTCCGCGCGGTCGAGGAGCTGCGCGAGGTCGACGGGATCGGCGAGCGGCGCTTCGCCGACCTCCAGCCGTTGGTGCGGCCGTGAACCGGGACGAGGCCGGAGTGGCCGTGTCCGGGGAGGAGGGGGTGTGGAGGGAGGAGCCGGTCGATCTGCGGCTCGTTCCGCCCGCGCTGGCCGCTTGGGCGGCCGCAGCCGTGGCGCTGGGGGTTGCGGGCTGGTGGGTGGTCGCCGGTGTGGGGCTCGGTCTGGCCGGGGCGGCGGCGTTGCTGACACCGGCGGTGGCGCGGCGGCTGACCAGGGGGCGGGATGCCGTCTCGGAGGGAGGTTCGGGCGCTGGGGGTGGTGGCGGTGGGTCGCCGGGGTGGAGGTTGCGGGCCACCGCTTCGGCCGGGGTGTTGTTGTGCGCGGCGGCGGGGGCCGCTTCGGCGGGGCTGCATGCCGCGGATCTGCGGCGGGGGCCGGTGCCGGTCCTGGCGCAGGAGTACGGCAGGGCCTGGGCCGAGGTGACGGTGACCTCGGATCCACGGCTCACCAGGCCCCGGGTGAGCGGGCGGGCGATGGTGCCGGTCTCGGTGGTGATGGACGCCGAGGTGGTCCGGGTGGGGCGGGCGGGCGGTGTGGACGTGCGGACCCGTGCGCCGGTGCTGCTGATCGTGCCTCCCGGGGAGGGGCGGGACGCGTGGTTGCGGCTGCTGCCGTCCACGCGGCTGCGGGTCGCCGCCCGCTTCGCGCCGCCCCGGGAACCCGGGGACCCGTATGCGGCCGTGCTCAAGACCAGGGCCGGGCCGCCGTGGATCGTGGGATCGCCGAGCGCGCTCCAGCGGACGGCCGGTGAGTTGCGGGCGGGGCTGCGCGCGGCGACCGACGGGCTCGAACCGGACGCGCGGGCGCTGCTTCCCGGGCTTGTCGTCGGGGACACCTCCCGGATCGGCACCGAGTTGCGGGACGCCTTCGAGGCGACGGACCTCACGCACCTGCTGGCCGTGTCCGGGAGCAACCTCTCAATTGTTCTGCTGCTGCTCATCGGGCGTCCGGGGCGGGCCCGGCAGGTGGAGCGGGGCGGGCTCGCTCCCCGGATCGGGCTCTCGTTGCGCGGCACCGCGCTGGCGGGGGCGGGGCTCACGCTGGCGTTCGTGATCGTGTGCCGGCCGGAGCCGAGCGTGCTGCGGGCGGCGGCGTGCGGGCTGGTCGCGTTGCTGGCGATCGCCACCGGCCGCAGGAGGTCGCTGATCCCGGCGCTGGCCACGGTGGTCCTCGTCCTGGTGCTGTACGACCCCTGGCTGGCGCGGAGTTACGGGTTCCTGCTGTCGGTGCTGGCGACCGGGGCGCTGCTGGTGGTGGCGCCGGGGTGGAGCGAGGCGCTGCGGCGGCGCGGGGTGCCGGGTCGGCTCGCGGAGGCGTTGGCCGCCGCGCTGGCGGCGCAGGCGGTGAGCGCGCCGGTCGTGGTGGTCTTCGCGGCCCGGATGAGTCTGGTGGCGATTCCGGCGAACCTGTTCGCGGAGCTGGCGGTGGCGCCCGCGACGGTGTTCGGCTTCGCGGCGCTCGCGGTGGCGCCGGTGTGGGCGGCGGGGGCTGAGGGCCTGGCGTGGGTGGCGGGATGGCCGGCCGGGTGGATCGCCGGGGTGGCCCGGGCGGGCGCGGCGCTGCCGGGGGCGGAGCTGGCGTGGCCCGGGGGCTGGTGGGGAGGGGCGGCGCTGGCGCTCGTCACGGTCGCGGTGGTGGCCGGGGTGCGGCGGCTGCGGCATCCGACCTGGCCGGTGGTCGGCGTGGTCGTGCTGCTGGTGCTCGTGGTGGCGAGACCGGTGCCGCTGGTGCGCTGGATCTCCGGGTGGCCGCCGCCGGGCTGGGTGTTCGCGATGTGCCAGGTCGGGCAGGGGGACGCGACGGTGCTCGCGGCCGGCGGGGGCGCGGGGGTGGTGGTGGACGCCGGGCCGGATCCGGCGGCGGTGGACCGCTGTCTGCGTGAACTGGAGGTGAGCCATGTGCCGTTGCTGGTGCTCACGCACTTCCATGCCGACCATGTGGCCGGTCTTCCGGGGGTGTTGAGGGGGCGGGCCGTGGGGGCGATCCAGACCACGGGGCTCGACGAGCCGCCCGGGCAGGCGGAGTTCGTCCGGCGGGTGGCGGGCTCGGCGGGGGTGCCGGTGGTACGGGCGCAGCCGGGGGAGCGGCGGCGGACCGGGGCGCTGGAGTGGCGTGTGCTGTGGCCGCCCGCCGGGCCGGGGCCGCCGGGCGGCGGGGCGAACGACGCGAGCGTCACGCTGCTGGTCCGGGGGCCGGGCGGGGTGAGCGTGCTGCTGCTCGGCGATCTGGAGCCCCCGGCGCAGCGGGCGCTGTGGCGAGCGCATCCGGAGCTGGGCGCGGTGGACGTGCTGAAGGTGGCGCATCACGGGTCCGCGCACCAGGACCCGGGGCTGACCGCGGCGGTGCGGCCGCGGCTGGCACTCGTCTCCGCAGGTCGGGACAACCAATACGGGCACCCTTCGCCCCGGACTCTGGAGGCGTTGCGGGCGGGCGGGGCGCGGGTGCTGCGGACCGACCGGGACGGGGCGATCGCGGTGGCGGGCGCGGGGAGGGAGCTGGTGGCCGTGGCGCGGGGGTGGTGACCGGAGCGAGGGGCCGGGGCTGCGGAGGGGCGCTTCCGGAGGGGCTTAGCAAGAAACGTTTGTAAAGGAATGCTTGTAAAGGAGTCTTTCTATAGATAGCTTTACATCATGCCGGAGAACAGCGCACCGCAGCCCGAGGGCACGAAGGCCCACAGCGTCGAGCTCACCGACCCCCGGGCTCTGCGGGCCTACGCCCACCCCCTGCGGATGACCATCGTCGGACTGCTTCGGCGGCACGGGCCGTTCACCGCCACCCGGGCTGCCGAGCTGACCGGCGAATCGGTGGCCAGCTGCTCGTACCACCTCCGGATACTCGCCAAGTACGGGCTCGTGGAGGAGGCGCCGGGCGGGCGCGGCCGGGAGAAGCCCTGGCAGGCCACCGCCCGGTATACGGAGTGGCCCGCCCACAGTGAGGACCCGGCGGTCGCCCAGGCGACCGACGCGCTCAGCATCGCCGCCGCCGAGCTCTACTTCGCCCGGTTCGCGCGGAGCCTCGCCGGCCGGGGGGACGTACCGAAGGAGTGGCGGGAGGCCGAGGCGTTCGGGGACACCTTGGTCTACCTCACCCCCGGGGAGCTCAGCTCCCTCAAGGAGCGGATCGACGAGCTGTTCCGCCCCTACGAGGACCGCCAGGACGACCCGGCGCTCCGGCCGCCGGGCGCGCTGCCCGTCAGCTTCATGAAGATCGCCTATCTGGATCCGGACACCGAGCACGAGAAGGAGTGACAGGGATGGCCCTCACCGCGCGGGTCCCGGCGCTGCTGCGCGAGCGGACGTTCCGCCGCTACTGGACGGGGCAGACGGTCTCGCTCGTCGGTGACCAGATCTCCCTCATGGCCCTGCCCCTCGCCGCCGTGCTCGTGCTCGGCGCCGACGCGGCGCAGATGGGCTGGCTCAAGACCCTCGAACTCCTCCCGGCCCTGCTCCTCAACCTGCCCTTCGGGGCCTGGGTCGACCGGCGGGCCGACCGCCGGCGAATCATGATCGCCACGGACCTGGGGCGGGCCGCGCTGCTGGTCACCCTGCCCGTCGCCTACGCCTTCGACCTGCTGACGCTCGGCCAGCTCTACGCCGTCGCCTTCGGGGTGGGCGCCCTGTCGGTGCTCTTCGAGGTCTGCAACTCCACGCTCTTCGCGGCCCTCGTCCCCACCGAGCGCTTCGTGCAGGCCAACTCGCTGGTGAACGGCAGCCGTTCGATGGCGTGGCTCGCCGGGCCCAGTATCGGAGGCATCCTGGTGCAGGTGCTCACCGCACCCCTGGCGCTGCTGGCGGACGCCGTCACCTACCTGGTGTCGGCGGGCTACCTGGCGAGGATCCGGCCGGTCGAGCCCGCCCCAGCGCCCGCAGCGAAGGGGCACTTCACGGAGGGGATGCGGTGGGTGCTGCGGGAGTCGTCGATGCGGGCGCTCTTCGCCGCCTCCGGCACCGTCCAGTTCTTCAACTACATGTTCCACACCCTCTTCGTGCTCTACGTGACCAAGGACCTCGGTCTCGGCGCGGGCCTGCTCGGCCTGGTGCTCGGCACCGGAGCCGTCGGCGGACTGCTCGGGGCGGCGTGCAGCGGCGCCGTCGTCCGCCGGCTCGGCATCGGCGGCTCCATCGTCGCCGGCTTCCTCGGCTTCACCCTGCCGCTGGTCCTCATACCCGCGGCGGACGGGCCGCTGCCCCTCGTGGTGGGCGTCCTGTTCGCCGCCGAGTTCCTGTCCTGCGCCGGCGTGATGATCGTCGACGTGGCCGCCGGGTCCTTCCAGATGGCACTCATACCCGACACCATGCGCGCCCGGGTCATGGGCGCCTTCCGCACCCTCAACCACGGCTTCCGCCCGATCGGCGCCCTCGTCGGCGGCCTGCTGGGGACCGCGATCGGCATCCGCCCCACCCTGTGGGTCGCCACCGTCGGCGCCGTCTTCGCGGTGCTCTGGCTGCTGCCCTCGCCGCTCCCGCGGATGCGTGAACTGCCCACCCAGGAGCGGGAACCGGCAGCCACCGCGCCCTGACACGGGGCGAGCGGGCAGACTGCCCCCATGACCGATCATGAAGAGTCCGGGGGACTGCCGGACACCGCCGTGGAGCGGTACCTGGAGCGCATCGGCGCCGGACGGCCGGAGCGGGCGGACGCCGGGGCGCTGCGGGAGCTGCATCTGCGGCACCTGCGGGCCGTGCCCTTCGAGAACCTCTCCATCCACCTCGGGCAGGACATCGTCCTCGACGAGAAGGCGCTGGTCGAGAAGGTGACCGTGGCCCGGCGGGGCGGGTTCTGTTACGAGCTGAACACCGCGTTCGCCGCGCTGCTCCGTGCGCTCGGCTACCGGGTCGAGCTGCTCCAGGCGCGGGTGCTCGGACCGGACGGGCGGGTGGGGATCCCGTACGACCACATGGCGCTGCTGGTGGTGGACGCGGACGGGGGGAGGTGGCTGGCCGACGTGGGCTTCGGGGACCACAGCCACCACCCGCTCGCCTTCGACGAGCGCGGGGAGCAGGCCGATCCCTCGGGGGTCTTCGTGATCCGGGAGCTCCCGGGGGCGGACGGGGACCTCGATGTGCTGCGGGACGGCAAGCCGCAGTACCGGCTGGAGTCGCGGCCTCGGGTGCTCGCGGACTTCGAGGCCGGGGCCTGGTACCACCGGACCTCGCCCGAGTCCCACTTCACCCGCGGGGTGATCTGCTCGCGGCTCACCGAGGACGGCCGGGTCAGCATCGCGGGCCGGAAGCTGTACCGGACCGTGGCGGGCGAGCGCACGGAGCGGGAGCTCGGTACGGACGAGGAGCTGCGCGAGGCGTACCGGGAGCTGTTCGGCATCGTGCTGGACGAGCTGCCCGTCGTGCCCGTCGTGCCCGTCGTGCCGGTCGCGCCCGTCGTGCCGGCCGCGCCGGTCGTACAAGGAGAAGGGTAAGCGGAATCCGTAATTCGGACTCGTCGGTAATAAGGCCGCGTTTGCCTCGAACGCCCCAGGGGTGATCGAATGCGAACTCGTTGCATAGTGAACGAGTCGCACGGGGGTGCGTGGAGAATGTTCGGTGGTCTCTTCGGCAAGCGGGGGAACGGTGGCGGCGGCGGCCGGGGCGGGGCCCTCGCCGGGTTCGCCGTGCCGGCCTCGGCGGGAGTGCTGAGCTGCCGGGTGCTCGACCCCGTGCACGAGCCGCTGCGGCAGGCCGAGTTCGCGCTCACCGACGCGGCGGGGCGCAGGGTGCTGGGGGGGGAGACGGACCCGTACGGCACCCTTCTCGCCACCGTGCCGGCCGGTGAGTACCGGATCGCCGTGACCTCCGACGGGTACACGCCGCATCACGCCACCGCCGTGGTCGACCAGGGTGCCCACGCGGACCTCGGGGACGTGATGCTCCAGGTCGCGCCGCAGCCGCCGCTGCCCGAGCCGGGCGACTGGGAGATCGATCCCACCCACTCCCAGATCGGCTTCACCGCCCGGCACATCGGGCTGGCGCGGATCCACGGGCGGTTCAACAGCTTCGCCGGGGCGATACGGATCGCCGAGCGCATGGAGCACTCGGCGATGCACGTCGTCATCGACGCGGCGTCGATCGACACGGGTGTCCAGATGCGCGACGACCATCTGCGCTCCGGGGACTTCCTGGACGTCGGTGTCCATCCGACCATCGAGTTCTTCAGTGATCGCTTCACCCACCGGGGCGGCAGCCGCTGGAACGTCGCGGGCGCGCTCAGCCTCCACGGTGTGAGCCGTACGGTCACGCTGGACACGCAGTACCTGGGCATCGGCAGCGGGCTGGAGGGCGAGACCCGCGGCGCCTGCCGGGCCACCACCGAGCTCCACCGCGAGGACTTCACCCTCACCTGGCAGACGCTGCTCGCGCGGGGCATCGCCGCCGTCGGCTCCAGCATCGCCATCGATCTGGACGTCCAGATCGTGCGGAAGGCCGCGGGCTAGGGGGCTTCCAGCCAGCCCTCGTACTCGGCGGCGAAGTCGTCCAGCGCGGTCGGGTCGAGACGGCCGTCCGGGTCCTCGACCACCACCAGCCACTGGGCGTCCTCGGCGTCGTCCTCGCCGGCCAGCGCGTCCCGGACCAGTTGCGGTTCCTCGGCCACACCGAACCGGGCGGTCAGCTCCTGGGCCAGCTCCTCGGCGGCGTCGCGGTCGGGGAGCACCAGTACGTGTCGTTCACTCACCCGGCCATTCTCGCCCGGGGGCGGGGCGGCCGGTGGCGCCGGGTCGGTTGTCGGTGCCGGGGCGGCCTTCGGCGCCGGGCGGCTGTCGGCGTCGGCGGCGGGAGCGGGGGCGCTGTCGGTGGGGCGTGGGATGCTGGATCGCGATGGCCACCAGAAAGACTTCCAGCGACGACCTCCTCGGCCCCGTCACGCTCGCCGTGGGTCAGGAGGACCTGCTCCTCGACCGTGCCGTCCGGGAGGTGGTGGCGGCCGCGCGGGCCGCCGACGCCGACACGGACGTACGGGACCTCACCCCCGACCAGCTCCAGCCGGGATCCCTCGCCGAGCTCACCAGCCCCTCGCTCTTCGCCGAGCGCAAGGTGCTGGTCGTGCGGAACGCGCAGGACCTCTCGGCGGAGACCGTGAAGGACGTGAAGGGGTACCTCGACGCGCCCGTCGAGGACATCACGCTCGTCCTCCTCCACGCCGGCGGCGCGAAGGGCAAGGGGCTCCTCGACGCGGCGCGCAAGGCGGGGGCGCGGGAGGTGGCCTGCCCCAAGACCACGAAGCCCGCGGAGCGGCTGACGTTCGTGCGGCAGGAGTTCCGGACGCTCGGGCGGTCCGCCACGCCCGAGGCGTGCCAGACGCTCGTCGACGCCATCGGCAGCGACCTGCGGGAGCTGGCCTCCGCGGTGGCGCAGCTGACGGCGGACGTCGACGGGACGATCGACGAGGCGGTCGTCGGGCGCTACTACACCGGGCGGGCCGAGGCATCGTCCTTCACCGTGGCCGACCGGGCCGTGGAGGGGCGGGCGGCGGAGGCGCTGGAGGCGCTGCGCTGGTCGCTGTCCACCGGTGTCGCGCCCGTGCTCATCACCAGCGCGCTCGCGCAGGGCGTACGGGCCATCGGCAAGCTCTCCTCCGCCCGCGGCGGCCGGCCGGCCGACCTCGCGCGCGAGCTGGGCATGCCGCCGTGGAAGATCGACCGCGTACGGCAGCAGATGCGCGGCTGGACCCCCGACGGCGTCTCCCTCGCCCTCCGGGCCGTGGCCGAGGCGGACGCGGGCGTGAAGGGCGGCGGCGACGACCCCGAGTACGCCCTGGAAAAGGCGGTCGTGGCGGTAGCCCGCGCCGCCAGAATGCGCCGCAACTGACACACCCCCCCCGCACCTCCCCCGCACTGTGCGGCCCCCGTCGGGGGGGGCCGCCACGCCTGGGAGTGGGTACGGCGAAGGCCCCGGGTGCTCCTGGGGAAGGAGCGGCCCGGGGCCTTCGTCCTACTGCTTTGTGGTCCCGTACACGCGTGGCGAACGCGTATCGCGTACGGGCCGGGTGGCCGGACGGGAGCGGTAGAGAGGGTCCGCTGGGTCCCGTGCGGCCGGGGTACAGCCTGAGATCAGGAGATCCGGTCTCAGCCCTGGAGGGAGGAAACCTTGACCGCCAGCGCCGACTTCTTGTTGGCGGCGGCGTTCTTGTGGATGACACCCTTCGAGACAGCCTTGTCGAGCTGACGCGAGGCGGCGCGAGCGGCCACGGTGGCCTTCTCGAGGTCGCCGGCGGCGACAGCCTCACGGGCCTTGCGGATCGCGGTCTTGAGCGACGACTTGACGGCCTTGTTGCGCAGGCGCGCCTTCTCGTTGGTCTTGTTCCGCTTGATCTGGGACTTGATGTTCGCCACTGAAAGAGCCTTTACAGGTTCGATGTTTCTTCAGGATGTGCCACGCGGCTGAGAGGGCACACGAGACACAGCTGTCCACGGTATCAGGCGCCCTCCCGCCCGCCCAAACGAGGCCCCGGCGAGGTCCCCGCGAGGCCCTTACGCCGTCCTGACGAGTTCGCGGAACGCCCGAACCGGACGCCCGGCCGTGGGCATGGGACGATGGGGGCTACGTATCCGTTCCGAACACCGCCCCGAGACGAGAACCCTGCGTGCCCGCGACTCCTACCAACGTGCCCGAGCCGAGCCGTACCGACCCGGCTCTGATCCGCAACTTCTGCATCATCGCGCACATCGACCACGGCAAGTCCACGCTCGCCGACCGGATGCTCCAGCTGACCGGTGTGGTCGACCAGCGGCAGATGCGCGCCCAGTACCTCGACCGGATGGACATCGAGCGTGAGCGCGGCATCACGATCAAGTCCCAGGCGGTCCGGCTGCCCTGGGCCCCCACCGAGGGGCCGGAGCAGGGACGTACGCACATCCTCAACATGATCGACACCCCCGGGCACGTCGACTTCACGTACGAGGTCTCGCGGTCGCTGGCCGCCTGCGAGGGCACGATCCTGCTGGTCGACGCGGCCCAGGGCATCGAGGCGCAGACCCTCGCCAACCTCTACCTGGCGATGGAGAACGACCTCACGATCGTCCCGGTCCTCAACAAGATCGACCTGCCGGCCGCCCAGCCGGAGAAGTTCTCCGAGGAGCTGGCCAACCTCATCGGCTGCCAGCCGGAGGACGTGCTCAAGGTCTCCGCGAAGACCGGCATGGGTGTCGAGGCGCTGCTGGACCGGGTCATCAAGGACGTGCCGGCGCCGGTCGGCGTCGCCGACGCGCCCGCCCGCGCGATGATCTTCGACTCCGTGTACGACTCGTACCGGGGCGTCGTCACGTACGTCCGCGTCGTCGACGGGCAGCTCAACAAGCGCGAGCGCATCAAGATGATGTCGACCGGCGCCACCCACGAGCTCCTGGAGATCGGCGTCTCCTCCCCGGAGATGACGCCGTCCGACGGCCTCGGCGTCGGCGAGGTGGGCTACCTGATCACCGGTGTGAAGGACGTCCGCCAGTCCAAGGTCGGTGACACGATCACCTCCCTGCACAAGGGTGCGACCGAGGCCCTCGGCGGCTACAAGGACCCGAAGCCGATGGTCTTCTCGGGCCTCTACCCGCTGGACGGCTCGGAGTACCCCGACCTCCGCGAGGCGCTCGACAAGCTCCAGCTCAACGACGCCGCGCTGGTCTACGAGCCGGAGACCTCCGCCGCGCTCGGCTTCGGCTTCCGCGTCGGTTTCCTGGGCCTGCTCCACCTGGACGTCATCCGGGAGCGGCTCGAGCGCGAGTTCGGCCTCGATCTGATCGCCACCGCCCCCAACGTGGTCTACCGCGTGGTCATGGAGGACGGCAGCGAGCACACGGTCACCAACCCGAGCGAGTTCCCCGAGGGCAAGATCGACGATGTGTACGAGCCCGTCGTACGCGCCACGATCCTGGCCCCCAGCGAGTTCATCGGCGCGATCATGGAGCTGTGCCAGACCCGGCGCGGCACGCTGATCGGCATGGACTACCTCTCCGAGGACCGGGTGGAGATCCGCTACACCCTGCCCCTCGCCGAGATCGTCTTCGACTTCTTCGACCAGCTGAAGTCCAAGACGCGCGGGTACGCCTCCCTCGACTACGAGCCCACCGGCGAGCAGGCGTCCAGCCTGGTCAAGGTCGACATCCTGCTGCACGGCGACAAGGTCGACGCGTTCTCCGCCGTCACCCACAAGGACGCCGCCTACGCGTACGGTGTCCGGCTCGTCGCCAAGCTGCGCGAGCTCATCCCGCGGCAGGCGTTCGAGGTGCCCATCCAGGCCGCGATCGGCTCCCGGGTCATCGCCCGCGAGACCATCCGCGCCATCCGCAAGGACGTCCTCGCCAAGTGCTACGGCGGTGACATCTCCCGGAAGCGGAAGCTGCTGGAGAAGCAGAAGGAAGGCAAGAAGCGCATGAAGATGGTCGGCTCGGTGGAGGTGCCGCAGGAGGCCTTCATCGCCGTGCTGTCGAGCGACGAATCGGGCGGCAAGAGCAAGAAGTAGTCAGTTCGGCCGACATGAACGGGTCCGCGTGCCTCCGGCGCGCGGACCCGTTCGTTATCCACAGGCCCTTACGTACCGGACGTCGGCGCTCTAATCTGAAGCCCCCCGAAGGTTACTCGTGAGTTAGTTACGCATTCGTGCGTGTATGAGTCCCGCATCCGTAGTTGCACCGCCAACAGGCACTGCCGCCGCCCGGAGGACGACGTGAGCGACAACCAGACCCAGATCGACAACCGGCCGCCCTCCGTCGCGGCGCTCTTCCTGGAACGGGTCGAGCGCACTCCCGACGCGGAGGCGTACCGCTACCCGGTGCCCCCGGCCTCCGGCACGGGGCCGGACGACTGGAAGTCGCTCAGCTGGGGCCAGGCCGCGCGGCGCGTCTTCGCCATCGCCGCCGGACTGGTCGACCTCGGGGTCCAGCCGGAGGAACGCATCGCCCTCGCCTCGTCCACCCGGGTCGAGTGGATCCTCGCCGACCTCGGCGTGATGTGCGCCGGCGCCGCCACCACCACGGTCTACCCGCAGACCAACGCCGACGAGTCCGCCTTCATCCTCTCGGACTCCGAGTCGAAGGTGCTCATCGCCGAGGACGCCGCCCAGCTCGCCAAGGCGGTCGAGCGCCGCGCCGACCTGCCCGGCCTCCACCACGTCGTCGTCATCGACGCCGAGGGCGCCGACACCTCCGACGAGTGGGTCCTCACCCTCGCCGACCTGGAGGCGCGCGGAGCCGCGTACCTGGAGAAGCACCCCGAGGCGGTCAGGGAGCGGGTCGCCGCGATCACCGCCGACCAGCTCGCCACCCTCATCTACACCTCCGGCACCACCGGCCGCCCCAAGGGCGTCCGCCTGCCGCACGACAACTGGTCGTACATGGCCAAGGCCATCGCCGCCACCGGCCTCGTCACCCAGGCCGACGTCCAGTACCTGTGGCTGCCGCTCGCCCACGTCTTCGGCAAGGTCCTCACCTCCGGCCAGATCGAGGTCGGACACGTCACGGCCGTCGACGGCCGCGTCGACAAGATCATCGAGAACCTGCCGGTGGTCCAGCCGACCTACATGGCGGCCGTCCCCCGCATCTTCGAGAAGGTCTACAACGGGGTCGCCGCCAAGGCCCGGGCCGGCGGCGGCGCCAAGTACAAGATCTTCCAGTGGGCCGCCGGAGTCGGCCGCGAGTACGCCAAGGCCACCCAGGACAACTTCCGCCGCACCGGCACCGCCTCCGCGCCCTTCGGCCTCACCGCCAAGCAC
This sequence comes from Streptomyces sp. NPDC059201, assembly GCF_042754585.1. NCBI lineage: Bacteria > Bacillati > Actinomycetota > Actinomycetes > Kitasatosporales > Streptomycetaceae > Streptomyces > Streptomyces sp. NPDC059201. The sequence continues at coordinate 236,834 of NZ_JBHZBB010000002.1, forward strand.
AAGGTCGCCGACGCCCTCGTCTTCGCCAAGATCCGCGAAGCCTTCGGCGGCCGGCTGCGCGCCTGCATCTCCGGCTCCGCCGCCCTCGCCCCCGAGATCGGCTACTTCTTCGCCGGCGCCGGCATCCACATCCTGGAGGGGTACGGCCTCACCGAGTCCTCCGCCGCCTCCTTCGTCAACCCCGGCGAGGCGTACCGCACCGGCACCGTCGGCAAGCCGCTCCCCGGCACCGAGGTCCGCATCGCCGACGACGGCGAGATCCTGCTCCGCGGCCCCGGCATCATGGAGGGCTACCACGGCCTGCCCCAGAAGACCGCCGAGGTCCTGGAGGCCGACGGCTGGTTCCACACCGGCGACATCGGCGAGCTCTCCGCCGACGGCTACCTGCGGATCACCGACCGCAAGAAGGACCTCATCAAGACCTCCGGCGGCAAGTACATCGCCCCCGCCGAGGTCGAGGGCCAGTTCAAGGCCGTCTGCCCGTTCGTCTCCAACATCCTCGTCCACGGCGCCGACCGGAACTACTGCACCGCCCTCATCTCCCTCGACGAGCCCGCCCTCCTCGGCTGGGCCGCCGAGCACGACCTCGCCGGCAAGTCCTACGCCGAGATCGTCGCCGCCCCGCAGACCCAGAAGATGGTCCAGGGCTACGTCGACCGGCTCAACGAGGGCCTCCAGCGCTGGCAGACGATCAAGAAGTTCCGCCTCCTGCCCCGCGACCTCGACATCGAGCACGGCGAGCTCACCCCCTCCCTGAAGCTGAAGCGACCCGTCGTGGAGCGCGAGTACAAGGAGCTCATCGAGGAGATGTACACGGGCTCGCGCGAGGCCTGATCAGGAGCGGCCCGCGGTCACCCCGGGCAGTGCGGGACAATGGACCCCATGCCTTCCGTACTGCCCGATGGTGAGCCCATGCCCGAGGACGGGGCGCTGCCCGCGCGCGCCCTGGAAGGGGCCGGGGAGCGGCCGCTCGGGTTCTATCTGCACGTGCCGTACTGCGCCACGCGGTGCGGCTACTGCGACTTCAACACGTACACCGCGAGCGAGCTGCGCGGTGCCGGGGGCGTGCTCGCCTCCCGGGACAACTACGCCGGACAGGTCGCCGAGGAGATCCGGCTGGCGCGGAAGGTGCTCGGCGACGACCCCCGGCCCGTGCGGACCGTGTTCGTCGGCGGCGGCACGCCCACGCTGCTCGCCGCCGGGGACCTCGTACGGATGCTGGCGGCGATCCGGGACGAGTTCGGGCTCGCGGACGACGCCGAGGTGACGACCGAGGCGAATCCGGAGTCCGTGGACCCCGCGTATCTGGAGGAGCTGCGGGCCGGGGGCTTCAACCGGATCTCCTTCGGCATGCAGAGCGCCCGGCCGCACGTGCTCAAGATCCTCAACCGGACCCATACGCCGGGGCGGCCCGAGGCGTGCGTCGCGGAGGCGCGGGCGGCGGGCTTCGAGCACGTCAACCTGGACCTGATCTACGGCACCCCCGGCGAGTCCGACGACGACTGGCGTGCCTCGCTGGACGCGGCCATCGGAGCCGGGCCCGATCATGTGAGCGCGTACGCCCTGATCGTCGAGGAGGGTACGCAGCTGGCGCGGCGCATCCGGCGGGGCGAGGTGCCGATGACCGACGACGACGTGCACGCGGACCGGTATCTCATCGCCGAGGAGGCGTTCGAGAAGGCCGGGTTCTCCTGGTACGAGGTCTCCAACTGGGCCACCTCGGAGGCGGGGCGGTGCCACCACAACGAGCTGTACTGGCGCGGCGCCGACTGGTGGGGCGCGGGGCCCGGCGCCCACTCGCACGTGGGCGGGGTGCGGTGGTGGAACGTCAAGCATCCGGGGGCGTACGCGGCGGCGCTGGGGGCCGGGAAGTCGCCGGGTGCCGGGCGGGAGCTGCTGAGCGAGGAGGATCGGCGGGTCGAGCGGATTCTGCTGGAGTTGCGGTTGCGGGAGGGGTGCCCGTTGGAGTTGCTGCGGGAGCAGGGGCTTGCGGCGGCGGCGCGGGCGCGGGACGAGGGGCTGCTTGATGCGGGGCCTTACGCTGCCGGGCGGGCTGTGTTGACGTTGCGGGGGCGGTTGCTCGCCGATGCTGTGGTGCGGGATCTGGTGGATTGAGGTTCGGGCGCGTGAGCCTGGGCGCGGCCTAGCGCGCCGTTCCGTTGTGCCCACCCGTTCCGCCCCGGCGGAACGCATGCCCACAACGGGGTGGGGGAGGGCGGCGGCTAGTCCGCCGTTACGAAGTCGATTAGGTGTTCTACCTTGCCCAGGAGGGCTGGTTCCAGGTCCTTGTAGCTCTTTACGCGCTTGAGGATCGCTTGCCAGACCGCGCCCGTGTTGTCGGCGGGCCAGCCCAGGGAGTGGCAGGTGCCTGTTTTCCAGTCTTGGCCTCGGGGGATTTCGGGCCAGGCTCGGATGCCCAGGACCGAGGGTTTCACCGCTTGCCAGATGTCGATGTAGGGGTGGCCTACGACCAGGACGTCGGGGGAGGTGACCTGGGCGGCGATGCGGGACTCCTTGGAGCCGGGGACCAGGTGGTCCACCAGGACGCCCAGGCGGGCGTCGGGGGCCGGGGCGAAGTCCGCGACGATCGCGGGGAGGTCGTCGACGCCCTCCAGGTACTCCACCACCACGCCCTCGACGCGCAGGTCGTCGCCCCAGACGCGTTCGACGAGCTCCGCGTCGTGGCGGCCCTCCACGTAGATGCGGCTCGCCCGCGCCACGCGCGCGCGTGCGCCGGGGACGGCGATCGAGCCGGAGGCCGTACGGGTGGGGCGGGCCGGTCCGCCGGACGCGGGGCGGACCAGGGTCACCACGCGGCCCTCCAGGAGGAAGCCGCGCGGCTCCAGCGGGAAGACCCGGTGCTTGCCGAAGCGGTCCTCCAGCGTCACCGTGCCCGCCTCGCAGCGGATCACCGCCCCGCAGAAGCCCGTCGCGACCTCCTCGACCACCAGGTCCTGGTCGGCCGGGACCTCGGGGGCGGGGGCCTGCTTCTTCCAAGGAGGCGTCAGGTCCGGGTTGTAGCTGCGCATTTCGGGGACGCTACGACACCTGGAAGCGGCGTGCCAGTTCATCGCGCTGGCGTCGTACGAAGGCGGCGTCGACCGTCGCGCCGTGGCCGGGGACGTACAGGGCGTCCTCGCCGCCCAGGGCGAGGAGGCGGTCGAGGGCGTCGGGCCAGCGGGCGCCGACCGCGTCCGGGCCCGCCTGGGGCTCGCCGGACTCCTCGACCAGGTCGCCGCAGAAGACCGTCTCGCGCTCGCCGGGGACGAGCAGGACCAGGTCGTGGCCGGTGTGGGCGGGGCCCACGTTGGCGAGGAGGACCTGCCGGCCGCCCAGGTCGAGGGTCCACTCGCCGGTCACGGTGTGGCGCGGGGCCACCAGTGCCTCCGCCGCCTCCGCCGCGGCCCGCTCGTCGGCCCCGTGCCGTACCGCGTCCCGGTACAGCTCCTCGCGGGTCCGCGCGGAGGCGAGGAGCTCGTCGGTGCCGACCGCGCCGAAGACCTCCACGCCGGCGAAGGCCGCCGTGCCGAGGACGTGGTCGAAGTGGGGGTGTCCGAGTGCGATGTGCGTCACGCGCCGGCCGCCGGTGATCGCCTCCGCCTGGGCCCGGATCTCGGCGCCCTCGGCGAGCGTGGCGCCCGTGTCGTACAGCAGCACGGCCCGTTCCCCCACGACCAGTCCGGTGGTCGCGTCCCAGGTGGGGAGCCGTCGGCGGCCCACTCCGTCCGCGAGCCGTTCCCACCCCTGAGCCGCCCAGACCGCCTCGTCGATGTGCATGCCACCGACGCTAGCGGGTCCGCCTCCTTGCCAGGAGCGACGGGCCCGGCCGTACACTGGCCGGGGGTTTCCTGGCACTCGGGCAGGGCGAGTGCCAAAAGCGGAGCAACCGGAACGGCTGGAGCGGGAGGTGTGCGCGTGCTGAGCGAACGCAGACTCGAGGTGCTGCGCGCCATCGTCCAGGACTACGTCGGGACGGAGGAGCCGGTCGGCTCCAAGGCGCTCACCGAGCGCCACAAGCTCGGCGTGTCGCCCGCCACCGTGCGTAACGACATGGCGGTGCTGGAGGAGGAGGGGTTCATCGCCCAGCCCCACACCAGCGCGGGCCGGATCCCCACCGACAAGGGCTACCGCCTCTTCGTGGACCGGCTGGCCGGCGTCAAGCCGCTGTCGACCCCCGAGCGGCGCGCCATCCACAACTTCCTCGACGGCGCCGTGGACCTCGACGACGTCGTGGGCCGTACGGTGCGGCTGCTCGCGCAGCTGACCCGGCAGGTCGCCGTCGTGCAGTACCCGTCGCTGACCCGCTCCTCGATCCGTCACGTCGAGCTGCTGTCGCTGGCCCCGGCCCGGCTGATGCTCGTCCTGATCACGGACACCGGACGGGTCGAGCAGCGGGTGATCGACTGCCCCGCGCCCTTCGGCGAGACCTCCCTCGCCGATCTGCGGGCCCGGCTGAACAGCCGGGTCGGCGGCCGTCGCTTCGCCGACGTGCCGCAGCTGGTGCAGGACCTCCCGGAGTCCTTCGAGGAGCCGGAGGACCGCGCCACGGTCTCCACCGTGCTCGCGACGCTCCTGGAGACGCTCGTGGAGGAGCACGAGGAGCGGCTGATGATCGGCGGCACCGCCAATCTCACCCGCTTCGGACACGACTTCCCGCTGACCATCAGGCCCGTCCTGGAGGCCCTTGAGGAGCAGGTCGTGCTCCTCAAGCTGCTCGGCGAGGTCAAGGAATCGGGCATGACCGTACGCATCGGGCACGAGAACGCCTACGAGGGGCTGAACTCCACGTCCGTCGTCTCGGTCGGCTACGGTTCGGGCGGCGAGGCAGTCGCCAAACTCGGCGTGGTCGGACCGACCCGCATGGACTACCCCGGAACGATGGGAGCGGTACGCGCAGTGGCACGTTACGTCGGACAGATCCTGGCGGAGTCGTAAGTGGCCACGGACTACTACGCCACACTCGGCGTGCGCCGCGACGCTTCCCAGGACGAGATCAAGAAGGCCTTCCGGCGCCTCGCCCGCGAGCTTCACCCGGACGTCAATCCGGACCCGAAGACGCAGGAGCGGTTCAAGGAGATCAACGCCGCCTACGAGGTCCTGTCGGACCCGCAGAAGAAGCAGGTCTACGACCTGGGCGGCGACCCCCTCTCCGCCTCCGGCGGCGCGGGCGCGGGCGGCTTCGGGGCCGGTGGCTTCGGCAACTTCTCCGACATCATGGACGCCTTCTTCGGCACGGCCTCGCAGCGCGGACCGCGCTCGCGGACCCGCCGCGGCCAGGACGCCATGATCCGTCTGGAGATCGACCTCAACGAGGCGGCCTTCGGCACCACCAAGGACATCCAGGTCGACACGGCCGTCGTCTGCACCACCTGTTCGGGTGAGGGCGCCGCGCCCGGGACCTCCGCGCAGACCTGTGACATGTGCCGCGGCCGCGGCGAGGTCTCGCAGGTCACCCGGTCGTTCCTCGGCCAGGTCATGACCTCCCGGCCCTGCCCCCAGTGCCAGGGCTTCGGCACCGTCGTCCCGACCCCGTGCCCCGAGTGCGCGGGCGACGGGCGCGTCCGGTCGCGCCGCACGCTGACGGTGAAGATCCCGGCCGGTGTCGACAACGGCACCCGGATCCAGCTCGCGGGCGAGGGCGAGGTCGGCCCCGGCGGCGGCCCCGCCGGCGACCTGTACGTCGAGATCCAGGAGACCCCGCACGAGGTCTTCCAGCGGCGCGGCGACGACCTGCACTGCACGGTCACCCTCCCGATGACGGCGGCGGCGCTCGGCACCAAGGTGCAGCTCCAGACGCTCGACGGCCTGGAGGAGATCGACATCCGGCCGGGCACGCAGTCGGGCCAGTCGGTCCCGCTGCACGGCCGGGGCGTCACCCACCTGCGGGGCAACGGCCGCGGCGACCTGATCGTCCACGTCGAGGTGCAGACCCCGTCGAAGCTCGACCCCGAGCAGGAGCGCCTGCTCCGCGAACTGGCCAAACTGCGCGGCGAGGAACGCCCCACCGGCCAGTTCCAGCCGGGACAGCAGGGTCTGTTCTCCCGGCTGAAGGACGCGTTCAACGGGCGTACGTGATCGCGGGCTCGGTCAGGGCCTCGACCGGGGCGTGATCGGTGTGTGAGAGGGGCGGCACTCTGAGTGCCGCCCCTTTCCCTTGTGGGGGAAGGGGCATGACACGATGCCCATATGTCCACCACCGCGCTGAACGATCTCTTCCGGTACCCGATCGTGCAGGCCCCCATGGCGGGTGGCGCTTCCTGTCCCGCGCTCGTCGGCGCCGTCGCCGAGGCCGGTGCGCTCGGTTTCCTCGCCGCCGGGTACAAGACGGCCGGCAGCCTCTACCAGGAGATCAAGCAGGTCCGCGGGCTCACCGGAAAGCCCTTCGGCGTCAACGTCTTCCTGCCCCAGACCGGCCCCACCGTCGACCCCGCGGCCATCGAGGTCTACCGCCACCAGCTCGCCGGGGAGACCGGCTGGTACGAGACCCCGCTCGGCGAGACCGACGACTGCCGCGACGACGGGTACGAGTCCAAGCTGGCGATCCTCCTGGACGACCCGGTCCCCGTCGTCTCCTTCACCTTCGGCTGCCCGAAGCCCGAGACCTTCGAGGCGTTCACCCGCGTCGGTACGTACACGATCGTCACCGTCACCTCCGCCGAGGAGGCCCGGATCGCCCAGGCGGCGGGCGCCGACGCGCTGTGCGTCCAGGGCGTCGAGGCGGGCGGCCACCAGGGCTCGTACCGCGACGACCCCGCCGACGAACAGCCCGGCACCGGCCTCCTCGCCCTCGTCACCCAGGTCCGGGAGGCCACCGCGCTGCCGCTGGTCGCCGCCGGCGGCCTGATGCGCGGCGCGCAGATCGCGGCCGTCCTCGCCGCCGGGGCCGCCGCCGCCCAGCTCGGCACCGCCTTCCTCGTCTGTCCGGAGTCCGGCGCCCACCCGCTGCACAAGCGGGCCCTGACCGACCCGCTCTTCAACCGGACCGCCCTCACCCGGGCCTTCTCCGGCCGCCCCGCCCGCGGACTCGTCAACCGCTTCATGCGCGAGCACGGGCCGTACGCCCCCGCCGGCTACCCGGAGATCCACCACCTCACCGCCCCGCTGCGGAAGGCCGCCGCCACCGCCGGAGACGCCCAGGGCATGGCCCTGTGGGCCGGCCAGGGGCACCGGCTGGCCCGCGAGCTGCCCGCCGGGGAGCTCGTCGAGGTGCTCGCCGCCGAACTCGACACCGCCCTCACCGACCTCGCCGACCCGGCCCTCAGGAGTGCCTCATGACCGCCCCCGTCTTCGTCGTCGACGCCGTCCCCGGCGCCGGCACCTTCGTCCTGGAGGGGCCCGAGGGACGGCACGCCGTCTCCGTGAAGCGGCTCCAGGCAGGCGAGGAGCTCGTCCTCACCGACGGCCGGGGCCGCTGGGCGCGGTGCGTGGTGCGGGACGCCGAGGGCAAGGACCGGCTGACCGTCGAGGTGACGGAGGACCACGAGGACCCCGCCGAGGAGCCCCGGATCACCGTCGTCCAGGCCCTGCCCAAGGGCGACCGGGGCGAGCTGGCCGTCGAGACCATGACCGAGACCGGCGTCGACGCGATCGTGCCGTGGGCGGCCTCCCGCTGCATCACCCAGTGGCGCGGCGACCGCGGCCTCAAGGCGCTCGCCAAGTGGCGCTCCACCGCCCGCGAGGCCGGCAAGCAGTCCCGCCGCACCCGCTTCCCCGAGGTCGACGACCTCATGTCCACCAAGCAGGTCGCCCAGCTGCTCGCGGGCGCCGACTTCGCGGCCGTCCTGCACGAGGACCGCGACCACCCGAGCGACGCCCTCGCCACCGCCGCGCTTCCCCCGAAGGGCTCGATCGTGCTGGTCGTCGGCCCCGAGGGCGGCGTCTCCCCGGAGGAGCTGGCCGCCTTCGAGGCGGCGGGAGCGAAGCCGTACCGCCTCGGCCGGAGCGTCCTGCGGACCTCCACGGCGGGGACGGCGGCCACCGCGCTCGTCCTCGGCCGCACCGGCCGCTGGGGCTAGCCACGCGGGGACGGGACCACGCAGGGGCCCGTTGTCCACAGGGGGGTCGGTCGGGGCCCGTTGTCCACAGACTGGGGGACCCGCTGTCCAAGCGCCTCAGGTCTTTTCTAGGCTGACCCGTATGGCCGACGAGTCCCCCCTGATCCGCAGTCTGCGCGCCGCGGTCGCCGCCGCGCCCGGCGACGTGCCCCTGCGCCTCCACTTCGCCGAACTCCTCCTCGCGGAGGGGCGGAACGACGAGGCCGTCACGGAGGCCGCCGTCGCCCTCCAGCACGCGCCGGGGGACGCGGACGCCCGCGCGCTGATGGTCCGCGCGATGGGGATGCCGCCGGTGGCCCCCGCGCCCGCGCCCGTACCCGAGCCCCCGGCCGTACGGCCCGAGGCCCCGCAGGCCCCGCAGGCCCCGGCGCCCGCGCCCGGTCCCGTACCGCAGCCCCCTTCCCAGCCCGAGGCCAAGCCCTCCTTCGACTGGGCCGCCGCCGAGGAGCAGGTGTCCGACGTCGTCGGGCCGCGGTTCCTGGAGGAGGCGCAGGCCGAGGGCGGGGACGGGCTCGCCGGGGACGCCGCCGCCTGGGACGTGGACGCGCCCGGAGCCGTACGCCTCGCGGACGTCGGCGGCATGACGGACGTCAAGGACCGGCTCGAAGCCGCCTTCCTCGCTCCCATGCGCAACCCCGAACTGCGCCGCCTCTACGGCAAGTCGCTGCGCGGCGGGCTCCTCCTGTACGGACCTCCCGGCTGCGGCAAGACCTTCATCGCGCGGGCCGTCGCCGGCGAGCTCGGCGCGAACTTCCTCACCGTCTCGCTCTCCGACGTCCTCGACATGTGGATCGGGGCCTCCGAGAAGAACATCCACGACATCTTCGAGACCGCCCGCCGCCAGGCCCCCTGCGTCGTCTTCCTCGACGAGCTCGACGCCCTCGGCGGCAAGCGCTCCCGCACCCACAGCAACGGGCTGCGCAACGTCGTCAACCAGCTCCTCACCGAGCTCGACGGCATCGCCTCCGGCGCCGGCAACGAGGGCGTCTTCGTCCTCGCCGCCACCAACGTGCCCTGGGACGTCGACCTCGCCCTGCGCCGCCCCGGCCGCCTCGACCGCACCCTCCTCGTGCTGCCGCCGGACGCGCCCGCCCGCGAGGCGATCCTCCGCTACCACCTGCGCGACCGGCCGATCGAGGCCGTCGACCTCGGCAAGCTCGTCAAGGTCACCGAGGACTTCTCCGGCGCCGACCTCGCGCATCTGTGCGAGACCGCCGCCGAGGCCGCCCTCCTCGACTCCGCCCGCACCGGCTCCGTCCGCCTCATCACCACCAAGGACCTCCTCGGCGCCGCCAAGCAGATCCGGCCCTCCACCGAGCCCTGGTTCGCGGCCGCCCGGAACGTCGCCATGTTCGCCAACGAGGGCGGTCTCTACGACGACCTCCTCGCCTACCTGAAGCGGAAGCGCAAGCTGTGACCACCCCCGCCACGCCCTCCGCGCTCGCCCGGGCCGAGGCGCTCTACGAGGCCGGCCGGTACGAGCAGGCCGGGGAGCTCGCCGCCCGGCACCTCGCCGGCGACCCCGAGGACGCCGACGCGCTGACCCTGCTCGCCCGCTGTCAGCACCGGGCGGGCAACCACCCCGCCGCCCTCGTCGCCGTCGAACAGGCCCTGCGCGCCGAGCCCGAGCTGGTCATGGCGCACCTGATGCGCACCCAGATCCTGCTCGCCCTCAAGCGGTACGGCGACGCCGAGGCCGCCGCCCACCGCACCGTCGAGCTCGCCCCGCAGTTCTGGGGCAGCCACTACGCGCTGGGCACCGCGCTCGCCGAGACCGCCGAGGCGGGCGGCGGGCGCGACCGGGCGCGGACGGCCGCCGCCTACGAGGCCGCGCGGACCGCCGTCGCCCTCGGCCCCGAGGAGGACGCCGCCCACTTCCTCGTCGGCCTCACCGCCCAGCGGCGCGGCGACCACGCCACCGCGCGCCAGGCGTACGAGACGACCCTGCGGCTCAACCCGCAGAGCAGCGAGGCCCACAACAACCTCTCCCTGATCCGGCTGCGCCGCCGCTGGTTCCGGCGCGGGGCCTGGACCCAGGCCGCCGAGGGCTTCGTCGCCTCCGCCGCGCTCGACCTCACCGACCGCAAGGCCCGCTACAACCTGGAGGCCATGGCCTGGGGCACCGCCGCCGGGGCCCGCTGGGTCGCCCTGCTCGGCTTCATCGCCTCCGCGCTCGGCTCCGCCCCCGTCCGTACCGGCGGGACCGGCGCCGACGCCCTCGTGCCCTTCGCCGTCGGCGCCGTGGTGCTCGTCGGCGCCTGGGCCGGCTGGGCCGTGTGGATGGCCCGCCGGGTGCCGCCCCGGCTGCGCCGCCCGCTGCTGCTGGTCGCCCGCAACTGCCGGCCGGTGCTCGCGATGGCCGCCTCCGTCGGACTGCTCGGCCTGTACTCGGCCGTCACCATGGCGCTGTGGTCCTTCGACGCCGGAGTGGTCGGGGCGCTCGGCACCCCGCTCTTCTGGGCCGTGGTCATCACGTACTGGGTGAGCCGCTCGGCCCTCAACCGGAGGATGCCCAAGGACTGACCGGAGCCGCCGGATAGCATGCGCAGGTACTGACCACCCGAGGGCGAGGAGGCCCGGAGCATGGCCGGAGAGCCGCAGAGCGACTGCCTGTTCTGCAAGATCGTGGCGGGGGAGGTGCCGGCGACGCTCGTCCGCGAGACCGAGACCACGCTGGCCTTCCGCGACATCAACCCGCAGGCGCCCACCCACGTGCTCGTCATCCCGCGCCTCCACTACCCGGACGCCGCCTCGCTCGCCGCCGCCGCGCCGACCGTCGCCGCCGACGTGCTGCGCGAGGCCGGCGAGGTCGCCGCGCAGGAGAAGGTCGACGGCAGCGGCTACCGCATCGTCCTCAACACCGGCGCCGGCGCCGGCCAGACCGTCTTCCACGCGCACGCGCACGTGCTGGGCGGCCGCGGTCTCAACTGGCCCCCCGGATAGGCACGTGTCCGTCCGCGAACTCGTCGTCCTCGGCACCGCCAGCCAGGTCCCGACCCGGCACCGCAACCACAACGGCTACGTGCTGCGCTGGGACGGCCACGGCCTCCTCTTCGACCCCGGCGAGGGGACCCAGCGGCAGATGCTGCGGGCCGGGGTCGCCGCGCACGACCTGGACCGGATCTGCGTCACGCACTTCCACGGCGACCACTCGCTGGGCCTGGCCGGGGTGATCCAGCGGATCAACCTCGACCAGGTCCCGCACCCGGTCACCGCCCACTTCCCGGCGAGCGGCCGGCACTTCTTCGAGCGGCTGCGGTACGCCACCGCCTACCGCGAGACCGTCGAGCTGGCCGAGGCGCCGGTCGCGGAGGACGGGGTCCTCGCCGTCACCGGGGCGTTCACCCTGGAGGCCCGCCGGCTCTCCCACCCCGTCGAGTCCTTCGGCTACCGGCTCGTCGAGCCCGACGGGCGCCGGCTGCTGCCCGAGCGGCTCGCCGCGCACGGCATCAAGGGCCCCGACGTCGGCCGCATCCAGCGCGAGGGCAGCCTCGGCGGGGTCGGCCTGGACGAGGTGAGCGAGGTCCGGCGCGGGCAGCGCTTCGCCTTCGTCATGGACACCCGCCTCTGCGACGGCGTCCACGCCCTCGCGGAGGGCGCCGACATGCTCGTCATCGAGTCGACCTTCCTCGACGAGGACGTCCGGCTCGCCGAGGACCACGGCCACCTCACCGCCGGACAGGCCGCCGCCGTCGCCCGCGACGCGGGCGTGCGGCACCTCGTCCTCACCCACTTCTCGCAGCGCTACTCCGACCCGTCGGAGTTCGAACGGCAGGCCCGCGCCGCCGGATTCGCGGGCGAGCTGAGCATCGCCCAGGACCTCATGAGGGTCCCCGTACCGAAGAGATAGAGCACCACCCATGCCCCTCCCCAAGGCCGAACTCCACCTCCACATCGAGGGCACCCTCGAACCCGAGCTGGCCTTCGCCCTCGCCGCCCGCAACGGCGTCACCCTGCCCTACGCGGACACCGAGGAACTGCGCGCCGCCTACCGCTTCGGCGACCTCCAGTCCTTCCTGGACCTCTACTACGCGCTGATGGCGGTCCTGCGCACCCCCGAGGACTTCACCGCGCTCGCCGACGCCTACCTGGAGCGGGCCGCCGCGCAGGGCGTCCGGCACGCCGAGATCTTCTTCGACCCGCAGGCGCACACGGCGCGCGGCGTCCCGTTCTCCACCGTCGTCGAGGGGCTGAGCGCCTCCCTCGACCGCGCCGAGGAGCGGTACGGGATCTCCACCCGGCTCATCCTGTGCTTCCTGCGCGACGAGTCCGCCGAGTCGGCCCTCGCGACGCTGGAGGCCGCGAAGCCGTACCTGGACAAGATCACCGGCGTCGGTCTGGACTCGGCCGAGGTGGGGCACCCGCCGGCGAAGTTCCGCGCCGTGTACGAGGAGGCCGCCCGGCTCGGGCTGCGCCGGGTCGCGCACGCGGGCGAGGAGGGACCGGCGGAGTACGTCCGGGAGGCGCTCGACGTCCTCGGTGTGGAGCGGATCGACCACGGGCTGCGCTGCATGGAGGACCCGGAGCTGGTCGAGCGCCTGGCGCGCGAGCGGATCCCGCTGACCCTGTGCCCGCTGTCGAACGTCCGCCTCCGGGTGATCGACACGCTCGCCGACCACCCGCTGCGGGCCATGCTCGACGCGGGGCTCCTGGTCACCGTCAACTCCGACGACCCCGCCTACTTCGGCGGCTACGCGGGCGACAACTACGACGCCGTGCGCGACGCCCTCGCCCTCGACCCCGAGCAGCTCCGCACCCTGGCCCGCCACTCCTTCGAGGCGTCCTTCCTGGACGACGACGAACCCCGCCGCGCGCGCTACCTGGCCGAGGTGGAGGCGTACACCTTCTGACGGCGACGCCGACACCGAAGCTGACGCCGACGTCGGTGTCGGCGTCGGCGTCAGCCGCGGTCCGAGGGGCGGGCCAGGCGGACGGTGGCCTTGGTGAGGCGGCGGCGGGTCGTCGTGGGGGCCGGGATCGGGGCGATCTGCTGTTCGGGGGCGCCGACCTGGGGGAGCAGCGCCGTCGTCGACGGCGCCACGCCCGCGACGAACGCCGCCGGAGCGCCACCGCGGCGGCGGATCGAGCCAGGGACCAGCGGGCGGCCGGAGACGTGCAGGGCGACCGCCGTCAGCGGGGCCGCGACGAGCAGCAGCAGACCGCCGAGGACCGCGCCCATGCCCGGGTAGCCGGCCGTCTCCGACAGGACGCTGCCGACCACCGGGCCGCACGCCGTGCCCAGGGAGGCGGCCGAGCCGACCAGGACCGCCCAGCGGCCGCGCGGGTCGAGCGAGGCGGCCAGGCCGAGGAGGTAGGAGAGGACCACCGGGTAGACGGTGTTCCAGAGGATCTCGCCGGTCGCGAAGGACGCGAGACCGCTCGCGTTCGAACTGAGCAGCACGCAGAGCGCGATCAGGACCGTGCCCGCGCCGATCGGCACCGCGCGGCCGAGCCGCGAGCCGAGCGCCCCGGCCGCCGTGACGCCGGTCAGGCCCGCGCCGAGCGCCAGCGCGAAGACCGCGCCGACGGTCACCTCGGAGAGCCCCGCCTGGCCGGTGCCGATCCGGCCGCTCACGCCCCACAGCGCGTTCTGGGCGAGGGACCAGCACACGACGCAGCCGGCGAGCACGGCACCGGCCCGGCGGTACGGCAGAGGTCCGGCGGTCTCCGGGACGGAGACACCCCGGTACGCGCGCGTGGCACCCGGAAGACGGCCGGTGACCGGCCAGACCAGGACCGCGGCGCACGCCAGCGCCAGCAGCGGCAGGGAGTGCCCGCCGCCGAGCCGGGGCAGCGTCAGGTACAGCGCGCCGGCCGTCGCCGAGACCGACAGCAGGCCGAGCGTGGAGGCCCGCTGCGGGTCCGGCTGCCCGGCGATCCCGGAGGCCGCCACCGCCGTCGCCGTGCCCGAGCCGAAGCCGCCGAGGACCACCCCGGCGATCACCAGCGGCAGGGTGCCGGTCGCGGCGGCGGAGCCGTACCCCACGGCCATCGCGAGCAGTCCGAGGCGGGCCGCCCGGCGCGGTCCGATCCGCTCCACGCGCGCGGCGAGCGTGAAACCGGCGGAGGCGGAGCCGAGCAGCAGCACCGAACCGACCAGACCGGCCTGGGACGGGCCGAGGCCAAGGCCGGCGGCGAGCCGGCCGACGACGGTCGGCAGCAGGTACGGGGCGAGGTAACCGGCCGAGAAGAGGGCGACGAGGGCGGCGAGGGCCCCTCGGGCGCGCGGGCGCGACGACATGGGCGTTCCAGGAACTGAACGGAGAAATGAGACGGCGCCCCGGTGATCCACGGGGTCGCGGCACCATGTGTATCAAGCAACCGAATGGGCGGAGAAGGTGTTCTCTGCCGATTCATCCTGTGATCTAGGACACAATCGGTTTGGATGGGTCGGGACGGGGCAGAGGGCGGCGATCCGTCGCGTCACTCCCCGTCACTCCGACCCCATCGGGCACACTGTCCGGACCGGCACCCGGTGCCGATCCCGCCGTACCACGACCGGGGAGTTCCACCGTGAGCACAGCCAGCGGAGACCAGCGCGGAGAGCAGCGCGGAAACCAGCGCGGAAACCAGCGCGGAGAGCAGTTCGGAGAGCGCCCGGAGGCCGGCATCGACCCGCTGGAGACCGTCCGCGAACCCGCCGACCCGGCCTGCGACGTCTTCCTGACCGGCACCGTCTTCCTCGACATCATCTTCACCGGGCTCGACAGCGCCCCCGTCCGCGGCACCGAGTCCTGGGCCCGCGGCATGGGCTCCAGCCCCGGCGGCGTCGCCAACATGGCCACCGCCCTCGCCCGCCTCGGCCTGCGCACCTCCCTCGCCGCCGCCTTCGGCGACGACCACTACGGCGAGTACTGCTGGGACGCCCTCGAACAGGGCGAGGGCATCGACCTCGCCCTCTCCCGCACCGTCTCCGGCTGGCACTCCCCGGTCACCGTCTCCATGGCCTACGAGGGCGAGCGCACGATGGTCTCCCATGGCCACGAGGCGCCCCGGCCCGACGGCGCCCCCGTCCGCCCGCCGCGCGCCCGCGCCGCCGTCGCCTCCCTCGCCCCCGGCCGCACCGAGGAGTGGGTGGCCCGCGCCGCCCGCGACGGCGCCAGGGTCTTCGCCGACGTCGGCTGGGACGACACCGGCCGCTGGGATCTGGCCGCCCTCGCCGACCTGGAGCACTGCGAGGCGTTCCTGCCCAACGCCGCCGAGGCGATGCGCTACACCCGCACCGACTGCCCCCGCGCCGCCGCCCGCGCGCTCGCCGACAAGGTCCGCTACGCCGTGGTCACCCTCGGCGCCGAGGGCGCGTACGCCGTCGACGGGGCCACCGGCGAGACCGCCGAGGTCCCGGCCATCCGCGTCGAGGCCCTCGACCCCACCGGCGCGGGCGACGTCTTCGTCGCCGGCTTCGTCACCGGCACCCTCGCCGACTGGCCGCTCGCCGACCGCCTCGCCTTCGCCGGCCTCACCGCCGCCCTCTCCGTCCAGGAGTTCGGCGGCTCCCTCTCCGCCCCCACCTGGACCGAGATCGCCGCCTGGTGGCAGCACGTCCAGCACGACGACCGCCAGGACCCCGAGGCGCTGCGGGCCCGCTACGCCTTCCTCGAAGCCCTCCTCCCGGCCCCCGCCCACCCCTGGCCGCCCCGCCGCGCGGTGCCCACCATCGGCTTCCGGGCCGCGGTCCCGTAAACCGCTACGGGCACACGCGTACCAGGTCGTAGGCTGGGTGCGAGAGGTTGTCGAGCAGCGAGAACCCCGCAGCAGGAGGTAGGCGCAGGCCAGAGGGCCGGCCCATGACGCAGACACCCACAGCTCCCAACGGAACGCCGGGCGAGGCCCGTGCCCACTTCGCGGTGCCCGCCAAGCACCCCATGGTGACCGTCCTCGGCTCCGGCGACTCCCTGCTCCGCGTGATCGAGCAGGCGTTCCCCCGGGCGGACATCCACGTCCGGGGCAATCAGGTCAGCGCGGTCGGCGACGCCGCGGAAGTCGCCCTCATCCAGCGCCTGTTCGACGAGATGATGCTGGTGCTCCGCACCGGACAGCCGATGACGGAGGACGCAGTGGAACGCTCCATCGCCATGCTCAGAGCGAGCGAGAACGGCCAGGCGGAAGCCGGCCAGGAGACCCCGGCCGAGGTGCTCACCCAGAACATCCTCTCCAACCGCGGCCGCACCATCCGCCCCAAGACGCTCAACCAGAAGCGCTACGTCGACGCGATCGACAAGCACACGGTCGTCTTCGGCATCGGCCCCGCCGGCACCGGCAAGACCTACCTGGCCATGGCCAAGGCCGTCCAGGCCCTCCAGTCCAAGCAGGTCACCCGCATCATCCTGACCCGCCCCGCGGTCGAGGCCGGCGAACGCCTCGGCTTCCTCCCCGGCACCCTCTACGAAAAGATCGACCCCTACCTGCGCCCGCTCTACGACGCCCTGCACGACATGCTCGACCCCGACTCCATCCCCAAGCTCATGGCGAGCGGCACGATCGAGGTCGCGCCCCTAGCGTACATGAGGGGCCGGAGTCAACCCGTTTTCACGAATGTTTTGACGCCGGACGGCTGGCGTCCCATCGGGTCCCTGGAGGTCGGCGACCTCGTCATCGGCTCCAACGGCGAGCCCACCCCCGTCCTCGGCGTCTACCCGCAGGGCGAGCGGGACATCTACCGGGTCTCCGCCCAGGACGGCTCCTGGACGCTGTGCTGCGGCGAGCACCTGTGGACGGTCCGTACGGCCTCGGACAAGCGCCGGAACAAGCCGTGGCGGGTCCTGGAGACCCAGGACATGATCGGTAACCTGCGGGCCGCACACGCCCGCCGGTACGAGCTGCCGCTGCTCACCGCGCCCGTGGCCATGCCCGAGCGTGAGGTCCCGATGGATCCGTACGCGCTGGGACTGCTGCTCGGGGACGGCTGCATCTCAAGGGCCGGCACTCCGTCGTTCACTACCGCCGACCCCGAGCTCATCGCTTCCGTAGAGGCTGCGGTTCCCGGAATCAAGGTGCGGGCGCGAGGAGGCTACAACTACCTCATCAACCGTGTGCCCACTCCGGCCGATGGCGAAAGCGGTCTTCTTACACACCCGCTGAAGCAGGCGTTGCGTTCCCTTGACCTGTTCGGCACCAAAGCCCACTCGAAGTTCGTCCCCGACGACTACCTGCACAACACCGCCGAGGTCCGCCTCGCCGTGCTCCAGGGCCTCCTCGACTCCGACGGCGGTCCGGTCACGCAGAAGGACCGCACCTGCCGGATCCAGTACTCGACCGCCTCGATCGTGCTCCGCGACGACGTGATCGCCCTGGTCCAGTCGCTCGGTGGCGTCGCCTACACCCGGCGTCGCAAGGCCGAAGGCCGGGCGAAGAGCAGCACCACACGGGGTGAGTTCCGCTACGACTCCCACATCGTCGACATCCGCCTCCCCGAAGGCATCGAGCCCTTCCGGCTCGCCCGCAAGCGGGACGCCTACCACGCGGCCGGCGGCGGCGGTCGGCCGATGCGGTTCATCGACTCCATCGAGCCCGCCGGGCGCGAGGAGACCGTCTGCATCCAGGTCGCGGCCGAGGACTCGCTGTACGTCACGCAGGACTACCTGCTGACGCACAACACGCTCAACGACGCGTTCATCATCCTCGACGAGGCGCAGAACACGAGTCCCGAGCAGATGAAGATGTTCCTCACGCGGCTGGGGTTCGACTCGAAGATCGTCATCACCGGTGACGTGACGCAGGTCGACCTGCCGAACGGGACGAAGAGCGGGCTGCGGCAGGTGCAGGACATTCTGGAGGGCGTCGAGGACGTCCACTTCTCGCGGCTCACGTCGCACGATGTCGTCCGGCACAAGCTCGTCGGCCGTATCGTCGACGCGTACGAGAAGTACGACAGCGCCAACGAGCAGCGCACCGGCCGCAACGGGAAGTAGAAGCACCGCACATGTCGATCGACGTCAACAACGAGTCCGGCACCGAGGTCGACGAGCAGGCGATCCTGGACATCGCCCGCTACGCCCTCGGGCGCATGCGGATCCACCCGCTCTCCGAGCTCTCGGTGATCGTGGTGGACGCGGAGGCGATGGAGCAGCTCCACATCCAGTGGATGGACCTCCCCGGACCGACGGACGTCATGTCCTTCCCGATGGACGAGCTGCGCCCGCCGGCCAAGGACGACGAGGAGCCCCCGCAGGGGCTCCTCGGCGACATCGTGCTCTGCCCCGAGGTCGCCAAGCAGCAGGGCGAGGACGCCCCCACGAAGCACTCCATGGACGAGGAGCTCCAGCTCCTCACCGTCCACGGCGTCCTCCACCTGCTGGGCTACGACCACGAGGAGCCGGACGAGAAGGCCGAGATGTTCGGCCTCCAGGCGGCGATCGTCGACGGCTGGCGCGCCGAGAAGGGCCTCACCGGCCCGTCCCCCGCCCCGACCGTCAACTGACCCCGCGCGCCCGATGAGCATTCAGCTGATCCTCGGCGCGGTCGCCCTGGTCGTCGTCGCCTGGCTCGCCGCCTGCGCCGAGGCCGGGCTCGCCCGTGTCTCCAGCTTCCGCGCCGCCGAGGCCGTCCGCTCCGGGCGGCGCGGCGCCGAGAAGCTCTCCCAGGTCGCCGCCGACCCCACCCGCTACCTCAACGTGGCGCTGCTCGTCCGCGTCGCCTGCGAGATGGCCGCCGGCGTCCTCGTCACCTACGCCTGCCTGGAGTACTTCCCCGAGACCTGGGAGGCGCTGCTCGTCGCGATCGGCGTGATGGTCCTGGTGAGTTACGTGGCCGTCGGCGTCTCGCCGCGCACCATCGGCCGCCAGCACCCGCTGAACACGGCGACCGCCGCCGCGTACGTCCTCCTGCCGCTGGCCCGGATCATGGGCCCGATCCCGCAGCTGCTGATCCTCATCGGCAACGCGCTGACGCCGGGCAAGGGCTTCCGCAAGGGCCCCTTCGCCTCCGAGGCCGAGCTGCGGGCGATGGTC
Source organism: Streptomyces sp. NPDC059201 (assembly GCF_042754585.1). Taxonomy (NCBI): domain Bacteria; kingdom Bacillati; phylum Actinomycetota; class Actinomycetes; order Kitasatosporales; family Streptomycetaceae; genus Streptomyces; species Streptomyces sp. NPDC059201. The sequence goes on from NZ_JBHZBB010000002.1 coordinate 255,837, forward strand.
GACCTCGCCGAGCAGGAGTCCCTCATCGAGGACGACGAGCGCCGGATGGTGCACTCGGTCTTCGAGCTGGGCGACACCCTGGTCCGCGAGGTGATGGTGCCCAGGACCGACCTCATCTGCATCGAGCGGTACAAGACCGTCCGGCAGGCCCTCACCCTCGCCCTGCGCTCCGGTTTCTCCCGGATCCCGGTGACGGGGGAGAACGAGGACGACATCGTCGGGATCGTGTACCTGAAGGACCTGGTCCGCAAGACGCACATCAACCGCGACGCCGAGGCCGACCTGGTCTCCACCGCGATGCGCGCGGCCGCCTTCGTCCCCGACACCAAGAACGCGGGCGACCTGCTGCGCGAGATGCAGCAGGAGCGCAACCACGTCGCCGTCGTCATCGACGAGTACGGCGGCACGGCCGGCATCGTCACCATCGAGGACATCCTGGAGGAGATCGTCGGCGAGATCACCGACGAGTACGACCGGGAGCTGCCGCCGGTCCAGGAGCTCGGCGACGACCGCCACCGGGTCACCGCCCGCCTCGACATCGGCGACCTGGGCGAGCTGTACGGCTTCGGCCCCGACGAGTTCGACGACGAGGACGTGGAGACCGTCGGCGGTCTGCTCGCCAAGGCCCTCGGCCGCGTCCCGATCTCCGGCGCCTCTGCCGTCGTCGCCCTGCCGGACGGACGGGAGCTGCGGCTGACCGCCGAGGCCCCGGCCGGCCGCCGGAACAAGATCGTCACCGTGCTCGTCGAGCCGGTCGTCCCGGCCGGAGCGGAGGGGAAGGGCCAGGAATGACCCCGGACCGGCTGCGCGCCTTCTGCCTGGAGTTCAACGACGCCACCGAGGAGTTCCCCTTCGGGCCCGACACCTCGGTCTTCAAGGTGGCGGGGAAGCTCTTCGCGCTCTCCTGGCTCGACGGCGAGCCGCTGCGGGTCAATCTCAAGTGCGATCCGGAGGACGCCGTACGGCTCCGCGAGGAGTACCCGGCGATCACCCCCGGCTATCACATGAACAAGCGGCACTGGAACACGGTCGAGGTGGCCGGGCTCCCGGACCGGATGGTCCGGGAGCTCATCGAGGACTCGTACGACCTGGTCGTCGCCGGACTGCCGAAGGCGGTACGGCTCCGCCTCGACCGGCCGTAGCCCTCACCCCCGGTGGTGCTCACCGGGCGCGCCGCAGGCCCAGGGCGATCAGGACCGCCGCGCCCAGCACGATCGCCGCGTCCAGCGCGATGACCGTGCGCACCCCGTCGTACAGGCTGTCGCCGGTGGTGGCGAGGACGCCGAAGAGCGGGATGCCGACGGTCAGGCCGACCTGCTGGGTGGTGGTGACCAGGCCGGTCGCCAGGCCCTGCTGCTCGTCGGGGACGCCGGAGGTGACGGTGACGCCGTACGAGATGATCGCGACCAGGTGGAACATCGAGGCCACCGAGACGGCGACGGTGGCGAGGACCGCGCCCGAGCCGGAGCTGATGCCCAGCAGGGCGGTGCCGAAGAGGCCCTGCCCGGCGAGGCCGGCGGCCAGGGTGCGGCGGGCGCCGAAGCGGCCGATCAGGCGGGGCGCGAGGGTGCCGGCGAGGACCGACACGACGCCCTGGGCGCCGAAGACCAGACCGGTGGCGAAGCTGGACAGCCCCAGGGTCTCCTGGAAGTACAGGGTCAGCACGAAGATGAGGGTCGACATCATCGAGAAGGTGACGAGCCCGCCCAGGTTGCCGAAGGCGACGGTGCGCCTGCGCAGCATCGGCAGGGACACCAGCGGGGCGGCGCTGCGGGACTCGACGACCACGAAGGCGATGAGCAGCGTGACGCCTGCGACCAGGGTGACCAGGACGTCCGCGCCGCCGAAGCCGCGCTCGGCGGCGGTCGACAGGGCGTAGATCAGGGACAGCAGACCGCCGGTGACGGTCACCGCGCCGGGCACGTCGAGCCGGGGCCGCTCGGGGGTGCGGGACTCGGCGAGCAGCCGGGGCGCGAAGGGCAGCACCAGGGCGCTGAAGAGGGCGAGCAGGCCCATGGTGGAGCGCCAGCCGAGGGTGTCGGTCATGACGCCGCCGAGGACCATGCCGACGGTGAAGCCGAGCGAGAGCAGGGTGCCGGAGATGCCGAGCGCCCGCTCGCGCAGCGGGCCCTCGGGGAAGGTGGTGGTCAGCAGGGACATGCCGGTCGGGACGATCGCGGCGGCGCCGACGCCCTGGAGGGCGCGGGCGGCGAGGAAGACGGCGGGGCTCCAGGCGAAGGTGGCGAGGACGGAGGCCGCGCCGAAGACCGCGAGGCCCGTGAGGAACAGCTTCTTGCGCCCGTAGAGGTCGCCGATCCGCCCGAAGAGCAGCAGGAAGCCGCCGGACGGCAGGGCGAAGGCGGTGACGGCCCACTGGAGGGCCGAGGGGCTGAGCCCGAGGTCGGCGCCGAGCGCGGGCAGGGCGACGTTCAGGACGGAGAAGTCCAGCGACACCATGAACTGGGCGGCGCACAGCACGATCAGGACGAGCCGGGCGCGGCCGGTGAGCGCGGGGGCCGGCGGCTTGGGTGTGGTGGCGGGCGCGGACGGGGGAGTGGACGGAGGGGAGGAGGGGGGAGGGGACACGGTTGCCATGCCCACGACTCTCGTGGCCGGGGAACAACGCTGGGGAGCGGGAACTTATCCTGTTGGTCGTACCACCAGGCGTCCGGGGGAGGAAGCACACGTGGTCACAGCGCTGGAGAGCGCGGGCGGCAAGGCGCACCGACTGGCCGAGCTGCGGGAGTTCCTGATGAGCCGCCGGGCCCGGGTGAGCCCCGCGGAGGCCGGTCTGCCGGACGGCGGCGCCCGGCGCCGCACGCCGGGGCTGCGTCGCGAGGAGGTCGCCGTCCTCGCCGGGGTCGGGGTGTCCTGGTACCAGTGGCTGGAGCAGGGCCGCGACATCACCGTCTCGCCGCAGGTCCTCGACGCCGTGGCGCGGGTGCTGCGACTCAGCCCGGCGGAGCGCCGTCATCTGTACGTCCTGGCGGGGCTGAACCCGCCGGCGCCTGAGGTCGATCCGGGGGCGCGGGACATGTGCCACGGGCTGCGGCGGCTGATCGAGGCGTGGATGCCGTTCCCGGCGCACATCATGGACGTCTACTGGAACACGGTCATGTACAACGACTCGGCGGCGATCGTGCTCGGGATGCGGCCGGAGATCGTCCAGAACTGCCTGGTCTCCTTCTTCACGGACGCGATCTACCGGTCGCGGGCGAGCGGCTGGGAGGAGATCGCGCCGACGGTGGTGGCGCAGTTCCGGGCCGCGTGCTCGGAGAGCCCGGAGGACGAGGGGTTCCGGGCGGTGGTCGAGGAGGCCAGGGAGGCGAGTCCCGAGTTCGCGGAGCTGTGGGAGCAGCGGGACGTCATGCCGGGCGGCCAGACCCGCAAGGTCCTGGAGCACCCGCTGGCGGGCCCGCTCCATCTGGAGGCCACGCAGCTGCGGGTGCCGGCCCGTCCGGACCTGGTGATCGTGCTGCACACGCCGCTGCCGGAGGAGGGGACGGCCGCGAAGCTGGAGTGGCTGGTCTCGCCGGAGGGGCGGCGGGGGGCGATGTACCCGCTGGCGGGCTGACCGGGTGCCCCGACCTATGCTCGGTCCATGACACTCAGCAGTGAGCACGGCGACCTCGGCGCCGAGGACCTGAAGATCATCACGCTGGCGCGCAGCGCCCGCGCCCGCAACGGCGTGCCCGAGGGCGCGGCCGTACGGGACGAGACCGGCCGCACCTACGTGGCGGGCACGGTGGAGCTGGAGTCGCTGAAGCTGAGCGCGCTGCGGACGGCCGTGGCGATGGCCGTGGCCAGCGGGGCGCGGTCGCTGGAGGCGGCGGCCGTGGTGTCCAGCGCCGAGGCCGCGTCGGACGAGGACCGGGCGGCCGTGCGGGACCTGGGGGGCCCGGGGACGCCGGTGCTGCTCGCGGGCCCGGACGGGCTGCTGCGCGCGGCGGTCACCGCGGGCTGAGCGCCGCTGTGAGGTGAGTGGGGTCCGGCCACGGCCGGGCCCTTGCGCGTTTGTGAAGGATCTCCGCGACTTCTCTTGCCTTCCCGTGCCGTCTGCGTCTCAATAGGCGGCGGACGGTCCGACGGACCGTCAGATCCACCGGTATTCCGCCAATCCACGCAGCGCCCGCACCCCTGCGTTCGTCATCGGAAGGGGTACGAACTCGCCATGAGAAGAAGCACTCTAGGGGCGGCCGGGGCGCTCGCCGCGGGCCTCGCCACCATGTCGCTCGCCTTCGCCCCCACGGCGTCCGCCGCCGTCTCGCCGGGCTCGGCGACGGCCACGTACGACTGTGGGAGCTGGGGTGGCGGCACCGCCACGATCACCATGACCCACTCGGGGAGCACGGCCCAGGTCTGGATCACGGCCCCGGTCACCACGCCGGTCGCCGTCGGCGCGGACACGATCAACTCCACCTTCACCCTGGACAACTCCACGGGTCCCGACCGGGTCTTCACCGGGAAGAAGAACCCGGCGATCCCGGCGGGCGGCACGGCGAACCTGGGTCCGCTGACCGCCACCCCGGTGGTCGCGGGCGACCGGCTCAACTCGTACTTCGCCGGCACCGCCCTCAAGCTGGTGATCTTCGGCGTCACGGTGAACTGCGACGCGCTGACGTCGCAGTCCCCGGGGAACTTCGTCATCAGCTGATCCACCGCACACCCGTGACCGGTGCCGCCCCGAGGGCGGCGCCGGTCTTCGGCGTGTGCACCGACATTCCGGAGAAGTCCGCACAACGCCCGATCCTGCCATTATCTGATGGGTCATCAGTCGATGGCGTCCGTCGTTATTGACTTCTCTCGCCCCTCAGCCGTCAATGGCGCCCTCTCGACCCTCAGGAGGGGGCACTCACATGGCATTCACCCGAACCCGGGCGGCGGCCCGAAGACGGCGGTGGACCGCCGTTCTCGGCGCCACCGCCCTCGCGTTCGCGGCCGGCGGCGCGCTCGCCGCCCCGGCGCAGGCGGTCGGCTCCGCGCAGTCGGTGCAGTTCCAGACCCGCTGCATCCCGCCGCCCATCGCCGGCATCCCGCCCATCGAGGGCACCACCACCGCGGTGGTCTCGGTCGACAACCCCACCCCCAAGGTCGGGGACACGGTCAAGGTGACCTACGCGATCACCAAGCCCGCCGCGTCGAACCCGGTCGACCTCGCGCTCCCGGCCGACATCCTCACCCCGAGCGGCAAGGTCGTCCTCGGCGGCGCCCAGACCGGCACGGTCAGCGTCACCGGCCCCAAGAAGAACCCGCCGGTCCCCGGCAAGGGCGCCTTCCCGGGCTTCTCCATGACCGGCTCGTTCACGGTCACCAAGGCCGGCGCGATCACCCTCTCGCCGGGCGACTACAACATCCACACCAGCTACATCATGGAGCTGGACACCCCCTGTACGGTGCTCAACCCGCCCGCCCCCGTCTCCGAGACGGTCCAGGCCGGCGACCAGCCCGTGCCCAACGCGCGGACCCTCGCCCTCGGCACCGCCTCCGGCGCCCCCGGCGTCCGGGTCACCGTCACCGGCGCCAAGTTCACCCCGCTCGCCCAGGTGACCGTGGTCGCCCGCGCCGGGGCCGCGGAGACCGCCGACCGGATGACGGTCACCACCGACAGCGAGGGCGGCTTCGTCGCCCGGCTCAAGGTGAACGACCTGGCCACCACCGGGATCGTCGCGTACGAGGGCGGCTCCTGGAACGCGGAGAAGGGCGCCGGCCCGATCCCGTACCAGGTCGTCGACGACACCCCGACCCCGCCGAACAGCCAGAAGATCACCGCCACGGTCAAGGCGGGCGAACTGTCCATGACCCAGGCCGGTGACGCCGTCTCGCTCTCGGCGGTCGACTTCGGCCAGGGCGGAGCGGCCACCGGAGCCCTCCAGACGGTGACGGTCAAGGACTTCCGCGGCGGCCCCGCGGGCTGGTCCGTGACCGGCAAGGTCACCGACTTCACCGGCCCCGGCGGAGCCATCGGCGCCGACCGGCTCAGCTGGACCCCGGCCTGCGTCGCCAAGGAGGGCAGCCCCAGCGCCTGCACGGCCGGCACCGCCGGACCCGTCGGCACCGGAGCGACCCTCGCCTCCACGGCGAACGGCACGGTCACCGGAGGCGAGTTCACCGTCGACGCCCAGCTCGCGCTGGACGTCCCGGCGTTCACCGCCCCCGGCGCCTACGCGGGCGTGCTCACGCTGACCCTGTCCTGACAGCGGCCGAAGGGCCGGCCGGGCGCACCTTCCCGGCCGGCCCCGAGGCCGCTCACCCACGTCTCCCCACCGCACCCCCGGGGGTTCCGCACCGTGCGACGCAAGCTGTACGTCCTCCTCCTGAGCGCCGCCCTGCTGCTCCTCGGGGCCCCGGCCGCCCAGGCCGCCGAGAACGGCGAGTGGGCCGTCTACCCGGCCGCCGCCCGGCTCGGCGAGCGCCCCTACTACTTCCTCACCGCCGACCCCGGCACCACCCTCCGCGACAAGGTCACCGTCGCCAACAAGACCGCCGCCCCGCTCACCTTCCGGCTCTACGGCGCCGACGCCTACAACACCGAGCGCGACGGCGGCTTCGCCATCCGCACCCTGAAGGAGGAGCAGACCGGCGCCGGCGCCTGGATCGAGCCCGACCGCACCACGGTCACCGTCCCGGCCCGCTCCGCCGTCACCGTCCCCTTCACCCTCACCGTCCCCGCCGACGCCGTCCCCGGCGACCACCCCGGCGCCGTCGTCGCCCTCGACGAGCGGATCACCCCCGCGGGCGGGGGCAGCGTCGCCATGGGCGTCCAGCGGGCCGTCGCCGCCCGCGTCTACCTCAAGGTCAGCGGCCCCGCCGTGCCCGCGCTCGCCGTCGAGGACGTCGTCCTGGAGCAGGACCGGCCGGTCGTCCCCGGCACCCGGGAGAGCGTCGCCCTCGTCACGTACACCCTCCACAACCGGGGCAACGTCACGCTCAACCCCAAGGTCGTCCTCTCCGCCGAGGGGCTCTTCGGGCGGACCCTGCTCGACCGCGACCTCGCCCAGGTGCCGTCCGAGCTGCTGCCCCGGCAGCGGATCCGGCTGACCGAGAAGTGGATCGGCTCGCCGCAGCTCGACTGGGGCGAGGTGACCCTCGTCGCCACCGCCAAGGACGTCCGCGAGAGCGCCGGAGTCTCCTTCCTCGCCCTGCCCTGGCTCGTCGCCGGAGTGCTGGTCCTGGGCGCCGGCGGCGGCCTCGCGGGGTGGCGGATCCGGCGCCGCGGGGCCCGGCCGGGACACTGAGTGCGTGGCGGGGCCGCTCATCGGGGACAATGGCCCCCATGAGCGTGCGCAGTGATGAGACCGATGAGAACACCGCCCCCCACCGGGCGGGCTTCGCCTGCTTCGTCGGGCGCCCCAACGCGGGCAAGTCCACCCTCACGAACGCTCTGGTCGGTCAGAAGGTGGCGATCACCTCCAACCGCCCCCAGACCACCCGGCACACCGTGCGCGGCATCGTGCACCGCCCGGACGCCCAGCTGATCCTGGTCGACACCCCCGGGCTCCACAAGCCGCGCACCCTCCTCGGCGAGCGGCTCAACGACATCGTCCGCACCACCTGGGCCGAGGTCGACGTGATCGGCTTCTGCCTGCCCGCCGACCAGAAGCTCGGCCCCGGCGACCGCTTCATCGCCAAGGAGCTCGCCGAGATCAAGAAGACCCCCAAGGTCGCCATCGTCACCAAGACCGACCTGGTGGACTCGAAGACCCTCGCCGAGCAGCTGATCGCCATCGACCAGCTCGGCCGGGAGCTCGGCATCGAGTGGGCCGAGATCGTGCCCGTCTCCGCCGTCGGCGACAAGCAGGTCCAGCTCGTCGCCGACCTGCTCATCCCGCTCCTGCCGAAGTCCCCGCCGCTCTACCCGGAGGGCGACCTCACGGACGAGCCGGAGCAGGTCATGGTCGCCGAGCTGATCCGCGAGGCCGCGCTCGAAGGCGTACGGGACGAGCTGCCGCACTCCATCGCGGTCGTCGTCGAGGAGATGATCCCGCGCGAGGGCCGCCCCGCCGACCGGCCGCTGCTCGACATCCACGCCAACGTGTACATCGAGCGCCCCAGCCAGAAGGGCATCATCATCGGCCCCAAGGGCAGCCGCCTGAAGGAGGTCGGGATGAAGTCCCGCAAGCACATCGAGGCCCTCCTCGGCACCCCGGTCTTCCTCGACCTGCACGTCAAGGTCGCCAAGGACTGGCAGCGCGACCCCAAGCAGCTCCGCCGCCTGGGCTTCTAGCCGTGCTCGACGAGGCGACGGCCCGTTTCGTCGACGGGGCGACCGCCCTGCCGCCCGCCGCCCTCGCGACGGCCTTCGACCGGATGGTCGACGGCCGGAGCACGGGCGGCCGGGAGGCCAGCCACGCGGCGTCGCCGTCGGCGGCCCAGAACTCCGTGCTGAACCACCGCGTCCGCGCCGCCCTCCTGCCCCGCGCCGACGAGCTCGACGGGCACCTCACCGGACTGCACTCCGACGCGATCGCGGCCGTCGGCATCGCCTCCCGCGCGGTCCTCAAGCGCGCGAGGCTCACCCCGGAGCAGTACGCCCTCCTCGTCACGCCCTTCACCGACCTGGGCGTCCCCGCCCCGGCGCACCCGGCCCTCGACCCGCCCGGAGACGGCGTGCCGGCATGACGCCGTGACGCTGATCATCAAAGGGGCGGCCTGAAGGACAGCAGGAAGCTGCCCGAGGGCCCGCTGCTCGTCGCCGTCCGTCAGGGCGCGGGCGACTGGTCCCTGGAGGTCCGGGAGCCCCGGGAGCCCGAGGAGAGCAAGCCCCGCGGCCTCTGGCGCCGTCTGTTCCGGTCCTAGGCGAAACGCCTAGGCGCCCTCCTTGAGGACCCGCGTCACGAGGGTCCGCTGCGCCTCCGTCAGGTGGGGGTCGGCGCAGCGGACCGTCCGGCCGTCGATCGTGATCTCGTAGGCGAAGCCGTCCGGGACGCCCCGGGTGCCCTCCGGAGCCGCCGCCAGGACGGCGGAGGCCAGGGACTGCCACTCGGGGCCCGAGACCTCCACCTCCGCCGACCGCTCGATGCCCGCGAAACCACCGGTGCGCCGCACTCGAATCCGCATGGGCCCTGTCTACCAGCCCGCTCAGTCGGTCGGTACGCCCACGGCCGCCCACGCCTTCATGACGGCCTGGATCTCGGCCGCGTCGCCGTACCGCGCCCTCGCCGCCGCCACCGTCGCCGCCGCGAACTCGGTGAAGCGGGTCTCGGGGGCGAGCGTCCCGCCCGTCATGACGTCGTACCAGATCCGCCCGGCCCGCTCCCAGCTGTTGCCGCCCAGCTCGGTCGCCACCAGGTAGAAGGCGTGGTTCGGGATGCCGGAGTTGATGTGCACCCCGCCGTTGTCCCGGCCGGTGCGCACGTAGTCGTCCATGTGGGCCGGCTGCGGGTCCTTGCCGAGCACGTCGTCGTCGTACGCGGTCCCCGGCGCCTTCATCGAGCGCAGCGCGGTCCCCTCCACGTCCGGGTGGAAGAGGCCCTCGCCGATCAGCCAGTCGGCCTGTTCGACGCTCTGGCCGAGCGCGTGCTGCTTCACCAGGGCGCCGAAGACGTCGGAGACGGACTCGTTGAGCGCGCCGGACTGGCTGAAGTACTCCAGGTTCGCCGTGTACTGGGTGAAGCCGTGCGCCAGTTCGTGCGCGATGACGTCCACCGGCAGGGTGAAGTCGAGGAAGATCTCGTCGTCGCCGTCGCCGAACACCATCTGCTCGCCGTTCCAGAAGGCGTTGCCGTACTTCTCGTCGTAGTGGACGGTCGCGAGCAGCGGCAGCCCGGCGCCGTCCATCGAGTCGCGCCCGAAGGCGTCCCGGAAGAGCGCGAAGGTGGCGCCGAGGCCCGCGTAGGCCCGGTTGACGGTGGCGTCGGCGGTCGCCTCCTCGCCCTCGTCGCGGACCTTCACACCGGGCAGTTCGGTACGCCGCTGGGCGTCGTACACGGTGCGGCGCGGGGCCGCGGGCTCGGCCGGGGTACCGGCGGGGGCGGCGGCCGGGCGGGGGAGGACGCGGGCGGTGCGGGCCGAGGCGTCGGCGATGAGGGTGCGGCGGGCGGCGGCGGCGACGGCGGGGTTCTCCGAGGCCGCGAGGTGCTCCAGGAGGTGGGGCGGCACGATCGCGCAGAAGGGGGAGGTCATGCCTCGAATCTGGCACTCCGTGACGGTCGTGTCACGAGTTGCGACGAGGATTGGCGAAATGGAGTGATGAGTCACCTTTCGGCCTTGACGGCAGGGCCGTCCCGCATACTGAAACGGACGTCCGCCTTTCCCGGCCCTGGGCTATGGTGACGCACATCATGCGTTTCGGGCTGCTTCTCCTTAGCTGCCGCGGCGAGGGCCTGTAGTCGTAGGCCGACCCCCTCCCCGCGGGTTTCGGTGTTGCGTTCGACAGTCGGCCGTCCCCCGTGAAGGACCCCGAGGAGCCCTACGCAATGTCCCAGTCTCCGTTCGTCAGCCGTCCGACGCCGATCACCAACGCGACGCACGAGCAGAAGCCGTCCGGCATGCCGATCCACAAGTACGGCCGCTACGAGGCCGTCGAGATCCCGGACCGCACCTGGCCCGAGCAGCGCATCACCAAGGCGCCCCGCTGGCTCTCCACCGACCTGCGCGACGGCAACCAGGCCCTGATCGACCCGATGTCCCCGGCCCGCAAGCGCGAGATGTTCGACCTGCTGGTACGCCTGGGCTACAAGGAGATCGAGGTCGGCTTCCCGTCCTCCGGCGAGACCGACTTCGCCTTCGTCCGCTCCATCATCGAAGAGGGCGCGATCCCGGACGACGTCACCATCTCCGTCCTGACCCAGGCCCGCGAGGACCTGATCGAGCGGACCGTGGAGTCCCTGGTCGGCGCCCACCGCGCCACCGTCCACCTGTACAACGCCACCGCGCCGACCTTCCGCCGGGTCGTCTTCCGCGGCTCCAAGGACGACATCAAGCAGATCGCCGTCGACGGCACCCGCCTGGTGATGGAGTACGCCGAGAAGCTGCTGGGCCCGGAGACCACCTTCGGCTACCAGTACAGCCCCGAGATCTTCACCGACACCGAGCTGGACTTCGCCCTGGAGGTCTGCGAGGCCGTCTGCGACGTCTGGCAGCCCGGCCCCGGCCGCGAGATCATCCTCAACCTGCCCGCCACCGTGGAGCGTTCGACCCCCTCCACCCACGCGGACCGCTTCGAGTGGATGTCCCGGAACCTGACCCGCCGCGAGCACGTCTGCCTGTCGGTCCACCCGCACAACGACCGCGGCACCGCCGTCGCCGCCGCCGAACTGGCCATCATGGCCGGCGCCGACCGCATCGAGGGCTGCCTGTTCGGGCAGGGCGAGCGCACCGGCAACGTCGACCTGGTCACCCTGGGCATGAACCTCTTCAGCCAGGGCGTCGACCCGCAGATCGACTTCTCGCAGATCGACGAGATCCGCCGCACCAGCGAGTACTGCAACCAGATGGAGGTCCACCCGCGCCACCCCTACGCGGGCGACCTGGTCTACACCGCCTTCTCCGGCTCCCACCAGGACGCCATCAAGAAGGGCTTCGACGCGATGGAGGCCGACGCGGCCGCCCAGGGCAAGACCGTCGACGACATCGAGTGGGCCGTCCCGTACCTGCCCATCGACCCCAAGGACGTCGGCCGCTCCTACGAGGCCGTCATCCGGGTCAACTCGCAGTCCGGCAAGGGCGGCATCGCGTACGTCCTGAAGAACGACCACAAGCTGGACCTGCCCCGCCGGATGCAGATCGAGTTCTCCCGGATCATCCAGGCCAAGACCGACGCCGAGGGCGGCGAGGTCACCCCGGCCGCGATCTGGTCCGTCTTCCAGGACGAGTACCTGCCCAACCCGGAGAACGCCTGGGGCCGCATCCAGCTGCGCTCCGGCCAGTCCACCTCGGACACCGACGGCACCGACACGCTGAAGGTCGAGGCGGTCGTCGACGGCGTCGAGACCGTCCTGACCGGTTCCGGCAACGGCCCGATCTCCGCCTTCTTCGCCGCCCTCCAGTCGGTCGGCGTGGACGCCCGCCTGCTGGACTACCAGGAGCACACGATGAGCGAGGGCGCCTCCGCGCAGGCCGCCTCGTACATCGAGTGCGCCATCGACGGACGGGTGCTGTGGGGCATCGGCATCGACGCCAACACCACCCGCGCCTCCCTGAAGGCGGTCATCTCGGCGGTCAACCGCTCCGCGCGCTGACCTCACGCTCCGTACGGCGCCCCGCCCCCTCCGTGAGGGGGCGGGGCGCCGTCGCGTGTGAGGTGCGTCACGGTTTCAGGCTCGCTTAAGGAAGATCATGGCGACATGACGGAATCGGCGTCATATGGGGGGAGTTGACGGCACATCAAGGTCTGACGGATGGTACAGACCATCCCCCCCGGGCCCCCCACGCCTCCCCTCCCCGTACTCCCTGACCTGGAGTTCCGCATGCGCACGTCCGCTGCCGTGGCCACCGTCCTCGCGGTGACCGGAGCCGCCCTCGCCTGGGCACCCGCCGCTTCCGCCGCCACCACCGAGTGCGCGCCGCATCCGCTCGGCACGGCCGGGCTGTACGCGGAGTTCGTCGAGCGGGACTCGGTACGCCACTCGGACTCCGAGGGCGCGGTGGCGGTCGGCGGCGACGCGACGTTCGGCGACCCGGCGCAGCCCTCCGGCTTCTCGGTCGGCTACCAGCTGACCCCCGGCGACCTCGCGAAGCTCCCCGGCGGCCACAGCCTCGTCGTCGGCGGCACCCTCTCCGCCAACCAGGTCGTCATCACCAAGGGCACCGGCATCGCCGGCAAGGTCGTGAACGCCTCCGGCGGGAAGAACTTCGGCGTCGACGGCCCGATCACCGAGGGCGCCTCCCCGGTCGACTTCGGCAAGGAGTTCGCGGGCCTGCGCGCCCGCTCCGCCGGCTGGGCGGCCGAGAAGCCCAACGGCACGGTCTCCGCCTCCGGCGACGGCCTCTTCCTCACCGGCACGGACAGCGGGCTCAACGTCTTCGCGGTGGACGCCGCCGACCTCCAGAAGGCCCGCTCGATCACCCTGGACGTCCCGGTCGGCGCCTCGACCCTGGTGAACGTGCTCGGCGCCACGTACGACATGAGCGCGAACGCCACCTACGGCGTCTACTACAAGAACCTCTCCGGCGGCCCGGCCGTCGTCGACGACTACAACGTGCCGGACCCGGCCTACCGGACCATCCGCTCCAAGCTGCTGTGGAACTTCCCGCAGGCCACCACGGTGAAGAAGAACTACACCTCCTGGCCCGGCACGATCCTGGCGCCGAACGCCACCGTCCACATAGGCGGCCCCGGCGTCGGCCCCGGCCACGTCAACGGCGCGGTCATCGCCAAGGACCTCGTCACCGTCCCCGGCGCCGAGACGCACCAGATGACCTTCGCCGGCTGCCTCCCCGGGGAGACCACGCCCGGCCCGGTCGTCACCCCGGAGACCCCGAAGCCGACCGACACCCCGGTCCCCACACCGCCGGCCACCACCGAGCCGCCCGCCGCCACCACCTCGGCCCCGGCGCCCACCACCTCCGCCCCCGGCACCCCCGAGACCACCTCGCCGGCGCCCTCCGGGACCGTCTCGGAGTCGCCCTCGGAAGCGCCCTCCGGCACCCCCTCCGCGAGCACCGCTCCCGCCGGGACCCCGGACGAGACCGGGCCGACGCCCGCCCCCTCCGCGACCACCCCGGAGGGTGATCTCGCGTCGACGGGTTCGGCCATCGGGCCCGGGGTCATCGGGGCGGCGGTCGGCGCGCTGGTGCTCGGCGGAGGCTTCCTGGCCTTCGCGAAGCGGCGCCGCCGGGCCTGAAACCCCGGTGTCGTGTCTCGGCCAACTCCGGTGCGAAGTACGGACGAGGTGCTGACGTCACATCAAGGATGTGGCTAACATCACGCCAACGCACCGGCAGTGCAGCCGGGCCGTTGAGGAGGTGCGCGTGCGTTCTGCCCGGAAAACGCGTGGTGGGAAGCTGACCGTCTGCGGCATCCGCACCTCCTGGAACACCATCGGCGACGGCGAGTTCTTCTGCGAGGAGTGCGGCGGCGACCGGAACTACCGGCGCCGCACCGGCCGCCGCCGGTTCGCCGTCCTCGGCGTCCCGCTCCTGCCCCGGGGCTGTACCGGCCCGGTCGTGGAGTGCGCCGCCTGCCACACCCACTTCGGCACCGAGGTGCTGGAGCGGCCGACCACCGGCCGCTTCTCCGGGATGCTGCGGGACGCCGTCCACACCGTCGCCCTCGCCGTCCTCGCGGCCGGCGGCACCGGCTCCCGCGAGGTCCTCGACCGGGCTGTGCACGCCGTCCGGTCCGCCGGGTACGCCGACTGCACGGCCGTCCAGCTCGTCGACCTGGTCGAGGCGCTGGAGGCCGACACCGGGCGGTTCATGCCCGAGATCAACCCCGAGGGCGCCCTCCTCGCCATCGAGATCCACGAGGCCGTCGCCCCGCTCACCCCGCACCTGGAGCCCGCCGGACGCGAGGCGCTGCTGCTCCAGGCCGCCCGGATCGCGCTGGCCGACGGCGGCTACAGCCCGGCCGAGCAGGAGGTCCTGGGCACCGTGGGCACGGCGCTCGGCCTCCCGCCCGAGGACGTCCTGCGGCTCCTCGCCTCCGCCCGTACGGTCTCCTAGGGCGTCCTCACGGCGCGATGTTCTGGTTGAGCCGGAACGCGTTGTCGGGGTCGTAGCGGCGCTTCACCTCGCGCAGCCGGGCGTAGTTCTGCCGGTAGTTCACCCGCACCCGGTCCTGGTCGTCGGTGTCCATGAAGTTCACGTACCCGCCCGCCTCGGTGTGCGGGCGCAGGGCCCGGTCGTAGGCGCGGGTCCACTCGATGCCGGCGGCGGTGCCGGCCGGGTCGGTCCAGGTGGCGCCGAAGGAGTGCGAGACGTCCGCGTCGCGGTAGGCGAAGGCGGTCTCCTCCGGGCCGGTGCGGTGGCAGGCCCCGTCGATCGGGAAGAGCGCGGTGTCGGACTCCATGGTCGGCAGGGTGGCCCCGTACTCGGCGTGCGCCGCGGCCGCCCCGGCGCTCAGCCCGCGGCTGAAGTTCCCCTTCCAGTAGTGGTACAGGCCGGCGGGCAGCTGTGCGTCGAAGAGCGTGTTGATCACCGGGTACGGCATCCGCTCCATGAAGCGGCCGACCACCGGGCCCAGTCCGTCCAGGAGGGCCAGGACCTTGTCGTCCCGGTCGGGCGGGCCGCTGAAGCAGGTGAAGGCGGCGCAGACCGGGCGCCCGTGCCAGCGCTCCGGCAGGAACGGTTCCTCCGGGCCGAGGGCCAGCACCAGGATCACGTTCAGCTCCTCCGGGGCGGCGGTGGCCGCCTCGTACCAGGCGCGGATCACCGCCTCGTCCAGCGGATAGCAGGTCAGCCCGCCGAAGACGTCCGCCAGTGGGTGCAGCCGGTAGACGAACTCGGTCACCACGCCGAAGTTCCCGCCGCCGCCGCGCAGCGCCCAGAACAGGTCGGGACGGCGCTCGGCGTCGCAGGAGACGAGGGTGCCGTCGGCGGTGACGACCTCCGCGCCGGTCAGGTTGTCGCAGCTCAGGCCGTACCGGCGGGCGAGGTGGCCCATGCCGCCGCCGAGGGTCAGCCCGGCGATCCCGGTCGAGGAGATCACCCCGCCGGTGGTCGCGAGCCCGAAGGCGTGGGCCGCGTGATTGAAGTCGCCCCAGGTGGCGCCGCCGCCGGCCCGGGCCGTCCGGGACCCGGGGTCGACCCGTACCTCCCGCATCGGGGAGAGGTCGACCACCAGGCCGTCGTCGACCGTGCCGAAGCCGGCCACCGAGTGGGCGCCGCCGCGCACCGCGAGCGGGAGGGCGTGCTCCCGGGCGTGGCGGACCGCCGCGATCACGTCGCCGGTGTCCGCGGCGCGGACGACGACGGCGGGCCGGCGGTCGTGCAGGGCGTTGTAGACCCGCCGGGACTCCTCGTACGAGGGGTCCCCGGGGGTGACGACGGTGCCGCGCACGGCACCGCGGAGCGTGTCCAGGGTCTCCGTCGAAGTGGTCATGCTCCCGGTGTACGCGGGCGGGCGCGGCGGCCGCATCGCCCGGACCGCCCATCCCGGGAAGGGACGGCGGGTGGGCCGTTCAGACCAGGCCGTGCGCGTAGGCGTAGGCGGTCGCGGCGGAGCGGGTGGAGACGCCCAGCTTGGCGAAGATGTTGTTGAGGTGCCGGGCGACCGTGTGCTCGCTGATGACGAGGGCGCGGGCGACGCCCTTGTTCGTGGCGCCCCCGGCGACCAGCCGCAGCACCTCGGCCTCGCGGGCGGTCAGACCGCCGGGCAGCCGGCGCCGGGACGCGGCCGACAGCAGCGCGGCGGCCCGGCGGGCGTCCGGCGCGGCGCCGAGCCGCTCGAAGCCGTCCCGGGCGAAGGCCAGCTCCAGCCGGGCGGCCTCCTCGTCCCCGGCGGCCCGGTCGGCCGCGGCGAGCAGCATCCGCGCCTGGGCCGCCTCGTACGGCACCCGCAGCCGCAGCCATCCGTCGAGCGCCCGCCGAAGGACCGGCAGCGCCTTGCCGGGTCCGGCGGCCAGGGCGACCGCGCCGGTCGCGGTGTCGGCGAGGGCGCGCAGCAGCGGCACGTCTCCGGCCAGCGCGTCCAACTCCGCCGCCGCGCCCGCCGCGTCCCGTACGGCTCCGACGGCGAGGGAGACCTCGGCGGAGGCGGCGAGCAGCCGGGCCCGGGCCAGCGGGTCGAGGCGGGCGTCCTGGCAGGCCAGGGCGAGCCGCAGCCCAGCGGCCGCCGCGTCCGCGTGGCCCTGGGCGAGCCGCAGCAGCGCGAGTCCCGGCTGGGGGAGCCGGCCCAGCTCGTGGGCGTGGGCGTAGGAGCGGGCGGCCTCGTCGAGGCGGCCCTGGCGGCGCTGGACGTCCCCGGCGGCGCAGTACGCGGCGGCGGCCGCCTCCAGGCAGTCGACCGGCACCTCCCGGCAGGCCCGCCGGGCCTCCTCCTCGGCGGCGGTCCACTCCCCGAGGAGGTCCAGGACCTCGACCCGGTGGGCCCGGCAGACCCCGCGGAAGGGGTTCTCGCCCGAGCCGACGGCGGCGCACCACTCCATCGCGGTACGGGTCCACTCGACGGCCCGCCCGAAGTCGGCGGTCTCCATGCACTGGGTGAGGGCCAGGCAGTACAGCCAGCCGGTGAAGAGGCTGCTCAGCTCGCCCGCCTCCGCCGCGCACATCGCCTCGTCGAGGAGGGCGAGGCCCTCGGCCCTGCGGCCCTGGGCGAACAGGGCGGCGGCGGACGCCTGGCGGCTGAGGGCCAGCAGGTCGGGGCTGCCGGAGCCCTCGGCGAGGCGGGTCATGCGGCCGGTCGCGGCCAGGGCGGCGGCGCCGTCGCCGCGGGCGGTGGCCTCCTCGGCGTCGGCCCAGGCGAGGAAGGACTGCTCGGGGCAGGGCGGCAGCGCCTCCAGGTGGTGGCGGGCGCGGTGCAGCCAGCCGGCGGCGACGGCGGGCCTGCCCAGGCCCGCGTACTCGTAGTGGAGCCACCAGGCGGCCATCCCGGCGCCCCGGTGGTCGCCGGCCGCCATGTGGGCGGCGTGCGCCCGCAGCCGGGCGGTGACGGACTCGTCGAGGTGCCCGGCCCACCAGGCGGCGTCGGAGAGCGCGGCGAGGTCCCCGGCGGTCAGCGCGCGCTCGGGGTGCAGGTCGCAGGCGTGCAGCAGCGCGTACGCCTCGGCCCAGGACTCCCGGGCCACCGCCTCCCGGGCTTGGACGGCCCGGTCGGCCACGGGTGCGGACACGGCCCTCACCTCTTCCGGCCTCCCCGGTCCCTCCAGCCTAGGTCCGGACGCGGGAAGGGGGCACCCGGTGGATGCCCCCTTCCCGCGTGGTGCGGTGGCGCGTCAGCCGATGGCGCCGCTCGCGCGAAGCATGTCCTCGCGCTCGACGATCTTCACGCGCTCGCGGCCCTGCGGCTCGCCCAGCGCCTTCTCGGCGGCGTCGAGGGCGTACCAGCCCTCCCACGTCGTGTAGGTGAGGCCCTTGCCCTCCAGGAAGGCGACGACCGCGTCCGGCTCCGGGCTGGCCGGGGTGAGCAGCCGGCCCCCGGCGAAGTCCGCCAGGAGGTTCGCGACGGTCTCGTTGGCGTCGCCCTTGGTGTGGCCGATGAGGCCGACCGGGCCGCGGCGGATCCAGCCGGTGACGTAGGTGGAGGCCAGGTGCTCCTCGCCCTCCATCACGCGGCCGCCCTGGTCCGGGACGGTGCCGCTGACGGTGTCCCAGGGCAGCTTGGGCAGCTCGTCGGAGAGGTAGCCGACGGCGCGGTAGACGGACTGGACGTCCCAGTCGGTGGTGACGCCGGTGCCCTTCACGTTCCCGGTGCCGTCGAGCTCGGTGCGCTCGGTGCGCAGGCCGACGACCTCGCCGTTCTCGCCGAGGATCTCGACGGGCGACTCGAAGAAGTGCAGGAAGAGCTTGTGCGGGCGGTCGCCGACGTCGCGGATCGCCCAGTTCTCCAGGGTCTTGGCGACCATGTCGGTCTGCTTGTTCTTGCGCCGCTCGGCGATCGAGCCCTCGTCGTAGTCGATGTCCTCGGGGTTGACGATGACCTCGATGTTCGGCGAGTGGTCGAGCTCGCGCAGCTCCATGGGGCTGAACTTGGCCTGGGCCGGGCCGCGGCGGCCGAAGACGTGGATCTCGACGGCCTTGTTGGCCTTGAGGCCCTCGTGGACGTTGGCCGGGATCTCGGTCGGCAGCAGCTCCTCGGCGGTCTTGGCGAGGATGCGGGCGACGTCGAGGGCGACGTTGCCGACGCCGAGGACGGCGACCTTCTCGGCGGAGAGGTCCCAGGTGCGCGGGACGTCGGGGTGGCCGTCGTACCAGGAGGCGAAGTCGGCGGCGCCGAAGGAGCCGGCCAGGTCGACGCCGGGGATCTTCAGCTCGCGGTCGAACATGGCGCCGGTCGAGAAGACCACGGCGTCGTAGAAGGAGCGCAGGTCGTCGAGGTGCAGGTCGGTGCCGTAGTTCACGTTGCCGAAGAGGCGGACCTGCGGCTTGTCGAGGACCTGGTGGAGGGCGGTGATGATGCCCTTGATCCGCGGGTGGTCGGGGGCGACGCCGTAGCGGATCAGGCCGAAGGGGGCCGGCATGCGCTCGAAGATGTCGATGGACACGCCCGGCTCGGTGGCGGTGTCGGACTTCAGCAGCGCGTCGGCGGCGTAGATGCCGGCGGGGCCGGCGCCGACGATCGCGACCCGGAGGGGGCGGGGCATGACTGGGTTCCCTTCGCAAGCGGGGTGCGGCGAAGCCGCCGACACTTAGGCCACCCTAATTAACGCCCCGCGCGAAGTGGTACCCGACCCTGGTCTATGCCCCCATAAGGCCAGCTTATGACTTCCCAAAGGATGGGCTGGGGGTGGGGTCCGTCGGTCGAGCCGGTCCCGTCCGGGTAGACGTACGCGCCCCGGGTCTCGGCCCGGGTGGCGGTCGCCGTGACGCCGTACGTCCGCAGCTCGGCGCGCACCCGCGCGATCGCGCCCGACAGAAAGGTGACCTGCTCGTGCGGAGGGGGAGGTCGGCATGGGCGTGATCGTCGAGCGGGGGCGCCGCCCCGGTCAGTCCCTCGGTTCCCCGTCCCCTCGGCCCCGGTGCCCGAAGAACGCGGCGACGGTGGCCGCGAGGCCCTTCCGGCGGCCGGGGGGCTCCGGGGTGCGGGGCGTGGTGGTCGTCACGAGGTCGGGGCCGTCGGGGGCCGGGACCGCGGGCAGGGCGGCGGTCACGGCGTCCGCGAAGACGAGCGCGGCGGTCTCGTCGACGTCGGTGACCCGGTAGATCGTCGGCTCGTTCGCGCCCGAGGCCGTGAGGACGATCGCGAGGGACCGGCCCTCGGCGTGGACGAACGAGATCGCCGCCAGGGGTATGTGGTGCTCCTTGTCCGGGCGGTGCAGCGTGACCGGCCCGCCCGCGAAGCGGAGAACCGATTCGCCACCGCGCAGGACCAGAGAGGGGGTGGCCGTCATCGTCCGCTTTCCTCCGCCGCCGTCGGTGCGTCCCGGGGCGTCTCCGGCGACAGGGTGACGCTCCCGCGCCGATCGTAGGGGCACCGGCCCGCCCCGCACCACGCCCGCCCCGCCGGACCGGCCCGCCGGGCCCGTCCCGCGCGCCCCCCTCATGCGCCCCGGCGTACGCCGGGAGCGAAAACTGGGGGTGCTCCGGGAATACCTCCGCGACGGCCCGGGACGGCCGTTCGAGAATCCCCCGGATTTACGGGACTTCGCCGATTCCGCGACCGACCCGGCGGCCGCGAATCGAATTATCCGCTCGAACATCCCGGCCCGGGTGGTGCACGGGAACGGCCCGAACTCCCTTGGTGCGCCCCACGATTCTACGGATCACCGGTCACCCGGGAGTGGGGAAGCCGGAAATGGATTCAGAAAGGCATACGTTGGTGAAGGAAGAACCAGAAGAGAACGACCACGGGGGAAGTCGGAGCGGCGCGGCGCGCGGAGCCGGAATTGCGCGGGAACGGCACGGAGGGAATCCCCACCCCGGCCGGGACCGGTGCCCGGCTCCGCCGTTCCGCCGTCCCCTCGGCCGCTCGTTCGCAAGGGACACCGCACGGTGGCCCGGTCCGGCACCACCGGACCCGGACCGCCGGGGAGGAGGGCCGGCATGGCACTACAGATCGGGGCGTACGTCGTGGAGATCCGCACCGGGCGGGTCGCCAGAGTGATGGGCCACGAAGGCCCCTACGTCCAGCTCCGGCCGCTCGGCGGCGGACGCGAGTGGGACGTGGCGCCCGAGGAGCTCCGCGAGGCCACCTCCGCGGAGCGCCTCAGCGCCGCCACCGCCCACGCCAACGCCCGCAGCAGGGGCGAGGTCCCCTGACCCTCCCCGGCCCCTCCCCGGGCGGGAGGCGGCCGGGCGCCCTCCGGCGTACGGGAGAATGGGGGGCATGAGTCTGTTCCGTGACGACGGCGTCGTGCTGCGCACCCAGAAGCTGGGCGAGGCGGATCGCATCATCACGATCCTCACGCGCGGGCACGGGCGGGTGCGGGCCGTCGCGCGCGGGGTGCGGCGGACCAAGTCGAAGTTCGGCGCCCGCCTCGAACCGTTCTCGCACGTGGACGTGCAGTTCTTCGCCCGGGGGAGTGAGCTGATCGGACGCGGGCTGCCGCTCTGCACCCAGAGCGAGACCATCGCCGCGTACGGCGGCGGCATCGTCACCGACTACGCCCGCTACACCGCCGGCACCGCCATGCTGGAGACGGCCGAGCGCTTCACCGACCACGAGGGCGAACCGGCCGTGCAGCAGTACCTCCTGCTCGTCGGCGGGCTGCGCACCCTCGCCCGGGGCGAGCACGCCCCCCATCTCATCCTCGACGCCTTCCTGCTCCGCTCCCTCGCCGTGAACGGCTACGCCCCCTCCTTCTCGGACTGTGCCAAATGCGGCCTCGACGGCCCGAACCGGTTCTTCTCGGTCGCCGCGGGCGGTGTCATATGCGGCGACTGCCGGGTCCCCGGAAGCGTCGTACCCTCGGCGGAGGCCCTCGGCCTGCTCAGCGCGCTCCTCACCGGCGACTGGGCGACGGCGGACGCGTGCGAGCCGCGTCACGTCAGGGAGGGCAGCGGGCTCGTGTCCGCCTATCTGCACTGGCACCTGGAGCGCGGACTGCGCTCCCTGCGGTACGTAGAGAAAAGCTAGGAGAGACCACGCCATGGCCATCGCACGACTCCTCGGGCGCCAGCGTCGGGAATACAGCACCCCCGAACCGCACCCCTCCGGCGCCCGCCCGCCGAAGCTCCAGACCGAGCTGATCCCGGAGCACGTCGCGATCGTCATGGACGGCAACGGCCGCTGGGCCAAGGAGCGCGGACTGCCCCGCACCGAGGGCCACAAGGTCGGCGCCGAGCAGGTCCTCGACGTCCTCCAGGGCGCGATCGAGATGGGCGTCGGCGCGATCTCGCTCTACGCCTTCTCCACCGAGAACTGGAAGCGCTCCCCCGAGGAGGTGCGCTTCCTGATGAACTTCAACCGCGACTTCATCCGCAAGTCCCGCGACCAGCTCGACTCCCTCGGCGTGCGCGTCCGCTGGGTCGGCCGGATGCCCAAGCTGTGGAAGTCCGTGGCCAAGGAGCTCCAGGTCGCCCAGGAGCAGACCAAGGACAACACCAAGCTCACGCTGTACTTCTGCATGAACTACGGCGGGCGCGCCGAACTCACCGACGCGGCCCAGGCGCTCGCCGAGGACGTGAAGGCCGGCCGGCTCGACCCGGCGAAGATCACCGAGAAGACGATCCAGAAGTACCTCTACTACCCGGACATGCCGGACGTGGACCTCTTCCTTCGCCCCAGCGGCGAGCAGCGCACCTCCAACTACCTGATCTGGCAGAGCGCGTACGCCGAGATGGTCTTCCAGGACGTGCTGTGGCCCGACTTCGACCGCCGTGACCTGTGGCGCGCCTGCGTCGAGTACGCCCAGCGCGACCGCCGCTTCGGCGGGGTCGACCCGGCCGACCTCGCCGTCCTCGAGAAGGGCTGACGAAGGGCCCCGCGACCGTGCCGCTAGGATCCGGCGCGTGAACGGGACTTCGGACGACTCCACCGACCACGACCGGATCGAGCTCGCCTACCCCGCCGTCTTCGCGGACGTGCGCGAGGCGGTACGCGTCAGCCTGCGGGCCGCCCGCTGGTGGCGGGTGCTGCGCTGGGTCGCGTACGTCCCCGCCGTCCTCGCCCTCCTGATCGCCGTCCTGGAGCTGCTGCTCCCGGGGGAACCGGACGCGGGGACCGTGGCCGAGATGACGGGGCTCGCCGTCGCCGCCGTCGCCGTGCTCCACCTGACGGCCTGGGCGGTCGCCTGGGCCGTCTTCCGGGCCGTCCGCGGCCAGGGCGAGGCCCGGGCCGTCGTGGACGCCGAGGGCGGCCGGTGGACCGCCCGGGACATCCAGCAGACCATCCGCTGGGGGCTGCTGCCCCGGTACGTGGAGACCGACCGGCTCTTCGTGCTGCTCACGCCCCGCAACACCGGCTCCGGCTTCGCCTACCTGCCCAAGCACGGTCTCGCGGGACCGGCCGACGCCGACCGGCTCCGGGCGCTCCTCGACCGCCACAGCAGCCGCGTGTGACACACGTGAGGGGCCCGCGCCGGAATCGCCCGGCGCGGGCCCCTCACGTATGTCAGGTCTCAGCTCACTTCGCCGCGCACTCCGCGCAGGTGCCGAAGATCTCGACCGTGTGCGCCACGTTCACGAAGCCGTGCTCCGCCGCGACCGACTCGGCCCACTGCTCGACCATCGGGCCCTCGACCTCGACGGCCTTGCCGCAGGCGCGGCAGACCAGGTGGTGGTGGTGGTCGTCCGACGAGCAGCGCCGGTAGACGGTCTCACCGTCGCTGGTGCGCAGCGCGTCCACCTCGCCCGCGTCCGCCAGCGACTGGAGGGTGCGGTAGACAGTGGTCAGGCCGACGGAGTCGCCGCGGTGCTTGAGCATGTCGTGCAGTTCCTGCGCGCTGCGGAACTCGTCCACCTCGCTCAGAGCGGCCGACACGGCGGCGCGCTGCCGGGTCGAGCGGCCGCGTACGGGGGGTCCTGCCGTCGCCACGGGGGCCTCCTTGATGTATCCGTTGCCCCCGCCATTCTGCCAGTCCCCCCTGTGCCGGGTCAGACCCTGACGTCGTCTCCCGCCCGGCGCCCCGCCGGGACCGGTACGGCGCAGCCGTCCTCGGCCGCCGCCTCGGCGGCCTTGGCGCGCCGTTTGGCGAGCGGGGCGGCCAGCAGCGTCATGAGGACGAAGACCCCGATCGCGTACAGGACGATCGTCGCGCCGGGCGGGACGTCGGCGTAGTACGTGGTGACGGTGCCGGCCAGGGTGACGACGACGCCCGTCGCCACGGACAGGACGAAGGTCGCCCGGAAGGACTTGGACAGCTGCTGCGCGGCGGCGACCGGCACCACCATCAGCGCGCTGACCAGGAGCAGGCCGACGACCCGCATCGCGACGGTGACGGTGACGGCGGCGGTGACCGCGATCAGCAGGTTGAGCAGGCGCACCGGCAGGCCGGTGACCCGGGCGAACTCCTCGTCCTGGCTGACGGCGAAGAGCTGCCGGCGCAGGCCGATCGTGACGAGGACGACGAAGGCGGCCAGGACGGCGATCGCGGTGACGTCCTCGGTGGAGACGGTGGAGAGCGAGCCGAAGAGGTAGGAGAGCAGGTTGGCGTTGGAGCCGCCGCCGACCTGGATCAGCATGACGCCGCCGGCCATGCCGCCGTAGAAGAGCAGCGCGAGCGCGAGGTCGCCGCGGGTCTTGCCGTACGCCCGGATCAGCTCCATCACCACGGCGCCGGCGACGGCGACCAGGGTCGCCATCCAGACCGGGTTGGCGGACATGAGGAAGCCGAGGCCGACGCCGGTCATGGCGAC
Organism: Streptomyces sp. NPDC059201; assembly: GCF_042754585.1. NCBI lineage: Bacteria > Bacillati > Actinomycetota > Actinomycetes > Kitasatosporales > Streptomycetaceae > Streptomyces > Streptomyces sp. NPDC059201. The sequence goes on from NZ_JBHZBB010000002.1 coordinate 280,170, forward strand.
GTGCCCGATGCCGTCGCCCATCAGGGCCTGGCGGCGCTGGACGAGGTAGATGCCGACGGCGGGGGCGGTGATGCCGACGAGGACGGCGGCGAGGAGCGCCCGCTGCATGAAGGCGGGTTCGAGGAAGTCCATGGTCAGCTCAGCAGTCCCGTGCGGAGCGGCTCGCCGGCCGCGTGCGGATGTACGTGGTCGTGGCCGGGCAGGGCGTGCTGGCCGAGGGCCTCGGGCGGCGGTCCGTCGTGGACGACGCAGCCGTCGCGCAGGACGACCGCGCGGTCGATGAGGGGCTCCAGCGGGCCCAGCTCGTGGAGGACGAGGAGGACGGAGGTGCCGCCGGCGACCTGGTCGCGCAGGGTCGAGGCGAGGATCTCCTGGCTCGCGAGGTCGACGCCGGCCATCGGCTCGTCCATGATCAGGAGCTCGGGCTCGGAGGCGAGCGCGCGGGCGATCAGGACCCGCTGGTGCTGGCCGCCGGAGAGCGCGGAGACGGAGTCCCTGGCGCGGTCGGCGAGGCCGACGAGGTCGATGGCCCGCTCGACGGCGGCCTTGTCGGCCCTGGTGGCGAAGCCGAACCTGCGGCGGGCGAGCCGGCCGGAGGAGACGACCTCGCGGATGGTGGCGGGCACGCCGGCCGCGGCGGTGGTGCGCTGCGGTACGTAGCCGACCCGGGCCCAGTCGCGGAACCGCTTCCGCTCGGTGCCGAACAGCTCGATGGCGCCGCCGGTCAGCGGCACCTGGCCGATGATCGCGCGGACGGCGGTGGACTTGCCGGAGCCGTTGGCGCCGAGCAGGGCGACGACCTCGCCGCGCCGGACGGTGAGGTCGACGCCCCGGAGGACGGGGCGGGCGCCGAGGGCCGCGGTGGCTCCGCGGACGGAGATGACGGGCTCGTCGCTCACGAGTGCCTCCTGCTGTGCCGTGGTCACTTCGCGCCGAGGGCCTTCTTCAGCGCGGCGAGGTTGGACTGCATGACCTCGATGTAGTCATCGCCCTGGGACTTGTCCGTGATTCCCTCCAGCGGGTCGAGCACGTCGGTCCTGAGACCGGCGTCCTTCGCCAGGGTCTTCGCGGTCTTGTCGCTCGCGAGGGTCTCGAAGAAGACGGTGGAGACCTTGTCGGCCTTCGCGATGTCCTGGAGTTCCTTGATGCGGGCGGGGCTCGGCTCGGACTCGGGGTCGACGCCGGAGATGCCCTCCTGGTCCAGGTGGTAGCGCTCGGCGAGGTAGCCGAAGGCGGAGTGGGTGGTGATGAAGGTGCGGGTCCCGGTGTTCTTGAGACCGGTCTCGAAGGCGGTGTCCAGGTCGCCGAGCTTCTTCACCAGGGCGGCGGTGTTCTTCTCGTAGTCGGCGGCGTGGTCCGGGTCGGCCTTCGCGAAGGCGGCGCCGACGCCCTTGGCGACCTCGGCGTACTTCACGGGGTCGAGCCAGACGTGGGGGTCGGTGCCGGCCTCGGAGCCGTGGTCGTGGCCCTCGTGGGACTCCTCGCCCTCGTGGGCGTGGTCGTGGCCCTCGTCCGTGCTGGTGCCGTGGGCTTCGAGGGTGGTGAGGGTCGCGGCGTCGACCGTGTGCTCGACGCCGGCCTGGTCGATGGCCTTGTCGACGGCGGGCTGGAGGCCCTTGAGGTAGAGGAGGACGTCGGCGTCGGCGAGCTCGCCGATCTGCCGGGGCTTGAGCTCCAGGTCGTGGGGCTCCACGCCGGGCTCGGTCAGCGTCTTGACGGCCACGTGGCCGCCGCCTATCTGCTCGGCGAGGTACTGCACGGGGTAGAACGACGCGATGACGTCCAGCTTGCCGTCCGTCCCCTTGTCCGCGGCGGACGAGTCCCCGCCGCAGGCGGAGAGGGTGACGAGACCGAGGGCGACGGCTCCGGCGACGGCGGTGGTGGGTATCAGACGGCGTACGTTCATGACACTCATTTTCAACAAAATTGGAAACGGTTGTCAATTGCCGGAGCTGTGGTCCGGGCCACGTCCGCCTCGGGGCCGCCGGCCGCCGAACCGATTTGATACGGGGGGTGCGGGCGCCGGTAACCTGTGGCATTCGCACTTCGTCGTCGTAATGAAGAGAGCACCGTGGCCGCCGACAAGATCGACACCATCGTCAGCCTGAGCAAGCGCCGTGGCTTCGTCTACCCGTGCAGCGAGATCTACGGCGGTCAGCGTGCCGCCTGGGACTACGGACCGCTGGGTGTCGAGCTCAAGGAGAACATCAAGCGCCAGTGGTGGCGTTACATGGTCACCGCGCGCGAGGACGTCGTCGGTATCGACTCGTCGGTCATCCTGGCGACCGAGGTCTGGGAGGCGTCCGGTCACGTCGCCACCTTCACCGACCCCCTGACCGAGTGCACCTCCTGCCACAAGCGCTTCCGCGCCGACCACCTGGAGGAGGCGTACGAGGAGAAGCACGGCCGCCTCCCCGAGAACGGCCTCGCCGACATCAACTGCCCCCACTGCGGCAACAAGGGCACCTTCACCGAGCCCAAGAACTTCTCCGGCCTGCTCGCCACGCACCTCGGCCCGACCCAGGACAGCGGCTCCGTCGCGTACCTGCGTCCCGAGACCGCGCAGGGCATCTTCACCAACTTCGCCCAGGTCCAGCAGACCTCGCGCAAGAAGCCCCCGTTCGGCATCGCGCAGATGGGCAAGTCCTTCCGGAACGAGATCACTCCGGGCAACTTCATCTTCCGGACCCGCGAGTTCGAGCAGATGGAGATGGAGTTCTTCGTCAAGCCGGGCGAGGACGAGGAGTGGCAGGAGTACTGGATGCAGCAGCGCTGGAACTGGTACACCGGCCTGGGCCTGCGCGAGGAGAACATGCGCTGGTTCGAGCACCCGCAGGAGAAGCTCTCCCACTACTCCAAGCGCACCGCCGACATCGAGTACCGCTTCTCCTTCGGCGGCAGCGAGTGGGGCGAGCTGGAGGGCGTCGCCAACCGCACCGACTACGACCTGAGCGCCCACTCCAAGGCGTCCGGCGCCAACCTCAGCTACCTCGACCAGGAGTCGGGCGAGCGCTACACGCCGTTCGTCATCGAGCCCGCCGCCGGTGTCGGCCGCACCATGCTCGCCTTCCTGCTCGACGCGTACACCGAGGACGAGGCCCCGAACGCCAAGGGCGTCATGGAGAAGCGCGTCGTGCTGCGCCTCGACCACCGCCTGGCCCCGGTCAAGGTCGCGGTCCTGCCGCTCTCCCGCAACCCGCAGCTCTCCCCGAAGGCCAAGGGCCTCGCGGCGGACCTGCGCCAGAACTGGAACATCGACTTCGACGACGCCGGCGCCATCGGCCGCCGCTACCGCCGTCAGGACGAGATCGGCACCCCGTTCTGCGTCACCGTCGACTTCGACACCCTCGACGACAACGCGGTGACCGTGCGCGAGCGCGACACCATGAAGCAGGAGCGCGTCTCCCTCGACCAGATCCAGGGCTACCTGGCCAGCCGCCTGATCGGCTGCTGAACCGTCTGATCGCGTTCTGATCGTGTACGCGGGAGCCCCCGGTCCGGAGTGTCGGACCGGGGGCTCCCGCGTACGCGCCCCGGGGCCACCGGAAAACCGGGTGCGGCGGTCCGGACCGGGCCGGTACGGTGCGGGCATGTTTGCTCACCTCCCGATCTACGAGTGAGAGCGGCGCGCAGGCCGATCCACCGACCACCGCCCACCTCATCGAAGGGGAGACCCCCATGGCGAAGAGCCGCAACAACCTCCTCGGCGTCGGCGGACAGCGCAAGAAGCTGTCCCGCGCCGAACAGCACGGCGCCGGGCAGGGCCGCGCCGCCGACCGCCGCTCCGCGGAGGAGAAGAAGCAGGACCTCCTGAAGAAGATGCGCGAGCGCACCCAGGACGACACCGCCACCGCCACCGCCACCGAGTAGCCGACCGCTCGGCACCGAGCGGTCGCCGAGCAGTCACCGACACCGAAGGGCCCGGACCGCGCAGCGGCCCGGGCCCTTCACCGTCCCCGCCCCAGCTCGTCGCGCCCTCAGCCCGTCGTCCTCGGCAGGCGGAGCGCGTACAGGCCCGTGAGGAGGGCCAGGACGAGCTGGATCAGCCCAGCGCGAGGAGCACGATCGGCACGTTCACCAGGAAGGCCGCGCGCCGGCCGAGGCCCGCCACGTCCGCCGCGACCAGCAGACCGCCCAGGAACTGACCGCCGGCGAACGCGAGCCCGTTGGTCGCCCCGTACAGGCTCAGCGCCTTCGCCCGGCGGGCGCTCGTTGTCGAGGAGTGAAGGGTCGCCAGCACCTGCGGCAGCATCAGCGCCGCCGCGGCACCCTGTGCCACCCGGGCCGCGACCAGGGTCCGGGCGATCTGGGCCCGGCACGACGTGGTCGCCCCCGGCGGACGGACCAAGGTGATCCGCAACGCCCTCGTCGAGCCGCTGCGCTTCGACCACACCAACAGGACCCGTCCTCGTCACCTACGACGGACGGGCTGCGCCCGGCTCCTGGAGCTGGTGGTCCGGGATCAGGCCGGGCGGCCGCTCGCCGCCTGAGCGCCGGTCTCCTCCACGGCCAGGGCGCGGGCGGTCCGCTCGGCCGTGCCGCGCGCCCAGCGGCCGGTGGTGAGGGCGCCGGCCAGCAGGACGGCGAGCCCGCAGGCGGTGACCACCCAGTAGCCGGGCCGGGCCGCCGCGACGAAGGCGTCGGGGGAGGCGGTCAGGCCCGCCGCCAGGAGGGTGCCGGTCACCGCGACGCCGAGGGTCTGGCCGGTCTGGCGGCTGGTCGAGGCCACCGCGGCGGCCACCCCGGCCTGCGCCCGGGGCATCCCGGAGACGGCGGTGTTGGTGATGGGCGCGTTGACCAGGCCGAAGCCGATCCCGAAGAGGACGTAGCCGGTGAAGAGGAGGACGTCGTCCGTCTCCGCCTCGAAGGCGGCGAAGAGCAGGGAGCCGGCCGCCATCGCCGTGCCCGCGAGGAGGAGCGGCAGGCGGGGGCCGCGGGAGCCGGTCAGCCGGCCGGAGAGCGGGGCGAGGAGGAAGGTCGTGCCGGCCAGCGGCAGCATGTGCAGGCCCGCCTCCAGGGCGTTCAGTCCGCGCACGTCCTGGAGGTAGAGGGTGTTCAGGAAGAGGAAGCCGCCGAGCGCGCCGAAGGCGCAGACCGCGATCACGACGGATCCGCCGAACGGGGCGCTGCGGAAGAACCGCAGGTCGATCAGGGGCTCGCGGCGCCGGGGCTCGTACAGCAGCAGCCCGGTCAGGGCGAGCGCCGCGAGCCCGGCGAAGAGCGGGTCCGTCTCGATGATCGCGTACGTCAGCGAGGCCAGCAGCGCCGTGACCAGGAGCTGGCCCACCGGGTCGGGGCGCCGGGGGCGGGGCGCGCGGGACTCGGGGACGTACCGGAGGGTCAGGAGGAGGGCGGTGAGGGCCACCGGCAGGTTGACCCAGAAGACGGCCCGCCAGCCGACCGTCTCCACCAGGAGACCGCCCACCAGGGGGCCCGCGGCCATGGAGACGCCGACGACCGCGCCCCAGACGCCGATCGCACGCGCGCGTGCCGCCGGTTCGGTGAAGGTATTGGTGATGATCGACATGGCCACCGGGTTCAGCATCGAGCCGCCGACGGCCTGCACCGCGCGGAAGGCGATCAGGGCCTCCTGGTTCGGCGCGAGCGAGCAGAGCAGGGAGCCGAGGGCGAAGACGACCAGACCGGTGGTGAAGACCCGGCGGCGGCCGATCCGGTCGGCGGTGGAGCCGGCGAGCATCAGCAGCGAGGCGAGGACCAGGGTGTAGGCGTCGATCGTCCACTGCATCCCGGAGACGGAGGCGTCCAGATCGCGCCGGATCGAGGGCAGCGCGACGTTCAGCGCGGTGTTGTCCAGGCTGACGATGAGCAGGCTCATGCAGCAGATCGCGAGGACCACGAGCCGGTGTCTCCGGGTGAGCTCGGTCATGGGCGGATCGTACGGCTGTCTAACGATCGGCGTGGTGCGGGACAATGGGCCCATGACCGCGTTCTCCCCCCTCTCCATCGGCCCGCACGTCGTGCAGCCCCCGGTGGTGCTCGCCCCCATGGCCGGCATCACCAACGCCCCCTTCCGCACCCTCTGCCGCGAGTTCTCCGGCGGCAAGGGCCTCTTCGTGAGCGAGATGATCACGACGCGGGCGCTGGTGGAGCGCAATGAGAAGACGATGCAGCTCATCCGCTTCGACGAGACGGAGAAGCCGCGCTCGATCCAGCTGTACGGGGTGGACCCGGTGACCGTCGGCAAGGCGGTGCGGATGATCGTCGACGAGGACCTCGCCGACCACATCGACCTGAACTTCGGCTGCCCGGTGCCGAAGGTGACCCGCAAGGGCGGCGGCTCGGCGCTGCCGTACAAGCGGCCGCTGCTGCGGGCGATCCTCCACGAGGCCGTGACCAACGCCGGCGACCTGCCGGTGACGATGAAGATGCGCAAGGGCATCGACGACGACCACATCACCTACCTGGACGCGGGCCGGATCGCGGTCGAGGAGGGCGTGACGGCGATCGCCCTGCACGGGCGGACGGCGGCGCAGCACTACGGCGGTACGGCCGACTGGGACGCGATCGCGCGGCTCAAGGAGCACGTGCCGGAGATCCCGGTGCTGGGCAACGGCGACATCTGGTCGGCGGACGACGCGGTGCGGATGATGCGCGAGACCGGCGTCGACGGCGTGGTCGTGGGCCGGGGCTGCCTGGGCCGTCCGTGGCTCTTCGCGGACCTGGTGGCGGGCCTGGAGGGCACCGGCGGGTACCGGACGCCGGCCCTGCGGGAGGTCGCGGACGTGATGGTGCGGCACGCGACGCTGCTGGGGGAGTGGCTGGGCGACGAGCAGCGGGGTGTCGTCGACTTCCGCAAGCACGTGGCCTGGTACCTGAAGGGCTTCTCGGTCGGTTCGGAGATGCGCAAGAGCCTGGCGGTCACCTCGTCCCTGGAGGCGCTGCGCGCTCAGTTGAGCGAGCTGGATCTGGACCAGCCGTGGCCGGTGGGTGCGGACGGCCCCCGGGGTCGTACGTCCGGAAACAACCGGGTTGTCCTGCCGGACGGCTGGCTGAAGGACCCCTACGACTGTGCCGGAGTGAGCGAGGACGCCGAGCTGGACACGTCCGGCGGCTGAGATTTTCGGCCTTTCGGGGGAGTGATCCTCGCCACCTCTGAGGGGGGTACTGCTCAGATGAGCAGGTTACGAAGGGTCCTACGGCTTGAAGGGGTGGCACTGGGTGCCACCCCTTTTGCGTTCAAGAGTTGAACGCAAATGCGCATAGATAGCGCTCATGTGAGCGCGTTGTCCCTGGATTGGGTCAAGCGGGCTTCGGGGCGTGAAAGCGGAAGCTTCGCCTCGGTAACTTTCGAAGTGGGGGCGGACGGGTGGTTAAGACCGTGTGACCGGTAGGCGTACCTCCCCAGAAGCCTTCGATCTGGGTATGTTCCTCGCCGTCAGGGCAGCCAACCGAGTCGTCGAGGAGTCGAGACCCGTGTCGGAAAACAATGATCAGAAGTTCGTGTACGACTTCACCGAGGGCAACAGGGACCTGAAGGACCTGCTCGGTGGCAAGGGGGCCAACCTCGCCGAGATGACCAACCTCGGTCTCCCGGTCCCTCCGGGCTTCACGATCACCACCGAGGCGTGCAAGGTCTACCTCGAGTCCGGCTCGGAGCCCGTCGCCCTGCGCGACGAGGTCTCGGCCCACCTCGACGCCCTTGAGCGTCGGATGGGCAAGAAGCTCGGCCAGGCCGACGACCCGCTGCTGGTCTCGGTCCGCTCCGGAGCCAAGTTCTCCATGCCGGGCATGATGGACACGGTCCTCAACATCGGCCTCTCCGACGAGTCCGTCACCGGTCTCGCCCGCCAGGCCGACAACGAGCGCTTCGCCTGGGACTCGTACCGCCGCCTCATCCAGATGTTCGGCAAGACCGTCCTCGGCGTCGACGGCGAGCTCTTCGAGGAGGCCCTCGACGAGGCCAAGGCCGCGAAGGACGTCGCCAGCGACACCGACCTGGACGCCGCCGACCTGAAGAAGGTCGTCGAGGGCTTCAAGGAGATCGTGAAGGCCGAGACCGGCCGCGACTTCCCCCAGGACCCGCGGGAGCAGATGGACCTCGCCATCGAGGCCGTCTTCAACTCCTGGAACACCGACCGCGCGAAGCTGTACCGCCGCCAGGAGCGCATCCCCGGCGACCTCGGCACCGCCGTCAACGTGTGCTCCATGGTCTTCGGCAACCTCGGTCCGGACTCCGGCACCGGCGTCGCCTTCACCCGCGACCCCGCCTCCGGCCACGAGGGCGTCTACGGCGACTACCTCCAGAACGCGCAGGGCGAGGACGTCGTCGCCGGCATCCGCAACACGGTGCCGCTGGCCGACCTGGAGTCGATCGACAAGAAGTCGTACGACCAGCTCATGGAGATCATGAACACGCTGGAGACCCACTACAAGGATCTCTGCGACATCGAGTTCACCATCGAGCGCGGCCAGCTCTGGATGCTCCAGACCCGCGTCGGCAAGCGCACCGCCGGTGCCGCCTTCCGCATCGCCACGCAGCTCGTGGACCAGGGCCTCATCGACGAGGCCGAGGCGCTCCAGCGCGTCACCGGCGCCCAGCTCGCGCAGCTGATGTTCCCGAAGTTCGACGAGGGCGCCAAGGTCGAGCAGATCGGGCGCGGCATCGCCGCCTCCCCGGGCGCGGCCGTCGGCAAGGCCGTCTTCGACTCGTACACGGCCGTCAAGTGGTCCCGCTCCGGCGAGAAGGTCATCCTGATCCGCCGCGAGACCAACCCGGACGACCTGGACGGCATGATCGCCGCCGAGGGCATCCTGACCTCGCGCGGCGGCAAGACCTCGCACGCCGCCGTCGTCGCCCGCGGCATGGGCAAGACCTGTGTCTGCGGCGCCGAGGAGCTGGAGGTCGACACCAAGCGCCGCCGCATGACCACCGCCTCCGGCGCGGTCATCGAGGAGGGCGACGTCGTCTCCATCGACGGCTCCACCGGCAAGGTGTACGTCGGTGAGGTACCCGTCGTACCGTCCCCGGTCGTCGAGTACTTCGAGGGCCGCATGCACGCCGGCGCCGACGACGCCGACGAGCTGGTCCAGGCCGTCCACCGGATCATGGCCTACGCCGACCGCGTCCGCCGGCTGCGCGTCCGCGCCAACGCCGACAACGCCGAGGACGCCTCCCGCGCCCGCCGCTTCGGCGCCCAGGGCATCGGCCTGTGCCGCACCGAGCACATGTTCCTCGGCGAGCGCCGCCAGTACGTCGAGCGGCTGATCCTGGCCGACACCGACGCCGAGCGCGACGACGCCCTCAAGGCCCTGCTGCCGCTCCAGAAGACCGACTTCGTCGAGCTCTTCGAGGCGATGGACGGCCTGCCGGTCACGGTCCGCCTGCTGGACCCGCCGCTCCACGAGTTCCTGCCCGACATCACCGAGCTGTCGGTGCGCGTCGCCCTCGCCGAGTCCCGCAAGGAGCCGCACGAGAACGACCTGCGCCTGCTCCAGGCCGTGCACCGGCTGCACGAGCAGAACCCGATGCTGGGTCTGCGCGGCGTCCGCCTCGGCCTGGTCATCCCCGGCCTGTTCACCATGCAGGTCCGGGCGATCGCCGAGGCCGCGGCCCAGCGGATCGACGCCAAGGGCGACCCGCGCGTCGAGATCATGATCCCGCTCGTGGGCACCGTCCAGGAGCTGGAGATCGTCCGCGAGGACGCCGAGCGGGTCATCGCCGAGGTCGTGGCGGAGACCGGCGTGGAGCTGAAGCTGGCGCTCGGCACGATGATCGAGCTGCCCCGCGCGGCCGTCACCGCCGGGCAGATCGCCGAGGCCGCCGAGTTCTTCTCCTTCGGCACCAACGACCTCACGCAGACGGTCTGGGGCTTCTCCCGCGACGACGTGGAGGCCAGCTTCTTCACCGCGTACCTGGAGAAGGGCATCTTCGGCGTCAGCCCCTTCGAGACCATCGACAAGGACGGCGTCGGCGCCCTGGTCCGCTCCGCGGTCGAGGCCGGCCGGGCCACCCGCCCCGACATCAAGCTCGGCGTCTGCGGCGAGCACGGCGGCGACCCGGAGTCGGTGCACTTCTTCCACGAGGTCGGCCTCGACTACGTCTCCTGCTCGCCGTTCCGGATCCCGGTGGCGCGCCTGGAGGCGGGCCGCGCGGCGGCCGAGGCGAAGGGCAGCGACAGCCGCTGACCCGAGGGGCCCCAGGGCCCCGTGGAGCCCCCGGGACCGCCGTCGGTCATCCCTTCCGAACCCTCACCGGCGGACGGCGGTCCCGGATCCGAAAGAGGCGGGACGGACACCTTGTGCGGAGGTGTCCGTCCCGTCGTTTTCACGTCAGATTCATGCGCAATTACGGCCGCATTGAATTATTGGAAATTGAACGTCTGTGTTTGCGGGTGTTTCGGTCGTGGCCCCCGGATCCCCACCCGGGGGCCACGACCTTTTCACTGTGTCGGGCAGGTGAGCCGCAACCCTCGCCGACCGCCGCCGGACGGGCAAAGCCCCCCACGGTCTTCACCACGTCACCTCGGTCCTGAAGGTTTCCTGCCCGACCCGCACAGCATTTCCGTTGGGCCGTGTTCGCCGCGATGCTTTTCAACTGTGGCTGAAACACCCTGGTAACGTGCAGTGATGGTGTGCATACTCGTTCGCGGGGTGGTTGCGAGTGCACAGGTGGGGATTTCATGCTTCGTATTCATTTCACCGCGGACGATCTGGCGGGGGTGCGGATCGCCGCCCGTCCTGACGTCCTGTGGGAAACGATTCTCAGCTTTCACCGTTTAAGGGACCGGCGCGGCCCGGTGGTGTTCGGCGGATGGCGTACGGAAACGAGGGCGCGGCTCGGCGGGGAGACCCGGCTGCTCGCCGCGCTCGTCCCGAGCCGGGGCTATTTCCCCGACTTCCTGACCCCCGCGGCGGGGCTGAACGGCCTCGACGAGGGGCTCCGGGCGCTCCGTGCGACGGCCCCCGGCCGGCTCCGCTCGGAGCTGTCCCTGCTGGCCGCCGACCGGAGTGGCGGCCGCACGGTGCCGCATTCGCTGCGGGCCCTCGCCGACGGCGGCCCGGAGCCCTTCGACCGGCTGCTCGGGGCGCTGCGCAGCTACCACCGGGCCGCGGTGGAGCCGTACTGGCCGCACATCCAGGCCCGGGTGGAGGCGGACCGGGCGCGCCGGGGCCGGGCCGTCCTGGACGGGGGCGCGGAGGAGCTCCTCGGCTCGCTGCCGCCGATGCTGACCTGGCGGGCGCCGGTCCTGGAGGCGTCCTACCCGGTCGACCGTGACGTGCACCTGGACGGGCGGGGGCTGTTGCTCCAGCCCTCGTACTTCTGCCGGGGTACGCCGGTGATGCTGCGGGACCCGGCGCTGCCGCCGGTGCTCGTCTACCCGGTGACGCACGGGGAGGCGCCGACGGTCCGCCCGCCGGGCGTCTCGTCACTGGCGAAGCTGGTGGGCCAGACCCGCGCGGAGGTCCTCCAGGCCATCGGGGACGGCGGGACGACGAGCGAGCTGGCCCGCCGGGCGGGGGTGTCGCTCGCCTCGGCCAGTCAGCACGCGTGCGTGCTGCGGGAGGCCGGTCTGATCGCGACGCTGCGGCACGGGAACGCGGTGCTGCACACGCTGACGCCGCTGGGCGCCGCGCTCCTCGGCGGAGGCGGGACCCAGCGGCTGGACGAGCGCTGTTACGCGCGGAACGGGCCGGTCACCTCGTAGGTGATGCCGCCCGAGGAGCTGCCCGAGGTGCCGCGCTGGCTGGAGAAGTACAGCCGCCTGCCGTCGGGCGAGAAGGCCGGTCCGGCGATCTCGGAGCCGGACTGGCCGGTGATCCGCAGGAAGGGCGCCACGGTGTCGTCCGGGGTGATCAGACAGATCTCCATGTTCCCGCCGTCCTCGGCGATGTAGAGGTCGCCGGAGGAGGAGCCGGTGACGTTGTCCACGCCGGTGAGCGGGGCGGCGCCGCCGGGCACCAGCGAGTCGTCGTAGGCGAGCTCGTAGGTGTTGTTCGTGAGGTTGAGCTGCCAGAGGCGGTTGTCGCCCTTGGTGGTGAACCAGACCTTGTCGTCGGCGTAGTGGCAGCCCTCGCCGCCGTTGAACTTCTTCGCGCCGGAGACCTGGGTGCGGGTGGTGGTCGGGGAGCCGTCCGGGTCCGGCACGTTCTGCCAGGTGAAGGAGCCGGAGGTGGCGGTGCCCGCGACCAGCACCTGGAGGGTGCCGGAGGCGAGGTTGCCCCAGGTGGTGGGGAGGAAGCGGTAGAAGCAGCCGCTGCTCTCGTCCTCGGTCAGGTAGATCGCCCTGCGGACCGGGTCGGCGGCGGCCGCCTCGTGCTTGAAGCGGCCCATGGCGTCCCGGCGGACGGCCGCGTTCACGCCGTACGGGTCGGTCTCGTAGACGTACCCGAGGCTGACCTCCTCGCAGGAGAGCCAGGTGTTCCACGGGGTCTTGCCGCCGGCGCAGTTCTGCCGGGTGTTGGACAGGATCCGGTAGGCGCCGGTGATCGTGCCGGCCGAGTTGAACCTCACCGCGCTCGCGCCGCCGCTCGGGTTGATCTCCGAGTTGGACACGTATATCCAGCCGCTGCCGTCCGTGTAGCAGGCACCGCCGTCGGGGGCGTTGTGCCAGGTGTACGAGGTGCCGGGGACGGTCTGTCCCGAGCGGGCGACGACCCGGCTGGTGAACCCGGCCGGCAGCATGATGCCGTTCGCGTCCGCCGCGCCGAGCGCCCCGTAGGGTCCGGCGCCGGGCTGGGCGGGGGCCGCGTAGGCGGCGCCCGCCATCAGGGTGCCGCCGAAGGCGGCGGCCGAGGTGCCGATGACCGCTCCGCGCAGGAAACTGCGTCGCTCCACGTCTTCACTCCAGGGGTGTGGTGACCTCCCGCCGCACGGTCAGCGGCGGGGCCGCGCGGAGAGTGAACCTAGGAGCCCGGAGTTGACTGAGCATCAACAACCGGTGACGGGGAAGGGGCGGCTACGGGGCGGGGGAGTCGGCGCCGGCTTCCAGCAGGGTCTTGAGAGCGGTCAGGCGGTCGCGCCAGAAGTCCTTGTAGGCCGCCACCGCGTCCGCGTCGGCCAGCTTGAGGTGGCCGAGGCTGATCTGGGTCTTCGCCTCGCCCTTCGGGGTCAGGTGGACCGAGAGCCGGCTCGTGCCGGCGGCGGCGTCCTCGAAGTCCGCCGTGAGGGACTTTCCGGGGCGGTGGGTACGGATCTCCAGCTCGGCGTCCGGCAGCCAGCGGCGGCGCAGCTCCGGGGCGGCGAACGCCTCGGAGACCCGGGCGGCCGGCGCGCCGACCGTCTTGCTCGCGCTCGCCTGCCAGTCACCGTCGCAGGACTGGCCGACCTGCCGCATGCCCCGCTCCTGCTCGTAGCCGACGGTCACCGACTGGGCGTGCCAGCCGCCCACGCCCTCGTCCTCCACCAGGTGGCGGGCGATCTCGGTGTGGGTGCGGGTGGTGGCGCCCCAGGCGTCGAGCCGGGCGAACCACTCCGCCCAGCCCCGGCCGGTCGCCGCCGCCAGGGACGCGTCCGACAGCTTCTCCGTGATGCGCTTCCCGCTGTTGCTCATGCCCCGAACCTAACGCGGGCCCGGGACCTTCGGCACTGGGGCGACGGGGCCCGTCCGGGGAGACTGGGATCCATGCGCGAAAACCGGGAGCCCACCGACATCGGCGGCCGCGACGACCTCGACGTGCTGCTGCGCCGCTTCTACACGGCCGCCTTCGCCGACCCCCTCATCGGCCCTTTCTTCACCGAGATCGCCGGCACCGACCTGGAGGTCCACCTCCCGCGCATCACCGACTTCTGGGAGCGCGCCCTCTTCCGTACCGCCGACTACGCCCGGGACGCCTTCGCCCCGCACGCGGCGCTGCACTCCGCCCGCCCCCTCACCCCCGCCCACTTCGGGCGCTGGGTCCAGCTCTGGCACGCCACCGTCGACGGGCTCCACCGGGGCCCGCTCGCGGACCGGGCCAAGGCCATGGGCGAGCGGATCTCCGTCTCGATGATGAAGCGGCTCGGCGGCCCCGGCGCGGAGGCCGAGGCGGCGGCCGGCGGGACCGGCGGCTTCGTCCCGCTGGCGGCGCTCACGCTGCGCGCGGCGGCCTGAGCGAAAAAACTTCTCCGGGGAGCGATGAGTTCGGGCCGGGTGGTCCGTCTTACCTCTCGACAGCACCGCACGACGGAGAAGAGAGAACACACCATGGCCCCGCAGATGATCTTCGTGAACCTGCCCGTGAAGGACCTCGCCACGAGCCGCGCCTTCTACGAGAAGCTCGGGTACACGATCAACCCGCAGTTCAGCGACGAGAGCACGGCCTGTGTGGTGATCAGCGACACCATCTTCGTCATGCTGCTCACCGAGGAGAAGTTCCTGACCTTCACCGCCCCCGGCAAGGCGGTCGCCGACGCCTCCGCGACCACCCAGGTCCTGCTGACGCTGAACGCCGAGAGCCGCGCGCAGGCCGACGAGCTGGCCGACCGCGCCCTGGAGGTGGGCGGCAGCCCGGCGAAGGAGCCGATGGACATGGGCTTCATGTACGGCCGCTCCTTCGCCGACCCGGACGGCCACCACTGGGAGGTCTTCTGGATGGACCCCGCCGCGATGGAGGGCTGAGCCCCCCGGAGCCCCCGGAGCCCACGGAGAAGGCTCAGGCGGAGACGCCGCCGTCGACCACCAGGTCCGTGCCGACGGCGGAGCCCGCCGCGTCCGACGCGAGGTAGAGGACCGCCGCCGCCACCTCGGCCGCCGAGGAGATCCGGCCCAGGGGCGACTGCTCCTTCATCCGGACCTCCCGCTCGGCCTCCGTCTCGCCGGGCAGCAGCGACATCGTGGACTCCGCGGCCCCCGGGCTGACCGCGTTGATCCGCACCCCCTCGCCGATGTGGTCCCGGGCCGCGGCGCGGGTGAGCGCCGAGACGGCCGCCTTGGACACCTGGTAGCCGAAGAGGCCCGGGACGCGGACGTGCGCGCCGAGGTTGGACGAGATGTTGACGATCGCGCCGCCGCCGTGCGCCCGCATGTGGGCGACCTCGGCCTGGAGGGCGTTCAGGACACCCGTGACGTTGGTGTCGAGCAGGGCCTGCCAGTCGTCGAGGGGGAAGTCGGCGGCGCTGTGGCCGCCCCGGAAGATCCCCGCGTTGTTGACGGCGACGTCGAGCCCGCCGTACGTCTCCACCGTGCGCCGTACCAGGGCGCGGGTGGAGTCCGGACTGGTCACGTCGGCGGTGACGGCGGTGGCGGTGCCGCCCTCGGCCTCGATGAGGGCCACGGTCGCGTCGAGCGCGGCGGCGGTGCGGCCCGCGGCGACCACCCGGGCGCCGTCGGCGGCGAAGGCACGGGCGATCTCCCGGCCGAGGCCGGAGCCGGCTCCGGTGACGAGGACGACGCGGCCGGTGAAACGTGCGGACATGGGAACTCCCTGGTTGCTTCGGTTCGGTTGCTCGGGCTACTTGGCGAGGCGGGTGGTCAGGAGGGTCAGGGCGGCGAAGAGCGCGGCCGTCGCGGCGAGCGACGCGGCGTCGCCGCCGAGGGTGAGCAGCGCGGCGAAGACCACGGTCGGGCCGAGCTCCATCGCCGTGTTCAGGACGCCGCCCGCGAGCCCGGCGCGGTCGGCCGGCACCCGCTCGGTGGCGAGGACGGCGGCGCCCGCGAAGGAGAGCGCCCCGCCGGCGGGCAGCAGGAGCAGTCCGGGCAGCAGCCCGTAGGCGTACGGGACGGCGGGGTCGGTGCCGGTGGCCGCGAGCAGCGCGAGCCCGGCTGCGGCGGTGCCGAGTCCGGCGGCGGTGACCCGGCCGGGCCCGTACCGCCCGAGCAGTGGCCCCGCGAGCCGGCCGGCGCCGAGCAGCGCGGCGGCGAAGGGGACGAAGGCGCCCGAGGTGAGCAGCGGGGACCAGCCGCGTTCCTGCTGGAGGGCGAGCGAGAGCAGGACGAAGACGGTGGCCGTGCCGGCGGCGGTGAGCGCGATCGCCGCGAGCCCGAGGAGCCGCCGCCGGTCGCGCAGGAAGTCCGGCGGGAGCAGGGGATCGGCGGTCCGCCGCTGGACGCGGGCGAACGCGGCGAGCAGGGCGAGGCCGGTGAGCAGCGGTACGAGGACGGGCGCGGAGCCCCACGGGTGGGCGTCGGTCAGCACCAGGCCGGTGCTGGCGAGCACGATCCCGGCGGTGGCGAGCAGCGCGCCCCGCAGGTCCAGGCTCCGGCCCGCGCCGGGCGGGGTGGCGGGCAGCAGCCGGGGCGCGAGGAGCAGCGCGGCGGCGGCGACGGCGACGGGGACGGCGAAGGACGCCCGCCAGGAGGCGGCGGCGGTGATCGCGCCGGAGAGCAGGTTCCCGGCGGTGGCGCCGAGCACGGAGAGCCCGCCCCAGGTGCCCATCGCCCGCCCGTACGCGGCCGGTTCGGGGTACAGGGCGCGCAGCACGCCCATCGCGGCGGGGGCGACGAGCGCGGCGCCGGTGCCCTGCGCGAAGCGGGCGCCGAGCAGGGAGGCGTAGTCGGGGGCGAGCGGCGCGAGCGCGGAGGCGGCGCCGAAGAGGAGGAGTCCGGCGGTGAGCGCCCGCCGTCCGCCGTACCGGTCGGCGAGCCGTCCGCCGAGCAGCAGGAGTCCGGCGAAGGTGAGGCCGTAGGCGGCGCTGAGGAGGATCAGCTCCCCTCGGGCCAGGCCGAACTCGGCGCCGATCCGGGGGAGCGGCACGGCGAGCGAGGCGAGGGTGAAGATGAGCGTCATCTGGACCGCGCCGAGGAGGGCGAAGCCCCGCCGGGCACCGCCGCGCCCCGTGTTCGCCGCCGTGGTGGTGGTTCCGTACGTCGTGGTCATGCCGTCCCCCGATGATCTGCCGTCTCTCTACCTGACAGCTATACTTGACCGTACATTCCAGAATCGACCCCGAGAAAAGGCGCCCACCGGGGGCGCCTGTCCATGGGCCGTTCAGTCCAGCAGCCGCAGGGCCTCTTCCGCCGCGTCCCGGACCCTGGCCGGGTCCGTCGACGCCTTGCCCACCACCCGGATCCCCTGGAGCAGGACCAGCAGCATCCGGGACAGGGTGCGCGGGTCGCGGCCCGCCGGGAGCTCGCCCTGGGCGCGGGCCCGGGTGAGCGCCGCGTACAGCAGGGTCTCGATCTGCTCCCAGCTCAGCTCGACCCGGCGGGCCACCACCGGATCGCGCGGGGCCAGCTCCGCTGCCGAGTTGGTGACGAAACAGCCGGTCAGGCGCTCGCCCTCGGTCGCCGCCTCGGCGGCGAACCGGCGGACCAGCGCCCGTACGGCCGGCAGGGCGGGGCCCGGCGCGGACAGCTCCTCGACGAGCCCGGGGTCCCGGGCCTCCAGGTAGCGGTCCAGCGCCTTGAGGTACAGCTCGTGCTTGTTGCCGAAGGTGGCGTAGATGCTGGCCCGGCCGATGCCGAGGTGCTCCACGAGGTCCGCCATCGACGTCGCCTCGTAGCCGCGCGCCCAGAACAGGTCGAGCGCTGCCTGGAGCGCGGCCTCGGGATCGAATTCCTTGGTCCTGGCCACGGTGTGACCGTACGCCTATCTGGAACGATCGGTCAAGCTAAACCCCTGACTCGGGGATCACTTCAGCCGGACCGGGTAGACCGCCACCGTCACCTCGTCGTCGTCCAGGCAGCGGCCCGTCTCCAGGTCGAAGCGCTGCTTCAGGAGCGGCGAGGCCACGAACGGGCGCCCGTCCGCCGTCCCGAGCAGACCCCGGGACAGCACCTGCGCGCCGGTGAAGGGGTCACGGTTGTCGATCGCGTACGCCCGCCCCGCCCGGTCCCGGAAGACCGCCGCCTGCCGGCCGTCCGGCAGCAGCGCCGCCAGGCCCCGGCCCGGCGTCAGCTGGGCCTCCTCGCAGACCGCCATCCAGGCGTCGGGGGTGTGGGAGAGCTCGAGAAGACTGGTCATCGGGAGGTGGCTCCTTCCAGGGTGCCGATCGTCAGGATGGTGAGGTCCGGCTTGATCTGGTCGCGCTCGGGGATGAACTGCACGGTCGGGTCGGGCGTCTCCGGCGCGTTCACGAAGGAGACGAAGCGCCGCAGCCGCTCCGGGTCGTCCAGGGTCTGCGCCCACTCGTCCTGGTAGTCGTCGACGTGCGCCGCCATCAGCGCCTCCAGCTCGTCGCACATGCCCAGCGTGTCCTTCACGACCACGTCCCGGACGTGGTCGAGCCCGCCCTCCAGGCGCTCCAGCCAGACCGACGTCCGCTCCAGGCGGTCCGCCGTCCGGATGTAGAACATCAGGAACCGGTCGATGAGCCGGATCAGTTCGGCGTCCGACAGGTCCTGGGCCAGCAGGTCCGCGTGGCGCGGGGTCGCGCCGCCGTTGCCGCCCACGTACAGGTTCCAGCCGTTCGCCGTGGCGATCACGCCGAAGTCCTTCGACTGGGCCTCGGCGCACTCGCGGGCGCAGCCCGAGACCGCCGACTTCAGCTTGTGCGGGGCGCGCAGTCCCCGGTAGCGCAGCTCCAGCTGGATCGCCATCTTCACCGAGTCCTGCACGCCGTAGCGGCACCAGGTCTGCCCCACGCAGGACTTCACCGTGCGCAGCGACTTGCCGTAGGCGTGCCCGGACTCGAAGCCGGCGTCCACGAGCCGGGTCCAGATCGCCGGGAGCTGGTCGACGCGGGCGCCGAAGAGGTCGATCCGCTGACCGCCGGTGATCTTCGTGTAGAGGCCGTAGTCGCGGGCCACCTCGCCGATCACGATCAGCTTCTCCGGGGTGATCTCGCCGCCGGGGATGCGGGGGACCACCGAATAGGAGCCGTTGCGCTGGAGGTTGGCCAGGTGGTGGTCGTTGGTGTCCTGGAGCGCCGCCTGCTCGCCGTCCAGGATGTAGCCGCCCAGGCCGATCGCCGGGGCGAGGGAGGCCAGGATCGAACCGACGGTCGGCTTGCACACCTCGCAGCCCTCGCCGCCCTTCGCGCCCTCCCGCCCGTGCGAGTCCAGCAGGGAGGCGAAGGACGTGACGTGCAGGGTGCGGGCGATCTCGTACAGCTCGCTGCGGGTGTAGGCGAAGCAGCCGCAGAGGCCCTTGTCCTCCGCCTTCGGCAGCAGCTTCTCGATCACCTTCACGCAACTGCCGCAGCCCGTACCGGCCTTGGTGCACTTCTTCACCTCGGCCAGCGAGTCGCACTGGCCGATCGCGTGCTTGGTCACGTTGTGGCAGGAGCAGATGACGGCGTCGTCCGGCAGCGCCGAGGGACCCAGCGCCACCGGCGCCCCGGCCCCCGCCGGAAGGACCAGCTGCTCGGGGGAGACCGGCGGCTTCGACCCGGTGAGCGGGCGCAGCAGGCCGTACGAGTCGGCGTCGCCGACCAGCACGCCGCCGAGCAGCCGGCCCTCGGCGTCCACCACCAGCTTCTTGTAGACGCCCGAGCGGGAGTCCGAGTAGACGACGTCGAGGCAGCCCTCGGTGGTGCCGTGCGCGTCGCCGAAGGAGGCCACGTCCACCCCGAGCAGCTTCAGCTTGGTCGACAGGTCCGCGCCGGTGAAGCCGGTGTCCTCGCCCGCCTCCTCGGCGAGCACCGAGGCCACCGTCTGCGCCATCTCGTAGCCCGGCGCCACCAGGCCGTAGACCCGCCCGTCCGCCGCCAGCGCGCACTCGCCGATGGCGAAGACCGCCGGGTCGGAGGTGCGGCACAGCTCGTCCACGGCGATGCCGCCGCGCTCGCCCACGTCGAGCCCGCAGTCGCGCGCCAGCTGGTCCCGGGGGCGTACGCCCGCCGAGAAGACCACCAGGTCGGTGGCGAGCTCGGAGCCGTCCGACAGCCTCATGCCGGTCACGGACCCGTCGGCCGTCACGACCTCCTGGGTGCCCGTGCCGGTGTGCACGGTCAGCCCCATCTGCTCGATCGTCCGCAGCAGCGCCGCGCCGCCGCCCTCGTCGACCTGCACCGGCATCAGCCGCGGCGCGAACTCCACGATGTGGGTGTCGAGACCGAGGCCCTTCAGCGCGCCGGCCGCCTCCAGACCGAGCAGACCGCCGCCGACCACCGCGCCCGTCGTCGCCGTCTTCGCGTACTCCTCGATCGCCAGCAGGTCCTCGATCGTGCGGTACACGAAGCAGCCGGTGGCGTCCTTGCCGGGCACCGGCGGCACGAAGGGGTACGAGCCGGTGGCCAGCACCAGGTGGTCGTAGGCCACGACCCGGCCCGACCGGCCGGTCACCGTCCGCGCCGCCCGGTCGACGCCCACGACGGGCTCGTCCGTGTACAGCTCGATGCCGTGCCGCTCCATGAAGCCGTCCTCGACCATCGACAGGTCGTCGGGCGTCTTCCCGGAGAAGTACGAGGTGAGCTGGACGCGGTCGTAGGCGGGGCGGGGCTCCTCGCAGAGGACCACGATCCGGGCCCGCTCGGTGACGCCCCGGTCGGCGAGCGCCTCCAGGAACCGCTGGCCGACCATTCCGTGGCCGACCAGGACGATGGTGGGAGTGGTCATGAGGAGCCTCCGTCGTGGGTGAGCAGGTGCAGCAGGGGGGCCTCGGGCAGGGCTTCGTCGCCCTCCCAGGCCCGGGCGAGCGCCCCGACCGCGGCCAGATCGCCGAGGAGGACGCCCCCGACGAGCCGGTTGTCGCGGACGACGACCTTGCGGTAGGCGCCCCGGGTCGCGTCGGCCAGCTGGACGACGTCGTCGCCCGGCCGCGCGGTGGCCTCGCCGAAGGCGGCGAGGTCCAGCGGCCGCGCCCCGCCGAGGGTGAGCCGCGTCAGGGCCCGGGTGCCGGTGTAGCGGGGCCCGCCGGCGCCGGACAGCACGTCCGCGAGGACGTCCGCCTGTTCCAGCGCGGCACCGGCCAGGCCGTAGACCCGGCCGTCGTGCTCGGCGCAGTCGCCGATCGCGTGGATGTACGGGTCCGAGGTCCGCAGCTCGTCGTCGACGACGATGCCGCTCCGGACGTCCAGACCCGCCTCGCGGGCCAGCGCCACCCGGGGCCGTACCCCGCAGGCCAGGACCACGACCTGGGCGTCCAGGACGAAGCCGTCGGCCAGCTCGACCGCCGTCACCGCCCCGTCCCGCTGCCGCAGACCGCTGACCCGGCACTCGGTGTGCGTCTCGACGCCGAGCCCGTCCAGGTGCTCCCGCAGCAGCGCGGAGGCGTGCGGGTCCAGGTGCCGTTCCATCAGGCCCTCGCCCTGCTGGGTGAGGACCACGTCCGCGCCGAGCGCGGACAGCGCCCGCGCCGCCGACACCCCGAGGAGGCCGCCGCCGACGACGACCGCCCGGACCCCGGGCCCGACGACGGACCGCAGGGCGAGGCAGTCGTCGAGGGTGCGGAAGGAGTACACGCCCTCCGGGAGCTCCGCCCCGCGCAGTCCGCGCAGCGGCGGCAGCACCGGGTTGGAGCCGGTGGCCAGGACCAGCCGGTCGTAGCCGACCAGCGAGCCGTCGGCGCACGCGACCGTGCGGGCCGCCCGGTCGATCCCCACCACCCGCACCCCGCGGCGCACCGGCTCGCGGGGCTCGGGCAGGGCGACGACCTCGGGGGCGTACCGCCCGGCGAGGACGTCGGCGAGCAGCACCCGGTTGTACGGGGCGTGCGCCTCCTCGCCGAGGAGGGTGACCGGCAGGCGCTGGGCGAGGCGGAGGCCCGCCGTTCCGCCTCCGACCACCACGATCCGTGTACTCATACCCGGTAGGGTGCGCGGCCGGTGTTTCCCGGTGGCATCCCGACTGTTTCCCGTACGGAACGCTGATCTCCGCCCCGCGGGGGCCGGGCTGTGAGGGTGCCCGGCGGGGAGCCCGGGCGCGCAAGCTCAGAGCTTGCTCAACGATCAAGGGATCGATGGACGGGCCATCGATTCCGTCCCTAGGCTCGCTGCCATGCCCGAGATCACCCTCACCACCCTCGTTCTGCTGTGTCTGGCCGCGCTCGTCGCGGGCTGGATCGACGCCGTGGTCGGGGGAGGCGGGCTGCTGCTCCTGCCGGCGCTGCTGATCGGGCTGCCGAACGCCTCCTACCCCCAGGTGACGGGGACCAACAAGGCGGTCGCCATCGTCGGTACCACCGGGGCGGCGATCACCTATGTCCGCAGGACGAGGGTGCCGGTGTGGACGGCGGTACGGGTCGGGCTCACGGCGCTCGCGGGCTCGACGGCCGGCGCGCTCTTCACCACCGCGGTCGACGAGGAGATCCTGCGGCCGCTGATCATCGTGGTGCTCGTGGCGGTGGCGGCCTTCGTGATCCTCAAGCCCTCGTTCGGGGCGCGGCCCGAGGGGCAGGACCGGGCGCCGCTGACCCGGGCCCGGGTCGTCACGGCGATCGTCCTGGTCGGCGGCGGGATCGGCTTCTACGACGGTCTGTTCGGGCCCGGCACCGGCACGTTCCTGGTGCTCGCCCTGACCGCCGTGCTCCACCTGGACCTGGTGACGGCCTCCGCCACCGCCAAGATCGTCAACGTCTGCACCAACGCGGGCGCGCTGGCGATGTTCGCCTACCAGGGCACCGTCTACTGGCAGCTGGCCGCCTGCATGGCGGCCTTCAACCTGGCCGGCGGGATGGTCGGGGCCCGGATGGCGCTGAGCAAGGGCTCGGGGTTCGTCCGGGGGGTGCTGCTGGCCGTGGTCCTCTCGATGGTCGCGAAGCTCGGCTGGGACCAGTGGAGCTGAGGCTCCGGCTCAGCGGACGCCGATGAGGTGCCCGAAGGCGACCACGTTGCCCTGGTAGCCGCCGCCCTTCTCGGAGAAGCCGCCGCCGCAGGTGATCACCCGGAGTTCGGCGCGGCCGGTGGCGCCGTAGACCTTCTCGTCGGGGAAGGCGTCGTTGTCGTAGACCTCGACGGCGTCGACGGTGAAGACCGCGGTCCTGCCGTCCTCGCGGTCGATCTCGATGCGGTGGCCCTTCTTCAGGGCGCCCAGCGTGTAGAAGACGGCCGGGCCGCCGGCGTTGTCGACGTGGCCGGCGACGATCGCGGTGCCCTTGGCGCCGGGCGTGACGCCCTCCGCGTACCAGCCGGCCAGGTTGCGGTCCTCGGCGGGCGGCACCTCCAGGGAGCCGTTCGGGGCGAGGCCGAGCCGGGTCATCGGGGCGTCCACGTCCGTCTCCGGGATGCGCAGCCGCACCGGCGGGGACGAGGGCAGCGGGTCGGCGGCGGCGTCGGTGTGCACGCTCGGCCCGGCGGCGAACGCCTGGGCGGCGGACGGGACGGGCGGGGTCACGTTCTCCGAGCCGTTCTGGACGAGCCAGAGGCCGACGCAGGCGGCCACCGCTATGCCCCAGCCCTTGCTCCTGTTGCTCACGAAGGTTCCTCACGGGCGGGTGTCGTGCGGGGTGACGTGCGGGGGTGACGAGCGGGGTGACGGCGGAGGGGCCCCGCCCCCGGCCGGCCATGTGCGGGAGCCGGGCGGGGGCGGGACGGGCGGTGTGATCAGTGGCCCTGGGCGCCGCTCGCCCGGCGCCGCATGAGCCACACACCGCCGACGGCAGCCGCGGCCAGCACCGCCACGCCTGCCGTGACCTGGGCGGTGTCGGGGCCGATGCTGCCGCCGACACCGGTCTTGACGTGACCGCTGGGCTCGCGGTGCTTGACGGTCAGCTCGCCCCGGGCGGTCCGCCCGTTGTCGCAGGCGACGGCGATCCAGTGGGTGCCGGGCTTGGCGTGCTGGGGCAGGGTGAACTGCCCGACCACGACCTCCTTGTGGGTGCTCGGGCTGAGCTTGAACTCACCCGCGCCGACCGAGTTCGCGTCACCGATGCCGTGGCCGTTCTTGCCGCAGGCGAGGGTGTTCACGGTGACGGTGGTGCCGGGGGAGGCGGTGGAGGGGTAGATCTCCAGCGACTGGGGGCCGTCGTTGTTCGCGTACGCGGCCGGCGCGGCGAACGCGCCGAGCGCGACGACCGTCAGCGCGGTTCCGGTGAGCAGGCGGGCAGTGGGGCGCATGGTGGGGTTCCTCCGGGGCGCGCGGTCGTTCGGTCTTCCGTACGACCGAGGTAACGGCCCCGGCGCGCCCCCCGCCTGCTGATAGGTCATCAGAATTGACCCGTCCGATACGGCGCGTCGACTGGAATCCAAGAGTTTCCGCAGCTCACAGCGGCTTTCACCCCGTCACCCGACACGCGATGCCGAACGGGTGAGCGGGCTCGCGGGGAGGCCCGTGGCGGTGGCCCGCCCCGCGGGGAGCGCCTCAGTCCTCGTCGTCCCCGTCGCCCTTGCCGCGCTTCATCGTGGCGAGGTCGGTCAGCCACTGGTGGGCTTCCGGGGTGAAGTCTCGGGTGTCTGCCTCGTGGTGGGCGGCGACGAAGCGGAGGGGCTTGGGCTTGCTGTTCCAGTAGCCGTCGCCGGTCTGGCGGTGGCGGCGGAGGAAGATCTCGGAGCCGACCGCGTTGGTGTGGAAGGTCAGCTCCACGCGGGGCGGGCGGCCCTCCCCGCCCTGCCGGTCGGCGAGGGTGAAGCCCTGCCACAGGTAGAGGTGGTACTCGGCGTCGGAGAGCGAGTTCTCGTAGACCCGGGAGCTCTCGAAGACGTACCCCTGGGCCGCGAAGGCGTCGAGGACCGCGTCGTGGAGCGGCAGCGTCTCCACCCGGACCGGGTCCAGGTCCGTCTGCGCCTTGACCCCGACCGCCTCGACCTCGGTCCGCACGCCGATGGAGACGCCGAGCCGCTCGCCCCGCCGCTCGTTCGGCGGCGTCTCCCACTTCAGGCGCTCGGAGAACGGGATGCGCTTCTCCTCGCCCTTCTTCAGCTCGAACCAGCCGCTGGCGCTCGGATAGCCGAGGGTCGTGCCGTCGTCCTGGCCGTCGCCGTCGCCCTTGTGCGTCAGCGACGCGTTCACGACGAGCCGCATGCGTATCGACTCGATCTTCAGGTCGCGCTCGGGCGCCCGCACGATCACCTCGCCGCGCAGCATCCCGCCCGGCCGTACCGGCTTGTCGGGGACGATCGTGTCGATCTCCAGCGGGATCCCGCCATTGCCGAAAAGTCTCTTGAACACCATGGGCGCAGGCTAACCGGCGGAACCGCCCCCGTCAGCGGAAACGATCTTCTCGCCGGGCACCTCCGCGTAGGCGCCGGACACCCGCTCCATCAGCTCCCCGTCCACCGCGTACGCGACCCCGTCCACGCCCGTCACCGGCGCGATCCCGCGCGAGTTGGTCACCAACGCGGCCCGGAAGGAGGGGAGTTCGGGCAGGGCGACCGCCCGGTGGACCGACGGCAGCCGGGACGCGAGCAGCGCCATCGTGATCCCGGTGAGGTGCGGCGCCGTCGGCCACACCAGCGAAGTGCCGTCCCAGAAGGCGATGTTGGTGACCGCGCCCTCCGCGACCTCGCCCGCCGGCGTGGTCAGCAGCGCCTCGTCGAAGCCCGCCCGGCGCGCCGCGTCGCCGTGGTACCGCTGCCCGAAGCCGCCCAGGTGCTTGAGGTGCGCCGCCGGGCGCGTGTAGTCGACGGCCGTCAGCCGCCGCGGGGCGCCCAGCCCGTCGGGCGCGGCCTCGCGGACGGCGACCGCCACCCGGACCCGGGGCCCGCCCTCGTACACGTACACCCGCGCCGAGCAGTCCCGCCGGCCGGACGCGCCGACGGCCCGCCCGAGGAGGTCCCGGACCCGCTCGCCGGGCAGCGGCTCGCCGAACAGCTCGCGGGTGGCGCGGTCGAGGCGGCCGAGGTGCAGCCCGAGGCCCTTCACCCGCCCGTCCCGGACCTGCATCGCGGTGAAGTGCCCGTAGCCGCTCATCGCGGCGGCGAGCGGGCCCGGATCGGCGGCCGGGACCCCGTCGATCTCGATGTGCGCGGCGGCCGGAACGGTCGAAGTCGTCATGGCCTCACGGTAGTCCCGGCGCCACCCCGGAAAACCGTCCCGGTAGGCGCCCCGGAAGCCGCCCCGAAAGTCTCTTCAAGATCGCGCTTGACCTCAACCAAACTTGAGGTACCACGATCTCCGTCATGGACATCACGAACCCCGCCGCCCAGGCCGCCGCCCCCCTCACCCTCGCCCTCGTCGTCGCCAGCGACCGCGAAGGCCGCTTCGCGCCCGTCATCGCCGACTGGTTCCGCACCCGCGTCGCCGAGCGCCCCGACTTCGCGCTCACCGTCCTCGACCTCGCCGAGACCACCCTCCCGACCTCCCTCTCCTACGACCCCGACCCCGGCGTCAGCGCCGAACTCGCCCGCGTCACCCCCGTCCTGGAGGCCGCCGACGCCTACGTCGTCCTCACCCCCGAGTACAACCACTCCTTCCCCGCCGCCCTCAAGAACCTCATCGACCGCCACTACACCGAGTGGCGCGCCAAGCCCGTCGGCTTCGTCTCCTACGGCGGCATCTCCGGCGGCATCCGCGCCGTCGAGCAACTCCGCCAGATCTACGCCGAGATGCACGCCGTGACCGTCCGCGACGGCGTCGTCCTGCCCAACGCCCACGGGCAGTTCGACGACGACGGCCGGCTCAAGGACCCGACCGGCCCCGAGGCCGGCGCCAAGCTCATGCTCGACCAGCTCGCCTGGTGGGGCCACGCCCTCAAGGACGCCAAGGCCGTCCGCCCGTACGCCGCCTGAGAGGCCCCCCGTGATCCTGCTGCGACTCCTCGCCGGGCGCCTGCGCCCGCACCGTGCCCCGCTCGCCTTACTCGTCCTGCTCCAGCTCCTCCAGAGCCTCGCCTCCCTCACCCTGCCCGCCCTCAACGCCGGCGTCATCGACGAGGGCGTGCTCCGCGGCGACACCGGCCGCATCCTCTCCGGCGGCGCCGTCATGGCCGCCGTCACCCTCCTCCAGGCCGCCGCGGCCGCCGCCGTCACCTTCACCGGCGCCCGGATCGCCCTCGCCGTCGCCCGCGACCTGCGGTCCGAGGTCTTCCGCCGGATCCAGGACTTCTCCGCCCTGGAACGTGGCCGCTTCGGCACCGCCTCCCTCATCACCCGCGCCACCAACGACGTCCAGCAGGTGCAGACCTTCGCCGTCCTCGCCCTCACCATGCTGGTCGCCGCCCCGCTGCTGTGCGTCGGCGGTCTCGCCATGGCCCTGCGCCAGGACGTGCCCCTCGCCGTCGTCCTGCTGCTCTTCGTCCCCGTCATGACCCTCGCCGTCGGCGCCGTCGTGCTCCGCATGCGGCCCCTCTTCCGGGGCATGCAGGAACACCTCGACAAGGTCACCCGCGTCCTGCGCGAACAGATCACCGGCGTCCGGGTCGTCCGCGCCTTCGTCCGCGACCGCCACGAACGCGCCCGCTTCGCCGAGGCCAACGGCGCCCTCCTCGACACCGGACTGCGGGCCGGCCGGCTCCAGGCCGTCATGTTCCCGGTCGTCCTGCTGATCTGGGAGGCCACCACCATCGTCCTCATCTGGGCCGGCGCCCACCGCATCGACTCCGGCGCCCTCCAGCCCGGCGCCCTCGTCGCCTTCCTCGGCTACCTCCTCCAGACCGCCATGTCCGTGATGATGGCGCTCTTCCTCCTCATGCACCTGCCCCGGGCCGAGGCCGGCGCCGCCCGCGTCCGCGAACTCCTCGACACCACCCCCGCCCTCACCCCGCCCGCCGACCCCGTCCGCACCCTCGCGGGACCCGGCCGCCTCGCCCTGGAGGACGTCACCTTCCGCTACCCCGGCGCCGAGGAACCCGTCCTCAGCGGCGTCTCCCTGCACGCCGCACCCGGCGAGACCACCGCGATCATCGGCGCCACCGGCAGCGGCAAGTCCACCCTCCTCGGCCTGGTGCCCCGCCTCCTCGACGCCACCGACGGCCGCATCCTCCTCGACGGCACCGACGTGCGCGCCCTCGACCCCGGACTCACCGCCGCCACCGTCGGACTCGTCCCCCAGAAGCCGTACCTCTTCTCCGGCACCGTCGCCTCCAACCTCCGCTACGGAAAGCCCGACGCCACCGACGAGGAGCTGTGGCACGCCCTGGAGACCGCCCAGGCCGCCGACTTCGTCCGCGCCCTGGACGAGGGCCTCGACGCCCCCGTCACCCAGGGCGGCTCCAACCTCTCCGGCGGCCAGCGCCAGCGGCTCGCCATCGCCCGCGTCCTCGTCGCCCGCCCCCGCCTCTACCTCTTCGACGACTCCTTCTCCGCCCTCGACAACGCCACCGACGCCCGGCTGCGCGCCGCCCTGCGCCGCGAGACCGCCGACGCCACCGTCCTCCTCGTCGCCCAGCGGGTCTCCACCATCCGCCACGCCGACCGGATCGTCGTCCTCGACCGCGGCCGGAACGTCGCCACCGGCACCCACGAGGAACTCCTCGCCACCAGCCCCACCTACCGGGAGATCGTCCGCTCCCAGCCGACCGAGGAGGCCGCCGCGTGAGCACCACCACGACCGCCCCGCGTTCCACCGCGCCACGCCCCACCGCCCCCGCCCGCCGCGGCCCCGCCCCCCAGCCGGGCGGCGGCGGCCCCGGCGCCGCCGGCACCCCCTCCCTGGAACGCTCCCTGAACTTCCGCGCCTCCGCCGTCCGGCTGCTGCGCACCCTCGCCCCCGACCGGGCCCGGCTCGCCGCCGCCCTCGCCACCGGCGCCGCCGCCGTCGCCCTCACCGTCCTCGTCCCCCTCCTCCTCGGCCGCGCCACCGACCTCGTCCTCACCGGCGCCGCCGGACCGCACGGCGTCGACTTCACCGCCGTCGCCCGCCAACTCGTCCTCGCGGGCACCGCCGTCGCCGCCGCCTCCCTGCTCACCTGGGTCCAGCAGCGGCTCGTCACCGACGTCGTCCAGCGGGCCGGCCACCGGCTGCGCGAGAGCGCCCAGCACAAGCTGGCCCGGCTGCCCCTCGGCTACCTCGACGGACAGCCGCGCGGCGAGGTCCTCTCCCGCGCCACCAACGACGTCGACAACGTCACCCAGACCCTCCAGCAGGCCCTCAGCCAGATGATCCGGGCCGTGCTCACCCTCCTCGGCGTGCTCGCGATGATGCTGTGGATCTCCCCGGTGCTCGCCCTGGTCGCCCTCGGCACCGTCCCCGTCTCGCTCGGCGTCGCCGCCCTCGTCGCCCGCCGCGCCCAGCCCCAGTTCGCGAAGCAGTGGGCGGTCACCGGCAAGCTCGGCGGCCACGCCGAGGAGACCATCACCGGCCACACCGAGGTCGTCGCCTTCGGCCGCCGCGACGAGGCCGTCCGCCGCTTCGACGAACTCGGCGACGAGCTGTACCGGGCGGGGCTGCGCGCCCAGGTCGTCTCCGGCCTCGTCCAGCCCGCCGTCACCCTCGTCGGCAACCTCACCTACGTCCTCATCGCCGTGCTCGGCGGGCTGAAGGTGGCGAGCGGGACCCTGACCGTCGGCGACGTCCAGGCGTTCGTCCAGTACTCGTACGAGTTCAACGGCCCGGTCAACCAGGTCGCCGCCATGGCCGGCCTCCTCCAGTCCGGCATCGCCTCCGCCGAGCGGGTCTTCGACCTCCTCGACGCCGAGGAGGAGCGGCCGGGACCGGCCGCCCCCGAGAAGCCCGCCGAGCTGCGCGGCCGGGTCGTCTTCGAGCACGTCTCCTTCCGCTACGAGCCGGACCGGCCGCTCGTCGAGGACCTCTCCCTCACCGTCGAACCCGGCCGCACCGTCGCCCTCGTCGGCCCCACCGGCGCCGGCAAGACCACCCTGGTCAACCTGCTGCTCCGGTTCCACGAGCCCACCGGCGGCCGGATCCTCCTCGACGGCGTCGACACCGCCGAGATGGACCGGGAGGAGCTGCGCTCCGGCATCGGCATGGTCCTCCAGGACACCTGGCTCTTCGGCGGCACCATCGCCGAGAACATCGCGTACGGGGTCCCTGGCAAGGTCTCCCGCGAGCGGATCACCGCCGCCGCCGAGGCCGTCCACGCCGACCGGTTCATCCGCACCCTGCCGGACGGCTACGACACCGTCCTGGACGAGGACGGCGGCGGCCTCAGCGCCGGCGAGCGCCAGCTCGTCACCCTGGCCCGCGCCTTCCTCTCCGAGCCGGTGATCCTCGTCCTCGACGAGGCCACCAGCTCCGTCGACACCCGCACCGAGCTCCACGTCCAGCGCGCCATGTCCGCCCTGCGGGCCGGCCGCACCAGCTTCGTCGTCGCCCACCGGCTCTCCACCATCCGGGACGCCGACACCATCGTCGTCATGGACGGCGGAGGCATCGCCGAACAGGGCACCCACGAGGAGCTGCTCGCCCGCGGCGGCGCGTACGCCCGGCTGCACGCGGCACAGTTCGCCCCTACGGTGGAGACGTGATCGTCACCGTCCGCACCACCACCGACGCGCGCGCCAAGGCCGATGCCCTGGCGCGCGGCGCCGTCGAGGCCCGGCTCGCCGCGTGCGCGCAGATCTCGGGGCCCGTCACCTCCGTCTACCACTGGCGGGGCGCGATCGAGACCACCGAGGAGTGGGAGGTGGTCCTCAAGACCACCGAGGCCCGCTACCGGGCCCTCGAAGCGCACCTGATCGCGGCCCACGACTACGAGACCCCCGAGATCCTCGCCACCCGGGTGACCCGGGTCGCCGAGGGGTACGCCCGCTGGGTCGAGAAGGAGACGGAGGGCGCCGTCGAGCCCGAGGCCCTCGCGTACGAGGAGCGCCCGTTCTTCGTGTACGGGACGCTGCGCCCGGGCGGGTACAACCACGACCGGTTCCTCGCCGGCCGGATCGGCGACGAGGCGGACGCCGTGCTGCCCGGGGCGGTCCTGCGCGACGGGCCCGGCTATCCGTTCGTCGTCCCGGCGGAGGGGAGCGAGGTGGTCGGCACCCTCCTCACGCCCTCGTCCGGCGACTACGGCGACCTGTTCGGCCTGCTCGACCGGCTGGAGCTGCCCGTCGGGTACGAGCGGGCGGCCATGGACGTCGTACGCACCGGGGACGGGGTCCGACTCTCCGCCTGGGTGTACCTGGCCGCGCCGGACGCGCCGCTCGGCCCGGTCATCGAGAGCGGCGACTGGTTCAGCCGGCGGTAGCCGCTCCGTCGGCGCCCCGCTCCAGGCGGACGGCGCACACCTTGAACTCGGGCATCCGGGAGACCGGGTCGAGCGCCGGGTTCACCAGCGTGTTCGCCCGCCCCTCCCCGTACCAGTGGAAGGGCATGAAGACGGTGTCCGGGCGGATCGCGCCGGTGATCCGGGCCGGCGCCACCGCCCGCCCGCGCCGCGACACCACCGTCACCGGCTCGCCCTCCGCGACCCCGAGCCGCTCCGCGAGCCGCGGGTGCAGCTCCACGAACGGGCCGGGCGCGGCGGCGTTCAGCTCGTCGACCCGCCGGGTCTGCGCCCCGGACTGGTACTGGGCGACGACCCGGCCGGTGGTGAGCACCACCGGGTACTCGGCGTCGGTCTCCTCGGCCGCAGGCCGGTGCGTCACCGGCACGAACCGGGCCCGCCCGTCCGCCGTCGCGAACCGGTCGAGGAAGAGCCGGGGGGTGCCCGCGTGCCCGTCCTCGCCGGGACCGGTCTCGGGGCAGGGCCAGAAGACGCCCTGCTCCTCCTCGATCCGCCGGTAGCTGATGCCGGAGTAGTCGGCGGGCCCGCCGGCGGAGGCCCGGCGCAGCTCCTCGAAGACCTCCTCCGGGTCGGTGGGGAAGCCCTTCTCCCAGCCGAGCAGCGCGGCGAGGGAGTGCAGCACCTCCAGGTCGGTGCGGACGCCGGACGGCGGGGTGAGGGCGCGGCGGCGCAGCAGCACCCGCCCCTCCAGGTTGGTCATCGTCCCGGTCTCCTCGGCCCACTGGGTGACCGGGAGGACGACGTCGGCGAGCGCGGCGGTCTCGGAGAGGACCACGTCGGCGACGGCGAGGAAGTCCAGCGAGCGCAGCCGCTCCTCGACGTGCGCGGCGTGCGGCGCGGAGACGACCGGGTTGGAGCCCATCAGCAGCAGCGACCTCACCTCGCCGCCGAGCGCGTCGAGGAGTTCGTACGCGCTCCGCCCCGGCCCCGGCAGGGTCTCGGGGGCGACGCCCCACACCCCGGCGACGTGGGCGCGGGCGGCGGGGTCGTCGAGCTTGCGGTAGCCGGGGAGCTGGTCGGCCTTCTGGCCGTGCTCGCGGCCGCCCTGGCCGTTGCCCTGGCCGGTGAGGCAGCCGTAGCCGGAGAGCGGCCGGCCGGCCCGCCCGGTGGCGAGGCAGAGGTTGATCCAGGCGCCGACGGTGTCGGTGCCCTTGGACTGCTGCTCGGGGCCGCGCGCGGTGAGCACCATGGAGCTGTCGGCGTCGCAGAACATCGCGACGGTCTCGCGCAGCCGCGGCACCGGGATGCCGGTGATCCGTTCGACGTGTTCGGGCCAGTGGGCCATCGCGCCCGCCCGGGCGGCCTCCCAGCCGGAGGTGCGCTCCGCGACGAACTCCTCGTCCACGCGGCCCTCGGCGACGACCAGGTGGAGCAGGCCGAGGGCGAGCGCCAGGTCGGTGCCGGGGCGGGGGGCGAGGTGGAGGTCGGCCTGCTCGGCGGTGCGGGTGCGGCGCGGGTCGACGACGATCAGCTTGCCGCCGTTCTCCCTCAGTTCGGTGAGGTAGCGCAGCGCCGGGGGCATGGTCTCGGCCAGGTTGGAGCCGACGAGGATGACGCAGCCCGTCCTCGGGATGTCCTCCAGCGGGAAGGGCAGTCCGCGGTCGAGGCCGAAGGCCCGCTGGTGGGCGGCGGCCGCCGAGGACATGCAGAAGCGCCCGTTGTAGTCGATCTGCGAGGTGGCGAGGACGAGCCGGGCGAACTTGCCGAGGGTGTACGCCTTCTCGTTGGTGAGTCCGCCGCCGCCGAAGACCCCCACGGCATCGGGACCGTGGTCGGCGCGGGTCCGGCGTAGCCCCTCGGCGACGGCGGAGAGAGCCTCCTCCCAGGAGGCCGGTGCGAGCGCCCCGGTGTCAGGGCGGCGGACCAGGGGCTCGGTGAGCCTGACCCGGGAGGAGAGTACGGAGGGGGCGGTGCGGCCCTTGCCGCACAGGGCGCCCCGGTTGACCGGGAAGTCGGTCCGCTCGACCACCTCGGCGGGCGACTCCGCCGTGCCGGTCGGGCGGAGCCGCATGCCGCACTGCAAGGCGCAGTAGGGGCAGTGGGTGGGGACCGCGGTGGCGTCGGACATGCGTCCAGGGTGCGTCGGACGTGTTACGCCCGGTGGCGCCCCGTATTACGGGCGCGGTGCTCTCCGCTCAGGTCACGGCGTCGCGGGGGGTGAGGCCGGGGCGGTACGGGCTCCGCCCGCGAGGGCCTCGGTGACGCCGGTCTCCTCGGGGCCGAGGAAGCGCGGGTCGGGGCGGACGGCCGCGTCGAGGGCGGCCTTGCCGGCGGCGAAGAGCTCCCGGGTGGTGCCGTAGTACCAGGTCCTGTCCTGGGGTTCGGCGACCCCGACGCCGTACGAGGAGACCCCGGCCCGCTCGCACAGGGCGACGGCCCGCTTGATGTGGAAGTCCTGGGTGACGAGGACCGCGCGGTCGACGCCGAAGACCTTGCGGGCCCGTACGCAGCTGTCCCAGGTGTCGAAGCCGGCGTAGTCGCTGACGACCTGGGAGTCGGGGACGCCGCGGGCGGCGAGGTAGGCGCGCATGGCGCTGGGCTCGTCGTACTCGGTCCTGCCGTTGTCGCCGGTGACGAGGAGGACCCGCACCTTGCCGGTGCGGTACAGCTCGGCGGCGGTGTCGAGCCGGTGCGCGAGGTACGGCGTCGGGCGGCCCTTCCACAGTCCGGCGCCGAAGACCACGGCGACGTCCGCGGCCGGCACGTCGGCGGCGGTCCGCAGCTTCCCCGCGGCGGCGGTGTGCATCCAGGTCGCGGGGGCGAGGGCCAGGACGGCGGCCGCCATCACGGCCTGGACGGTACGGCGGCGGGCCCGGACGGTGCGCGGGAACCGGACCTGCATCGGCGGTGCCTCCAAGGGGTGGGGGACGGGCTGTCACCCGGTCCGACGCGCTGCCGCCGGTTTTGGTTCGTGCGCGGTCCGTTCCGTGCCGTACAGCACACTCGCCAGGCCCATGCCGAGCAGCATCCCGAGGAGCTGGGCGGCGGCGTAGGCGGGCACGGAGGCGGGGGCGATGCCGGTGAAGGAGTCGGTGAGGGAGCGGCCCACGGTGGCCGCCGGGTTGGCGAAGGAGCCGGAGGAGGTGAACCAGATCGCCGCGGCGATGTAGCCGGCGACCGCGACCGGGGCCAGCTGGGGGCGGCCGATGTGCCGCAGGCCCTGGACGACGAGGACGAGCCCGGCGGTGGCGACCGCCTCGCCGAGCAGCAGGTGGAGCGCGGCGCGCGGCTCGGTGGACCAGGAGCCGGGCGCGCGGCCGAACATCGCCTCGGCGAGCAGGGCGCCGGTGACCGCGCCGGCGACCTGGGCGGTGACGTAGGCGAGGACCTCGCGGCCGCCGTCCCCCTCGCGGCGGCGGGCCCACCACTCGGAGAGGGTGACGACCGGGTTGAAGTGGGCGCCGGAGAGCGGCCCGAGGAGGGCGATCAGCAGTCCGAGGCCGATCGCGGAGGCGGCGGCGTTGGCGAGCAGCCGGACCCCGATGTCCTGGCTGAGGGAGTCGGCTCGGATGCCGGAGCCGACGATCACGGCGACGAGGGCGGCGGTGCCGGTGAACTCGGCGGTGACGCGTCGGGGGAGCGACGCGGGGGACATTCTCATAGTGGAAAAGATATTCCGTGATTCGGAACGAAAAAAGGGGGGAGGAGAGGGGTGCGCGTTCCGTACGATCCGGCGGTGATCAACGACCTCGACATCCGCCGCGCGGACGCCTCCGACGCCACCGCCGTCGCCGACGTCTGGCTGCGCTCGTACACCGCCGCCCTGCCCGACGTGCGCCGGGCGCACACCGACGAAGAAGTCCGCTCCTGGCTCCGGCACGTGGTCGTGCCGCACCAGGAGACCTGGGTGGCGACGGCCGAAGGCGCGGTCGTCGCGATGCTGGTGCTCGACGGCGAGGACCTGGACCAGCTCTACGTCGACCCGCCCTGGCGCGGCCGGGGCATCGGCGACCGCCTCGTGGAGCTCGCCAAGCGGCGCAGCCCGACCGGGCTCGAACTGTGGACCTTCCAGGTCAACGCCCCCGCGCGGCGCTTCTACGAACGGCACGGCTTCACCGCCGCCGAGCACACCGACGGCGAGCGCAACGAGGAGCGGGAGCCCGACGTCCGCTACGTGTGGCGCCCCGGGCACTGAGCCACCGCCCCCGCACGGCCCGACCCTGACAACCGCCCCCACGCGCGCGTGAGCCCGCCGAAACACCCGCGTGCGGTCCTGGAAAAGAGACGTGACCGCCGCGCAACGGGCAGGCAACGTGCTCCCGTCAGGATCGGTCCATGACGGAGCCGGACAGCACGTTCGCGGACGCCGCCGCCCTGCTGGGGCGGATCGTGGAACAGCTCGGACTCCAGCTCCGCCGGACGCGTCCGTACGACCGTCCGGCGGGGAAGACCGAGCAGGAGGTACGTCACCCATGCAGCACTCCCCGCGCGTCCACCGCCCCGCCCCGGTCCTCGTCGCCGTCGGGCACGGCAGCCGGGACCCCCGCGCGCGTGCCACCCTCGCGCGGCTCCTCGACCGGGTCCGCGAGCTGCGCCCCGGGCTCGACGTCCGCCTGGCCCACATCGAGCTGAACGCGCCGCTCCTCGACGACACCCTCGCGGCCCTCGCCGCCGAGGGGCGCGAGGCCGTGCTCGTCCCGCTCCTCCTCGCCCCCGGGTACCACGTCACCCACGACCTGCCCGCCGCCCTCGCCGCCGTCCCGGGCCTGCGCGCCCGGACCGCCGAGCCGCTCGGCCCGCACCCCCTCCTCGTCGAGGCCCTCGCCGACCGGCTCGCCCAGGCCGGCTGGACCCCCGCCGACTCCGCCTCCCGCGCCACCGGCGTCGTCCTCGCCTCCGCCGGCTCCCGCGACCCCCGCTCCGCCGCCACCCTTCGCCGGATCGCCGCCGCCCTCGGCGAACGCCTCGGCGGGACCCCCGTCCTCGCCGCGTACGCCTCCGCCGCCGCCCCCACCGTCCCCGAGGCCGTCGCCGCGCTCACCGCCCGCGGCCGCCACCGGATCGCCGTCGCCTCCTGCTTCACCGCGCCCGGCCTCTTCGCCGCCCGCGCCGCCGCCCACGCCCCCTGGATCGCCGCCGACCCGCTCGGCGCCCACCCCGCCCTCGCCCGCCTCGTCCTGCATCGCTACGACGGTGCCGCCCGGGCCCGCACCGGCCGCACCGCCACCCCCACGCGGGAACTCGCCGCCATCTGACCCCTTGTGTCGGTCCGTCCGGTTACCGTCGAGACATGGCAGGCTACGACGGCACCAGCGAGACCCCCGGGTACGACCCGACCGCCACCGAGCGCTGGGCCACCGAGCCCGACAAGCGCCCCGGCCGGACCGCCTTCCAGCGCGACCGCGCCCGCGTGCTGCACTCCGCCGCCCTGCGCCGGCTCGCCGGCAAGACCCAGGTCGTCACCCCCGGCACCCGGGGGCACGCCTGGGACGCCAGCCCCCGCACCCGGCTCACCCACTCCCTGGAATGCGCCCAGGTCGGCCGCGAGCTCGGCGCCGCCCTCGGCTGCGACCCCGACCTCGTCGAAGCCGCCTGCCTCTCCCACGACATGGGCCACCCGCCCTTCGGGCACAACGGCGAACAGGCGCTCAACGACGTCGCCAAGGACTGCGGCGGCTTCGAGGGCAACGCCCAGTCCCTCCGCCTCCTCACCCGCATCGAGCCCAAGCGCTTCGTCACCGGACCCGACGGCGAACTCTCCTCCGTCGGCCTCAACCTCACCCGCGCCGCGCTCGACGCCGCCACCAAGTACCCCTGGCCGCGCGGCGGCCACCCCACCGACCCCGGCTCCTCCAAGTTCGGCGTGTACGAGGACGACCTGCCCGTCTTCGAATGGATCCGGCGCGGCGCCCCCGACCAGCGCAAGTGCTTCGAGGCCGAGGTGATGGACTGGTCCGACGACGTCGCCTACTCCGTCCACGACTTCGAGGACGGCCTGCACGCCGGCCACATCGACCCCAACCTCCTCTACGCCGAGCCCGAGCGCGCCGACATCTTCACCGTCGCCATCGGCCGCTACGTCCCCGAGGACACCGACCTGGCCGAGCTCGCCGAGGCCCTCGACCGCCTCGTCGACCAGGACTGGTGGCCGCACGGCTACGACGGCTCCGCCGTCGCCCAGGCCCGCCTCAAGGACGCCACCAGCCAGCTCATCGGCCGCTTCTGCCTCGCCGCCGAGGGCGCCACCCGGCAGGCGTACGGAACGGGCCGCCTCAGCCGCTACGGCGCCGAACTCGTCGTCCCCCGCGCCACCCGGAACGAGTGCGCCGTCCTCAAGGCCGTCGCCGACCGGTACGTGATGCAGCGCGCCGAACAGGAGGCGCTCCGCGCCGACCAGCGCATCGTCGTCGCCGAACTCGCCGAGGCCCTCGTCGCCCGCGCCCCCGACGGCCTCGAACCGCAGTTCCGCGCCCTCTTCGCCGCCGCACCCGACGACCGTTCCCGCAAGCGGGTGATCGTCGACCAGATCGCCTCCCTCACCGACGCCTCCGCCCGGGCCCTCCACTCCCGCCTCCGTACCCCGCGTACCTAGGGGCCGTTGGCCCCCTTTCGCCATCCGGCGCCGTGCGGGACCCTCGCATGCACGTCCAGAGGCGATGGCACCCGGGCCGCGCCCGGGGGCGTAGCGTAGAGAACCGGTCGCAACGAGGAGGAATCAACGTGGTCGACGCAGATCAGACTTTTGTCATCGTCGGCGGGGGCCTGGCCGGCGCCAAGGCGGCGGAGACGCTCCGCGCGGAGGGCTTCAACGGCCGGGTGATCCTCATCGGCGACGAACGCGACCACCCCTACGAACGCCCCCCGCTCTCCAAGGGCTACCTCCTCGGCAAGAAGGACCGGGACTCCACCCTCGTCCACGAGCCCGCCTGGTACGCCGCCCACGACGTGGAGCTCCACCTCGGCCAGACCGTCACCGCCATCGACCGGGACGCCCACACCGTCCGCCTCGGCGACGGCACCGTCATCCGCTACGACAAGCTGCTCCTCGCCACCGGCTCCGAGCCCCGCCGCCTCGACATCCCCGGCACCGGCCTCGCCGGCGTCCACCACCTGCGCCGGCTCTCCCACTCCGAGCGGCTCCGCGACGAGCTGAAGGCCCTCGGCCGGGACAACGGCCACCTGGTCATCGCCGGCGCCGGCTGGATCGGCCTGGAGGTCGCCGCCGCCGCCCGCACCTACGGCGCCGAGGTCACCGTCGTCGAGGCCGACCCCACCCCGCTCCACCGCGTCCTCGGCCCCGAGCTCGGCCAGCTCTTCGCCGACCTCCACACCGGGCACGGCGTCCGCTTCCACTTCGGCGCCCGCATCACCGAGATCACCGGACAGGACGGCATGGTCCTCGCCGTCCGCACCGACGACGGCGAGGAGCACCCCGCCCACGCCGTCCTCATCGCCATCGGCGCCGCCCCCCGCGCCGTCCTCGCCGAGAACGCCGGGCTCGCCCTCGTCGACCGCGCCGACGGCGGCGGCATCGCCGTCGACGCCTCGCTGCGCACCTCCGACCCCGACATCTACGCCGCCGGCGACGTCGCCGCCTTCGACCACCCCTTCCTCCACCACCGCATCCGCGTCGAGCACTGGGCCAACGCCCTCAACGGCGGCCCCGCCGCCGCCCGCGCCATGCTCGGCCAGGAGGTCTCCTACGACCGGATCCCGTACTTCTTCACCGACCAGTACGACCTCGGCATGGAGTACTCCGGCTGGGCGCCCCCGGGCTCGTACGACCAGGTCGTGGTCCGCGGCGACACCGGCAAGCGCGAGTTCATCGCCTTCTGGCTCAAGGAGGGCCGGGTCACCGCAGGGATGAACGTGAACGTGTGGGACGTCACAGACCCGATCCAGAAGCTCATCCGCTCCCGAGCCCAGGTGGACACCGACGCCCTCTCCGATCCCTCGGTGGCCCTGGAGAGCCTCACCTGACCACGTAGACTTCCTGCGTGGCAGGCAGGATCAACGATGACGACGTGAAGGCGGTCCGGGACGCGGTCCCGATCGACTCCGTGGTGTCCGAGTACCTCCAGCTCCGCAACGCCGGCGGCGGGAACCTCAAGGGACTCTGCCCCTTCCACGACGAGAAGTCGCCCT
Organism: Streptomyces sp. NPDC059201; assembly: GCF_042754585.1. Classification (NCBI taxonomy): domain Bacteria; kingdom Bacillati; phylum Actinomycetota; class Actinomycetes; order Kitasatosporales; family Streptomycetaceae; genus Streptomyces; species Streptomyces sp. NPDC059201. The sequence goes on from NZ_JBHZBB010000002.1 coordinate 319,068, forward strand.
CCTTCCAGGTCAGCCCCAGCAAGGGACTCTTCCACTGCTTCGGCTGCCAGGAGGGCGGCGACACCATCGCCTTCGTGATGAAGATCGACCACCTCTCCTTCTCGGAGACGGTCGAGCGCCTCGCCGCCAAGGCCGGCATCACCCTCCGCTACGAGGAGGGCGGCTACAACCCCGGCCACCAGCGCGGCGAGCGCATCCGCCTGATCGAGGCCCACAAGATCGCCGCCGAGTACTACGCCGGCCAACTCGCCTCCCCCGAGGCCGAGATCGGGCGCAAGTTCCTCGCCGAGCGCGGCTTCGACCAGGCCGCCGCCGACCACTTCGGCGTCGGCTACTCCCCGGCCGGCTGGGACCACCTCACCCGCTTCCTGCGCGGCAAGGGCTTCTCCGACAAGGAACTGATCGTCTCCGGCCTCTCCCAGGAAGGCCGCCGCGGCCCCATCGACCGCTTCCGCGGCCGCCTCATGTGGCCCATCCGGGACGTCGGCGGCGAGATCGTCGGCTTCGGCGCCCGCCGCCTCCGCGAGGACGACAACGGCCCCAAGTACCTCAACACCCCCGAGACGCCGGTCTACAAGAAGTCCCAGGTGCTCTACGGCGTCGACCTCGCCAAGAAGGAGATCGCCAAGACCAGCCGGGCCGTCGTCGTCGAGGGCTACACCGACGTCATGGCCTGCCACCTGGCCGGCGTCACCACCGCCATCGCCACCTGCGGCACCGCCTTCGGCGGCGAGCACATCAAGATCCTCCGCCGCCTCCTCATGGACAACGGCTCCGCCCGCGTCATCTTCACCTTCGACGGCGACGCGGCCGGCCAGAAGGCCGCCCTGCGCGCCTTCGAGGACGACCAGAAGTTCGCCGCCGAGACGTACATCGCCATCGCGCCCGACGGCATGGACCCCTGCGAGCTGCGCCTCGCCAAGGGCGACGACGCCGTCACCGACCTGGTCGAGCCCCGCACCCCCCTCTTCGAGTTCGCCCTCCGCCAGATCGTGCGCCGCTACGACCTCGACACCCCGGCGGGCCAGGCGGCGGCCCTGGACGAGGCCGCCCCGATCGTCGCGAAGCTGAAGGACCTGTCGGTACGCCAGCGGGTCTCGGTCAAGCTCGCGGGCCTGCTCGGCATCATGGAGGACCAGTTCGTCGTCCGGCGGGTCAGCCAGATCGCCCAGTGGCAGCGCGGCAAGGGCGGCGGCGCCCAGAAGCCCTCCCGGCAACGCTCGTACGACGACGTGCCGGCCCCCACGGCCCCCGCCGGCCCCGCGCTCAACCTGCGCAGCGCCGCCCACCGCACCGAGCGCGAGCTCCTCAAGCTGGCGCTCCAGCGGCCCGAACTGGTCTCCCCCTTCTTCGACGCCTACGGGATCGACGAGTTCACCGCACCGCCCTACGCCGCCGTGCGCCAGTGCATCCAGGACGCGGGCGGCGCCGACGGCGCCCCCGCCGACTACGTGGACGCCGTCCTCGAAGCCGCGTCCAACGACACCGTCCGCGCCCTCGTGCGCGAGCTCGTCGTCGAGACGATCATGACCGTCAAGGGCGCGGACGAGATCTACGCGGCCGATCAGCTCGTCGCGGTCCGGCTCCGCGCCGTGGACCGCCGCATCGACCAGCTCAACGCCGCGCTGAAGCGGCTGGGGCACACGAGCCCGGAGCAGGTGGCCTCCGCGAGCCAGGAGCTCTACGTCCTCCAGCAGTATCAGGTCGCCCTGCGGTCGCACGGCGCAGCCGCCCTCTGACCCTCGGTCATCAAAAAGTCACCGCACGCCCCTCGTGGCGGCGATGTGTCGTACCCCACACTGGGTGACGGAGCCGTTCCGTCACTCCTGGAGGTCGCCCGCCGTGCAGACCGAGATCCAGACCACCGACCCGGACGACCAGGACGAACTCCCCCCGCTCCCCGAGGTCCCGGCCCAGCGGCGCCGCGCCGCCGACCCCGGCGGCAACGGCCCCTCCGCCGACCTCTTCCGCCAGTACCTCCGCGAGATCGGCCGCATCCCCCTCCTCAGCGCCGAGGAGGAGGTCGACCTGGCCCGCCGCGTCGAGGCGGGGCTCTTCGCCGAGGAGAAGCTGGCCCGCACCCCCGACCTCGACTCGCAGCTCGCCCACGACCTCGACCGGCTCGTCGTCCTCGGCCGGATGGCCAAGCGGAAGCTGATCGAGGCCAACCTGCGGCTCGTCGTCTCCGTCGCCAAGCGGTACGTCGGGCGGGGCCTGACCATGCTCGACCTGGTCCAGGAGGGCAACCTCGGCCTGATCCGGGCGGTCGAGAAGTTCGACTACGCCCGCGGCTACAAGTTCTCCACCTACGCCACCTGGTGGATCCGCCAGGCGATGTCGCGGGCCCTCGCCGACCAGGCCCGCACCATCCGCGTCCCCGTCCACGTCGTCGAGCTCATCAACCGGGTCATCCGGGTCCAGCGCCACCTGCTCCAGGAGCGCGGCTGCGAGCCCACCGCCGAGGAGGTCGCCGCCCACCTCGACCTCACCCCCGAGCGGGTCGTCGAGGTCCTGCGGCTCGCCCAGGAGCCCGTCTCCCTGCACACCCCCGTCGGCGAGGAGGAGGACGTCGACCTCGGCGACCTCATCGAGGACGGCGACGCCGCCTCGCCCGTCGAGTCCGCCGCCTTCCTGCTGCTCCGCCGCCACCTGGAGGACGTCCTGTCCACCCTCGGCGAGCGCGAGCGCAAGGTCGTCCAGCTCCGCTACGGCCTCGACGACGGCCGCCCGCGCACCCTGGAGGAGATAGGGCAGCTCTTCGGCGTCACCCGCGAACGCATCCGCCAGATCGAGTCCAAGACCCTCGGCAAACTCCGCGACCACACCTACGCCGACCAGCTCCGCGGCTACCTCGACTGAGGACGCGCGAAGGGCCCGCGCCGCCTGCGGCACGGGCCCTCACGGAGCGGACGGACGCCCGGTCAGTCGACCTCGGCGACCGCCTCCGCGAACTGCGCCGCGTACAGACGCGCGTAGGCGCCGCCCGAGGCCAGCAGCTCCGCGTGCGTGCCCTGCTCCACGATCGAGCCGTTCTCCATCACCAGGATCACGTCGGCGTCCCGGATGGTGGAGAGCCGGTGCGCGATCACGAAGGACGTACGGCCCTGGGCCAGCCGCGCCATCGCCTTCTGGATCAGCACCTCGGTCCGGGTGTCCACCGAGCTCGTCGCCTCGTCGAGGACGAGGATCACCGGGTCCGACAGGAACGCCCGGGCGATCGTGATCAGCTGCTTCTCGCCCGCGCTGACCCCCGCGCCGTCGTCGTCGACGACCGTGTCGTACCCCTCCGGCAGGGTGCGGACGAAGCGGTCGGCGTGGGCCGCCCGCGCCGCCTCCTCGACCTCCGCCCGGCTCACCTCGCGGTTCGCGCCGTACGCGATGTTGTCGGCGATCGTCCCGCCGAAGAGCCAGGTGTCCTGGAGGACCATGCCGATCCCGGCCCTCAGCTCCTCGCGGGACATCGACGCGATGTCCGTCCCGTCCAGCGTGATCCGCCCGCCGGTCACCTCGTAGAACCGCATGAGGAGGTTGACGAGCGTGGTCTTGCCCGCGCCGGTCGGCCCGACGATCGCGACCGTCTGGCCCGGCTCCACGGTGAGCGACAGGTCCTCGATGAGCGGCTTGTCGGCCTCGTAGCGGAAGGAGACGTGCTCCAGGGCGACCTTGCCCTTGAAGTCGCGCTCCTCCTCGCTCCTCGGCGCGTCCGGCTCCTGCTCCTCCGCGTCGAGCAGCTCGAAGATCCGCTCCGCCGAGGCGACGCCCGACTGCACCAGGTTCGCCATCGACGCCACCTGCGTCAGCGGCATCGAGAACTGGCGCGAGTACTGGATGAACGCCTGCACGTCACCGATGGAGAGCGTGCCGCTCGCCACCCGCAGACCGCCGACCACCGCCACGAGGACGTAGTTGATGTTCGAGACGAAGAACATCACCGGCTGCATCATGCCGCTGTTGAACTGCGCCTTGAACCCGGCCTCGTACAGCGCCTCGTTCTGCTCCCGGAAGCCCTGCGCGGCCTCGTCCTGCCGGCCGAAGACCTTCACCAGCGTGTGCCCGGTGTACATCTCCTCCACGTGCGCGTTGAGCGCGCCCGTGGACTTCCACTGCTGCACGAAGTGCGGCTGCGAGCGCTTGCCGATCCTCGCCGCGACCACCACCGACACCGGCACGGTCACCAGCGCGACCAGCGCCAGCAGCGGCGAGATCCAGAACATCATCGCCAGCACGCCGACGATCGTGAGCAGCGAGTTGATGAGCTGGCCCATCGACTGCTGGAGCGTCTGCGAGATGTTGTCGATGTCGTTGGTCGCCCGGGACAGCACCTCGCCGCGCTTCGCCTTGTCGAAGTACGACAGCGGCAGCCGCGCCAGCTTCGTCTGCACGTCCTCGCGCATCCGGTACACCGTGCGGTTGATCACCTTGATCGACATACGGGTCGAAACCAGCATCAGCAGGCCCGCCACCACGTACACGCCGAGCGCGAGCAGCAGCACCTCGCCGACCGCGCCGAAGTCGATGCCCCGCCCGGGGGTGAAGTCGACCCCGGACAGCATGTCGGCCATGCCGCCGTCGCCGTCCGCCCGCAGCCTCGCCAGCGCCTCTGCCTTGGTCACGCCCTCGGGCAGCCGGCGCCCGACCACGCCCGCGAAGATCAGGTCGGTCGCCCTGCCCAGCACCTTGGGGCCGATCACCGCGCCCGCCACCGACAGCACACCGGCGACCAGCATCACCCAGAGCGCCGCGCGCTCCGGCGCAAGCTGCCGCAGCAGCCGCTTCGAGGACCCCTTGAAGTCCATCGACCGCTCGCCCGGGGCGCCCCCGGCCATCATGCGTCCACCAGGACCGGCCATCAGGCTGCCTCCGCCTCGGTCAGCTGGGAGAGCACGATCTCCCGGTACGTCTCGTTCGCCGCCATCAGCTCGTGGTGGCGCCCGGTGCCGACGACCCGGCCCTCGTCGAGGACCACGATCCGGTCGGCGTCCCGGATGGTCGACACCCGCTGGGCGACGATCACCACGGTCGCGTCCGAGGTCTCGTCGGAGAGCGCCGCCCGCAGCCGGGCGTCCGTCTCGTAGTCGAGCGCGGAGAACGAGTCGTCGAAGAGGTAGATCTCCGGCCGCTGCACCAGCGTCCGCGCGATGGCGAGCCGCTGCCGCTGACCGCCCGACACGTTCGTGCCGCCCTGCGCGATCGGGGCGTCCAGACCCTGCTCCAGCCGCCGCACGAAGTCGGCCGCCTGCGCCACCTCCAGGGCGTGCCACAGCTCCTCGTCGGTCGCGTCCGGATTCCCGTACCGCAGGTTCGACGCCACCGTCCCGGAGAACAGGTACGGCTTCTGCGGGACGAGCCCGACCGTCCGCGCCATCAGCGCCGGGTCCAGCCGCCGCACGTCCACCCCGTCGACGAGAACCTCGCCGCCGGTCACGTCGAACAGCCGCGGCACCAGGCCCAGCAGCGTCGACTTGCCGGAGCCGGTCGAGCCGATGATCGCGGTGGTCTCGCCGGGCCGGGCCACCAGCTCCACGTCCCGGAGCACGGACTCCTCGGCGCCCGGGTAGCGGAAGTCCGCCGCCCTGACCTCCAGGTGCCCGCGCCGCTCCAGCTCCGTCACCGGCTCGGCCGGCGGCACCACGCTCGACGAGGTCCCCAGGACTTCCTCGATCCGCTCGGCGCACACCTCGGCGCGCGGCACCATCATGAACATGAAGGTGGCCATCATGACCGCCATCACGATCTGCATCAGATAGGCGAGGAAGGCGGTCAGCGCGCCGATCTCCATCCCGCCGCTGTCGATGCGGTGCGCGCCGAACCAGACCACGGCCACGCTGGACACGTTCACGACCGTCATCACGGTCGGGAACATCAGCGCCATCAGCCGGCCCGTCGCCATCGACACGTCGGTCAGCCCGGCGTTGGAGCCGCGGAAACGCTCCTCCTCGTACCCGTCCTTCACGAAGGCGCGGATCACCCGGTTGCCGGTGATCTGCTCGCGCAGCACCCGGTTCACCGTGTCGAGCCGCTCCTGCATCGTCCGGAACAGCGGCCGCATGCGCTTCACGATCAGCGACACCGAGAGGCCGAGCACCGGCACCACCGCGAGCAGCACGCCGGAGAGCGGCACGTCCTGGCCCAGCGCCATCACGATGCCGCCGACGCACATGATGGGCGCGGAGACCATCAGGGTGAACGCCATCAGGACCAGCATCTGGACCTGCTGGACGTCGTTGGTCGTCCGGGTGATCAGCGAGGGCGCGCCGAACTGCCCGAGCTCGCGCGCCGAGAAGGACTGCACCCGGTCGTAGACGGCGCCGCGCAGGTCACGGCCGACCGCGGAGGCGGTCCGCGCGCCGTAGTACACGGCCCCGATGTTGCACAGCACCTGGACCACGGACACGCCGATCATCAGCGCGCCGAACCGCAGGATGTAGCCGGTGTCCCCGTTGACGACGCCCTCGTCGATGATGTCGGCGTTCAGGGTCGGCAGGTAGAGGCTCGCGCAGGTCGCCAGGAACTGGAGCAGGACGAGCAGGGCGATGGGTTTTCGGTAGGGCCGCAGGTGGGTTCGGAGAAGTCTTATGAGCACGGTTCCCACTATCGCCCGGAGGCCCGAACCGTTACGAAGGGTTTACGGCGCACGGCCCAGCCCTGACGAAGACTTTACGAACCGCGCCCCGGCGCGCGCGGGGGCACGGCGCGCGAAGCCCGTGCCCGCCGCGGCCGGGCGTCAGCCGCCGAACGCCCCCGGGTGGATCTGCTCCCGCGCCGCCACGTACTGCTGGCGCACCGCCTGCCCCACCGGCAGCTCGTCGCCCGGCTCCAGGATCTGCGCGGCGGCCCCCTGCCAGGCCGGGGGAGCGGACGGCGAGAGGGTGCCGCGGGCGACGCCCAGCGCCCAGGCGGCCTGCTTGGCCGCGCCGAGCGCCGCGTAGTCGGCCGGCTGGGGGACGACGACCTGCGCGCCGAACAGCGCGGGCGCCATGGCCTGGACGGCGGGCAGCGCGGCGGCGGCGCCGAGCAGGAAGATCCGCCGGACCTCGACGCCCCGGCCGCGCACCACGTCCAGGGCGTCGGCGAGCCCGCACAGCATGCCCTCGAAGGAGGCGCGCGCCAGGTGCTCGGGCTTCATCGACTCGCGGCGCAGTCCGGTGAGGGTGCCGGCGGAGTGCGGCAGGTTCGGGACCCGCTCGCCCTCCAGGTAGGGGAGGAGCACGAGCCCGGAGGAGCCGGGGGTGGACTTCAGGGCCAGCGCGGACAGTTCGTCCAGCGACTCGGCGCCCAGCATCTCGGCGGTGCCGCGCAGGGTGCGGACGGCGTTGGTGACGGAGACGACCGGCAGGTGCATGCCGGTGGCGTCGGCGTAGGAGGTGAGGGTCGTGCCGGGCCGGTCCAGCGCCTCGTGGTGGACGGCCATGACGGAGCCGGAGGCGCCGAGCGAGACGACGGCGTCCCCGGCGCCGAGCCCGAGCCCGAAGGCGGCGGCCATGGTCTCCCCGGTGCCGGCCGAGATCAGCAGCCCCTCGGGGGTGGTGCCGGCGGGCTCGGCGGGGCCGAGCACCTCGGGCAGCGCGACGCCGTGCCCGAGGGCGAGCTCGACGAGGTCGGGCCGGTAGGCGCCGGTGCGGGCGGACCAGTAGCCGGTGCCGGAGGCGGCGCCGCGGTCGGTGGTGCGGCGGGCGGGGCGGCCGAGGAGCTGCCAGACCAGCCAGTCGTGCGGCTGGAGGACGGCGGCGATCCGCCGGGCGTTCTCGGGTTCCGTACGGGCCAGCCAGCGCAGCTTCGCGACCGGGAGCCCGGACTGCGGGACGCCGCCGACGGCCTCGGCCCACGCCTCGCGCCCGCCGAACGCCTCGACGAGGTCGGCGGCGGCGACCTGGGCCCGCTTGTCGTTGCCGACCATCGCGGGCCGGACCAGGCCGCCCTGGGCGTCGAGCGGTACGACGCCGTGCGCCTGCGCGCAGACGCCGATCGCCTCCACGCCTTCGAGGAGCCCGCCGGTCGCGGCCTCCCCGAGCGAGAGCAGCCAGGTCTGCGGGTCGACGTCGGTGGCCTTGGCGTCGACCGGGTGCGGGGCATGGCCCTGCCTCAGTACGGCGCCGGTGTCCGTGTCACAGACGACGATGCGCGTGGCGTCCGAAGAACTGTCGAGTCCTGCGACTATCCCCATGCCACCCGATTCTGCCGCACGCGCGGCGGTTACGGGTCAGGTGTTGCTGGTGCCCCAGTCGTCGTCCTCGCCGAGCCGCCCGTTGGCGTGGGCGCGTCCGCGCAGGGCGGACACCCGGTCGGTGACGGAGGAGGGCATCCGGTCGCCGACCTTGTCGCCGACGACGTGCGCGGCCTTCCCCGCGTACTGGCGGCCGGTCTGCGCGGCCGACTCGGCGGCGTTGCGCACCGCTGGATTCTGGGCGAAGTCCTTGGCCGCCTTCTTCATCCGTTCGTACCGCTCGCGTCCCGCGCGCGTCCCGATCACGTAACCGAGCGCGAGACCCGCGACGAACGTCAGCTTGTACCGCACGCTGCGATCCTTCCCTGGAGGGTCCTGGGGATGTCCCGGGGATACCGATTGGCGGAGCACCCCCCTGCTTGCGCTAATGTATGTCTCGCAGCGAGCGCCCGCCGCCCGGGAGGACCCGGGCAGGACCGTTCGGTGCAACGCAGCAATCCCCTGTAGCTCAATTGGCAGAGCAGCCGGCTGTTAACCGGCAGGTTACTGGTTCGAGTCCAGTCGGGGGAGCGCGATCCCCTGTAGCTCAATTGGCAGAGCATTCGGCTGTTAACCGGAGGGTTACTGGTTCGAGTCCAGTCGGGGGAGCCACCGGAAGAGGACCCTGAGGGGTCCTTTTTCGCGTTCCCGGGAACCATCCGTTCCGCCCCGGGGTCTTCATGGTCGAGCAGCACCGAACGTGCCGATCATCCGGAGCAGGAGATCGTATGAGCGGCTATGCTGCGGCAGGACGGCGCGCACACTTGTACGCGCGTCAACGTAGGGGGCGGTAGCTCAGCCGGTTAGAGCAGCGGACTCATAATCCGTCGGCCGTGGGTTCGAGTCCCACCCGCCCCACACATGGCCCGTGGCCGCAGGAAGGATTTTCCTGCGGTTGCGGGCTTTCTGCGTTCCACCGTGCCCCGGGGGTGGGGCGGGTCGTGGTGCGACACGCCCGGGGATCACCCGGACGGACCGCTCCCCGGGGGGTGGGGGGTGGTGAGCCAGTGGGTGAGGTGGGTGGGGTTTGGGGTGTGGAGTTCGCGGTGGAGGGGGCGGAGGAGTTCGGGGTGGGGGAGGGGGTGGGAGGAGGTGGTGGTCAGGGCGAGGACCAGGCCCGTCCAGGTTTCGGGGCAGTCCGGGGTCTCGGTGAGGCGGTGGGCGTAGGCCGCTGCCGCTGAGGGGTCGCCGGCGAGTAGGGCGTGGTCGGCGGGGGAGGCGGACGGGGGGCGGGGGGACGGGGTCAGGATGTGGCGGATGAGGCGGGTGCGGGTGTGCGACCAGCGGGTGGTGAGGTCGGGGGTGAGGGCCGGGGCGGGGACCGGGTGCGGGGCGGCGCCGGAGCGGTAGGCCCCGGCCAGGGCGCGTACGTCGGCGGGGGCGGGGGCCAGGTGGCGGATGCGCCACTCGGTGCGGTGGTCCGTCGCGGCGAGCGCGGCCCACCTGTCGAGCTCGGGCCGGACCCGTGGGTCGGACTCCCAGGCGTCCAGCCGGGCGGACATGCCGGCCACGAAGCGGCGTCCGAGCTCGGTCAGGGCGGGGTCGGCGGCGAGCGTCCGGACGGCCTCCCGCGTCTGGCGGCGGCTCAGCGCGAACTCGAACTCGGCCACGGCCCGTTCCGCGCGTGGCACCCGGTCCAGGTGGCGCGACCGGAAGTCGGTGATCCCCAGGAAGGCGTACGCGCCCTGGAGCAGGCCGCTCAGCGGGCGGGGGTCGTCCCGCCAGGGGGCGTGGTGACGCTCCTCGCCCGCGTCCCGCTCCAGCGTCAGCAGGTGCAGCAGCGCGCCCAGTTTGGTGTGCTGGAACTCGTGGACGAGCGTGACCGCGAAGGTCACCGGATCCGGCGGCAGCGAGGTCAGCAGCCCGCCGAAGGCATCGCCCGAGGAGGCGCTGAGGACCACCCCGGACGGTGAGGGATCCACGGCGGTCAGGCTCCGTAACCCCACCGCGAGCGCCTCCGCCGACTCCGGGTCGCACGCCTCCAGGACCTCCAGCGCCCGGTCGAAGCCGTCCTGCCAGCGGGCCGTCTCCTCCGGCGCCAGCCGGTCGGGCGGCAGCGGGTCGCCCAGGTCCCGGTAGGGGTCGACGTCGTCGAGCCGGCAGTCCACCGGCCGCCCCGCCACGCGCGCGTGCAGCCGCCGCAGCCCCAGCCAGCCCGGGGCGTCCTCCCGCGGCGCGCGCGGCCCGACCCCCTCCCGGTGCGGCTCGACCGTCAGCCGGCCCGCCTCCACCACCACCTCCGCCGTCCCCCAGCGCGGCCGCCCTGGCAGCACGGCCAGCCCGAGGGAGGGGAACATCGCGGCGCCGTCCCGCACCGGCACCGTGGTGCGCAGCGGCAGCCCGGCGCGCAGCGCGGCGACGGCGCAGAGCGCGTACACGTGTCCGAGGTCGGTCCAGAGCGGACCGTCGCCCCACGCGGTGTGGCGCAGCCGGCGCAGCCCGTGGCCGAGCCAGCTGCCGACCTGCGGGTGCAGCAGCAGCTCGCGGAACTCCCCGGGAGCCCGCTCCTGGGCGGCGGTCAGCGCCGTCCACGCGCTGTCGACGGCCGGCAGCGGACCGAGCGCGCCGGGCGTCCGGGACGCCGTGTCGAGCAACGCCCGCAGCAGCAGGAGGCGCCGGCTGTACTCGGTGGTCCGCAGGAAGCGGACGGCGTCGGGACCGCCCCGGCCGGTGGCGAGGGCGTCGAAGTGCGCCGAGGGGACGAGATGGTGCACGGCGCGGGCAGGCTGGTGACCTCCGTCGGTCTGCACGGATCTCCTCCGGGCACCGTCAGTCGAACCGCTTGGGCGGCTCGGACCCGCCGGCGAAGTTCACCCGGGGCCGCTCGACCTGGCGGAGCAGCCGCTCCAGCGAACCGGCGTGCAGACTCGGGTGCTGCGTCTGGAGCGCGGACAGCGGGACCTCGCTGACGTCGACCAGCTCCGATCCCATGAACTCCGGCCCCGTGTAGGCGTCGGACGTGTGCATCGACATCCCCCTTGCCATGCCCTGAACCCCGTTGGCCTTTCATGATGACGCAGGCAGAAAGGTTCCGGAAGGGCGTGATCAGGCGGGTGCGCCCCCTGGTTCGGGTCCCAGCCAGCGCGAGGCCCACTCCGTCAGCTCGCGCTGCTCCAGTGAGCCCGGTTCGAGCAGGCCGAGCGCCTCGACGAGGGCGGCGAGGCCGCCGGGGTGGCGCCGGCAGGTCCGGACGATGCTGATGATGTCGGGCCGCGGCGCCCCGAGCCGGGGGATGGAGCCGGACAGGTCGGCGGGGAGCATCCCGAGCACGAGCTGCCGCTGGTTCTGGTCCGTCATGCTGGGCCAGCCGGCCAGCAGCCGGATCAGGTCGTTGAGACCCGCGTCCGGCACCGGCTCCTCGACCCGCCGGGCAGAGGGAGCGGCCGGGGCGGGAGCGGCGGGAGCGGCGGGGGCGGCGGGGGCGGCGGACTGGCGTACGTCCCCTGCCCAGGAGCGGTACCAGAGCGAGGTGGGCCGCTGGCTCGCCCCGTCGAACTCCCCGAGCACGCCCTCCGCGAGCGCGCCCATGTCGGGCGGCCACGCCCCGGCGCCGTCCGAGGCGGCGAGGGCGGTCAGGACGGACCGGGAGAACGCCCCGGTCTGCCCGACCGGATCGTTGGCCGCCCGCTGCCCCGGCCCGGACGCCAGCAGCACGAACTGCTCCCGGCCCGGCAACCGGGCGCCGCCCGGCGGGAGTTCGTGCGGCGGGGTCCTCGTGAAGCGCAGGTCCTCGGCGAAGGTCTGGCAGGAGTCGACCAGCCAGATCTGCCGGGGGAAACCGGGCAGCAGATCGGTGGTGAAGGCCGTCAGCCAGGCGTCCAGGTCGAGGTTCCGCCGGTCGTCGGGACCGGCGTCGGCGTAGAAGAGCCGGCGGTGCCCCTGCTCGTCGGTGACGCCGTGCCCGCCCCAGAACACCCACAGCAGGTCGCCCTCCAGGGCTGGCAACCGCCGGGTCAGCACCTCCTGCACCGCCTCCCGCCCGGCGGGTTCCTCCGGTACGTCGACCTCCGGCCCGCCCGCCCCCGGCAGCGGTGCGAGGAGCAGCGAGATCCGCGCGGCGGGCACCCCCCGCCCGCGCAGCCAGGCGGTGAAGCGGCGGGCGTCGGCGGCGGGACCGGGAAGGTCCCAGGACGGGCCCGCCGCGTACCGCTCCGCGCCGACCACGACCGCGTGGGTCCGCTCTGGGCGGGCCGCGGTCACGGCAGCCTCGCCGCGAGGAGGCGGTACAGCTCCGGATTCCCCCAGTAGGCGCTGTGCGCGAACGGGAACGGCTGCCGGCCGTCCACGGCGACGTCCTCGACGCGGCCCGGGAAGACCCCGGCGCCGACGTAACCGAGCAGGTCACGCGGGTCGTACACATTGAGCCAGGGCGGTACGTGGCCGGGCAGCGGACTGCCGTGCTCCAGGCTCGGCAGCGCCCCCAGCTCGTACAGGAACGGCGCCTGCGAGCCGACCGTGACGAGCATCGCGACCTCCGGCAGCGCCCGCTCCACCAGCAGGTCGAGCGAGGCGATGCCGCCGAGGCTGTGCGCGAGCAGCACCACCGGCGGCTCGGCGGCCCGCACCGCCTCCTCGACGGCGGCGCGGATCGCGGCGCCCCGCGCGAGGTACAGCAGCACGTCGCCGGCGGCCGGGTGGGCCGCGTCGGTGAGCGCCGAGCGCCGCTTCACCGCCTGCGCGGAGGCCAGGCGGAGCGCCAGCCGCCCGGCGAGCCGCGCGGCCCCCCGGGCCACCGGTCCCCGGTGCGTCCCGCCCGGCTCCCCGGGCAGCAGCGCCGCGATCCGCTCGACCGCCGCGTCACGGGCGGTGCCGTCCAGGGCCGCCGCCGACCCGCTCCGCTCCGCCCGGCGGCGTACCGCCTCACCGACGAACGCCCGTGCCGGCACGCCCTGTCCGGCCTCCGCAGCCGGGGAGAGCAGGAACTGACGCCCGTCCGGCGAGGTGAGCACGGCGGCCACCGCGGACGCGAACTCCTCCCCGATCCCCGCCGCGTCGAGCAGCTCCCGCAGCCCGGCGTCCCGGCCGAGCGCCAGGGCCGCCGCGGCCAGGGCCTCACCCGGAGGCACCGCGCCCGGCGCCAGCTCCCCGGCACCGGCGGGATCCGCGGCGAGCAGGCGCAGTTCGAGCAGGGGATCGAGATAGAGCAGCCCCCACAGCTCGACGTCCTCGTCGGCGCCGCCGTCCGTCACCGGGCCGTCCGGACCCGCCGCGTCGCGCACGGTGCCGTACCCCGGCACGGAGAGCCCGCCGGACCGCAGCGCTGACCCGACGGTACCGCCCCAGTAGCACGGAGTGACGGTGACGTCGGGCCGGGTCTGCCGCAGCCCCGCCCGCACCCGCTCCAGACTCTCCGAGTAGCCGGGCTCGCGCACCCCCGTGCCGTGTACGAACAGCACCGTCGTCACCGCTGGCCCCCGTCCGTGGTGGCATACGCCAAATGGCTTCCACGATAGGGCACTTGCCGCCGTGACGGCTACACTGCGTAGGGGTTGTGCCGCACTGTCGCGCACGCGTCGGAAGGGGAATGCCGTGAGCATGGACTCCGTCGTCACACACGTCGTCGCGGCCCTCGCCGTGGTGATCGCGGCCTCCCACGCCGCCGGTGTCCTCGCCCGAAGACTCGGCCAACCCCCGGTGATCGGACAGCTGTTCGCGGGAATCGCGCTCGGCCCCAGCCTCCTCGGCCTCGTCCCCGGAGGCGTGTACGAGAAGCTCTTCCCCGCCGAGATCCAGCCCGTCCTCACCTCGATCGCCCAAGTGGCCCTGGTCTTCTTCCTCTTCGCCGTCGGTTACGAACTCGACCTCGGCCTGCTCCGCCACCAGAAGGCCGTCACCTCGGTCTCCGTGAGCGGCTTCGCCCTCCCCATGCTGCTCGGCGCGGGCATCGTCCTGCTCCTCCCCGGGGGCTTCTCCGAGGTCAACGACGGACGCCCGGTCGACGCCACCTTCGTCCTCTACATGGCGGTCGCCCTCTCCATCACCGCCGTCCCCGTCCTCGCCAGCATCATCAAGGACCAGGGGCTCGCCGGGTCCCGGCCCGGCACGATCGCCATGGCCTCGGCCGGTGTCATCGACGCGCTGAGCTGGCCCGTGCTCGCCGTCGTCCTGGTCGGCGGCGCCCACGGCTCGGCCCGGGAGTGGGTGGTCAAGGCCGCCCTGCTGGTCGTCTACGTCCTGGCGATGCTCTTCGCCGTACGGCCCCTGCTCGGCTGGTGGATGCGCAGGCCCGGCACCACCGCCGCCCACCAGGTCCCGCTCGCCGTCACCGTCGCCCTCGCCTCCGCCTGGGCCACCAACGCGCTCGGACTGCACGTCATCTTCGGCGCGCTGCTGGCCGGCGTCGTCATGCCCCGGCGGCCCGACGGCTCCCCGGACGAGCGGCTGCTGCGCCCGCTCCAGGACGCCGGCGGGCTGCTGCTCCCGATGTTCTTCGCGCTCTCCGGGACGGCCGTCGTGCTCGGCGGGCTGCACGCCTCCGACCTGCTGATCCTCGCGGTGATATGCGCCGCGGCGGTGGTGGGCAAGGTGGGGGCCGGGGCGCTGTCGGCGCGCGGCGCCCGCCAGCCCTGGCGGGACGCCCTGCTGATCGGCGTCCTGCTCAACACCCGCGGCCTGACCGAACTCATCGTGCTCAACGTCGGCCTCCAGTCCGGGGTGATCGGCCCCCGGCTGTACGCGCTGCTCGTCGTGATGGCCCTGCTGACCACGGCCGCCACCGGGCCGCTGATCCGGCTGCTGCGCCGCCCGGCCGACGCCCCGCCGGAACCGCCCGTCGAACGCAAGCCGCAGGACGCCCGCCCGGACCGGACGCCCGCACAGGCCACCGCCGACACGGAGACGGCCCCCAGCGCCTAGAGCACGAGAGCCGGCCGGGTCCCCAGCGGACCCGGCCGGCTCTCGTGTGTGCGCCGCGCTCCGTACCCCGGTGGGCCTAGAAGGGCACCGGGGCGATGTCGACGTCGGCGCGGCGGCCGGCGGCGGAGGCCGCGGTCGCCGGGTGGTCCTCGCCGAGCCGCCCGCGGAAGGCCGCCAGGGTCTCGGTGTGCAGGGCGGTGGCCTCGGTGGCGCGGTCCAGCGCCCGCAGGTCCAGGACCACGTTCGTCGCGCAGGCCAGCGTGGTCGGGTGGTCCTCGCCGTGGTCCCGGGCCAGCAGTTCCATGGTCCGCCGGTCCAGCTCCAGGGCCTCCGCGTGCCGCCCCTCGGCCGCGTCCTGGCTGGCCGCGCCGATGGCCGCGGTCAGAGTGAGGATGTGGTCCTCGCCCAGCGACTCGCGCAGCCCCGGCAGGGCCACGTCGAGGTGGTCCCGGGCCGCCGCCAGGTCGCCCAGGTGGCGCAGGGTGATCGCCAGGTTGACCCGCGCCGACAGGGTGTACGGGTGGGAGGCGCCGAGCTTCGCCGCGTACCGCTCCAGGGTCGCCTCGCCCAGCTCCCGCGAGCGCCGCAACTGCCCGTCCTGCCGCAGGTCCACGGTGAGGTTGGCCGCGCACGCCACGGCGTCGGGGTGATCGGGGCCGTACCGCTGCTCGAACTTCGACCAGGCCGCCTGGCTGAGCGCGAGCGCCCCGTCGTGGTCGCCCGCCCGGCGGCGGCACACCGAGAGGACGCGGGCGCAGCCGAGGGTGACGTGGTTGTCCTCGCCGAAGGTGGCGAGGTAGCGGCGGTAGACCTCCTCCAGGTGGGTGGCGGCCTCCCGGTAGTCGCCGGTCTCGCGGATGTCGATGGCCAGGCCGGTCATGGTGTTGAGGGTCTCGACGTGGTCGTCGCCGAGGGCCAGCGCGCGCAGCCGGGCCGTCTCGGTGTCGTACGCCCGCGCCTCCTGGTAGCGGCCCATCAGCCGCAGGCCGACGCCGAGGCTGTGGGCGGCGCGCAGGGCGGCCGGGTCGTCCTCGCCGAAGACCCGCAGGGAGCGCTCGTACACCTGCCGGTTGATCTCCAGGCCGCGGGCCATCTCGGCGCGCAGCCGCAGTCCGCTACAGAGCTGGATGAGGGCGTCGAGGGTGCCCTCGTCCTCCTCGCCCGCGGTCCGCAGGTACGTGTCGGCGGTGTGCTCCATCATCGCGGCGGCCTCGCGGTACTCGCCGAGCACCCGCAGGATGAAGGCCAGCCACTTCGCCATCTCCAGCGTCAGCTGGTCCTCGGCGCCGAACTTCTCGGTCCAGATGGTCAGCGCCTCGCGGGCCATCGCCGCGGAGCCCTCGTGGTCGCCCCACGCGTACAGGAACTCCGCCATCTCGCGGATGAGCCGGCGCACCCAGGGGGACTCGCACTCGACGGCCCGGGAGACCACCACGTGCGGCAGGAGCTCCTGGTACCGGGGCCAGAGCGCCCGGGTGCTGGGGCTGCCCGGGTTGGCGTCGGCGAGCAGGAGGTGCGCGCCGTGCCGCATGTCGGCCTGCTGCTGCGGGGACATGCGGTTGACCAGCACGGCCTGGACCAGGCGGTGGAGCTGGATGGTGTTGTGGCGGTGCTCGATGCGGGCCAGGGCGTAGACGTTGATCTCGCGGATGGCCCGGCCGAGCTTGATCGGGTGCCGCAGGGAGTCGTCCAGCTCGGGGGCGATGGTGGTGGTCCGCGAGTTGTTGAAGAGGGTGCGGGAGATCGGCTCGGGGGCGAAGAAGGAGCAGACCTGGAGGAGTTGGAGCGCCGCCGGGTTGCGCTGTTCGAGCTGGCGCAGCGAGACGTCCCAGGCGGCGGCCACCGACATGGGGTAGTCGGGGGAGGGGACCAGTTCGAGCATCAGCTCGGCGATCTTCTCCTTGATCAGCCGCAGGTAGTCCGGCACCGCCATGCCGGTGACCGCCTGCCAGGCCGCCGCCTGCTCGATGGCGAGCGGCAGGTCGCCCAAGGCCTCGGCCAGCTTGTCGGCGTCGTCGTCGGTGAGGTCGCGGGCGCGGCGGCGGAGCAGCGCCTTGCTCTCCTCGCGGGTGAAGATGTCCACGGACAGGGTCCGCGCGACCCGGTCCCACTCCTGGTTCCGGGAGGTGATGAGGATCTTCCCGGTGCCGCCGGTGGGGAAGTGGGGGCGGACGGCGTCCACGTTCTCCGCGTTGTCGAAGACCAGGAGCCAGCGGTCGTACGGTTCGCCGCGGCGCAGCGCCTCGCGGACGGCGGGGACGGCCCGGTTGGCCTCGTCGCCCACGTTCAGGCCCATCCGCTGGGCGAGTTCGGTGAGCGCGGTGAGGATCATCGACGGCTGCTCGGAGGGGATCCACCAGACGACGTCGTAGTCGGCGGCGTACCGGTAGACGTACTCGATGGCGATCTGCGACTTCCCGACGCCGCCCATGCCGTGCAGCGTGTGCGGGAGCACGGCCGAGGTGTCGCCGGTCAGCAGTTGTTCGCGGATCTGCGTGAGCAGGTCCTCCCGGCCCACGAAGTTGGGGTTGTTCGGGGGGACGCTGCCCCAGATGGCGGGGACGGAGGAATGGGGCGGCCTGGCCGGGACCGGGACCGAGGTGGTGCCGGAGGCCGGGATCGGGGTGCCCGAGGCCGGGGTGGGCGGCCCGGCGGGTGTGGGCACGGGAATCCGGTGCGCCGCCTCTCCGGTGTCGCGCTCATGCTGACTGGCGGTGGTGTCCGTCATGGAAGGGCCGTCCGATTCGGAATGTACGGGGGTTTCGCGGCTATCGTGGACCAGACGCGCGGTGTGGGGCATGAGCGAATCGCCCGCCAGGGCGGCGGTGATCCGGTGGGCGCGGTGCAGATAGGGCCCGGACAGGGCGCGGAGGATCGCCAGTTCGACGCGGACGAACGGCAGGCTCTCCTCCGTCAGCGGCGGGACGGGAGCCTCCTCCGGGGCGAGCAGGGCGCCGTGCAGTCCCCGGGCCGCCTCGGAGCGGTCGCCGAAGAAGTCGGAGACCGAGCGGGCGACCCGCGCGGTGTCCGCCCGCATCGCCCCGGCCAGCAGCGCCTCGCGGGCCCCGTCGACGAACTCCAGCGGGGACTTCACGGCGGTGCTCGGCGGTGTTGTGTCCGGGGGCTGTTCGACCAGTCCGCTGAGGAACAGCTCGGCCACGTGCACCGGTTGCGCCTCAGGTACGAGCCGGTGCCGCACGTCCCTGACCAGCCGGGGGTCGAGGACGGCGGCGGCCAGATGGGTCGCGAGCCGGAAGGCGGTCGGGGTGGCGTGGCTGCGGAAGCGCCGGATGCGCTCCTGCACGGTCGGCGCCGGGGGGTCGGACGGCGGTCCGGGCTCGTCCTCCGCCGCCTCCGGGGCGGGCGCGCCGAGCAGCAGGACGGAGGCGTCCGTCCAGCCACCGGTCTCCCCGGCGACGAGCGCGGCCCAGCGGCCCAGCCAGTCGGCGTCGAGTTCGAGGACGGGGACGGGCGCCGTCCAGGCGGCGGGCGGCGGGTCGAAGGGGTCGTACTCCTCCGGCGGGAAGGACACGGCGAGTTCGGTGTTGGGGGCCCCGGAGCGCGGGCTGCCCAGCCGCACCCGCCGGGGCGTCAGGGCGGTGCGGTGCCAGTCCCGCTGGGAGAGCAGGTGGATCACCGCCGTCGGTCCCGCGCCCGCCCACAGCTCCAGCGCGCCCGGTCCGGCCCCGGCCTGCCAGAGCGGACCGAGGGCGTCGGTGAGGACGAGGACGATGCGGCGGCCGGTGCGGTCGAGGAGTTCGGCGGGGGAGCCGGCGGGGCCCTGGCCCGCGACGGGTCCGCGGAGCACGGCCTCGTCGCCCGCGGGCGTCGGGCGGACCCCCAGGCGGCGGACCCGGACGTCCCGGAAGGCCCCCAACTGTTCGAGGACGGCGGTGAATTCGGCGATGGTCTGTTCCCAGATCGCCATGGTCGCGTGGTCGTCGACGACCAGCACCAGGTCGAAGCGGCGCTCGTCCGCCGCGCGGGTGTAGGGCAGCCAGAGGCCGTCCTCGACGGCGTGTTCGGCGGTGGCCTCCTCGTCCAGCTCGACCTCGAACGGCGAGGGGACGACCTGCTTGAGCGGCCGCAGCCGGCGGGCGATGCCGGGCGCGTCCCGCAGGTCGGGCAGCGGCTCGGCCCGGACGGGTCCCCCGTCCTGGAACTCCCGGACCAGCGCGAACTCCCGCGCGAGGCCGCCCGCCGTCACGGCCCCGGACGGGGCGCGCCCCTCGCCTCCGGCGTACGGCCGGGGCGCGACGCGGGACGGACCGGCCGGCTCCGCGCGGGTGGGCGGCGCGCCGGAGTCCCGGCCGGTGACGCCGAAGGGCTCGGCGAGCCCGGTCGGGATCACGGGCCGGGGCGACAGGGGCGCGGTGGACGGGGGCAGCCGGGCGGCGAGCGTCTGGTAGGCGTGGAGCCACAGCGCCTCCGCGACCTCGAAGGGCTCCGGGAGCGTGCTGTCGTCGTCGTCCATCAGGTCGCTCCCGAGAGCCGCCGCCAGAGCGCGTCGAGCAGTTCGCCCCAGGTCTCGTCGTCGTCCCTGACCCCGGCCGACCGCAGGTAGACCGCGTTCAGGAGCTGGTCGGCGGCGAGTCCGCCGTGCTCCCGGCTGCGCTCCATGAAGGCCCGGATCATGGCGTCGTGGCGGCCGCCCTGGTCCCGGAAGTGCGCGGCGATCATGGCGGCGAGCTGGTCCTCGCGCGGCGGGGAGACGTCCAGCCGGACGCAGCGGCGGAGGAAGGCGGCGGGGAACTGCCGCTCGCCGTTGCTGGTGATCACGACGAACGGGAAGGCGCGGCAGCGCACGAGCCCGTCGGTCACGGGCGCCGTGCCGTCCGGGTCGTCGGTGAAGACCCTGGCCCTGCCCTCCTGGTGGCGGGCGCGGACCAGCTCGGGGATGTCGTAGGAGCCGTTCTCCAGGACGTGCAGGAGGTCGTTGGGCAGGTCGATGTCGCTCTTGTCGAGCTCGTCGATGAGCAGGGCGCGGGGCAGGTCGTACGGCAGCAGGGCGGTGCCGAGCGGGCCGAGGCGTACGAAGTCCCCGATGCGGGGCGCGGCGGTGGGGTCGGCCTGCTCCGGGCCTTCCTGCGCGGGCGCCGTGCCCGGGGCGGGTGCCGTGTCCGGGGAGCCGGCCGGCTGGGCGGGGACGGCGGCGGTGGCGGGTGCGGGGGTGGTGGGCACGGTGGCGGTGGCGGACGTGGCGGTGCGGGCGCGGGCGCCGAGCGATGCCTGGGCGCGGCCGATGGCGTCGTACTCGTACAGGCCGGAGCGCAGGGTGCTGCGCGAGGTGATGCCCCAGTGCAGCACGCGGCCCAGGCCCAGCTCGCGGGCGACGAGGTAGGCGAGGGTGGACTTGCCGATGCCGGGCCGGCCGGTGACGAGCAGGGGCCGGCGCAGCAGCAGGGCGGTGTTGATGAGGTCGATGTCGTACGGGTCCTGCCGGGGGGTGGCGCGGCCGATGGCGCCGAGCCGGCGGTCGGTCTCGGCGCTCTCGGCGGGCACGGGGGGCAGGGCGGGGCCGCCGTCGAAGTTCCGCCAGCCGGGTGGTGGCGGCAGGATGTCGCCGAGGCGGATGTCGGCCAGTGGCTGGCCGGTCCCCCGGTAGATCCACCAGCTGCGGCTGCTGACGTGCCCTCCGTTCCGGCTGCTGTCGACCGGATGATGGACACCGCTCATGTTTCCCCCTCGTCGTCGTGTCCGCCGCGCGCGTTCCCGGCGGCCGTCGCCGGGACTCCGGACCAGTCGACGAGGCGATGGGGGTCGTCGAAGAGGACGGCCAGGTGCCGCCCCACGTGGACGTCCCGCTGCCCCGCGGCGGCGGTGGCGGCCTCGCTCCGCAACTTCTTGACACGCTGCGGGAGTTCGATCGCCTTTCCCTTCAGGAGCTTCTTGGCCCGGCGGCGGAACTCGGCAGGCGGTTCCCGCCTCCGGTCCCAGACCGCCAGGGGTACGCCGGCGCGCAGCGCGGTCTCCAGGGAGGAGGGTCCGCCGCCGGGCGTCCGGAGCGGGGGCGCGCCGAGGGCGACGGAGACGAGCCGCTCGTCGGCGATGAGGGCGCTGCTCCACCGGACGGCGTCGTGGCCCCGGCGGCCCGCCGTGTCCCAGTGGCAGGCGGTGTCGGGGGTGTCGAGCATCTGCTGCCAGCGGTTGTGCCACTTGCGGTGGTGTTCCTTGGCCCGCATCCGCTCCAGGCTGCGCAGGACCACCGGGTAGGTGAGGCAGAGGGCGGTGGTGAGGTCCGATCCGGGCGCCGGCCACTCCATCGGATGGTTGAGCAGGTGGAAGGGGAGGACGAATTCCAGGACGGGCCGGCCGGGCCGCCCGGCCCATTCCTTCTCCGCCCGCTCGACGAGTTCTCCCACGGCCGCGGGGACCTCGGCCAGGGTGACGAGCCGGTCCTCGCCGCGCTCGGGCCGCCAGGGGCCCGGCCGGATCTGGCGCCAGTGGGAGAGCAGGTACTCCTCCGGGTGGCTTCCGCTCTTGCACAACTGCACAACGAGGCAGGCGGGCGCGGGTTGTGCGGTGGCCTCGCGGGCGATCTCGGCGCGGACGGCGGCCAGTTGCGGGGTGAGGCGGAGCTCGGCGGCCCGCGCCTCGTTCCACTCGCGCAGGGCGGTGGCGGTGGTGCGGTGGGTGTCGGAGTCGTCGAGCGCGGTGATGACGTGCTCGATCAGCACCGCCACCGGGAGGAGTCCGTCGGGGCGGGCGTTGACCCGGGCGAGGAGGTCGAACGCCTCGCCGAGGCCGGTCACGGGGTGCCGGGGGAGGGTGAGTTCGCCCGCGGCCGCGTACAGCAGGCCGTGGGCGTCGAGGTGCCGGACGCCGGCCAGCAGGGCGCGGGCCTCCCGTAACTCGGCCTCGGGCAGGACCGGGAGGAGGTCCGGGACGGGGGAGGGGGCGGGAGTGGTGGCGGCCAGCTCCCGGATCCTCTGGACGGGGGTGGTGCCGGGGGCGTAGAGGCTGAGGGTGTCGGCCAGTTCGCGCAGGCCGTGCGGCTCGCGCAGACAGCTCCGGACGATCTCCAGGATGTCCAGGCGGGTGCGGCCGTGCCGCGGGACGTCGCCCACCTCGGGCAGCCGTTCCGCGAGCATGCTGATCAGGAGGTCGCGGCTGCCCGGGGCTTCGAGCCCGGGTACCGCGCACAACTGGTCGACCAGCTCACGCTTGAGCTCCGGTGCGTGAGCGCCGTGGCCCTCGTCGAACAAAAGCCCCCCCCGTCACGGCTCCGGTGTTCCCAACTCCGGGTCGGAGCCGGGCAGTACGGGCGCCGCCGCCCTGTCGTCCAGGGTAGGACGCGGGCCGGAGGCGTCGCCACCCTGTACGAAGGGTTCCTCCCCCGGATTCGGGCGGACTACTCGACGACGAGCTCCACGGCGATGTTGCCGCGGGTGGCCTTGGAGTAGGGGCAGTAGGCGTGGGTCTTCTCCAGCAGGGCGCGGCCGGCCTCGCCCTGGAGGTGGTCGGGGAACTCGGCGCGCATCACGACGGCGAGGCCGAAGCCGCCGTCGGCGGGGTCCTTGCCGATCGAGACCTCGGCGGTGACGGACGCCTCGGAGATGTCGATCCGCTCCTGGCGGGCGACGACGCCCATGGCGCTGGCGAAGCAGGCGGCGTAACCGGCGGCGAAGAGCTGCTCGGGGTTGGTGCCCTGGCCGTTGCCGCCGAGGGCCTGCGGGTGGGCGAGGGGGAGGTCGATCCGGCCGTCGGAGCTGACGGCGCGGCCCTCGCGGCCGTGGGCGGTGGCGACGGCGGTGTAGATGGCGTCCATGGGGGGGGCTCCGGCTTCTCGGGAGGTCTCCCGGGGGGTCCGGGAGGGGCGTGAAGGGGTGAAGGGGTGAAGGGGCGGTGCGTGCTGCCGCCCCTCATCATTGATAGCGCACGATTGAGTTGTGCACAACTTAATCGCGTGTGAGGGGTCTCGCGTATCCTGGTCGCATGGAGACGCCCGACACCCTCCCCGACGAGGAGTTCCTCCGGCTCGACCGGCAGATCTGCTTCTCGCTCCACGCCGCCGCCCGCGCCTTCAACGGCGTCTACCGGGAGGCGCTCAAGGAGCTCGGGCTCACCTACCCCCAGTACCTCGTCATGCTCGTCCTCTGGGAGCACGGCGAGCTGCCCGTGAAGGGGATCGGGGAGCGGCTGCGGCTCGACTCCGGCACCCTGTCGCCGCTGCTCAAGCGGCTGGAGGCGGCCGGATACGTCGAGCGGCGGCGCAGTGCCGAGGATGAGCGGTCCGTCACCGCCCGCGTCACCGAGGCGGGCGCCGGCCTGCGCGAGCGCGCCCTCGGTGTGCCCCGCCGGATCGCCGCCGCCACCGGACTCGACCTCGGCGAGATCGCGGGCCTGCGCGAACAGCTCGGCACCCTCGCGGCCCGCCTCGACGGCATCGACCCCGCCGAGCTGCGCCCCGCCTGCGGCTGACCGCCCCTCCGCCTCCGCCGCCGCCTCGCCCTCCCCGCTCCTCCCTCGTCACCAAAATGTAAGGGCCGAATCCGGAATGCGGTCCTATACTCGCCCCATGTCCGAGTTCACCATCCGCCGCGCCACCGCGGCCGACTCCAAGCGGCTGACCAGGCTCGTCCGCGGCTCCGCCGCCTACCGGGGGCCGTACGCCGTCATGGTCGATGGCTACCAGGTCGGCGGCGCCTACATCGAGCACCACCCGGTCTTCGCGGCCGTCGACGCGGACGACCGCGTCCTCGGTTTTTACGCGCTCCTCCTCGACGAGGCCGAGCTCGACCTCGCCTTCGTTGCCGACGGCGCCCAGGGGCTCGGCATCGGACGCCGGCTGATGGACCACATGACCGGCGAGGCCCGCGCCGCCGGGCTCGACGCCGTCCGCGTCGTCGCCCACCCGCCCGCCGAGGAGTTCTACCTGCGCACCGGAGCCCGCCGCACCGGCACTGTCGCCGCCTCCGGACGCATCCACTGGGACCGCCCCGAGCTGACCTACGACCTCGCCGCGGCCGTCGCGTGACCGCCGTAGAGTCGCCGCGGGACGAGAAGCGGCGGATCTTCGCCGACCTGACCCCGCTGCGTACCTCCGCCGACTACCGCCGCCTCTGGTTCGGCAACACCGTCTCCTGGGTCGGCCAGGGCATGACCGCCCTCGCCATCTCCCTCCAGGTGTACGACATCACCGGCTCGGCCTTCTCGGTCGGACTCGTCGGCCTCTTCTCCCTCGTCCCGCTCGTCGTCTTCGGCCTGTACGGCGGGGCGATCGCCGACACCGTCGACCGGCGCACCCTCGGACTCGTCGGCGCCACCGGCGCCGCCGCCCTCTCGGCCGCGCTCGCCACCGCCGCCTTCGCCGGCTACCACCGCGTCTGGTTCCTCTACACGATCGTCGCCCTCCAGGCGGTCTGCGCCGCCCTCAACTCGCCCGCCCGCAGCGCGATGATCCCCCGCCTGATCCCGCCCGAGCAGCTGCGCGCCGCCAACGCGCTGAACTCCATGGTCATGACCTTCGGCACGCTCGTCGGCCCCAGCCTCGGCGGCGTGATCGTGGGCTTCGCCGGGTACCAGACCGCCTATCTCGTCGACGCCCTCGCCTTCTTCGCGAGCCTGTACGCGATGTGGCGGCTGCCCTCCATGCCGCCCGAGCGCGCCGGGGCGAAGCGAGCGTCCGTCCTCGACGGGCTGCGGTTCCTCGGGACCCGTCCCAACCTGCGCGCGACCTTCGTGTCCGACCTCTTCGCGATGATCCTCGCCCAGCCGAAGGCGCTCTTCCCGGCCGTCGCCGTCCTCTGGTTCGGCGGCGACGCGAAGACCACCGGACTCCTCGTCGCCGCGCCCGCGTTCGGCGCGCTGCTCGGCGGGGTGGTCTCCGGCTGGCAGAGCCGGATCCGGCACCACGGGCAGGCCATCCTCATCGCCGTCGCCGCCTGGGGCCTCGCCATCGCCGCCTTCGGGCTCAGCCGGAACCTGTGGGTCGGGCTGCTCTGCCTCGCCGCCGCCGGGTACGCCGACACCTCGTCGATGATCTTCCGGAACACGATGATGCAGGTCGCCGCGCCGGACGAGATGCGCGGCCGGCTCCAGGGCGTCTTCATCGTGGTCGTCGCGGGCGGGCCCCGGCTCGGCGACTTCGTGGCCGGCTCCGTCGCCGACCTCACCTCGCCGGTGGTCGCCATCACCGGCGGCGGCCTCGCGTGCGTCCTCGGCATCGGCCTGTTCGCGCTGTACGCAGGCGGTTTCCGGCGGTACGACGCCGACGACCCCAAGCCCTGAGGCGGCCTCCCGGAGCGTCCCGGACTCTCCCGTCCTGAACCGTTGTCGCCCTCCTGGCGGTTGGCCGCCACGGCACATAGCCGCCAGCCGCGACGGGAGTCAACGCCCGCCGCAGCGACCAGACTCCTCGCGGATCCGGAATCCCACCCCCCGAACCCCGGGTCCGCGAGGAGTCGTTCGATGACCGCACCGCTGACCAGAGGAAGGGCCGGGCTGATCGCCGCCGGCGTCTCCCTCGTGATGCTCTCGGCCGGGCAGACCGCCGCCGCGCCGGGCGCCACGGCCGCCGCCGTGCCCGACACCTTCAAGGGCCCGGCCGCCTCCGCCACCGTCACCCTCGTCACCGGCGACCGGGTCACCCTCACCGGGCTCGACGGCGGCAAGCAGACCGTCACCGTCGACCGGGCGAAGGGCGCCACCGGCGCCGTCCGCACCCAGGTCACGGACGGCCGGATCAGCGTCGTCCCCGACGAGGCCCGCCGCTACCTCGACTCCGGCGTCCTCGACCCGCGCCTCTTCGACGTCACCGGCCTCGTCGAGCAGGGCGTCACCGGCGAACTCCCGCTGATCGTCACGTACGGCGCGAAGAACGCCCGCGCCGGGCTCGGCGCCCCGCGCGGCACCGAGACCGTCCGCGCCCTGCCCAGCGTCGGCGGCGCCGCCGTCACCGCCACCGACCCGGCCGCCTTCTGGAAGGGCTTCACCGGACAGTCCGGCGCCGCCCGCGCCGCCGCGCCCGCCAAGGTCTGGCTCGACGGCCGGGTGAAGGCCGCCATGGCCGACTCCAACGCCCAGATCGGCACCCCGAAGGCGTGGGAGGCCGGGCTCACCGGCAAGGGCGTCAAGGTCGCCGTCCTCGACACCGGCGTCGACGCGGGCCACCCCGACCTCGCCGGCCGGATCACCGAGTCGAAGTCCTTCATCGCGGGCGAGGAGGTCGCCGACCGCAACGGGCACGGCACCCACGTCGCCTCCACCGTCGGCGGCAGCGGCGCCGGCTCCGACGGCCTGGAGAAGGGCGTCGCCCCCGGCGCCACCCTCGCCGTCGGCAAGGTCCTCAGCGACGAGGGCTACGGCTCCGAGTCGGAGATCATCGCCGGCATGGAGTGGGCCGCCAAGGACATCGACGCGAAGATCGTCTCGATGAGCCTCGGCTCCCAGGAGGGCAGCGACGGCACCGACCCGATGGCCCAGGCCGTCAACACCCTCTCCGCCGAGACCGGCGCCCTCTTCGTCATCGCCGCGGGCAACGCCGGCGCCCCCGGCTCCATCGGCTCGCCCGGCGCCGCCGACTCCGCGCTCACCGTCGGCGCCGTCGACTCCGAGGACCGGGCCGCCTACTTCACCAGCAAGGGCCCCCGCTACCGCGACCAGGGCCTCAAGCCGGACCTCTCCGCGCCCGGCGTCGGCATCCTCGCCGCCCGCTCCCAGCTCACCGAGGGCACCGGCCTCTACACGTCGATGAACGGCACCTCCATGGCGACCCCGCACGTCGCCGGAGTCGCCGCCCTCCTCGCCGAGCGGCACCCCGACTGGACCGGCGCCCGTCTCAAGGACGCCCTCATGTCGAGTACGAAGACGCTCGACGCCTCCGCGTACGCCCTCGGCTCGGGCCGCGTCGACGTCGCCGCCGCCATCACCGCGGACGTCACCGCCACCGGCTCCGCCGACCTCGGCTTCTACTCCTGGCCCTACGAGGCGAACCGGCCGGTTACGAAGACCGTCACCTACACCAACGCCTCCGCCGCGCCGGTCGAGCTGACCCTCGCCGTCGAGGGCATGCCGGCCGGCACCGCGACCCTCGCCGACACCGTCCTCACCGTCCCGGCCCACGGCTCCGCGTCCACCACCGTCACCGGAGACGGCGCCGCCGCCCCGGTCGGCACCAGCTCCGGCCGCGTCACCGCCACCGCCGGCGGCGCCCCGGTCGCCCACACCGCCCTCGGCATGGTCAAGGAGGAGGAGCGCTACACCCTCACCGTCCACGTCAAGGACCGCGACGGCGCCCCCACCGCGGCGGGCCTCGGCATCCGGGAGCTCACCCCCGGCGAGGACCCCTTCCCGGCCGCCGTCGGCGACTCCGGCACCCTCGAACTGCGCCTCAAGCCCGGCACGTACACCGTCGACACCTTCCTCGACGTGCGCGGCTCCCAGGGCGCCGACTCCCTCGGCCTCGGCTTCATGGCCGCCCCCGAGGTCGTCCTCGACCGCGACCGCGAGATCACCCTCGACGGCCGGCAACTGCGCGAGATACGCGCCGAGGTCGACAAGCGCACCGAGAGCCGCCAGCTCCTCATGGAGTACGACCGCAAGGCGAACGGCGCCACCTACACCGACATCGTGCAGGTGCCGCCGACCTACGACTCGCTCTTCGCCGCGCCCACCGCGCCCGTCGCGAACGGCACCTTCGAGTACCGCACGGTCTGGCGGCTCGGCAAGCCCGTCCTGGACGCGAGCGTCGGCGGCCACCGCCTCTCCGACCTGCGCCCGCAGGCCGGCGGCACGCTCCCCGAGGGCCGCCACCGCCTCCGCCTCGCCGACGCGGGCACCGGCACCCCCGCCGAGTACGCCGGCAAGGACGTCACCGGCAAGGCCGTCCTCGTCCGCCTCGCCGACGGCGCCGACCCCGTCCAGGTCGCCCAGACCGCGCAGGACGCGGGGGCCGAGGCGCTGATCGTCACCGACGACACCGCCGGCCGGCTGCTGGAGTGGTTCGGCACCGCCGACTACCAGGACCGCCCGCTCGCCGTCGCCACCGTGAACCGCGCCGACGCCGCCCGCCTCGCCGCGGGCGCCGCGCGCGGCCAGCGCCTCGACCTCACCGGCACCCGCTTCACCCCGTACGTCTACGACCTCTCCGAGGGCCACCCCGGCCGCATCGGCACCGACCTCGTCCACCGCCCCCGCGGCCGGGACCTGGCCACCGTCCGCTCCAGCTTCAGCGCCCCCACCAAGCGGAAGGAACTGGGCGGCGAGTTCCGCTACTCGATCACCGACACCTTCCCGGTCGGCGTCGGCTTCAAGGAGTGGATCGGCTTCCCGACCGAGCGCACCGAGTACGTCTCCACCGGCACCGGCCAGCAGTGGCACGAGTCCGTCGACCTCGGCGAGTCCCTGGAGCAGCGCGGCGGCCTCTCGGTCTACCGCGGCGGCACCACCACCCGCCTCGACTGGTTCGGCCCCGTCTGGCACCCCTGGCTCGGCACCGGCCTCGGCTGGGGCCAGGAGCGGCGCGGCAACGACCTCAGCTTCAACACCCCCGGCTGGGGCGACTCGGGCACCGACCACACCGGCTTCGGCAACGTGTGGAGCGACCCGACGATGGAGCAGTACACCGAGGTGTACGTGAACGGGGTCCGCGTCGACCGCAAGAAGAGCTCCGGCGCCTACGCCTGGGACGCGCCGGCGGAGGAGGCCACGTACAAGGTGGTCACCGACACCACGCTCGACCCGGCCCGCTGGCGGCTCGGCACCAAGGGGCACAGCGAGTGGACCTTCCGCTCCGCCGAGACCCCGCACGACCGGATCACCCGCCTGCCGATGCTCAACCTCGGCTTCGACCTCGACACCGACCTGTACGGCGACGTCCGGGGAGGCTCCCGGATCCCGGTCGGCATCTCCGCCGAGTACGTCGCCGAGGCCGCCGGCACCGGCACCATCACCACCGGCAGCCTGGAGGTCTCCTACGACGACGGCGCCACCTGGCGCACGGTCGGCCTGGAGAAGTCCCGCCGGGGCGCCGCCTGGACCGGCGAGCTGCGGATCCCGTCCGGCGCGGCGACCGTCTCGCTGCGCGCAGGAGCCGCCGACGACCAGGGCGGCACGGTCACCCAGGAGCTGATCCGCGCGGTCGGCGTGAAGTGACGCCCACCCGCTGACGGAAGGGCCGGACCCCTCCACCGGGGTCCGGCCCTTCCCGGTGTCAGGAGGCCGCGGGCAGCCGCTTCTTGAGGACCTTCCCCAGGTCGTTGCGGGGGAGCGCGTCCAGCAGCCGGACCGTGCGGGGCCGCTTGTGCGGGGCGAGCAGCCGGGCCACGTGGTCGGCCAGCTCCGCCGCCGCGGGCGGGCTCGCCGGGTCGGCCGGCACCACCCAGGCCACGATCCGCTCGCCGAGATCCGGGTCGGGCTCGCCGGTGACGGCGGCCTCCCGCACGCCCGGGTGGTCGAGCAGCGCGTTCTCTATCTCGCCCGCGCCGATCTTGTAGCCGCCGCTCTTGATCAGGTCGGTGGCCTTGCGGCCCACCAGGCGGATCGTTCCGTCGGCCTCGCGGACGGCCATGTCGCCGGTACGGAACCAGCCGCGCGCCACGCCCCCGTCGAAGGCCGCCTCGGTCGCCTCCGGCCGGTTCAGATAGCCGGAGAAGAGGTTCGGGCCGCGCACCTGCACCTCGCCGACGGTCTCCCCGTCGGACCCGGCGAGCTCGGAGCCGTCCTCCTCCACCAGCCGCACCTCCACGCCCGGCAGCGGCGTCCCCACCGTGCCGGGGCGCGGCGGGCCGCCGGGCCGGACGCTGGTGTTCATCAGCGTCTCGCTCATCCCGTACCGCTCCACCACCGGCCGCCCCGTCGCCGCCGCGATCCGCTCGTGGTCGCGCACCGGCAGCGCCGCCGACCCCGACACCAGCAGCCGCGCCCCCGACAGCGCCCTCGCGAGGGCGGGGTCGTGGGGGAGGGCGTCGGCGAGCCGGTGGTACATGGTCGGGACGCCGAACAGCATCGTGCCGCCGGCCCCCAGCTCGCGGGCGACCCCCTCGGCCGAGAAGGCCCCCAGGTGCCGGACCTCGCCACCGCGCCGCAGCGGCCCGAGGACCCCCAGGACCAGCCCGTGCACGTGGAACAGCGGCAGCCCGTGCACGAGCACGTCGTCCGCCGTCCAGGACCAGACCTCGGCCAGCGCGTCGAGGGAGGCGGCGAGGGCGCGGCGCGAGAGCAGCACGCCCTTCGGGGGGCCGGTGGTGCCGGAGGTGTAGACGATCAGACCGGTGGACTCGGGGTCGATGTCCACGGGCGGAGGGTTGCTGCCCGCTCCGTCGAGCTCCACGTCGATCCGGGGGAGCTCGTCGAACGCGGGAGGAAGCTCGTCCGACGGCCCCGCGAGCACCACGTCCGGCGCGCTGTCCCCGAGGATGTGCGCCAGCTCCCGCTCCCCACTGCGCGGATTGAGCGGTACGACGGGAACCCCGGCCAGCAGCCCCGCCACGGCACCGACCATGGTCCGGGCGCTGGGCACCGCCCACAGGGCCGCCCGCCGCACCCCACCGAGTCGCCCGGCCGACGCCCCGGCAGCCCCCGCCAGCTCCTCGTACGTCAGCGCGTCCGCCCCGCAACGCAACGCGGGGCGGCCGGTAGGGGCCACGAGGCCCGGAAACAGGGGAGGGAAGAGCGCACTCACCGGTCGTACTCCTCGGGTCAGGGGGGAGAGGGGTGCTGCCGGGAGTCGATTCTGCCGGGGAGACGGGCCTCAGGGGGTTCCGGCCGGGAGCTTCTTGGGGTCGGGGGTGGGGGTCTCGCCGCCGGGGCGGATGCTCCGCATGCGCCCGTAGGCGTAGACGCAGCCCGCCAGGGCCAGGTCGGAGAGGAGCATGAAGCCGATCGAGTACGAGTCCTTGGCGCTGTAGATGGCGCCCATGACCAGGGGCGGGACGAAGCCGCCGAGGCCGCCCATCGCGCCGACGATGCCGGTGACGGAGCCCACCTTGGCCTGCGGGGTGACCTGCGAGACGAGCGCGAAGACCGAGCCGCTCGCGGTGCCGAGCCCCGCCGCCATGATCAGCAGGGCGATCGTGCCGCCCGGGTTCAGCTTCGGATCGAACGCCTGGACGATGGCGAGGAGGGCGACGACGCCGAGCGCCCATGAGGTGACGATCGCCGGGTGGACCCGGTCCGAGAGCCAGCCGCCGATCGGCCGGAAGATGACCGTGACCAGCGCGAATCCGGCCGCCTTCGTGCCCGCGTCGGTCGGGTCGAGGTCGTACCAGGTCTTCAGGTACGTCGGCAGGTAGACGCCGAAGGCCACGATGCCGCCGAAGCCGATCGCGTACAGCGCCGACAGCTCCCACGTCACCCGCAGCCGCCCCGCCGAGCCCAGCCGGGTCGCCAGCGAGGCGGCCGGCACCGGGCGGTCGGGGCGGTCCGTGATGAGGAACGCGGCCAGGACGGCGTACGCGGCGAGCGCGACGGCCACGACGATGAAGGGCAGGTTCTCGCCGTGCTTGGCGATCCGTGGCGTGAAGTAGCCGGAGAGCGCCACACCGCCCATGCCCATGCCGAAGACGCCGAGCGCCAGGCCCCGCTTCTCCGGCGGGAACCACGAGTTGACCAGCGGGATGCCGATCGCGAAGGTCGTGCCGCCGAGGCCCAGGAGGAAGCCGACCACCAGCATCAGACCGTAGGAGTCCTTCACCACGGTCAGCAGCAGCACGGGGATGATCGTCAGCGCGGAGACGAGCGGGAACATCAGCTTCGCGCCGTACTTGTCGGTCAGCGCGCCGGCCGGGATGCGGCCCACCGAGCCGACCAGCACCGGCACGGCGACGAGGAAGGACTGCTGGAACGAGCTGAGGTCCAGGCGCTCGCCGTACCAGCTGCCGAGGGGGGCGATCAGGTCCCACGCCCAGAAGGTGAGCGTGAAGCCGATGGTGGCCATCGCCAGGTTGCGGTAGGCCGCCGCGGTCGGGGGCTTGGCGTCGGAGTTCACCCCTCCAGTCAAGATCCGGCGGAGGACCCCGGCGCGCGGGACTGCTCCGTACGGGGGAGGGAACCGTACGCGTGCGGGGGAGGGGCGGGGACAAGTGCGGGTGTGCGTACGGGCCTACGGGCCTCCGGCCTACGAGGCTACGGCCACGTCACCGTCGTCGGCGGGGTGCCGTCGTCCTCGACGCGTAGCCAGGCGCCCTCCTCGCCGACGCCGACGTCCACCGCGATCCGCGCGATCCCGGACCGCCGGTGGGCCGCCGCGAGCGCCCCGCGCAGCGCGGCGAGCAGCTTGCGGGCCTCCGGCTCCTCCACGAGCGTGTCCACCGCGCCGGCGAACCGCACCGACGGCTGGAAGCCGAGCAGTACCCCCGCCCCGCCGGTCTCGCGCAGCACCCGTCCCCGGAAGGTCGCGGGGGCCTCAGCCGGCGGCTGCTGGAGGGCGAAGATCGTGGTCCGCACCTCCTGGATCGTGGAGTCCAGCTCGTCCACCGCCCTCCCCAGCAGCTCGTCCTCCGCCGAGGAGCCCCCGGCCCGCCGGCGGGTCGACTCCAGCATCATCTCGGTCGCGAACAGCCGCTGGACGACGAGGTCGTGCAGGTCACGGGCGATCCGGTCGCGGTCCTCGAAGACCGCGAGCCGCTCCCGGTCGTGCCGGGCGTCCGCCATGACCAGCGCGAGCGCCGCCTGCGAGGCGAACTGCGAGGCGAGCAGCCGGTCCACCGCCGAGTACGGGTCGTCGCCCCGGTGGCGGGGGAGGGCGAGGGTGCCGATCAGCCTCCCGCCGCTGCGCAGCGGCAGCATCATCGACGGCCCGAAACGGGAGCGGACGGGCGTGGTCATCCGCGGGTCGGCGGACGAGTCCTCGATGAACACCGGCTCCCCGCCGAGGAGCTGGACGAGGACGGCGGAGCCGGGCCGGATGGTGGTGCCGACCAGCTCGCCGGGGTCCTCGGTCGTGGAGGCCGTGACGATCTCCATCCCGCCCTCGGGGGTGGGCTGGAGGATCACCCCGGCGGCCGCCCCGGCGAGGATCCGCGCCTGCTCGGCGACGGTCATCAGGGCGTCCTCGGCGGACTCGCCGGTGAGCAGGGCGGTGGTGACGGCCGCCGCGCCCTCGATCCACCGCTCGCGCTGCCGGGCGGTCTCGTAGAGCCGGGCGTTGCCGATGGCGATGCCCGCCTGGGCGGCGAGGACCCGCAGCAGGGCCACGTCCTCCTCGGTGAAGCCGCCCGGCTTCTCGGTGAGGTAGAGGTTGCCGAAGACCTGGGTGTGGACGCGGATCGGGACGCCGAGCTCCCCGTAGGGGCCGTCGGGGAGCCGGCCGATACGGGCCCGCTCCTCGTCGCTCATCCCGGTGGTGAAGAGCCCGGTGAGCCGGGGGGGGGGGGGGGGGGGGCGCCCCGCCCCCCCCCGGGGGGGGCGCCGGGGGGGGGGGGGGGGGGGGGCGGGGGGGGGGGGGGGTGGGGGGCGGTGGTGGGGCCGGGGGGC
>NZ_JBHZBB010000002.1:352549-991093 GCF_042754585.1 Streptomyces sp. NPDC059201
GCCATGGCCAACGCGCACGACGACCTGAAGGCCGTGGCGCACGAGATCACCGCGTCGAACGAGCACGACGGCATCGCGGTCGTGCTCGAGGAGCTGCTCCGGACGGCCCCGCGCGCGCAGCGGGCCCCGACGAGTTCGGTCGCCGAGTCGACGAGGTGCTGGAGCGTGGCGCGGAGTTCGAGGTCCGTACCGACGGCGAGGACGGCTTCGAGCAGCATGGGCAGGCGGGCCCGCTCCTGGTCCTGCTCCCGCCCCGGCTCCTGCCCCTGCTCCGCGTCCTCGGCCCGGTCCTCGTCCATGATCACCATGGTCTCATCGGCGTACGAATCGGGTGATGTCCGGATTGGTCACTCCGTCAGGTCGTCCGCGTACTCCCGGTCCCGGTCCCGATCGCGGTCCCGGTCCCGGTCGTCCGCGAGGCCCCGGTGGTCGCCCAGCGGGTCGAGGGTCATCGGCTGGACCTTGCCCTCCAGCATCGCGCCGAGGCCCAGCACGGCGCAGACGTCGGGGCGTTCGGCGATGTGCACCGGCATCCCGGTGGCGTCCCGCAGCATCTGGTCGAGGCCCGGGAGCAGGGCGCTGCCGCCGACCATCATGATCCCGCGGTCGGCGAGATCGGCCACGAGGTCCGGCGGGCAGTCCCGCAGCACCTTCCCGATGCCGTCGAGCACCGCCGTCAGCGGGGTGTGGATCGCCTCGCGCACGGCCGCCGTGTCGACGGTGACCGAGCGGGCCAGGCCGGTGGCCACGTCCCGGCCGTGGATCTCGGTGGAGGCCGGGCCGTGCGGGGTGAGGCCGTTGCCGCTCAGCGCGAGCTGGAGCGGGCGCACCGACTGGCTCGGCAGCATCAGCTCGTGGTGGTGGCGCAGGTGCTGGATGATCGCGTGGTCGATGGCGTCGCCGCCGACCGGCATCCGCTCGGCCGTCACGATCGCGCCCAGCGACAGCACCGCGACCTGGGTCGTCGCCGCCCCGCACACCATGATCATGGTCGCGGTGGGCTGCTCCACCGGCAGCCCGCAGCCCACGGCCGCCGCGATCAGCGTGTCCACCAGCTCGACCCGGCGCGCCCCGAGCCCGACCAGCGTCTCCACGGCCGCGCGCTGCGCGAGCGGGTCGCTGTCGTGCGGGGTGCAGGCGGCGGCGCGCAGCCGGGGCTTGCGGCGGAGCTGGCGGCGCAGCTTCTCGCCGAGGAGGTGGCGGAGCATCCGCTGGGCCATCTCGATGTCGACGACCGTGCCGCCGGAGACCGGGCGCACGACCCGGATGTAGTCGGGGGTGCGGCCGGTCATCTTCTCGGCGAGCGCGCCGACCGCGATCAGCGCTCCGGTGCGGGTGTTGACGGCGGCGACGCTCGGCTCGTCGACGACGAGCCCGGCTCCCTTGACGAAGACCCGGGTGCGGGCGGCACCCAGGTCGACGGCGACATGGCAACGGCGCAGCTGATCGAGGCTGACGGTCACGGCGGATCCTCCGGAGTGCGGTGCTGACACGGGCGAGGTGTCGCGGTTCGGGTTCCTGTTGGCATCGTGCGACCGCCGGGCCCACCGCGCGCGTTGGGCTGCGCCGCCCGGGGCCGGTCCGGGGCGGCCGGTGCGGGCGCGGGACGGGGGCCAGGGTGGGGGAGGGGGTGGTGGAATGGCGCGGTCCGGTGGTGGGGGTGCAGGGGGAGGCGAACCGGGAGAATCGTCACGCCACGGCGTTCACCTGCGGTTTCCTCACAGGATCCTCACGTCCTCGCCTACCCCGGGTCGAGCCGGGCGTCCTAGCCTGCGAGCCCCATGGACTACTGCCACGCGTGCCGGCGGCATCTCAACGGGGCCCTCGCCTGTGCCGGGTGCGGGACTCCCGTCGAGCGGCTGCGGTACGACACCCCCCACGCCCTGTCTCACCCCGCGCCTCACGAGGGCGCCGAGGCACCGGAGCCGTACCCGACGGGCATGCCGTACGCGGCCGAGCCGTACGGGTACGCGCCGGAACCGCATCTCTCGGAGCCGTACGCCTCGGAGCCGTACACAGCCGAGGAAGTCTCCCCCCGCGAGCCCCTCGCTCCCGAGCACGTCTACGAGCTGGACCTCGTGGTGCCGCCGAGGCCGGCGGGGCGGGCGGCGGGACGTGCCGCCGAGCGCCGTCGGAAGCGGGGGCGCTCGGGGCGTGGCCGCTCCGGGCGGGGCCGGACGGTCGCGGTGAGCGCGCTGGGGCTGGTCCTGGCGGCCGGGTCGCTGGGCCTGGCGAAGGCGGTGTTCGAGGAGCCGGAGGAGAAGGGCCCCGCGAACGCGGTGGAGGAGCTCGACGTCACCGAGACCCCGCTGCCGCCCGCGCTGCCGACCCGGAGCCCGGGCGGCGAGCCCACCGGGACCACGAAGGTGGGCAACCGCGCGGACGGGGCTTCGGCGGCTCCCGCCACGTCGACCGGCCGCCCGCGCTGGGTCAGCGCGGAGTCGGGCGGCGGCTCGACCGCCTCGCCCGCGTCGGGATCCGGCCAGGGCTCCGGCCAGGGGCCGGGCGGTGGATCCGGTACGGGGACGGGCCCAGGCGCGGGTACGGGGAGCGGTTCGGGTACGGGGACCGGTACGGGCTCCGGCGAGGGCTCCGGTCAGGGCGGCACGCCCACCGGGCGGCCCTCCTCCGCCACCCCCTCCTCCCCGGCCCCGTCCGTGCCGGAGGTCACCGCGGGCCCGCAGGACGAGGGACCCGGCTCCACGCCGAGTGCCACCGGCTCGCCCACCGCCCCGGCCACGGGCACCGCGAGCCCGTCCGCCACGGCGAGCCCCCGGTCGACCACGGCGACGCCGACACCGGAACCCTCGGAGACCTGCACCCGCTTCCTGTGGTGGTGCGTGTAGGCCGGACCCTTCAGGCCAGGCTCAAGGGCAGGTCAGGGGCGGGCGCGTCAGACCGTCACGTCCTCGCCCAGCATCCGGCGCAGCAGGTCCCGCAGCAGCGTGCGCTCGACGACGGTGAGTTCGCCGAGCGGCTCGCGCGCGAAGCGGAGCGAGTCGCGCAGGCGGCGGGCGGTGTCCCGGCCCTCGTCGGTGGGCGCGGCCAGCTTCACCCGGCGGTCGGCCGGGTCGGGGCGCCGCTCGACCAGGCCCCGGGACTCCAGGCGGTCGATGATCCCCGTGACGTTGGAGGGCTCGCACTTGAGCTTCTCGGCGATCTTCCGCATCGGCGTGGGCTCCAGGGTGAGCAGCCCGAGGACGCGGGCCTGCGCGCCGGTGAGGGAGTGGGCGGCGGCGGCGTCCTCGTACTCCTGGTGGTAGCGGGCCACGACCGCGCCGATCAGCTCGACGACTTCGAGGGTCACGGGGTCGCCGTGTGAGGTGGGCATGGGCCCCATCGTACTCCGATACTTGACAACATGAAATATTCAGGCGCATGGTTGTTTCATCAAGTGAAGCTTTTCGCCGCAGCCCGGAGGTTCCCCCCATGACCGCTCTGCCCCCCACCAGCCGCGCATGGCACCTCGTCGCCCGCCCGCACGGCTGGCCCGCCCCCACCGACTTCGCGCTGCGCGAGACCCCGGTCGAGGCGCCCGCGGAGGGCCGGATCCTGGTGAAGAACCTCCACTTCTCGGTCGACCCCTACATGCGCGGCCGGATGAACGACGTCAAGTCCTACGTCCCGCCCTTCCAGCTGGACCACCCGATGGACGGCGGCGCGGTCGGCGTCGTCGTGGCGTCGAGCGCGGAGGGCTTCGCCGAGGGCGACCACGTCCTGCACGGCCTCGGCTGGCGTGAGTACGCCAGTGTCCCGGTCCAGCACGCGACCAAGGTCGACCCGGAGCTCGCCCCGCTCTCCGCGTACCTCGGCGTGCTCGGCATGACCGGCCTGACGGCCTACGCGGGCCTCTTCGAGACCGCCTCCTTCAAGGAGGGCGACGCGGTCTTCGTCTCCGGCGCGGCCGGCGCGGTCGGCAGCCAGGTCGGCCAGCTCGCCAAGCTCGCCGGCGCCTCCCGGGTCATCGGCTCGGCCGGCTCCGACGAGAAGGTGAAGTGGCTGGTCGAGGAGCTCGGCTTCGACGCCGCGTTCAACTACAAGTCGGGCGCCGTGAAGGACCTGCTGCGCGAGGCCGCCCCGGACGGCATCGACGTCTACTTCGACAACGTGGGCGGTGAGCACCTGGAGGCCGCGATCTCCTCGCTCAACGTGCACGGCCGCGCCGCCATCTGCGGCATGATCGCGCAGTACAACGACACGGAGCCGGTCCCCGGCCCGCGGAACATGGCGATGATCATCGGCAAGCGGCTCCGCCTCCAGGGCGTCCTGGTCGGCGACCACTACGGCCTCCAGCAGAAGTTCGTCGAGGAGGTCGGGGCCCGGCTGCGCTCCGGCGAGCTGAAGTACCGCGAGACCACCGTCGAGGGGATCGAGAACGGGGTGGACGCCTTCCTCGGTCTGCTCCGCGGTGACAACACCGGAAAGATGATCGTCTCGCTGGACCGGTAGTCTTCCCTCAGCCGTCGCGATCGTGGGCGCGAGTCGAGGCGGGGAGAAGAAAGCAGATCCAGCATGTCCATCCAGCACTCCGACGTTCTCTACACCGCCGTCGCCACCGCGGAGAACGGCCGTGACGGCCGTGTCGCCACCGACGACGGCAAGCTCGACCTCGTCGTCAACCCGCCCAAGGCCATGGGCGGCTCCGGCGAGGGCACCAACCCCGAGCAGCTCTTCGCGGCCGGCTACAGCGCCTGCTTCCAGGGCGCCCTCGGCGTCGTCGCGCGGAACGAGAACGCGGACATCTCCGGCTCGACGGTCACCGCCGAGGTCGGCATCGGCAAGAACGACGACGGCTTCGGCATCATCGTCAAGATCTCGGCCTCCATCCCGAACGTGGACGCGGAGACCGCGAAGAGCCTGATCGAGAAGGCCCACCAGGTCTGCCCGTACTCCAAGGCGACCCGCGGCAACATCACGGTCGAGCTCGCGGTCTGAGCCACCGGCGGCACCGCCGCACAGCGGACCCGTGCGGGCCGCACCCCGACCGACCGGGGTGCGGCCCGCACGTACGTTCAAGCGGGCGTCTCCACCCCGCTAGGCTGCGCGCATGCGCGATTTCGGGGTGGGTTTCGGTTATCTGGTCCAGGGCCAGAAGTGGGTCGCACGGCACGGCCGGCAGTTCGGCTTCGGGCTGCTGCCCGGTCTGGTGACCCTCGTCCTCTACGCGGGCGCCCTGATCGGCCTCGGCTTCTGGGCGGACGACCTGGTGGCCTGGGCGACGCCCTTCGCCGACGACTGGTCCTCCCCGTGGCTCGGTCTCCTCCGCAACGGCCTGACGGCGCTCGTCTTCGTCTTCGGCCTCTTCCTCGCCGTCATCACCTTCACCGCCGTCACCCTCCTCGTCGGCGAGCCCTTCTACGAGTCCCTCTCCGAGGACGTCGACCGCGACCAGGGCGGCGAGGTCCCCGAGTCCGGCCTGCCGCTCTGGCGGGAGCTGTGGATCTCGGCCCGCGACAGCCTGCGGATCGTGCTCCGGGTGGCCTTCTACGGCGTGCTGCTCTTCGCCTGCGGCTTCATCCCCGTCGTCGGCCAGACCGTCGTCCCCGCCCTCGGCTTCTGCGTCTCCGGCTTCTTCCTCGCCGTGGAGCTGACCGGCGTCGCCCTCCAGCGCCGGGGCGTGGAGCTCAAGGAGCGCCTGGCGCTGCTGCGCGGCCGGCGCGGCGCCGCGCTCGGCTTCGGCGTCCCGCTCACCCTCGTCTTCCTCGTCCCCTTCGTGGCGGTCTTCCTGATGCCCGGCGCCGTCGCCGGCGCCACCCTCATGGTCCGCGACCTGCGCGGCGAGACGGCCGGCCGCGAGCGCGACGGCGACCGGAGCGACGGGGACTCCGGCCACCTCCCCCTGCCCGGCGCCGACCAGCAGGCGCACCACACCCGCCACTGAGGAGAGCGGCGCCCCGGCGGCGCCGGCTCAGTCCGCCAGGACCGGATGGAGCTCCGGCCGGGCGTCCCACCACTCCCGGTGGAAGGCGTTGGTGCCCACGTTCGCGAGGTACGCCTCCGCCGCCGCCCGGTACAGCAGCTCAGCGTCCCGGGCCGAGACGGCCGACCTGTTCCAGGCGAGCCGGATCCGGCCCGTCACCGGATCGCCCACCAGGGGGCGCAGCACGGTCCCCTCGGTGGGCGGCGCGGTCGGCTGGCTCAGCGAGATCGCCCGGCCCGTGGCGATCAGGTCGTAGTGGATCTTCCGGTCGGCGACCCGGTGCCGCAGGGACGGCGTGAAGCCGGCCCGCTCGCAGGCCGCGACCAGCGCCTCGGGGCCGCCGTCGTCGTCCTCCACCAGCGTCATCCAGGACTCGCCCGCCAGGTCGGCCAGGTCGATCCGGTCCTTCCCCGCCAGCCGGTGCTCCGCCGAGAGCCGCACGCAGAACGGCTCCTTCGCGATCAGCGTCCGGGCCGTCGTCCCCTGCGGCAGCGGCACCTCGTGGTCGTTGACCTCGCCGTACAGCACCGCGTCGTAGCGTCCCGCGCCGAGCTGCCGGGTCAGCGTCGTCGCCGACTGCTCGACCGTCACCGCGATCTCCCGGCCCGCCACGACCTGTTCGAGCCCCAGGAGCAGCCGGTCCACGAGCACCAGCAGGATGCAGCCGAGCCGCAGCGGGGTGTCGGGGTCGACGGCCCGCGCCCCGGCGGCGAGCGCGTCCATCTCGCCGAGCACGAGACGGGCCTTGGAGAGCACGAACTCGCCCAGCGGAGTGGGCTCCACACCGCGCCGGCCGCGCAGGAACAGCTCCCCGCCCGCGACCCTCTCGATCCGCCGCAGCTGCGCCGAGAGCGCCGGCTGCGAGATGCCCAGCCGGAGTGCCGCGCGGCCCAGACTGCCCGCCTCCGCTATCCGGCAGACGGCTTCCAGATGCCTCAACTCCAGCTGCATTTCAGCAGCGTACGCAGCGCCGCACGGGCGCACCATAACCCGCGTCTTATGCCGGATGAGATGTCCCGAACGTGCCATGTCCACGCCCATACTCGGCGCGACGATCCGTCTCCCCCACCCTGAACGGAGCACGACGTTGCACCCCACCAGACTCACGGCGGCCGTGGCCGCCCTGGCTCTCTCGGCGAGCCTGGCCACCGCCCTCGCCGGAACCGCTGCCGCCGCTCCCCAGGCGCAGCCGGTTCCCCCGGGCCACGGCAAGTCCCTGGCCCTGGCCGCCGCGGACACCGCCGCCGCCAGCGGCCTCGACGAACTGCGGCACGGCGCCGACGAGGAACTCGTCCGCACGTCCGTCACCCCGTGGTCGAACGGCCTCTACTACACCGCCTACGAGCGGACGTACAAGGGCATCCCGGTCCACGGCGGCGGCGACGCCGTCGTCCTGACGGACTCCTCCGGCAAGGTCCGCGACGTCACCGGCGCCGCCGCCCCCGCCCTGAAACTGGGCACCACCACCGCCCGGGTGACCTCCGCCGCCGCCCTCGCCACCGCCCGCGGCCAGCTCGCGGCCGTGGAGAGCGCGAGCGCCCCCGAACTGACCGTGCTCCTCAAGGCCGGCAAGCCCGT
The DNA here is from genome assembly GCF_042754585.1 of Streptomyces sp. NPDC059201. Taxonomy (NCBI): domain Bacteria; kingdom Bacillati; phylum Actinomycetota; class Actinomycetes; order Kitasatosporales; family Streptomycetaceae; genus Streptomyces; species Streptomyces sp. NPDC059201. Next base: position 360,048 of record NZ_JBHZBB010000002.1, read on the forward strand.
CCTCGCCTGGCACACCCTGGTCGTCGGCCGCACCGCGAAGGACGTCCCCAGCTCGCTCGACACCTACGTCGACGCCCGTACCGGCAGGGTCACCCAGGCCACCGACAAGGTCCGGCACGCCGACGGGCGCGGCTACCACAACGGCAACGTCACCATCGACACCGCCGCGGGCTCGATGACCGACACCAGCCGCGGCGGCTTCAAGTGCGGCGGCCAGAACGGCAGCGCGTACACGGGCTCCTCCCCGTGGGGCAACGGCGGCGCCAACGACCTCGTCACCGCCTGCGTCGACATCATGTACGCGGCCCAGCGCGAGTCGGACATGCTCAAGGAGTGGTTCGGCTACAACGGCATCAACGGCCAGGGCGGCATGGTCCCGGCCCGCGCCGGACTCACCCAGGTCAACGCCTACTACGACGGTACGAAGACCACGTACGGGCGCAACCAGAACGGCACCAACCAGCTCACCGGCATCGACGTCGTGGCCCACGAGTACGGCCACGAGATCTTCGACCGGACCCCGGGCTCGGCCGGCTCGTCCAACGAGAACGGCGGCATGAACGAGTCCACCGGCGACATCTTCGGCGCGCTCACCGAGCACTACGCGAACAACCCGAACGACACCCCGGACTACACGGTCGGCGAGGAACTGAACTTCACCGGCAACAACCAGCCCATCCGCAACATGTACAACCCGTCGCTCATCAACAACGACCCCAACTGCTACCCGCAGTTGTCCTCGGGCACCGAGGTGCACGCGGCGGCCGGCCCGCAGAACCACTGGTTCTACCTGCTCGCCGAGGGCTCCAACCCGGGCGGCGGCAAGCCCTCCAGCCCCATATGTTCGGGCGGCCCGTCCTCCGTCACCGGCATCGGCATCCAGAAGGCCGGCAAGATCTTCATGGGCGCCCTGCTCCTGAAGACCTCCTCCTGGAACCACCCCGCGGCCCGCCGCGCGACCCTCACCACCGCGAAGAACACCTACGGCGCCACCGAGTGCAACGCGGTGAAGGCGGCCTGGAACGCGGTCGGCGTCCCCGCCCAGTCCGGCGAGACCGACTGCGGCGGCACCTCCACCCCGGGCTTCTCGCTCTCCCTGAACCCGTCCTCGGGCTCGGCCCAGCCGGACACCTCCGTGACCGCCACCGTCAACACCAGCACCACCGGCGGCACCGCGCAGACCGTCCAGCTCTCCGCGAGCGGCGCCCCCAGCGGCGTCAACGTCTCCTTCAACCCCGCGTCGGTGACCTCCGGCAACTCCTCCACGATGACCGTCAAGGTCGCCGCGGGCACCCCGAACGGCACCTACCCGATCACCGTCACCGGTACGGGCTCCGCCACGCACACCGTCACCTACCAGCTGACGGTCGGCTCCGGCACCCCGCCCACCGGCTGCGCCAACGCCGAGAACACCTACCAGGGCACGCTGACCTCCGGTCAGGCCGCCGCCCAGCCGGACGGCTCGTACTACTACTCGGCGAGCGCCGGCACCCACGTCGGCTGCCTGCGCGGCCCGGCCGGCACCGACTTCGACCTCTACCTCCAGAAGTGGAACGGAGCGGGCTGGGCGGACGTGGCCGTCGGCGGCACCGCCGGCGCCGACGAGGACACCAGCTACTACGGCACCGCGGGCTACTACCGCTACGTCGTCCACGCCTACAGCGGCTCCGGCGCCTACACGCTGGGCCTGAGCGCCCCGTAACGGGCCCGCCCCGCAAGGGGCGACGAGAACGCCCCGGTGCGGGGCCCTGACGCCCCGCACCGGGGGCGGGAGACCGTGCGGCGGACCGGGGGTTCCGTCGTACGCCCTCCCGGGCCGGGCCGCCGGAGTCCCACGGCGGCCCGGCCCTCCACCCGTTCCGGACCACCCCTCCCGGCTCAGCCCACGGCGGCGAGGACGAACCCCGGCTTCTCCGGCCCCGCGTCGGCGAGCCGTCCGCCGTCCGGACCCCAGATCCCGGCCATGCCGCCGCCCTCGCCGACCTCGCTCGGCCCGAGGGAGTTGCCGAGGGCCACGTACAGGCCGAAGTCCCGGGCGCGGACCGGGTAGACGGTCTCGAAGGAGTCGTTCGCGGCGTCGAGCATCGAACTCGCCAGGTACACCGCGCAGCCGTCGTCGGCGGCTCGCTCGGCCAGCTCGGGGAACCGGTTGTCGTAGCAGGTGGCGAGCGCGAACCGGACCCCGTCGAGCTCGAACCGCCCGTCGGCCGTGCCCGCCGTGAAGGTGTCCTGCTCGTGCCCGTGGTAGAGGTGCCGCTTGTCGTACCGGACGAGCGTCGCACCGTCCGGCCCGATCACCAGCGTCGTGAGCCCGGGCAGCGAACCCTCCCCCTGTACGGGCCCGTTGACGACGGCCGCCGCCCCCGCCTCCCGGCAGGCCGCGCGGACCGGCTCAAGGCGGGGGTCGTCCTCGGCGAGCACCAGCGCGGGGTTCTCCCGGATCAGGGCGGTGTCGTACCCGGTGAGCGACAGCTCCGCGAAGACGACCACCCGGGCCCCCGCGGCCCCGGCCTCCCGGACGAGACCGGCGATCGTACGGACATTGGCCTCGACGTCCCCGGCGACCGGGGCGAACTGAGCGGCGGCGATCATCATGCCCCCATGCTCCCAGCCCGCCGCCCCGTACCCGCCCGGGGCCGCCCCTACTTCTCGGCCGAGCCCGCGAGCAGCCGCAGGAAGTCCCGGAAGGCGCCCGGCATGTCGACCGCGGACGGGTCCAGGAGCCACTGGTACTGGAGGCCGTCCATGACGGCGGTGAGCAGGGGGGCGGCCCGCTCCGGCGTGAGGCCGCCCGGCAGCCGCTCGCCGAACTCCAGGCGCAGCACGTCCGCCATGTTGGCCCGCACCTGCGCGTACCGCTCGGTGAAGAAGGCCCGCGCGGGGTGCCCGTCGGTGACGCTCTCGCCGAGCAGCGCGGAGAAGGTCTGCACGATCCCGGGCCGCATCGCGTTGTACTCGACCAGCGATTCGAGCAGGTCGAGCCGCCAGCCCTCGCGGTCCCGGCCGCCGCTGGTGTCCCACCGGTCGCGCTCTTCCAGGACGGCGACGAGCAGCGCCTCCTTGGTGGGGAAGTAGTGCAGCAGGCCCTGCTGGGTGAGGCCGACGCGCTCGGCGACGGAGCCGAGGGTGGCGCCCCGGTAGCCGCGCTCGGCGATCACCTCCAGGGCGGCGCGCAGGATCTCCGAGCGGCGCTCCTCGCTCCTGGTCCGTGCCATCGTCCGGCCCCCTTTCCGCGGGTCCTGTCGACAGGACCGTACGCCATGACATGAGATAACGAAAAGATTACATTGCCTACCGATCTACAGGTAGGCGGGTCCATGATGTCCGCATCAGCACTTCAACGCGGAGGTACGGACGTGAACGAGACGGACGTGAACGAGACCGACTCGAACGAGACGGACGTGAACGGGACGGACGTGAACGGGGACGCCGTGCGCGAGGCGGCCGTCGAGGCCGCGCTCGCCCGGCTCGACCTGGACGCCAAGGCCCGGCTGCTCGGCGGCCAGGACATGTGGTCCCTGCCCGCCCTGCCGGAGATCGGCCTCGCCTCGATCGTGATGTCCGACGGCCCCGTCGGCGTCCGCGGCGTCCGCTGGACCGCCGACGACCCGTCCGTCGCCCTGCCGTCCCCGACCGCGCTCGCCGCCACCTGGGACCCGGCCCTCGCCCGCCGCGCCGGCCGCCTCCTCGCCCAGGAGGCCCGCCGCAAGGGCGTCCACGTCCTGCTCGCCCCCACGGTCAACCTGCACCGCACCCCCCTCGGCGGCCGCCACTTCGAGGCGTACAGCGAGGACCCGTACCTCACCGGCGCCATCGGCACCGGCTACGTCCAGGGCGTCCAGGACGGCGGCGTCGGCACCACCGTCAAGCACTTCGTCGCCAACGACGCCGAGACCGACCGCTTCACCGTCGACAACAGGATCGCCCCCCGCCCGCTCCGCGAGCTCTACCTCGCCCCCTTCGAGGCGATCGTCGCCAACGCCCACCCCTGGGGCATCATGACCGCCTACAACCGGGTCAACGGCGTGACCATGACCGAGCACCGGTACCTCGTCAACGAGGTGCTGCGCGGCGAGTGGGGCTTCGACGGCTGCAACGTCTCCGACTGGGTGGCCGCCCGCTCCACCGCCGGCGACATCGAGGGCGGTCTCGACGTGGCCATGCCCGGCCCCGACACCGTCTACGGCGAGCCCCTCGCCGCCGCCGTCCGGGCCGGCGAGGTCGAGGAGTCCGCCGTCGACGCGGCCGTACGGAACGTGCTCCGGCTCGCCGCCCGCGTCGGCGCCCTCGAAGGCGCCCCCGCCGCCGTCACCGAGCACCCCGCCGCCATCGACGGCGACGCCCTGGCCCGCGAGGTCGCCCGCCGCGGCTTCGTCCTCGTACGGAACGAGCGCGGCGCCCTCCCGCTCAAGCCCGGCACCGTCGCCCTCTCCGGCGCCGCCGCCCGCGACGCCCGCGTCCTCGGCGGCGGCTCCGCCCAGGTCTTCCCCGAGCACGTCGTCTCCCCGCTCGCCGGCCTCACCGCCGCCCTTGCGGCGCTTCCCGGCGGGGCATCGCTCACCTACGTGATCGGCGCCGACCCCAGCGACGAGCTCGCCCCCGCCGACCAGGGCTTCACCCTCCGCGCGATCTGCCGCGACGCCGACGGCACCCTCCTCGGCGAAGGCACCCTGCCCAACGGCCAGGTCCAGTGGATCGGCGACGACCTCCCGGCCGGCGTCACCCACGACACCCTCGCCTCCATCGAGGTCATCGGCAGCTTCACCCCGCGCGAGACCGGCGCCCACGCCTTCGGCACCCGCGGCCTCGGCGCCTTCACCCTCACCGTCGCCGGACGCGAACTCTTCGATGGCGTCCAGGAGATGGGCCCCGACACCGACCCCTTCGAAGCCTTCTTCGGCTCCCCGGTCGAGCGCGGCACCATCGAGCTCACGGCCGGCGAGACCGTCGAGGTCTCCCTCCGGCACACCCTCGCCAAGGAGTTCGCCGCCCCGCTCCCCGCGGTCATGTTCTCCTTCGTCCACCTCGGTCCCCGCCGGGACCCCGACGAACTGATCGCCGAAGCCGTCGAGGCCGCCCGCGCCGCCGACACCGCCGTCGTGGTCGTCGCCACCACCGAACGCGTCGAGTCCGAGGGCTTCGACCGCAAGGACCTCGCCCTCCCCGGCCGCCAGGACGACCTCGTCCGCGCCGTCGCCGCCGTCAACCCGAACACGGTCGTCGTCGTCAACGCCGGCTCCCCGGTCGAACTGCCCTGGCGCGAGGACGTGGCCGCGATCCTGCTCGGCTGGTTCCCCGGCCAGGAGGGCGGCGCAGCCCTCGCCGACGTCCTCACCGGCGCCGAGGAGCCCGGCGGCCGCCTCCCCACCACCTGGCCGGTCACCCTCGCCGACGTCCCCGTCACCGAGGTCACCCCCACCGAAGGCGCGCTCGACTACGCCGAGGGCCTGTTCATCGGCTACCGCGCCTGGGACAAGGCCGGCGCCGCCCCCGCGTACCCCTTCGGCCACGGCCTCGGCTATACCACCTGGTCGTACGACTCCCTCACCGCGACCCCCGAGACCGTCACCGTCCGCCTCACCAACACCGGCGACCGCCCCGGCCGCGAGACCGTCCAGCTCTACCTCGCGCCGGTCGGGGACACGGTGGAGCGCCCGGCCCGCTGGCTCGCCGCCTTCGCCGGCGTCGAGGCCGCGCCCGGCGAGACCGTCGAGACGGTCGTCGAACTCCCGCGCCGCGCCTTCGAGATCTGGGACGAGGAGAAGAACGCCTGGACGCTCGTCCCCGGCCGTTACGAGCTCCACGCCGCCCGCTCGCTGACCGACGCCCGCCTCACCACCGAGGTGGAGCTGTAGAGGCACCCCGCGACCGGCCCCGGGGCGGACCTGACGCCCGCCCCGGGGCTACTTCTCCGTGATCCTCCGGTACGCCAGCTCCGCCAGCCGCGCCTGTCCGGCGCGGCTCGGGTGGAACCAGTCCCAGGTGCTCAGCAGCGACTCGTCGAAGCGGACGCCGAACACCGCGCCGCCGTCGTACCGGCAGAGCGCGTCCGCGGCGCAGACCTCGGCGAGCGCCCGGTTGTACGCCACCACCCGGTCGCGCACCGCCGTCCGCCGCCGCTCCGCCGCCGCGCCCAGGTCCTCCGGGTCGGCCAGCATCGCGCCGCAGACACCCAGCTCCCAGACCCGCCGCACCGCGGGGCTCGCCCGGCCGGTGTCCCACAGCTGCCGCAGGTCCGGCACGCTCGCCACGTACACCCGCGCCTTCGGGGCGTCCTCCCGCAGCCGCTCCAGCGACTCCTCGAACGACCGGCGGAACTCCGCGACCGGCGTCATCCCCGCGGGCGTCGGCCGGCAGGCGTCGTTGGCGCCGATCATCACCGTGACCAGCCCCGGACGCTTCTCCGCCGCCCGCGCCATCTGCTCCGGCAGCGCCGCCACCCGCGCCCCGCTGCGGGCCAGGTTCCAGCTGTTCCCCGCCACCCGGCCGGGGCCGAGGAGTCGCAGCGCCAGGCTGTTCACCGCCGGGTCCGTACCGGTCGCCCAGGACGCCTCAGGGCAGTCAGCGAGGAGCGCGCAGGCGTCGAACGCGCGGGTGATGGAGTCGCCGACGGCGGCGACGGAGGCGGGGGAGACGTCCCACGGCGAGGCCGGTGTGGGAGGTGGGGCCGAGGTCGTCGTCGCGGCGGGGGCGGCGGCCGGTGTGGACGACGGGTCGCCCGAGCGGCTCGCGTTGCTCGTGCCGCTCGCGCAGCCCGCGAGCGTGGCCGCCGCGAGCACGGCGCCCATGACGGCGGTACGGAAACGGCGTCGGCCGTACGGCACGGCCCCCTCCTTCGCGCTGCGGGCCTCCTGGCGAGTGAAAGCTTCGTGTCCACCCGCCCCAGGGCCGACCGTACGTCACCCTGATGACGGTGCGGCACGGTAGCTTTTCCCCCGTCGAACCAGCGGCGCGCCAGCGCCGACCGGCTCCGGTAAATTACATCACGTCACATGCTGTCCCTTTTCAGAAGGTTTGCGGAGTTCTTCTCCTGATGCTGTTTACTGAAGCCGCTGGGAAGGCGAACCTCGTCCCACACTGGAGGTCCCGGTGACGACACGTGGAGTCCTGTACGTACACTCCGCACCGCGCGCGCTCTGCCCGCACGTCGAATGGGCGGTGGGGGGTGTCCTTGGTGCGCGGGTCCAGCTCGACTGGATCCGGCAGCCCGCGGCGCCCGGCACCTGGAGAGCCGAGTTCTCCTGGCAGGGTGAGACCGGCACCGCCTCCAAACTCGCCTCCGCCCTGCGCGGCTGGCAGATGCTCCGCTTCGAGGTGACCGCCGAGCCCTGTCCCACGGCCGAGGGCGAGCGCTACAGCGCCACCCCCGACCTGGGCATCTTCCACGCCGTCACCGGCATGCACGGCGACATCCTGGTCCCCGAGGACCGGCTCCGCGCCGCGCTCGCCCGCGCGGCGCAGGGCGAGACGGTCCTGGCGGTCGAGGTCGCCAAGCTCCTCGGCAAGCCCTGGGACGACGAGCTGGAGCCCTTCCGCTACGCCGGAGAGGGCGCCCCGGTCCGCTGGCTTCACCAGGTCGTCTGAGGCCGTTCACCCGGGCCCGGTAGCTTCCCGCCCCGAGGCGCGCGGCACGCGCGCGGGGCGGGGGGACGTACATGACGGGTCTGCGCGGAACGGTCGGCGCGGTAGCCGCCCTGCTGGCGGCGACCGCGCTGGGCGCGGCCCTGGTGCTGCTGGCGGGCTTCGTCTACCAGCTGCTGTACGGCGACGCGCCGGGGGCGATGCTGGTGTGGTCGCTGGGGCTGATGTTCCTGGCGGCGCTCCTGTTCGCCCTCTTCGGCAGCATGCTGCCGGACGAGGAGGCGGAGGAGAGGCCGCAGGAGGAGAAGGCAGAGGGGAAGCAGGAGGAGAAGCCTGACGCTCCGTCGGAGCCGGCGCCGGACAACTGGCTCGACGTGGCCGCCTTCTGCTGCGTCGTGCTGGGACTCGTAGCGGGAGGCCCGTTCGGCATCGCGGGCTACGAGGCGCTGCGGACGGAGACGAAGACGGCGGCGGCCCCACCTCCGACGCAAGCAGCTTCCCCCTCACCGTCGCCGTCTCACCGCGACGGGGCCGTCGCGTGGACGGTGCCGCCCGTCGGGGGCCCGTACGACACCGGGCCCGGTGCCTGGGCGCTCGGCGACGCGGTCGCGCAGGTCCGGCTCGACGGGGTCTCGGCGTACGCCGTCCGCGACGGAGCGGTCCGCTGGAACGTCCCGGCGCCCGCGCGCGAGTCCGTGTGCGCGATGAGCCGGCACGTCGGGGCGAACATCGGGCTCGTCGCGTTCGGGCGGCACGAGAAGCCCTGCAAGACCCTGGCGGCCGTCCACACCTCGACCGGGCAGGTGCTGTGGCGGCAGCCGGTCGGGGGCGCGGGCCTTGCCCCGTACGGCCTCGCGGTCGGCGGGCCGACGGCGGTCGCGGCGGAGGACCGGGTGGTACGGGGCCGCTCCGCCGAGACCGGGGAACAGCGCTGGCAGCGCGCCCTGGGCCGGGACTGCGCGGTCCTGGCGCTCGACGCGGACACCTCCCGGGCGCTCCTGGTGGAGCAGTGCGGCAGCGGCGCGCGGCTGGTCGCGCTGGAGCCCCGTACCGGCAGGGAACAGTGGACCAGGGCGCTGCCCGTCGAGTCGGAGGCCGCGGCGGCGGTGATCTCGGTGACGCCGGCGGTCGTCTCCGTCCACGAGGACGACCCGCGCGGCACCCGCGCGCTCCTCGCCTTCGACGAGCGCGGCGCCCCCACGGCGACGGTGCCGCACTCCGGCCCCACCGGCTCGCTGGCGGTCCCCGAGCAGGTGTCCATCACGGGGGAGTGGGGCACCCCGGTGGTGACCGGCGACCGCCTGGTCGCCGCCGCAGGGGACAAGGTGGTCGCCTTCTCCCTCAAGGACGGCCGCACGACCTGGCAGTACACCCCCAAGGGCACCCGCCCCGCCGCCCTGGCCCTGGAACCCGACGGCCGCATAGGCGTCCTCCTCCCGAGAGAAGGCGCGGAGGTCGTCCTCCTGGACCCCACCACCGGATCGCCAAGCGCCACGACGTCCACCAAGGACGAGGCGGCAACCGTCTCGATCCGCCCCCTCCTCCTCCCCACCCCCCAGGGCCACATCATCACCAACCGCCTGGCCACACCCCCCCAACCAGCCCTCTTCCCTCTCCACTGAAACGCACAAAGGCCCGCCCCCGACAACAGGGAGCGGGCCTCGTGAGCCGAGCGCGCGGGTCAGCGCGGGCGGGTCAGCGCGCGCGGGTCAGTGTGCGCTGGGTGAGACCGTGCGGAAGGCCAGGACTACGTTGTGGCCGCCGAAGCCGAACGAGTTGTTGACGGCGGCGATGGTGCCCTGGGGGAGTTCGCGGGGGGTGTCGCGGACGATGTCGGCCTCGACCTCCGGGTCCAGGTCGTCGACGTTGATCGTCGGCGGGGCCAGGCGGTGGTGGAGCGCCAGGACCGTCGCGACGGTCTCGATGCCGCCGGCGCCGCCGAGGAGGTGACCGGTCATCGACTTGGTCGCGGAGACCGCCACGTGGTCGAGGTCGTCGCCGAAGACCTTCCGCAGCGCCTTGATCTCGGCGACGTCGCCCTGCGGCGTCGACGTGGCGTGCGCGTTGAGGTGCACGACCTCGGCCGGCTTCAGGTCGGTGGTGTCCAGCAGGTGCTGGAGCGCGGAGGCGATGCCCCGGCCGGACGGCTCGGGCTGCGCGATGTGGTGGCTGTCGGCCGAGAGGCCCTGGCCGATCGCCTCGCAGTAGATCTTCGCGCCGCGGGCCCTGGCGTGCTCCTCGGACTCCAGGATCACGACGCCCGCGCCCTCGCCGAGCACGAAGCCGTCGCGCCCGGTGTCGTAGGGGCGCGAAGCCTTCGTCGGATCCTCGTTGTTCTTCGACATCGCCATCATGTTGGCGAAGGCGGCGATGGGCAGCGGGTGGATCGCCGCCTCGGTGCCGCCCGCGACGACCACATCGGCACGGCCGTTGCGGATCATCTCGATGGCGTAGCCGATCGCCTCGGCGCCGGACGCGCAGGCGGAGACCGGGGTGTGGACGCCCGCGCGGGCGTTCACCTCCAGGCCCACGTTCGCGGAGGGGCCGTTCGGCATCAGCATCGGCACGGTGTGCGGGGAGACGCGGCGGACGCCCTTCTCCTTCAGCACGTCGTACTGGTCGAGCAGGGTCGTGACGCCACCGATGCCGGAGGCGATCACGGCGCCGAGCCGCTCGGGCACGACGGCCGGGTCCTCGCCCGCGGCGGCGGTGAAGCCCGCGTCGGCCCACGCCTCACGGGCCGCGATCAGCGCGAACTGCGCCGAGCGGTCCAGCTTGCGGGCCAGCGGACGGGGCAGGACCTCGCCCGGGTCCACCGCGGCGGCCGCGGCGATCTGGACGGGCAGTTCGGCGAAACGCTCGCCCTCCAGGGGCTTGACGCCGGAGCGTCCCGCAAGAAGACCTTCCCAGGTCGACGCGGAGTCGCCACCCAGCGGTGTGGTTGCGCCGATACCGGTGACGACCACGGTGCGATTGGTCGAGCTCACAGGAATTCGTTCTCCATGTGTGTGATGGTCGAAAGACGGCGCCACCGCCGGGTGGCTGGCCGGATCAAGGGCTGGTTCAGCCCTTGGAGATGCCGCCGTCCTGGTTCTTCAGGATGTAGTCGACGGCGTCGCCCACGGTCTTGAGGTTCTTGACGTCCTCGTCGGGGATCTTGACGTCGAAGCGCTCCTCGGCGGCGACGACGACCTCGACCATGGACAGGGAGTCGACGTCCAGGTCGTCGGTGAAGGACTTGTCCAGCTGGACGTCCTCGACCGGGATGCCGGCGATCTCGTTCACGATCTCGGCGAGACCTTCGACGAGCTGCTCCTGGGTGAAGGCCATGGTGGCGCTCCTTCTGTGGTTGCTTCGATGGGTGGGCTTCCGGGAGATCCCGGCCGCCTAGGGGAGAGTAACGACCGTCGCGGCGAACACGAGACCCGCCCCGAAGCCGATGACGAGCGCGGTGTCGCCGCTCTTCGCCTGTCCGGTCGCCAGGAGCCGCTCCATCGCGAGCGGGATCGAGGCGGCCGAGGTGTTGCCGGTGGTCTCGACGTCACGGGCGACCGTGACGTGCTCCGGCAGCTTCAGGGTCTTCACCATCGAGTCGATGATCCGCATGTTGGCCTGGTGCGGGATGAAGACGTCCAGGTCGTCCGCCGTGATGCCGGCGGCGTCGAGCGCCTGCTGGGCCACCTTGGCCATCTCGAAGACGGCCCAGCGGAACACCGCCTGGCCCTCCTGCGTGATGGCCGGGAACTTGATCTCGCCCGCCTCGTTGAGAGGCAGCTGCGAGACGTCGCCCACGTGAAACTCGTTCCACGGCACGGTCTGCTTGATCGTCTCCGACTTGTCGCCCTCGGAACCCCACACCGTGGGGCCGATGTGCGGCACGTCGGAGGGGCCGACCACGACCGCGCCCGCGCCGTCGCCGAAGAGGAAGGCCGTCGCGCGGTCCTCCAGATCGGTCAGGTCGCTGAGCCGCTCCACGCCGATGACCAGGACGTACTCCGCCGAGCCCTCGACGATCATGCCCTTGGCGAGCGTCAGGCCGTAGCCGAAGCCCGCGCAGCCGGCGGAGATGTCGAACGCGGCCGGCTTCCCGGCGCCGATCTTGTCGGCGATCTCGGTGGCGACGGCCGGGGTCTGCTTGAAGTGCGAGACCGTGGAGACGACGACGGCGCCGATCTGCTCCGGGGTGATCCCCGCCTCGGCGATCGCCTTCCCGGACGCCTCCACCGACATGGCGGTGACGGTCTCCTCCGGGGAGGCCCAGTGGCGGGTGGAGATACCCGAGCGCGAGCGGATCCACTCGTCGGACGAGTCGATCTTCTCGAGGATCACCTCGTTGGGCACGACCCGGGCGGGGCGGTAGCCGCCGACGCCCATGATCCGCGCGTACGGGGCGCCCTTGCTGGGCTTGATCTTCGACATGCTTCTCGACACTCCTCGTCAGACGGCCGTGTGCTCGGCGACGAGCGTACGGGCCGCAGCCAGGTCGTCGGGCGTCTTGAGGGCCACGGTGGCCACGCCGGGCAGCGCGCGCTTGGCGATGCCGGTGAGGGTGCCGCCGGGGCAGACCTCGATCAGCGCGGTCGCGCCGAGGGCCTGGAAGGTCTCCATGCACAGGTCCCAGCGGACCGGGTTGGCGACCTGGCCGACCAGGCGCGAGAGGACCTCGGCACCGGTGGCGACGGTCCGCCCGTCCTTGTTGGAGACGTACGGCAGCGTCGGGTCGGCCGGGGTCAGCTCCTGGGCCGCCTGCTCAAGCGTGGCGACCGCGGGGGCCATGTGGTGGGTGTGGAAGGCGCCGGCGACCTTGAGCGCGACGACCCGGCGCACGCCCTCGGGCTTGTCCGCCTCCAGGGCGGCCAGCTGCTCCAGGGTGCCGGCGGCCACGATCTGGCCCGCGCCGTTCACGTTCGCCGGGGTCAGGCCCAGCTTCTCCAGGTGCGGGACGGTCACCTCGGGGTCGCCGCCGAGCAGCGCCGACATGCCGGTCGGGGCGATGGCGGCGGCCTCGGCCATCGCCAGACCACGGGTGCGTACGAGACGCAGCGCGGCGGTGTCGTCGAGGACGCCCGCGAACGCGGCGGCGGTGAACTCGCCGACGCTGTGGCCGGCGACCGCGCCGGGAACGACGTCGCCGAGGGCGGCGGCGGAGAGGAGGCCGGCCGCGACGAGCAGCGGCTGGGCCACGGCGGTGTCACGGATCTCGTCCGCGTCCGCCTTCGTGCCGTAGTGGACGAGGTCGAGCCCGATGGCGTCCGACCAGGCCGCGAGGCGGTCGGCGGCGCCGGGGAGTTCGAGCCAGGGGGTCAGGAAGCCGGGCGTCTGGGCGCCTTGGCCGGGAGCGACGAGTACGAGCACCCTCACACTCTCTCTTGGGGACGGCGTCCGGCGCCCGTGGGGACTAGGACGAAGAACCGTCGGGGTAATTGTTGGTGTTCGACAAAAGTCTAGGACTGCCCGTCCGCGTCGGCCAAGCGCCCGAGGATCAGGGCGATCCGCAGGGTGAACGCGGAACGGACGTCGGAGGGTGACCAGCCGGTGACGTCGGTCACACGTCGGAGCCGGTAGCGCACGGTGTTCGGGTGGACGAAGAGCATCCTCGCCGCGCCTTCGAGGCTGCTGGCCTGCTCCAGATAGACACTCAGAGTCTCCAGCAGTGCCGAGCCGGCCTCCTCCAGCGGTCTGTAGATCTCCTCCACCAGCTGCTCGCGGGCCGAAGGGTCGGAGGCGATCGCGCGCTCCGGCAGCAGATCGTCCGCGAGCACCGGCCGGGGCGCGTCCTGCCACGCCGTGCACGCCTTCAGGCCGGCCGCGGCGGCCTGCGCGGACCGCGTCGCCGCCAGCAGGTCGGGCACCACGGGACCGGCCACGACCGCCCCCGGCGCGTACGGTCCGATCAGGGCCTTCGCCACGCCGAGCGGATTGTCGGAGCCGCCCGCGATCACCACCAGGCGGTCGCCGAGCACCCCCGTGAGCACCTGGAGCTTGGCGTGCCGGGCGGCCCGCCGGATCGCCTCCACGGTCAGCTCGCTGTCCCCGTCGGGCGCGGTGCCGAGGACGACGCAGACGTGGTCGGGCGAGTTCCAGCCGAGCGCGGCGGCGCGGGAGACGGCGCCCTCGTCGGCCTCGCCGGACAGCACCGCGTTCACCACCAGCGACTCCAGGCGGGCGTCCCAGGCGCCCCGCGCCTCCGCCGCCTGCGCGTACACCTGGGCGGTCGCGAAGGCGATCTCCCGGGCGTACACGAGCAGCGCCTCGCGCAGCACCGACTCGTCGCCGGGCGCGGCGACGTCCTCGATCGCCACCTCCATGACCTCGATCGTCGTCCGGACCATCTCCACGGTCTGCCGCAGCGTGATCGCCCGGGTCAGCTCGCGCGGCGCCGTGCCGAAGACGTCCGTCGAGATCGCCTGGGGGGTCTCCGGGTGCCGGAACCACTCGGTGAAGGCGGCGATGCCGGCCTGCGCGACCAGACCGATCCACGAGCGGTTCTCGGGCGGCATCGCGCGGTACCACGGCAGCGTCTCGTCCATGCGGGCAATGGCGTTGGCGGCCAGCCGTCCGGAGGACTGTTCGAGGCGCTTCAGGGTCGCGGCGTGCGGATGAGCGGCGTTCGTGGGTTCAGACACGGGGACAAGACTGCCTCATCCGGGCACCGACGTGCGGGGTCGGGGCGGTTTCGTCCCCGCCGGTCCGGCTACCGTACGGGGGTGATCCGCATCCAGCGCGCGGGCGAGCGGTACCCGGGCGGCGACCCCGGGGCCGGCATCGAGACCCGGCACGCCCTGTCCTTCGGGCCGTACTACGACCCCGACAACCTCCGCTTCGGCCCCCTCCTCGCCGTCAACGAGGAGCGCCTCGCCCCGGGCGCGGGTTTCGACGAGCACCCCCACTCCCACACGGAGATCGTGACCTGGGTGGTGGAGGGCGAGCTGACCCACCGCGACTCGGCGGGCCACGAGACGGTCGTCCGCCCCGGCGACCTCCAGCACCTCAGCGCCGCGGCCGGCGTCCGCCACGTCGAGCGCAACGCCGGCGACACCCCCCTGACCTTCGTGCAGATGTGGCTGGCCCCGCGCGAGACCGGCGGGGAACCGGCGTACGAGCTGATCCGCTCACTCCCCGGGCGCCACGACCTCCCGGCGGCCGGAGCGGTCCTCCACGTCCACCGGCTCGCGCGGGGCGAGGGGACCGGGCTCCCGGCGGCGTACTCCCTCTACGTCCACGTGGTCCGGGGCGCGGTCCGCCTGGCGGGCGAGACCCTGACGGAGGGCGACGCGGCGCGGATCGAGGCCGGGGAGGCCGCCCCGGCCGTGGAGGCGGCGGAGGCGGCGGAGCTCCTGGTGTGGGAGTTCCGCGGCTGAGGGCCTTCAGCCCAGCGCGCTCTTCGCCTTCCACTGGGCCCAGGAGAGGTTCCACGCCCCGTACCCGTTGCCCTCGGCGACGACGCCCTTCGTGTCGCCGCCCGTGATCTCGAACGGGTCGCCCACGCGCACGGCCGCGTAGAACGACTCCGCGTCGGCGGTGCTCATCCCGATGCAACCGGAACTCCGGTTCGCCTTCCCGAAGTGCGCCGCGTTCCACGGCGCCGCGTGCGCGTACATCCCCGACCACGTCAGCCGCATCGAGTGGTCGACCATCTTGTCGTAGGCGTCCCCGAGCCCGACCGTCTCGGAGTTCATCCGGATCGTGCCCTCCTTCGCCATCAGCACGGCCGTCCCCCGCCACGACCGCTTGTCGCCGCCCGGCGTCCCGCCGGAGACCGGGATGGTCCGCACCGTCCGCCCGTCCTTCACCAGGGACAGCCGCTTCGCGTCGAGGTCCACCTTCACCACCTGCGAGGCGCCGATCGTGAAGCCGGTCCGGTAGTCGCGGACGAACCAGCCGTCGCCCGAGTCCGTCCCGTTCAGGTCCGCCTCCAGCGTGACCCGCGTGCCCGGCTTCCAGTACGTCCGGGGCCGCCAGTCCACCCGGTCACGCCCCGAGTAGTCGGTCACCCAGCCCCACGACCCCTCGGTGCCGTTCGAGGTCGTGACCCTCAACTGCCGCTCCACGTCGGCCTTCCGCTCCACCGGCCGGTCGAAGACGATCGACAGCGGCTGCCCGATGCCGACGGTCGTGTTCTTCCCGGGCGCCAGCGTCAGCTTGTTGACCTCCGCCGCCTCCGCCGTGGTGAAGGTGGACCGGGTCGTCGTCTCCTTCCCGGAGGCGGTACGGGAGACGGCCTCGACCGTGTACGAGGCCCCCGGCACCGCCTTGCGGTCCGAGGTCCAGCGGGCCCCGCCCGCCGCGGACTTCCCGTCCAGCCGCCCGCCCTCCGCGTCCGTGACCGTCACCGACGCGAGCGTCCCGCCGGCCGCCGTCACCGTCACCGGCTTCCCGGCCACCCGGTCCACGACGGTCACCTGCGCGGGCGGCCCGTCCGCGGTGGCACCCCCCGTGGGAGCGGCCGAGGAGCCGGGGCCGCTCGCGGCCTGGGCCGTACACGCGGTGAGGGAGACGGCCAGGGCGACGGCGGCCAGAGCGGGGCGGGACGTGCGTATCGGCGGCACGGAGCACCTCCGGAAGAGGAGAGAAAAGGGTGGGATGCCCGGACTCTAGGCGCCTGGCCCCGCCCTCCGCCCGGCCGGAGCCCCATGTGACAGGGGCTGATGGAAAACGGTCATCGTCCCGTCACACACGCCGCGCGGACCCGTCTCATCCGGCTGTGAGCCTGCTGTGCGCCGCGCCACCGAGGGCGCGGAGGAACCAAGGAGGCTCCCGTTGTGTCAGCGCTGCTCGTGACGCCCGCACCCGTGAAGCGCCGCCCCGCCGCCGTGCCGGTGCCCGCGGGACCGCTCCGGCTCGGCCCCGTGACCCCGGAGGCGTACCGCGCCTTCCTCGCCTCCCGCGCCACGGGAGCGGACGGCCCCGGCTTCCTCCAACTCCCCTCCTGGGCGCAGGTGAAGGAAGGCTGGACCCACCAACTCCTCGGTTGGGGGCCGGAGTCGGGCGAGCTCACCGGTGTCGCCCTCGTCCTGCTGCGCGCCTTCCCCGGCACCCGCAAGCACTTCGCCTACCTCCCCGAGGGACCCGTCGCCGACTGGGCCGACCCCGACCTCGACCGCTGGCTCACCCCGCTCCTCGCCCATCTGCGGGCCTCCGGCGCCTTCGCCGTACGCATCGGACCCGGGCCCGACCACCGCCGCTGGACCGCCGCCACCGTCAAGGCCGCCACCGGACCCGGCCGCCGGCTCGGCGACGTCCTCGCCGACGAGGTCGACCCCCTCGGCACCGCCGTCGCCGAACGGCTCCGCGCCCGCGGCTGGAAGCGCTGCGGCGGCGACTCCGAGGACGGCGCCGACGCCCAGCCCCGCCACGTCTTCCAGGTCCCGCTCACCGGCCGCACCCCCGACGACCTGTGGTCCGGCCTCAACCAGGAGTGGCGGCGCAACGTCCGCAAGGCCCGCAAGTCCGGCGTCGAGATCACCGTCGGCTCCGCCGCCGACCTCCCCGAGTTCCACCGCCTGCTCCGCGTCACCGAGGAGCGTGACGGATTCCGCCTCGGCCGCTCCCTCGCCTACTACGAACGCCAGTACGCGGTCCTCAACGCCGAGCACGCCGGTCGGATGAAGCTCTACCTCGCCCGCCACGAGGGCGAGATCCTCGCAGCCCACACCATGATCACCGTCGGCCGGCGGGTCTGGTACCAGACCGGCGCCTCCGCCGACCACCGCCGCGAGGTCCGCCCCTCCAACGCCCTCCAGTGGCGCATGCTGCTCGACGCCCACGCCCTCGGCGCCGACGTCTACGACCTGCGCGGGGTACCCTCCACCCTCGATCCGGACGACCGCGCCCACGGGCTCCTGCGCTGGAAGCTCGGCACGGGCGGACAGGTCGTCGAGACGCTCGGGGAGTGGGAGACACCGATGCACGGCACGACCAACCAGGCGCTGTACCGCGCCTTCCACGCCTACCTGAACCGCCGATGAGCAACGGCACGACCCTCGCCCCGCCCGCGCCGACCCGGCGGAAGCCCGCCTCGGCGCTCCGCAGCGGCGCCCTCATGGCCGCCGGCTCGCTGGTCTCCCGCGCCACCGGCTTCGTCCGCGCCTCCGTCGTCGCCGCCGCGCTCGGCGCGGGCGTGGTCGCCGACGGCTACGCGGTCGGCAACTCCGTCCCCACCATCGTCTACACGCTGCTCCTCGGCGGCGCCCTCAACGCCGTCTTCGTGCCCGAACTGGTCAAGGCGGCCAAGGAGCACGCGGACGGCGGCGCCGCCTACACCGACCGCCTCCTCACCCTCTGCGCGCTCGCCCTCGTCGCCCTCACCGCGGGCGCCGTGCTCGCCGCGCCCCTCGTCGTCGACACGTACACCGACTACGCCGGCGGCCAGCGCGACCTCACGATCGCCTTCACGCGCGCGTGCCTCCCGCAGATCCTCTTCCTCGGCCTCTTCACCCTCCTCGGCCAGGTCCTCAACGCCCGCGGCCGCTTCGGCGCCATGATGTGGACCCCGGTCCTCAACAACGTCGTGGTCGTCGCCGTGTTCGGCCTCTTCCTCGTCGTCAGCGACGGCGGCGAACTGACCCCGGAGGAGACCGCGCTCCTCGGCTGGGGCACCACTGCCGGCATCGCCGCCCAGGCCCTCGCCCTGCTGCCCTCGCTGCGCGCCGCCCGCTTCCGCTTCCGGCCCCGCCTCGACTGGCGCGGCAGCGGCCTCACCGCCCCGCTCCGCGCCGCCGGCTGGCTGGTCCTCCTCGTCGCCACCAACCAGGCCGCCTACTGGGTCACCACCTGGGTCGCCACCTCCGCCGGACAGCGCGTCCCCGGCGGCGGCGCCGGCCTCGCCGCGTACAACAACGCCTACCTCCTGTGGGCCGTCCCGCACGGCATCGTCACCGTCTCCCTCGTCACCGCCCTCATGCCCCGGATGAGCGCCGCGGCCGCCGACGGCGACCTCGCGGGCATCCGCCGCGACGTCTCGTACGCCCAGCGCACCAGCGCCGCCGGCGTCGTCCCCGCCGCCTGCGCCCTCTTCGCCCTCGCCACCCCGCTGATGAGCGCGGTCTTCGGCCACGGCGCCACCGACGCCGACGGCGTGCGCGGCATGGCCTGGACGCTGATGGCCTTCGCCCCCGGCCTGATCGCGTTCTCCGGCCAGTACGTGTGCACCCGCGCCTTCTACGCGCTCCGCGACACCCGCACCCCCTTCCTGCTCAACCTGGTCATCGCGGGCCTCAACGCGGGCCTCTCGCTGGCCGCGTACCACTGGCTGCCCACCCGCTGGGCCGTCACCGGCATGGCCGCGGGCTACTCCCTCGCCCTCTGGGCCGGCTGGGCGCTCACCGCGTACGTCCTCCGGCGGCGCCTCCCGGCGGCGAAGGACGGCGGCGACGGCCTCGGCCGGCTGCTGCTCGCCGCGGTCCCCGCCACCGGATACGGGCTCTTCGTCACCGAGGCCACCGCCCCGGCCGGCGCCGTCGTCTCCGGTCTCGCCGGCGCGGCCACCGTCCTCGGCGCCTTCGCCGTCCTCGCCCGCCCGCTGGGCCTCACCGAGGTCTCCGCCCTCCTGGCCAAGGCCACCGGGCGTCTCACCCGCCGCACCTGACCGCATCCACCAGGAGGTTCCCGGAGCCGGGGGCCTCCACCGACCCTGGGATACTCCACCCATGCCCCGCGTGCTCCTCATCGAAGACGACCCCTCGGTCCGCGAAGGCGTCGAGCTCGGGCTCAGGCGCCGCGGGCACGAGGTGCGGACCGCCGCCACCGGGGAGGCCGGTCTCGCCGCCCTCGGCGAGTTCCGCCCCGACCTGCTGCTCCTCGACCTCATGCTGCCCGGCATGAACGGCGTCCAGGTCTGCCGCCGGGTCCGCGAGACCAGCCAGCTCCCGATCATCATGCTCACCGCGCGCGGCGACGACTTCGACGTCGTCATCGGCCTGGAGGCGGGCGCCGACGACTACATCGTCAAACCCGCCCGCACCGAGGTCATCGAGGCCCGCATCCGCGCCGTCCTGCGCCGCATCGAGGACATCGGCGGCGGCCGCCCCGCGATCGAGCACCACGGCGACCTCGCCGTCGACCGCGCCGGCCTCACCGTCGCCAAGACCGGCGAACGGCTCGCCCTCGCCCCCTCCGAACTCAAGCTGCTGCTCCACCTGACGGCAGCCCCCGAGCAGGTCTTCAGCCGCCAGCAGCTCCTGGAGCACGTCTGGGAGCACAACTACCACGGCGACGCCCGCCTCGTGGACGCCTGCGTCCGCAGACTCCGCGCCAAGATAGAAGACACCCCCGGCGACCCCCGCTACATCCAGACTCTGCGCGGCTTCGGCTACCGCTTCGGCCCCCTGTGAAGACGTGCGTACACCCACGGGAGGAACCGTGGGAGGGACCGGGGGACGGGAACAGGCACGGGGCTGGGGTTGGGTCCGGGTCCGGGCCTGGGTCTTCCGGTGGGTCCGAGTCTGGGGCCGGTGGCGGGTACCGGGCCGGGTCCGGGGTCGGTACGGGCTTCGCTACGGGTACCGGGGCCGGGGCCGAGTCCCGTACGGGTGACGGCTCCGGGTCCGATACGGGCTCCGGCTCCGGGTCTCCGTCCGGCCCCGGGACCGAGGCCGAGGCCGCCGACCCGGGTCGGACCGGCCGCCGTACGCGCGCCCGGTTCCGGGGCCGGGCGTCCGGGTCCCGCACGGGTACCGGGGTGGGGACCGACTCCCGTACGGGTACCGGGGCGGGGTCCGAGCCCCGTACGGCTGACGGGGCCGGGTCCGATACGGACTCCGGGTCCGCCTCCGGGTCCGCGGCCCGGTCCGGGTCCGGGGCCGCAGACCCCGGCCGGGACGGGCGGCGGGCTCGGGCGGGGTTGCGGGGGCGGCGGCCGCGGCCGTTCGGGCTGCGTACGCGTATGGTCTTCGCGTTCCTCCTCGTCGCGGCCGTCAGCTGCGGCACCACCGCCGCCCTCACCTACCGGGCGGCCCGCAGCGCGATCCTGGAGCAGACGCAGGACACCGCCGTCTCCGCCTTCCGGCAGCAGGTGGACGACCTCAGCATCGACCTGCCGCCGGACGAGGACATGCTCCGCGACCTGCTGCGGGGCATCGCCCGGCAGGGCAAGCCGCGCCCCTGGCGGGTCTACGCCGAGTACGGCTCCCTCCGGGTCTCCTCCACCGACCGCCCCGTCTCCACCGTCCTCACCCCGGAGCTGCGGGCCCGCGCCCACGCCCGGGAAGCGCCGCGCACCAGCTTCCAGCGGGTGGTCAAGGCCGGCACCCCGTATCTGACGATCGCCGTCCCCGCCCTCTTCCGTACCGACACCGACCCGGCCACGGCCCAGCCCACCGGCCTCGTCCTCTACGCCGTCATGGAGCTCCGCGAGGACGAGGCCAACATCGAGGCCCTGGTCACCGCCGCCCGCGACGGCGCCCTGCCCGCCCTGGCCATCGCCCTGATACCCGCGCTGCTCGCCGCCCGAGGCGTCCTGCGCCCGGTCCGCGAGCTCCGCCACGCCGCCCGCAGCATGGGCCGCGGCCGGCTCGACACCCGGATCCACGCCAAGGGCAGCGACGAACTCTCCGACCTGGCGCGCACCTTCAACGAGTCCGCCGCCGAGCTGGAACGTTCCGTCACCGAGCTGCGCCGCGCCGAGGCCCGCGCCCGCCGCTTCGCCTCCGACGTCTCGCACGAACTGCGCACCCCGCTCGCCGGGATGCTCGCCGTCACCGAGGTGCTCGACGAGGACGCCGGCACCCTGGACAGCGACACGGCCCGCGCCGTCCGGCTGATCAGCGCCGAGACCGTCAAGCTCGCCGTGCTCGTCGAGGACCTGATGGAGATCTCCCGCTTCGACGCCCGCGCCGCCGAACTGCACACCGACGAGGTCGACGTCGCCGACTGCGTCCGCAAGACCCTGAGCAGCCGGCGCTGGACCGACCCCGAGCAGATCCACGCGGCGCTCGGGGAGGGCATCCGGGCCCGGCTCGACCCCCGCCGCTTCGACGTCGTCGTCGCCAACCTCGTCGGCAACGCCCTGCGCCACGGACGCCCGCTGGTCACCGTCCGGGTGTACGTGGACGACGACGGCACCCTCGTCACCCAGGTCTCCGACCGGGGCCCCGGCATCCACCCGGACGTCCTGCCGCACGTCTTCGAACGCTTCTACAAGGCCGACCCGGCCCGCGCCCGCTCGGCCGGCAGCGGCCTCGGCCTGGCGATCACCCAGGAGAACGTCCGCCTGCACGGCGGCACCGTGGAGGCCGCCAACCACCCGGCGGGCGGTGCCGTGTTCACGGTCAGGATCCCGCTGTGAGGCGCCGGACCCGGGCCGCCGCCGCAGCCCTGCTCGCCGCGCTCGCGCTCGCCGGCTGCGGCGTCCAGGGCAGCGACGTCGTGGAGGCGGGCGAGGCGCCGCACCTCATCGTGCGGCCCAACCCCGAGAGCCGGATGCTGCTCTACTTCCTCGGCCCCGAAGGGAGGCTGATGCCGGTCTCCCGCGACGTCGGCATCACCTTCGTCCCCGACCCCGAGCGGACCCGGCCGGGGGACGCGACGGAGCTCGGCCGGAAGAGGACCGAGGGGCCGTTCGAGGAGGGCGGGAGCGGTTTCGGGGTCGACGCGGGCCACCCGTACGCCCCCGGCCTCGCCGCCGTGAAGGCGCTCGCCGCCCTGCTCGCGGGCCCCGGCGGCGCCGAGAGCGAGGCGGGCCTCACCACCGACCTGCCCGAGAGCCGCGAACTGATCCGGGTCGAGTCGGACGGGGCGGACGGGGTCCGCCTCCAGACCCCGTTCCTGACCCAGGAGCTGTCGGAGGCCGCGGTCGCCCAGCTGGTGTGCACGGCCGCGCACGCCGTGGACCGGTCCGGCACGTCCACCGTCACCGTCGCGGGCCCCGACGGCACCCTCCCGGCCACCGACTGCCGCCCCGGGGAATCCTGACGCGTCAGCGGCGGAGGTCGGCGAGGACCGCGTCCGTGAACGGGGTCCACGCCTCGATCGCCCACGTCCCGAAGGCCCGGTCCGTGAGCGCCACGCAGGCGGCCCGCGCGTCCGGGTCGATCCACAGGAAGGTGCCGGACTGGCCGAAGTGGCCGAAGGTCCGCGGCGAGGACGTGGTGCCGGTCCAGTGCGGGGCCTTGGAACCCCGGATCTCGAAGCCGAGCCCCCAGTCGTTGGGCCGCTGGTGCCCGTATCCGGGCAGGATGCCGGTGAGCCCGGGGTACGTGACCGTCATCGCGTCCAGCACCGTGCGCGCGTCCAGCAGCCGCGGCGCCTGCACCTCGGCGGCGAACCGCACCAGGTCCTCCACGGTCGACACCGCGTCCTTGGCGGGGGAGCCGTCGAGCGTCGTGCCCGTCATCCCGAGCGGCTCCAGGACCGCCTGGTGGAGGTAGTCGGCGAAGGGGATGTCGGTGGCCTTGGCCACCAGGTCGCCCAGGACCTCGAAGCCGGTGTTGGAGTAGATCCGGCGGGTGCCCGGCGCGGCCTGGACCCGGTTCTCGTCGAAGGCGAGCCCCGAGGTGTGGGCGAGCAGGTGCCGCACGGTCGCGCCCTCGGGCCCGGCCGGCTCGTCGAGGTCGATCGCCCCCTCCTCGTACGCGACGAGCACCGCGTACGCCGCCAGCGGCTTGGTCACCGAGGCGAGCGGGAACCGGTGCCCGGTCGGCCCGTGGGTCCCGGCCACCGTGCCGTCCGCGCGGACCACGGCCGCCGCCGCGGTGGGGACGGGCCAGTTCTCGATCGCCGCCAGGCTCGGCACGCTGCTGCTCTCCATGGGGCCGAGCCTACTTGCTTGGAGTGCACTCCAACCTTTTAGCGTGGAGGCATGAGCGTGATCGAGAGCACGAGCACGACCCGGCCGCCGGTCATCGGCAAGGACCGCTACACGATCAGCGAGGTCGCCGCCCTGACCGGCCTCTCCGCGCACACCCTGCGCTGGTACGAGCGGATCGGTCTGATGCCGCACGTCGACCGTTCGCACACCGGCCAGCGCCGGTTCACCGAACGGGACCTCGGCTGGCTGGAGTTCGTCGGCAAACTGCGGCTCACCGGCATGCCGGTCGCGGACATGGTGCGGTACGCGGAGCTGATCCGCGAGGGCTCCCACACCCACGCGGAGCGGCGGGCCCTCCTGGAGGACACCCGCCGGGACGTGCTGTCCCGCATCGCCGAGCTCCAGGACACGCTCGCCGTGCTCGACCTCAAGATCGACCACTACGGCACCATCTGCGGAGGCACCACCTCATGAGCGACACCACCGGCCAGGCCGGCCCGATCGACACCGTACGCCTCGGCCCCGGCCAGGACGGCCCCGAGATCGGCGTCCAGGGCTTCGGCGCCATGGGCATCAGCGAGTTCTACGGCTCCACCGACGAGCCCGCGGCCCGCGACACCCTCGAAGCGGCCCTGGAGGCCGGCGTCACCCTGATCGACACCGCGGACAGCTACGGCGGCGGGACCAACGAGGAGTTCCTCGCCCCCTTCGCCGCCGCCCACCGCGACGAGATCGTCCTCGCCACCAAGTTCGGCATCGAACGCGACCCCGAGCGGCCGACGTACCGGGGCATCCGCAACGACCGCGCCTACATCCGCCAGGCCGTCGAGGGCAGCCTGCGCCGCCTCGGCGTCGACACGATCGACCTCTACTACCTGCACCGGCGCGACCCCGCCGTGCCCTTCGCCGAGTCCGTCGGCGCGATGGCCGAGCTGGTCGCCGAGGGCAAGGTGCGCCACCTGGGCGTCAGCGAGGTCACCGGACCGGAGCTGCGCGAGGCGTTCGCCGTCCACCCGATCGCCGCCCTCCAGTCCGAGTGGTCGCTCTTCTCCCGGGACGTCGAGCGCTCCGCCGTGGCCGCCGCCGCCGAGCTGGGCGTCACCTTCGTGCCGTACTCGCCGCTCGGCCGCGGCTTCCTCACCGGCGCCTTCGCCGACGCCGGCAAGGAGCTCCAGGACGGCGACTTCCGCCGCCGCCAGCCCCGCTTCACCGGCGAGAACGCCGAGCGGAACGCGGCCCTGCTCGACCCGGTCCGGAAGATCGCCGCCACCCACGGGGCGACGCCCGCGCAGATCGCCCTCGCCTGGGTGCAGCAGCGCGCCGCCGTCCACGGCCTCACCGTCGTCCCCATCCCCGGCACCCGCAAGCGCTCCCGCCTGGAGGAGAACGCCGCCGCCACCCGCATCACCCTCACCGAGGCCGAACTCGCGGACCTGGAACCGATCGCGGGCCTGGTGGCGGGCGACCGCTACCCGGACATGAGCTTCACCTCGGCCGCCCGCGAGGGCTGACCACCGCGCCCG
Organism: Streptomyces sp. NPDC059201; assembly: GCF_042754585.1. NCBI lineage: Bacteria > Bacillati > Actinomycetota > Actinomycetes > Kitasatosporales > Streptomycetaceae > Streptomyces > Streptomyces sp. NPDC059201. Next base: position 384,897 of record NZ_JBHZBB010000002.1, read on the forward strand.
GGGCGCCCCTGCGCGGGGCGGGCTCACGCGAGGCCCAGGGCGAAGACCGCGAACCCCGCCGCGAGCAGGCCCGCGAGCGCGCGGCGGGCCGGTCCGGTACGCGCCCACGGCGACTCGAAGCCGCGCGCGTACCGGCCGATCAGCGCGATCAGCCCGGCGAAGACCGGCATCCAGGCCAGCCGGGCCAGGATCCAGCCGACCGAGTCCGGCGCCCCGACCAGTCCGGGCACCTCGCCCAGGTACGAGGCGGGGACCGCCGCCGCGAGCATCGCCGTCTGGTGCCAGCAGAGGATCGTCATCGCCGACAGGTTGATCACCACGACCGGAGCCCACAGCGCGGGCCTGCGCAGCAGCCGGCCGAGCCGGTCCCGCAGCAGGATCGCGGCCCCGCTCTGGGCGGCGGCGAGCGCCAGGACCAGCAGCGACGGCGGATGCGAGTTGGTCCGGGCCTCGCCGGGCACCCCGACCATCGACGCCGGGTAGCCGAAGGCCAGCAGCAGCGCCGCGAAGAGCGCCGCCCCGCCGAGCAGCAGCGCCCAGGCGTGCCGGCGCCGCACCCGGCCCTCGCCCCAGGAGACGCCGAGCTGGTACGCGAAGAGCCAGCCCGGCAGGATGTTCAGCAGGCTCAGCCAGGACGGCACGGCGTCCGCGTACGGGCCGTACCGCAGGAAGTCCACGACGGCGACCGAGCCGAGCAGCGGCGCCGCCGCCCACACCCCGAACCGGCGCGCGGCCCGCACGCACAGCGGGGTCAGCGCCGTCACCACCGTGTACACCCCGACGAACCACAGCGGCTGGATCACCAGCGTCGACGCCGTCCGCAGGGTGTCCACCGGCACCCCGAGCCCGTGGTGGAGCAGCGGCAGCAGCGCCGCCCACACGGCGGTCACCCCGAGCACCGGCCGGCCGAGCCGGGCCAGCCGCCCGCCGAGCCAGGCGCGGGTGGAGCCGGTCCAGCGGCGGAAGGACAGGACGGAGGCGTAGCCACCGACCAGGAAGAAGATCCCCAGCATCTGGAGGATCCAGCTCGCCGGGGCGAGCGCGCCGAAGGTCGCGAGCGGCGAGGCGTTGTGGAGCGCGCCGTCGGCGGAGAGCGTGAACCCGCCGAGCAGCCAGTGCCCGGTGGGCACGGCGAGCAGCGCCAGGGCCCGCAGCCCGTCCACGGCCCGGTCCCGGTGGGCGGGGGTGCCGGCCTCGATCTTCCGGACGAGGGTCTTCATCGGACGTCCCCCTCGGCGATCGACGCGAAGGCGCGCAGCGAGGAGGTGCCGGGCGCGAAGTAGCCGTCGTGGCCGTCCGCGTCCCCCGCCTCCACCGGGCGGGCGCCGAACTCCGGTGCCGTGGGGTCCGTGCCGTGCCCGAGCCCGGCGACGGCCACGTTCGGCACCCGGTCGATCCAGTCCGTCGGGTCCTTCGCCGCCCACACCCGGGCCGTCGTCCGCAGCGCGTCCACGTTCTCCGCCCGCATGCCGGGGGAGCCGAAGACCACCAGGTCCTTCGCCTTCAGCCCGTGCGCGGCGAGACCGCAGACCACGGAGCCGTAGCTGTGGCAGAAGAGGGACGGCTCGGGGCGCACCCCGGCGGCCCGCAGCCCCTCCGTGAAGCGGACCAGCCGCTCGGCGCCCGCCTCCGCCAACTCCCCGGAAGCGGCGTCGAGTCCGACGCCGACCGGGGTGGTGTAGCCGGCCCAGGCGACGACGGCCGTGCGCCCGCCGGTCGCCTCCCGCAGGGCGGCGGCCTTCCGGGTGAGGGAGTCCATGCGCCCGGCGTCGACGTCCGAGCCCGGCACCAGCACCGCCACCCGCTCGGCCTCCGCCAGGTCCCCGTACACCAGGACCACCTGGCCCCGGCCCCGCGCGTCGTGCGCCAGGACCCGCGCCCCGGGATACCGGCCCTTCGCGGCAAGGGAGTTGGCCTCGTACCGCAGCTCCAGCGGCGCCCCGTCCAGGTTCCCCACCACCGTCGGGTGCGCCCGCACCAGCGCCCGCCGCTCCGCCGTGCCGAGCCCCGCGAAGAAGCGCGCGACCCCGGCCGGGTCCATCCGCTCCGGGTCCGGCAGCCCCGCCGCCCGCCACTCGGCGGTCCCCGCCGGCGGCCCGGTGACCGGCTCCTGCGCGGTGCCGGACGCCCAGCCCGCCGTCCCCGCCACGACCGCCGTCACCATGACGGCGGTCACCAGGGTCCTCGTGATGCGGCGCATGCCCGCCCTCCCTCTCTCGTTGTCGGCGAGAGGAAGGTAGGAAGACGGTGGGTGACGGCACGTCACCCCGGGGAGCCAACTCCCGTGCCATACCCGGGTAGGGGGTGGACGAGGAGCCGCCCCCCGGCCCGGGGTGGGGCTAGCCCCCGGGGGTCACCAGGCCCGACTCGTAGGCGAAGACCACCGCCTGCGCGCGATCCCGCAGGTCGAGCTTGGCGAGCACCCGCCCGATGTGGGTCTTCACGGTCTGCTCGGCGAGCACGAGCCGCTCCGCGATCTCCTGATTGGACAGCCCCCTCGCGATCAGCTCCAGCACCTCGGTCTCACGTGGCGTCAGACCGTTGAGCCGGAGCGCCGTCACGTCCTTGCGCGCGGCCGGCCGGGTCGCGGCGAAGTCGGCGATGAGCCGGCGGGTCACGGACGGCGCCAGCAGCGCGTCGCCCGCCGCCACGACCCGCACGGCCGCGATCAGATCGGCCGGCGGCGCGTCCTTGAGCAGGAACCCGGACGCCCCCGCCCGCAGCGCCTCGTACACGTAGTCGTCGACGTCGAACGTGGTCAGCATCAGCACCTTGGGCCGGTGCGTCACCCCGGCCGGCGGACGCAGGATCTCCCGGGCCGCCGCCAGCCCGTCCAGCTCCGGCATCCGCACGTCCATCAGCACCACGTCGGGGTGGACGGCCCGCGCCACCTCGACCCCCTGCCGCCCGTCCGGCGCCTCACCGACCACGTCGATGTCGCTCTGCGCGGCCAGCAGCGCGGCGAACCCCGCCCGCACCATGGCCTGGTCGTCCACGATGATCACCCGAATGGCCACCCGGCACCCTCACACTCACTCGATGTCCCCCTACCCGCCCGACCCTAGGCCCTGCCGGGCCCCGCCCGAAAAGTCCCGCCTGTCACGCGCCGCCCGGCACGCACGATCACGGCGTTGTCGCCGGCTGTCGCTGCTCCGCCGTTGCCGCCCTCCTCCCTCTCGCGCTCGCACCGGACGCTGCTTGCCCTGCCCTCCGTCCGGACGGCGCCGGCCGCCACGGCTCCGCCGTTGTCGTCCTCCTCCCCCTTGCGCTCGCACCCGCACCGGACGCGCGAGCCCTGCCCTCCGTTCGGGCGGCGCCGCTCTCCGGACAGGCACCAGGCCCTCGGGCCTGTCACGCCGCGTCCGTGCCCTCCGTGCCCTCCGCGCCCTCCGCGCCCTCTGTCCCGAGGGGGAGGTGAGCCGCGACCCGGAAGCCGCCGTCCGGGAGGGGGCCGGTGTCGAGGGTGCCGCCGGTCAGCCGCACCCGCTCCCGCATCCCCACCAGACCGTGCCCCGTGCCGGTGCTCTCCAGCGGCGAGACCGGCTCCGCGGCGGGCCCGTTGACCACCAGGACCATCAGCCGGCCGGACCCGTCCTCCCGCACCGACACCCGGGTCGGCGCGCCGGGCGCGTGGCGCACCACGTTGGCGAGCGCCTCCTGCACGATCCGGTACGCCGAGAGGCCGACGGCCTGCGGCACCTCGGTCCGCCCGTCCGCGAGCTCCGTGGCGAGCGCCAGCTCGGCCGGCAGCCCCGCCCGCACGGTCGCCTCCACCAACTGCTGGAGCCGGTCGAGTCCGGGCTGCGGGGCCCGCTCGCCCTCGCTGCCGTCGCTCCGGAGCACCGCGAGCAGCCGCCGCATCTCGGCCAGCGACTCCCGCGCGCTGCCCGCGATCGACGCGAACTCCTCCCGGGCCGCCTCCGGAAGCTCCGGGATGCGGTACGGAGCGGAGTCCGCCTGCACGGTGATCACCGACATGTGGTGGGCGACGACGTCGTGCAGCTCGCGCGCGATCCGGGCCCGCTCCTCCAGGAGCGTCCGGTGGGCCCGCTCGGCCTCGCTGATCGTCTCCTGCTCGGCGAGTCTTCGCTGCGCCTCGCTCCGCGCCCGTATCGAGGAGGTGAGCAGCAGCAGCACCCCGCTGAGCACGAACAGCAGCGTTGTGATGCCCGTGTCCCCGTACGGCCGCACGGTCTCCAGGAGATATCCGGCCGCGCCGGTCGCCAGCCACACCCCGATGAGGGTGCGGCGCGGCTCGCGCAGCCCGAGCGCGAGCATCAGGGCGCAGTACCCGACGACGACCGGCGGGGTCCACGGCCACAGCTGGGCACGCGGCCCCTCGGAGGCCATGAGGACGAGCGCCCCGGCGACGTCGGCGGGCAGCACGACCCACCACGCCTGGAGCGGCCGGGTGGCGGCGAGCAGCAGCGGCGCGGTCTGCGCGGTGGCGAGCGCCCCGGCGAGGGCGCCGGGCACGTCGTAGTCGTTGATGAGCAGATGGACGGTGACCGGGAGCAGGGAGGCGACGAGCGCGACCCCGAACCCGTACGGAAGCAGCCGCGTCCACCGCGAGGACGCGTCCCCGAAGAGTGCGGACCCGGGCGCGGCGGGCGAGGCGAAGGCGGCTTCCAGCGCCCGGACGGCCGTTCGCGACCAGTCCATCAGCCGCGCCGCGAGCCGCCGGGGCGCCGGCCGCTTCTCGATCACTTTCATGTCGAGTCAGCCTAGGTTCGCGGCCCGCTCCCGTCGTCGTACCAGGGGTGACAATCGCGGGTCAGACCCTGGTATGACGGCGCGCGACTTTCGTCGCGCGCCCCACCCGTCCCGCCCTGACGGGACACCGCCCACCCCGCCTGACGGGACACCGCCCGTCCCACCTGTCCGTCACAGCTCGGCGAGCAGTTCCGACTTCTTCGCCGTGAATTCCTCGTCCGTCACCAGGCCCGCCCGATGCAGTTCGCCGAGGTGCCGAATCCTTTCAGCGATGGCGCCGGGATCCCCGTGCGCCGCGCTGCGCGCCCCCGCGGGGACGGGGGCGCGGTCCTTGGCGCGGATCGCCGCGAGGACCGCCGCCGCGAACGGGAGGGAGTCGTGGACGGGGCCGTAGCCGAGTCCGAAGACGACCGACGCCGGGTCGTGGTCGGGCCGCTCCGCCCCGGGTGCGCCGCTCCGGGGGAGCAGCCGCAGGAACCCGCCGGGCGAGTCCGGCGTGCGCCACTCGACCCCGCTCAGCTCCCGTACCGAGAAGACCTGGTCGCCGGTCTTCCACTTCTCCGACGTGGCCATCGTCGACGACCAGCGGAAGGAGACCTCGGACGACCCGTCGAACGCCGCCTTGCCGTCGTACGCCTTGAAGGAGAGCGGCCCCTGCCCCGCCGCCACCAGGAAACCCGTGTCGAACGGGTCCGCCGGCTCGGCCGGGATCACCTCGGCCAGCGCGTCGCGCAGCCGGGCGGCGGCGTCCTCCCGGTCGGCGGCCAGCGCCAGCCGGTACGGGTCGCAGGCATCCTTCAGCTGCCCGCCGGCCGCCTCCATCAGCGGATCGACGCCCGGCCGCGGCACGGCGTGCAGGACGACGGTGCCGCGCCTGCCCGGCGCGAGCGTCGCCGACGCCAGCGCCTCGTACGGCACGCGTCGCTCGCGCAGCGCCTGGAACAGCCTCGGCGTACGGATCCCCCGTTCGAAGCGGATGACAAGTGCGTCGCTCTCCAGCTCCCAGGTGGCATGAATTCCGGCCAGCACATCACCCATGCGCCTCATCGTAAGCGTCGCGTGGCCGTGCGTCGCCCCTCGGAACTGTCAGGAAATTCCGTGATCTACGCGCGTCAGAGCACCGTGCCGCCGGAGATTCCCCCGCGGCAAGCGCTGTCGGCACGTGCGCAGACGATCCTCCCGAAGGCCCCGGCGCCTATCGCCGCGAAGTTGCCGAGGCTCTCCGTGCCCGGCTCGAAATACCCGCTGTGCCCGGCCGCCCCGGCCGCCGATACCAGCCGCGCCCCGAACTCCGGCGCCACCGGGTCCGCCCCGTGCCCGACCCCGCCGAACTCCAGGTGGGGGATGTCCGCGATCCAGTCCTCGGCGTCCCGCATCGCCCAGATCCGCGCCCGGGTGCCCAGCTCGGCGGCCGTCTCCACCCGCATCCCGGGGCTGCCGGCCACCGCCAGGTCGGTCACCCGCTCCGGCAGCCGGGGCGCGGCGACCCCGCAGAGCACGGAGCCGTAGCTGTGGCAGAAGAGCGCCACCCGCGCCGTCCCCGGCAGGCCCTCGGCGAGCCGGACGAGCCGGTCGGCGCCCGACGTGGCGAGCCGGCCGGTCGCCGCGTCCACGCCCACGCGGGCGGGCGCGGTGTAGCCGGCCCAGGCGATGACGGCGACCCGGGTGTCGGGCGCGGTGCGCCGCTCGGCCTCGTACAGGGCGCGTGCCATGCCGACGGGGGCCGTGTACCGCCCGTGGGTCTTCTGGAAGGTCAGGAGGTGGGTGTCGACGCCGGGCACGACCACCGACACCCGCCGGGCCCGCTCCAGATCGCCCAGCACCTCGGCCGCCCGCCCCGTGCCGGTCGGGTCGAACGCGAGGATCTTGCGGCCGGGCTCCATCAGCGAGACGAGGCGGTCCACCCGCCGGCGGGCCTCGTGCCGGCCCTCGGCGGAGAGCCGGGGGTCGTCGAGGCGGGGCCGTTCGGCCGCCAGCGTGTGGGTGAGGCCGATCCGGTTGGCGCGGTAGCGCAGCGACGGCGGCGCCCCGTCGAGATTGCCGACGACGAACGGATGCCGCACGGCGAGGCTCTCGGCGCGGGCCGGCCCGAGGGCGGCGAACCAGGCCGCGACCGTACGGGGCGGGGCGGTGGCCGGATCCGGCGGCGGGGCATCGCCGATCCGCTCCCGCGCCCAGGAGGCCAGCGCGGCCTCCATGGACGGCCCGGGCACCGGCCGGTGCCGGATGGCGGTCCACCCGGTGGTGGCCAGGATCACGAGGACGACGCCCAGCACGAGGAGCGTGCGCAGGACGGCGAGGGACGGCGGGACATCGGCGGAGGTCACGGGCGCACACCCTAGACGCCCAAGATGACGAACCCGGCCCGCCGGACCCCGGAGCCGGACCCTCCGCGAGGCCCTCGGCCCGCCCGCGGGCCTGCCGTGAACCCGACCACGCGCCCGCCGCGAAATCGGGTCTGAGCCCGGCCGCGAGCGCACCGCACATCCGGCCTGAACCCCCGTCAGCGAGCCCGGAGGAGCCTCCTGGCCGCGACCCCGACCGGGTGGGGCATCTCACGCGCGCGCGTGCGGCTCCCGCCAGTGCAGGGAGAGTGCCGGGCCCAGGTGGTCCAGGTACCACTCGGTGAGGGCGCGGATCCCCTCCAGGGTGCGCTCAGGGCCCTTGCCCCACATCTGACTGGTGACCCGCATCACGCCGCTGAAGGCGGCCACCGCGATCCGGGGCCGCGGGTCGGCGTCCACGTCGAGCCCCTCGCGGCGGGCGATGAGCCGGGCGATGGTCTCCTCCATCTCGCTGGACCGGCGCAGGTGCGCGGCGAGCAGCGCGGGCGTCGACTCGATCATGAAGAAGGTCTTCAGGTACAGCTCGACGGGGACGACCTCGTCGATCGCCTCGCCCACGCCGTCCCACGCGGCGAGCACGGCGTTGCGCAGCGCGTCGAAGGGGCCCTCCTCGGGCGGGCGCACGGCGAGGGCCCGGAGGAACTCCTCCTCCACCATCCGCTGGACCGCGAAGGCGACCTCCTCCTTGGAGGCGAAGTAGCGGAAGAAGGTGCGCTGGGAGACCTCCACCGCCTCGACGATCTCGTCGACGGTGGTCCCCTCGTACCCCTGGGTGGTGAAGAGCTCCAGGGCCACCCGGATGAGCGCGTCGCGCGTGCGCTGCTTCTTCCGCTCGCGCAGGCCGGGCGGGCCGGGCGCGGTCGGTCCGGGCGCGGACACGGTCAACGGAGTCTCTTTTCGGCCGTTTACGGGATGTTCTTCCTGCTCAGCGTACCTGTGAGCTACGTGACAGTTACCGACGTGTGAATCACTTTGTCAATTGTCAGTGGCTGTCATTAGCCTCTTTCTCATGACTAGTCAGACCACCGTGGAAAAGGCCCCGTACGGCCAGGGGGGCGTCCGGGAGCCAGGTCCGGTCCCGGCGAAGGGCCTGCGCGGCCACCCCTGGCTGACCCTGTTCGCCGTCGCGGCCGGCGTGATGATGGTGGCGCTCGACGGCACGATCGTGGCCATCGCCAACCCCGCCATCCAGGCCGACCTCGGCGCCTCCCTGGACCAGCTCCAGTGGATCACCAACGGCTACCTGCTCGCGCTCGCCGTCGCCCTGATCACGGCCGGCAAGCTCGGTGACCGCTTCGGCCACCGCCAGACCTTCCTCATAGGCATCGCGGGCTTCGCCGCCGCCTCCGGCGCGATCGGCCTCTCCGACTCGATCGCCTTCGTCATCGGCTTCCGCGTGCTCCAGGGCCTCTTCGGCGCCCTGCTCATGCCGGCCGCGCTCGGCCTGCTGCGCGCCACCTTCCCCGCCGAGAAGCTGAACATGGCCATCGGCATCTGGGGCATGGTGATCGGCGCGTCCACGGCGGGCGGCCCGATCCTCGGCGGCTTCCTCGTCGAGCACGTCAGCTGGCAGTCCGTCTTCTTCATCAACGTGCCGGTCGGCGTGCTCGCCCTCGCGCTCGGTCTGATCATCCTGAGGGACCACCGCGCCGAGAACGCGCCGCGTTCCTTCGACGTCCCCGGCATCGTGCTGCTCTCCGGCGCGATGGGCCTGCTCGTCTGGAGCCTCATCAAGGCCGGCGCGGACTGGGGCTGGACCAGCGGCAACACCTGGGGCTGCCTGATCGGCTCGATCGTCCTCTTCGCCGTCTTCGCCGTCTGGGAGACGAAGGTCAGGGAGCCGCTCATCCCGCTCGCCATGTTCCGCTCCGTGCCGCTCTCGGCCGGTGTCGTGCTCATGGTCCTGATGGCCTTCGCCTTCATGGGCGGCCTCTTCTTCGTCACGTTTTACCTGCAAGGCGTGAAGGGGCTCGGCCCGATCGACGCCGGTCTGCGGCTGCTCCCGCTGACCGCGATGATGATCGTCTCCTCGCCGCTGGCCGGCGCGCTTATCACCAAGTTCGGCCCGCGGGTGCCGCTGGTCGGCGGCATGGTCTGCACGGCCGCCGCGATGTTCGGCATGATCTCGCTCTCGGACGGTACGAGCACGCTGACGATGTCCCTCTGGTTCGCCCTCCTCGGCCTGGGCCTCGCCCCGGTCATGGTCGGCGCCACCGAGGTCATCGTCGGCAACGCCCCGCTGGAGCTCTCCGGCGTCGCCGGCGGTCTCCAGCAGGCCGCCATGCAGGTCGGCGGCGCGCTCGGCACCGCGGTGCTCGGCGCGGTCATGTCCTCCAAGGTCTCCGGCGTCTTCGCGGAGAACTGGAAGGAGGCCGGCATCCCGGTCCCGGTCGACCCGCGGCTTGAGGAGGCCGCCGAGTTCGGCATGGCTCCGGAGGCGATGAGGCAGGCGCCCGGCATGACCCCGGACCTCTTCGCCAAGATCGCCGACGTCATCCACGACACCTTCCTCCAGGGCATGGGCCTCGCCTTCACCGTCGCCGGTGTCGTCGCCGTGGTCGCGGCCCTGGTCGCCACGCTCACCAAGCGCGGCGAGAACGCGGAGGCCGGCATGGGCGGCGGCCACATCTGACCCTGAGGTTCCCTAGGGGGCCGTCACCCGTTCGAAGGAACGGGGGCGGCCCCTCTTCCGTTCGGAGGGTCACCTCGTCCATGCTCGTGATTACAGAGAGTGACGACATGGGGGTTGATCTGCATGAACGCAAAGGTGACAGCCGTGCTCGCGGGGATGGCGGTACTGCTCCTGGCCGCCCTCCCGGCCACAGCCGCCCCGCCGAAACCGCCCACACCGCCCACGCCACCCGCTCAGGCCGCACCGGCTGCCGGGACCGCGCTCGGGGCCTGCGGACCGGGGCGGCTCTGCCTCTGGCCGAAGCCCGACTTCAAGGGCAAGCCGTGGACGTACGAACTGGCGACGACGGACCTCGACAGCTGCGTCGCCCTCCCGGCCGGGGCCTCGGCCCAGTCGCTGGCCGTCCGCACCGGCCGGCCGGTCACGACGTACCAGTCGGCGGAGTGCGCGGAGACGGGCGAGTTCGAGACCTACCCGGGCCGGGGCACGTGGGTCCCGCAGACCCCCTACGAGGTCAGAGCCCTCAAGCTCTGGGAGCGCTAGCCGCCCCCGCCCCGGACACGGTCTCCGGTACGCCCTCCGGCACGGCCTCCAGGGCGGTCTCCGGTACGCCCTCCAGGACGCCCTGTGGCGCGCCCTGCGGCGGCACCGGGGCCGAGAGCCGGGCGACCTCGGCGCGGAGCTCGCGGACCTCCCTGGTCAGGGTCTCCAGGAGCTCCGTCTGCCGGCGCTCCACCGCGTCGTCCCGCTCGAAGCGGGCGATGAACCAGGCCGCGATGTTGGCGGTCACCACACCCAGCAGGGCGATGCCCGAGAGCATCAGCCCGACCGCGAGCACCCGCCCGAGCCCCGTCGTCGGCGCGTGGTCGCCGTAGCCGACCGTCGTCATCGTGGTGAAGGACCACCACACCGCGTCGCCCAGGGTCTTGATGTTGCCGTCCGGCGCGTCCCGCTCGACGTGCAGCACCGCCAGCGACCCGAACATCATCAGCCCGACCACCGCGCCCGCCACATAGGTGGTGAGCGTTATCTGCGGGGCCATCCGGGCCCGCCGGCCCACGAGGAGGAGCGTGGAGACCAACCGCAGCAGCCGCAGCGGCTGCACCAGCGGCAGCAGCACGGCGAGGAGATCGAGGGGGTGGGAGCGGACGAAGGCCCAGCGTGCCGGGGCGAGACAGAGCCGGACGAGGTAGTCCAGGGCGAAGGCGCCCCACACCACCCACTCCACGTAGTGGCACAGCCGGTGCACCCGCGGGTCGGCGCCGGGCGCCACGATCGGCACGGCGTACGCGACGCCGAAGGCCACCGCGAGCACCAGCAGCGGGGTCTGGGTGCGCTCTTCCCAGCGGGCGTGCGGGGGGCGCTCCTTCTTCACGGACATGCGGGGCATCGTAAGGAATGCCGAGGGGGCGGCGGGACTGCCGGTCCCACCGCCCCCACCAGGAGCTACGCCCCACCAGGAGCTACGCCCCACGAGGCGCACACGCCCCGCCAGGCGCACACGCCCCGCCAGGGTCCGTCAGGCGTCGCCGCCCGCCGGGCCGGGGTCGGCGGCGGCCACGTCCAGGAGCTGGTAGCGGTCCACCGCCTGCTTCAGGACCGCGCGGTCCACCTTGCCCGCGCGGGCCAGCTCGGTCAGCACCCCGAGCACGACCGACTGGGCGTCGATGTGGAAGTACCTGCGGGCGGCGCCGCGGGTGTCCGCGAAACCGAAACCGTCCGCACCGAGGGAGGTGTACGAACCCGGGATCCAGCGGGAGATCTGGTCCGGCACCGCGCGCATCCAGTCCGAGACCGCCACGAAGGGGCCCTCGGCGGACTGGAGCTTGCGGGTGACGTACGGGACGCGCTGCTCCTCGTCCGGGTGGAGCAGGTTGTGCTCCTCGACCGCCACCGCCTCGCGGCGCAGCTCGTTCCAGGAGGTCGCGGACCAGACGTCGGCCCTGACGTTCCACTCCTCGGCGAGGATCCGCTGCGCCTCGATCGCCCACGGCACGGAGACGCCGGAGGCCATGATCTGCGCCGGGATCGCGCCCGCCTCGGCGCGCTTGAAGAGGTGGATGCCCTGGAGGATGCCCTCCACGTCCACGTCCTCCGGCTCGGCGGGGTGCTGGATCGGCTCGTTGTAGACCGTCAGGTAGTAGAAGACGTCCTCCGCCTGGGGGCCGTACATCCGGCGCAGACCGTCCTTGACGATGTGCGCGATCTCGAAACCGAACGCCGGGTCGTAGGCGAGGCACGCCGGGTTCGTCGAAGCGAGGAGGTGCGAGTGTCCGTCCGCGTGCTGGAGGCCCTCGCCGGTCAGCGTGGTGCGGCCGGCGGTGGCGCCCAGGACGAAGCCGCGCGCGAGCTGGTCGGCCATCTGCCAGAACTGGTCGCCGGTCCGCTGGAAACCGAACATCGAGTAGAAGACGTAGACCGGGATCAGCGGCTCGCCGTGGGTGGCGTAGGCCGAGCCGGCGGCGATCAGCGAGGCCGTGCAGCCGGCCTCGGAGATGCCGTCGTGCAGCATCTGGCCGGTCGGGGACTCCTTGTAGGCGAGGAGGAGTTCGCGGTCCACCGCCTCGTACTGCTGCCCCAGCGGGTTGTAGATCTTGGCGCTCGGGAAGAAGGAGTCCATGCCGAAGGTGCGGTACTCGTCCGGCGCGATCAGCACGAAGCGCTTGCCGATCTCCTTGTCCCGCATCAGGTCCTTCAGCAGCCGGACGAAGGCCATCGTGGTGGCGATCGACTGCTGGCCCGAGCCCTTGCGGACCGCCGCGTAGGCCGCGTCGTCCGGCAGGGCCAGCGGCCGGGACCGCACGACGCGGGTGGGCACGTAGCCGCCGAGCCCGCTGCGGCGGTCGTGCATGTACTGGATCTCCTCGGAGTCCCGGCCCGGGTGGTAGTACGGCGGCAGGCCGGACTCCAGCTCCTTGTCGGTCACCGGGATGTGCAGCCGGTCCCGGAAGCGCTTGAGGTCGTCGACCGTCAGCTTCTTCATCTGGTGGGTGGCGTTGCGGCCCTCGAAGTTGGGGCCGAGGGTCCAGCCCTTGACGGTCTGGGCCAGGATCACCGTCGGCTGGCCCTTGTGGGCCTTGGCCGCCGCGTAGGCCGCGTAGATCTTCTTGTGGTCGTGACCGCCGCGCCCCAGGTGGAGGATCTGCTGGTCCGACATGGACTCGACCATCGCCCGCAGCCGGTGGTCGTCGCCGAAGAAGTGGTCGCGGATGTACGCGCCGGTCTCCGTGGCGTACGTCTGGAACTGCCCGTCCGGCGTGGTGTTCAGCCGGTTCACCAGGATGCCGTCGCGGTCCTGCGCGAGCAGCGGGTCCCAGGAGCGGTCCCAGATCAGCTTGATGACGTTCCAGCCGTTGCCCCGGAAGATCGACTCCAGCTCCTGGATGATCTTGCCGTTGCCGCGGACCGGGCCGTCGAGCCGCTGGAGGTTGCAGTTGACGACGAAGGTGAGGTTGTCGAGGCCCTCGCGGGCCGCGATGGAGAGCTGGCCGAGCGACTCGACCTCGTCCATCTCGCCGTCGCCGAGGAAGGCCCACACGTGCGACTTGGTGGTGTCGGCGATCCCGCGCGCCTCCATGTACCGGTTCATCCGGGCCTGGTAGATCGCGCCGAGCGGGCCGAGGCCCATCGACACCGTCGGGAACTCCCAGAAGTCCGGCATCAGCCGCGGATGCGGGTACGAGGACAGCCCGTTCGGGTACTTCGACTTCTCCTGGCGGAAGCCGTCGAGCTGGGTCGCGGTCAGCCGGTCGAGCAGGAAGGCGCGGGCGTAGATGCCGGGGGAGGCGTGGCCCTGGAAGAAGATCTGGTCGCCGCCGTCACCCTCGTCCTTGCCCCGGAAGAAGTGGTTGAAGCCCACGTCGTAGAGGGAGGCCGAGGAGGCGAAGGTGGCGATGTGGCCGCCGACGCCGATGCCCGGACGCTGGGCGCGCGAGACCATCACGGCCGCGTTCCACCGGGTGGCGTTGAGGACCTTGCGCTCGATCTCCTCGTTGCCGGGGAAGAAGGGCTCGTCCCTGGTGGCGATGGTGTTGACGTAGTCCGTGCTGCGCATCTCGGGCACGGCCACCCGCTTCTCGCGGGCACGCTCGATCAGCCGGAGCATCAGGTAGCGGGCCCGCTCACGGCCCCGCTCGTCGACCGCCGCGTCGAGGGAGTCGAGCCACTCCTGGGTCTCTTCCGGGTCGAAGTCCGGGACCTGGCTGGGAAGGCCGCCAATGATGATCGGGTTGCGATCGGATCCGGGAGCCACGCTGTTCCTTCGCTGGTCGGGGGGAGCCCCAGGAGGGAGGGGAGCCCCGTGGAGGCCGGGATGTCCGAGGCCGGGGACGTCCATCGTGTACCCGGCTCGCGGCGCACGTCATCTTTACCGAGAGGTGAATCTCCCCGCGCCCTCCCCGCGCGAGGGGTGTGGTCAAATCGCAACCTTACGCCCAATCCGCGCATGCGTTCCGGCAATGCGTTCGGCAGACTGAAACCGCAGAAGCCCGCCAAGCGGGACGAATCGTGCATCCCTGATCACGGAGAGCTGTCGAAAGTCGCCGGAAGTTGCGGTGAGACAGCCCCAAACGTCACCGTTTCGGCGGTCTCCACGGCCGGGTACTTGCGCGATCCGCCCCGTCACGTGTGGACTACGGCCAGCGCCGCGCACCTACGCGGCCCGAGCATTTTCCGATACATGATCAGGAGGCAAGCCGTGAGCGCGACCGCGGACCACGCGGAGGAGCGGACCAACCCGGCGGCGAGGCTGGGGTTCGAGCCCGGACAGGTGGTCCAGGAGATCGGCTACGACGACGACGTCGACCAGGATCTCCGCGAAGGCATCGAGTCCACCATCGGCCAGGAGCTCGTGGACGAGGAATACGACGACGTCGCCGACGCCGTCGTCCTCTGGTTCCGTGACGAGGACGGTGATCTCACCGACAGCCTGGTGGACAGCATCGGTCTGCTGGAGGACGGAGGCAACATCTGGTTGCTGACGCCGAAGACCGGCCGCGACGGCTACATCGAGCCGAGCGACATCAACGATGCCGCGCAGACCGCTGGTCTCTCCCAGACCAAGAGCATCAGCGTCGCCAAGGACTGGACGGGCACCCGCCTGGCCGCTCCCAAGCGCTGATCCCCTGCCGCGCGAGAGCCCCCGCCGTCGCCACGGCGGGGGCTCTCGCGCACCCTGAGGCCCCCTGACGCCGCCCCCACGCCGCCTGGCGGCCGCTTCGGGATCGGGGACGCCGCCGGCCAGGCCGTAGGGTGGGGTTCACCGGTTCGGCCCAGGGGCCGGGCCCCGTCGAAGGGATGCGTACGCGATGGCGATCGAGGTCGGCACCAAGGCCCCCGATTTCGAGCTCAAGGACAACCACGGGCGCACCGTGAGGCTCTCCGACTTCCACGGCGAGAAGAACGTGGTGCTGCTCTTCTACCCCTTCGCCTTCACCGGCGTGTGCACCGGCGAGCTGTGCGAGCTCCGTGACAACCTGCCGAAGTTCGTCAACGACGACACGCAGCTGCTCGCGGTCTCCAACGACTCCATCCACACCCTGCGCGTCTTCGCCGAGCAGGAGGGCCTGGAGTACCCGCTGCTCTCCGACTTCTGGAAGCACGGCGACGCCTCCCGCGCCTACGGCGTCTTCGACGAGGAGAAGGGCTGCGCCGTCCGTGGCACCTTCATCATCGACAAGGACGGCGTCGTCCGCTGGACGGTCGTCAACGGCCTGCCGGACGCCCGCGACCTCGACGCGTACGTGAAGGCCCTCGAAACCCTCTGAGCGGGACCCGGAATCGACGGCGTCCGCCGACACCCCCCGATTCCCCGGGCGAATCGTCTGTTTCGACTGGGAACCCGTCACTAGGATCCAGTCGTTGATCCGATGCCAACGCACGACTGGGGGCGCTGCCCCTGGAAACCAATGGAGGGACTCGTGGGAGTCAGCCTCAGCAAGGGCGGCAACGTCTCGCTGACCAAGGAGGCCCCTGGCCTCACCGCCGTGACCGTCGGTCTGGGCTGGGACGTCCGCACCACCACCGGTACGGACTTCGACCTCGACGCCAGCGCCATCCTGGTGAGCGAGGCCGGCAAGGTGCGCAACGACCAGGACTTCGTCTTCTTCAACAACCTCAAGAGCGCCGACGGTTCCGTCGAGCACACCGGTGACAACCTCACCGGTGAGGGCGAGGGCGACGACGAGCAGGTCAAGGTCAACCTGGCCGGCGTCCCCGCCGACGTGTCCAAGATCGTCTTCCCGGTGTCCATCTACGACGCCGAGAACCGCCAGCAGTCCTTCGGCCAGGTGCGCAACGCGTTCATCCGCGTCGTGAACCAGGCCGGCGGCGCCGAGATCGCCCGGTACGACCTCTCCGAGGACGCCTCGACCGAGACCGCCATGGTCTTCGGCGAGCTGTACCGCCACGGCGCGGAGTGGAAGTTCCGCGCGGTCGGCCAGGGTTACGCCTCGGGCCTGCGCGGCATCGCGCAGGACTTCGGCGTCAACGTCTGAGCCGCACCACCCTCAGGGCCGTCCGGTCCGGGCCGCCGAGGCCCGGGGCCGGACCCCGCTCGACCGACGTCCGGCGCCGCACCTTCTCGTGCGGCGCCGGACGTGCCTGATGGCAGCAGCATCCACCGGGGAGGAACCGAACACCATGGGCGTCACGCTCGCCAAGGGAGGCAACGTCTCCCTCTCCAAGGCCGCACCCAACCTCACCAAGGTCCTCGTGGGCCTCGGCTGGGACGCGCGGTCCACCACCGGAGCCCCCTTCGACCTCGACGCCAGCGCCCTGATGTGCCAGGCCGGCCGGGTCCTCGGCGACGAGTACTTCGTCTTCTACAACCAGCTGCGCAGCCCCGAGGGTTCGGTCGAGCACACCGGTGACAACCTCACCGGAGAGGGCGACGGCGACGACGAGTCGCTCGTCGTCGACCTCACCCGCGTCCCGCCCCAGTGCGACAAGATCGTCTTCCCGGTCTCCATCCACGACGCCGACAACCGCGGCCAGACCTTCGGTCAGGTCAGCAACGCCTTCATCCGCGTGGTGAACCAGGCGGACGGTCAGGAACTGGCCCGCTACGACCTCTCCGAGGACGCCTCCACCGAGACCGCGATGATCTTCGGCGAGCTCTACCGCTACAACGGCGAATGGAAGTTCCGCGCGGTCGGCCAGGGGTACGCGTCCGGGCTCCGGGGCATCGCTCTAGACTTCGGGGTCAACGTTTCGTAAAGCCGCGTTATCACACAATGGGGTAGGCAGTGGTTCTGAAAACCTTCGGCTGGTCGTTCGCGATCACCGCGCTCGGCCTGGTCGCCGCGGTGCTCTACGGGGGGTGGGAGGCGTTCGGGATCGTCGCGATCCTCTGCATCCTCGAGATCTCGCTCTCCTTCGACAACGCGGTGGTCAACGCCGGAATCCTGAAGAAGATGAATGCCTTCTGGCAGAAGATCTTCCTCACCATCGGCATTCTGATCGCCGTCTTCGGAATGCGCCTGGTCTTCCCCGTCCTGATCGTCGCGGTCAGCGCCAAGGTCGGTCCGATCGAAGCCGTCGACCTCGCGCTCAACGACGCCGACCGCTACCAGGAACTGGTCACCGACGCGCACCCGTCGATCGCCGCCTTCGGTGGCATGTTCCTTCTGATGATCTTCCTCGACTTCATCTTCGAGGACCGTGACATCCAGTGGCTGCGCTGGATCGAGCGCCCGCTGGCCAAGCTCGGCAAGGTCGACATGCTGTCGGTCTGCATCGCGCTGATCGTCCTGCTCGTCACCGCGATGACCTTCGCGACCCAGGCCCACCAGCACGGCGGCGCTCACGTCGACAAGGCGCAGACGGTCCTCATCTCCGGCGTCGCCGGCCTCATCACGTACCTCGTCGTCGGCGGTCTCTCCGGCTTCTTCGAGGGCAAGCTGGAGGAGGAGGAAGAGCGCGAGCACGAGGCCGAGGAAGCGGCCAAGCGCAGCGGCAAGAAGGTCTCCGCGATCCAGCTGGCCGGCAAGGCCGCCTTCTTCATGTTCCTCTACCTGGAGGTCCTCGACGCCTCCTTCTCCTTCGACGGTGTCATCGGCGCCTTCGCCGTCACCAACGACATCGTCCTGATGGCCCTCGGCCTCGGCGTCGGTGCCATGTACGTCCGGTCCCTCACGGTCTACCTGGTCAAGCAGGGCACCCTGGACGACTACGTGTACCTGGAGCACGGCGCCCACTACGCCATCGGCGCCCTCGCCGTCCTCCTCCTGGTCACCATCCAGCACGAGATCCCCGAGGTCATCACCGGCTCCATCGGCGTCATCCTGATCGCCTGGTCCTTCTGGTCCTCCGTCCGCCGCAACCGCGCGCTGGCGGCGGCAGAGGGCGGCTCGGGCGGCTCCTCGGGGGACAAGGCCGAGGTGAGCTCCGGGGTGTGACACCCTGCTCCCCGGTGTGCGCCCCGCCACGGGGTGTGACCCGGGGGACAATGAGGAACGCTTCCCTGCGGGGCGGCCGGTATGCCCGGCCGCCCCGCAGGCGTGTGGCGGGCGGGCAAGGCGACCGATGTGGGGGGTGGGGGCCCGATGGCCTTCTGGGAGAACCTGATTCCGGGACGCGCGGCGTCCTTCGACACCGGTATGGGCGCGTCCCACACCATCGACCTGACCAGGCGCCGCCCCTCGGTCTCGCTCGCCAAACAGGGCGGCGCCACCGGCAACCTCCGGGTCAACCTCTCCTGGCGGATGCGGACCTCCGACATCGAGGGCCGCTCCCGGCAGAGCGGCCGGCTGCTGCGCAACCCCGCCCAGTTCTTCAAGCCCGAGGTCGTCCAGGCCCACACCCAGGGCATGGTCAACGTCGACCTCGACCTGGGCTGCCTGTACGAGCTCAAGGACGGCAGCAAGGGCGTGGTGCAGCCGCTCGGCGGCTTCTTCGGCGACCTCAACGCCGCCCCGTACGTGAAGCTCAGCGGCGACGACCGGTTCGGCGCCCCCTCCGGGGAGACGATCTTCGTCAATCTCGACCACAAGGACGAGATCAAGCGGCTGCTCTTCTTCGCGTACATCTACGACCAGACCCCGGCCTTCGACCGGACCCACGCCAAGATCACGCTGTATCCGAGCAACGGCCCCCGGATCGAGATAGAGCTCGACGAGCGCGCCCCGCAGGCCCGCTCCTGCGCCGTCTTCTCCGTGGACAACAGCAAGGACGAGCTGCTCGTCCGGCGCGAGGTGCGGTTCGTCTACGGCTTCCAGGCCGAGCTGGACCGCCTCTACGGCTGGGGCCTCCAGTGGGGCCGCGGCTACAAGACCAAGACGTGACGGCGGCCCTCAGCGGCTTACCGGGGGCCGCCCGGCCGTCACCGGTGCTGGAACTGCGGCCCCATCGGGGGCATCCGGAACTCCGGGACCGGCTCGGGCCCGCCCGAGGCGTGCACCGGCTGCGGATAGCCGTACGAGGGCCCAGGACCCGGCACCGGCTCCTGCGGGTAGCCGTAGGCCGGCGCCCGGTCGGGCCGGGGCGGCACGGGCGGCGACGGCGGTACGGGGGTGTGGACGACGGTCGCGTCGAGGTCCGAAGGCGCGGCGGAGCCCGTACCGGCCCCGTCGGCGGCCCCGGCGTCGATCAGCGCGGTCTCGGCGAGCGAGGCGCCCCCGGAGTCCCCGGAAGCCCCAGAGGCCGCTCCGGCCCCCGCGGAGGCCCCTTCGGCGGCCGCCCCGGGGTCCTCGTCCACCGAGATGCCGAAGTCCGTCGCCAGGCCCACCAGGCCGGTCGGATAGCCCTGCCCGACCGCGCGGAACTTCCACGCGTCGCCCCGGCGGTACAGCTCGCCGCAGATGACCGCGGTCTCCTCGCCGGTCTCCGCCGTCACGTCGAAGCGCGCCAGCGGCTCCCGATCGGGCGCGGCCGTGGCGTCGTACAGGTAGATCCGCAGGTCGGTGACCGAGCGGAAGGTGCCGCCGTCCGAGGAGGCCGCGAGCACCACCCGGTCGATCGAGGGGTCGAGCGCGGAGAGATCGGCCTCGACCGTGTCCGTCAGCCCCTCGGCCACCCGCTTCTTCGGCAGCCGCCGCACCAGCCCCGAGGGGTGGCGCGGCTGGTTGTAGAAGACGAAGTCCTCGTCGGAGCGGACTCGCCCGTCGGGACCGAGGACCAGGGCCGAGGCGTCCACGTCGGGGACCCCGGGGCCCGGGGTCCAGCGGAGCACGGCCCGTACGGCCGCGGTGTCGAGAGGGACGTTGGAGCCCTTCAGCATCGCGTGCGTCATGACGGCCATCCTGCCCTCCTGCCCGACCGGGGGACAACGCGGGGGCACCACGGGTAGCGGAGCGGCTCCCCCCGGTGGCCCGGCCCGCCGCGCGCGACCGGCGGTACCGGAGTCGTACATCTGACGGAATCAGGGTGGGAACGGGAGGGAACAGAGGGATACGACGGGGACGGGTTACCTGGATTTCATGCGCGGTGGGAACTACGGACACCCGCACCTACGTACTATTACCGGCCACGTGTCATCAGGGCCCAGAGAAGCCGACGGGGGATTCACATGCGTCATTTCGGGCACATCCCGTCCGCGGTGCGGAGCGGGCTGTTCCACCGCGAGCCGGTCGAGTTCACCGCCGACTCGCCCGCCCGCACGCTCGCGGTCGCCCTCGGCGCCACCCTCTACAGCCCCGCCACCCGGCCCCAGCTCGCCGACGCCGTCCGCAAACAGGCCGCCCGCGGCGTCGTCTCCATGGTCCTCTGCCTGGAGGACTCGATCAGCGACGCCGACGTCGAGGCCGGCGAGGACAACCTGGTCCACGAGTTCCGCGACCTCGCCGAGGGACGGGCCGCCGGCGGCCCCGACGTGCCCCTGCTCTTCATCCGCGTCCGCGAACCCCGCCAGATCACCGACCTCACCGACCGCCTCGGCGACACCGTGAGCCTGCTGTCCGGATTCGTACTGCCCAAGTTCACCGAGGCCCGCGGCAGCGCCTTCCTCGAAGCCCTCACCCGCGCCGAGCGCACCGCCGGACGCCGCCTCTTCGCCATGCCCGTCCTGGAGTCCCCCGAGCTCCTCCACCTGGAGACCCGGGCCGAGACCCTCGCCGGCATCGCCTCCATCACCGAGAAGTACCGCGACCACGTCCTCGCGCTGCGCCTCGGCGTCACCGACTTCTGCTCCGCCTACGGGCTCCGCCGCTCGCCCGACATGACCGCGTACGACGTCAAGGTCGTCGCACACGTCATCTCCGACGTCGTCAACGTCCTCGGCCGCGCCGACGGCACCGGCTTCACCATCACCGGCCCCGTCTGGGAGTACTTCCGCCCCGGCGAGCGCATCTTCAAGCCCCAGCTGCGCCGCAGCCCCTTCCTGGAAGGCCGCGCCGAGGACCTGCGCACCGCGCTCATCGAGCACGACATGGACGGCCTGCTCCGCGAGATCGAGCTCGACCGCGCCAACGGCCTCCTCGGCAAGACCTGCATCCACCCCACCCACGTGCTGCCCGTCCACGCCCTGTCCGTGGTCACCCACGAGGAGTGGAGCGACGCCCAGGACATCCTCCGGCCCGAGCGGGACGGCGGCGGAGTGCTCCGCTCCGCGTATACGAACAAAATGAATGAAGTGAAACCGCACCGGGCCTGGGCCGAGCGCACCCTGCTGCGCGCCGACGCCTTCGGCGTCGCCCGGGAGGACGTCGGTTTCGTGGAACTGCTCACCGCCGGCCTGGCCGGCTGACGAAAGGACGACGGCGACGTGGTGTGGACCGGAACGTGGGTCGCGGAGCGGCTCGGGGTCGAGCTGATCGGCGACGAGGACCTGCCGGCGCTCCTGGGCCTCGCCCTGCGCCGCAACCCCAAGCGGGCCCACCTGCTCGTCTCCAGCGTGCTCGGCAAGCACGTGCCGCAGCACCCCTCGGTCGTCTACGGCTCCGGCCTCGGCCTCGGCCTGCGCGTCCGTGAGCTCCTCGGCCCGGACGAGGCCGCCCGGGCCGTCGTCCTCGGCTACGCGGAGACCGCCACCGCCCTCGGCCACGCCGTCGCCGACGGCCTCGGCACCGCCCCCTACCTCCACTCCACCCGCCGCCCCGTCGCCGGCGTCGCCACCGCGGGCGGCTTCGAGGAGTCCCACTCCCACGCCACCTCCCACCTGCTGCTGCCCGAGGACCCGGAGCTGCTGGCCGGGAAGGGCCCGCTCGTCCTCGTCGACGACGAGTTCTCCACCGGCAACACCGTCCTCAACACCATCCGCGGCCTCCACGAGCGCTACCCCCGAGACCGGTACGTCGTCGTCGCCCTCGTCGACATGCGCGGCCCCGCCGACCGCGACCGGCTCACCGGCTTCGCCGCCGAGATCGGCGCCCGCGTCGACCTGATCAGCCTCGCCGCCGGCACCGTCGGCCTCCCGGACGGCGTCCTGGAGAAGGGCCAGGAGCTCGTCGCCCGGCACGAGCCCGCGCCCGGCCCGGCCCCGGCGCCGCGCTCCCGCGGCGGCCTCACCGCCGTCGCCGCGCCCGTCCGCGTCGACCTCGACTGGCCCGCCGAGGTCCCCGACGGCGGCCGGCACGGCTTCACGCCCGAGCACCGCGCCCGCCTGGAGACGGCGCTGCCCGCGATGACGAAGGCCCTCGCCGAGGCGCTGGAGGCCGGCACGGCGGACCCCGCCGACGGAGACGGCCCCCTGGTCACCCGGGTGCCCCGCGTCCTCGTCCTCGGCTTCGAGGAGCTGATGTACGCGCCGCTGCGGCTCGCCGGAGCCCTGGAGGACGCCGGACTCGACGTCCGGTACTCCACCACCACCCGCTCGCCCGTCCTCGCCGTCGACGACCCCGGCTACGCCATACGCAGCCGGCTCGTCTTCCCCGCCCACGACGACCCCGCCGACGGCTCCGGCGAGCGCTACGCCTACAACGTCGCCGGCGGCGGCTACGACGCGGTCGTCGCCGTCGTCGACTCGGCCGCCGACACCCCCGAGCTGCACGCCCCTGACGGACTCCTGGCCCAGCTCGCCACCCACATCCCGCACGTAGTGCTGGCGGTCGTCCCCTCGTACGCACCGGGACCGCAGGCGGCCTTGTCGGACGCACCGGGACCGCAGGCGGCCTTGTCGGACGCACCGGAACCGCAGGCGGCCTTGTCGGACGCACCGCGACCGCAGGCGGCCTTGTCGGACGCACCGGAACCGCAGGCGGCCCTGTCGTACGCACCGCAACCGCAGGCGGCCCTGGAACCGGTCGCCGAAACCGAATCCGAGCCGATCGCGTCCGAAGCGGCCGATCGCGAATCCCCCGGATCCGATCGCGAAGCCCTCGGATCCGAAGCTCCCGAAAGGAGCTCCATGCTGCCCGAGCCCCTCCGCGGCCCCGCCTTCTCCTCGTACGCGCCCGAGGAGGTCGGCTGGCTGCTCCAGGACCTCTCGGACGTCGAGCTGGAGGCGCCCACCGAGGAACGCGAGGAAGCCATCCAGCGCGGCGGCGCGCACTACGCCGAGTCGCTGCCCGTCGAGTACCAGCCGAGCGCCCGCTACCAGGAGCTCTTCCACAGCGCCCTGGACGCCTCCGCCGCCCGCATCGCCCACGCGGTCGGCACCGTCACCGAGACCGTCCTCGCCGAGCGGCCGGGCCGCCCGGTCCTCGTCTCGCTCGCCCGCGCAGGCACCCCCGTCGGCGTCCTCATGCGCCGCTGGGCGCAGCGGCGGCACGGCCTGGACCTGCCCCACTACGCCGTCTCGATCGTCCGCGGCCGCGGCATCGACGCCAACGCGCTGCGCTGGCTCGCCGCCCACCACGACCCGGCCGACGTCGTCTTCGTCGACGGCTGGACCGGCAAGGGCGCCATCACCCGCGAACTCGCCGCCGCCCTGCGGGAGTCCGAGGAGTTCGCCGGCTTCGACCCGGAGATCGCGGTCCTCGCCGACCCCGGCTCCTGCGTCCGCACCTACGGCACCCGCGAGGACTTCCTCATCCCCTCCGCGTGCCTCAACTCCACCGTCTCCGGCCTGATATCGCGTACGGTGCTCCGCTCCGACCTGGTCGGACCGGACGACTTCCACGGCGCCAAGTTCTACCGCGAGCTGGCGGGGGCGGACGTCTCCGGCGCCTTCCTCGACGCCGTCGAGGCCCGCTTCGACGAGGTCGCCGACACCGTCGACACCGACGTGAAGGACCTCCTCGCCGGCGACCGGACCCCCACCTGGGAGGGCTGGGCGGCGGTCGAGCGGATCAGCGAGGAGTACGGCATCCACGACGTGAACCTGGTCAAGCCCGGCGTCGGCGAGACCACCCGCGTGCTCCTCCGGCGCGTCCCCTGGAAGATCCTCGCCCAGCGCGGCGCGGGCGCCGACCTCGCCCACGTCCGCCTCCTCGCGGAGCAGCGCGGCGTACCGGTGGAGGAGGTCGACGACCTCCCGTACACCTGCGTGGGCCTGATCCACCCTCAATACACCAGGGGCGCGACAGGCGCCGACGGCAAGGCGGTGGTGTCCCGATGAGCACGGTTCCCGCCGCGCGGACGGCCGATACGGATAAGACTGGGACTGGGACTGTGGCCGAGACGGGTACGGCCGAGACCGGTACCGACGCCGGGGCGCTCAGGGCCGCGACGCGTACGACCCTGGTCGCGAGCGACCTCGACCGCACCCTCATCTACTCGACCGCGGCCCTCGCCCTCGGCATGCCGGACGCGCAGGCGCCCCGGCTGCTGTGCGTCGAGGTCCACGAGTCCAAGCCGCTCTCCTACATGACGGAGGAGGCCGCCGAGCTCCTCGCGCGGCTCACCGACGAGACCGTCTTCGTGCCCACCACGACCCGGACGCGCAAGCAGTACCAGCGCATCCAACTCCCGGGCAGCGAGCCGGAGTACGCGATCTGCGCCAACGGCGGGCACATCCTCGTCGACGGCGTCACCGACGCCGACTGGCACGCCTCCGTCGTCCGCAGGCTGGCCGACGAGTGCGCCCCGCTCTCCGAGATCCGCGCCTACCTCACCGCGACGACGGACCTGTCCTGGGTGCGCAAGCACCGGGTCGCCGAGGACCTCTTCGCCTATCTCGTGGTCGAGCGGGAGCGGCTCCCGGAGGACTGGCTGGACCGCTTCGGCGCCTGGGCCGGCGACCGGGGCTGGACCGTCTCGCTCCAGGGGCGGAAGGTGTACGCGGTGCCGAAGCCGCTCACGAAGAGCGCCGCCGTCCGCGAGGTCGCCCGGCGCATCGGCGCCGAGCTCACCCTCGCGGCGGGCGACTCGCTCCTCGACGCGGACCTGCTGCTCGCCGCGGACCGGGCCTGGCGCCCGGGCCACGGCGAACTCGCCGACACCGCGTGGACCGCCCCCCACCTCGACGTCCTCGCCGAGCGGGGCGTCGCGGCGGGCGAGGAGATCCTCCGCCGCTTCCGCGCGGCGGCGCTCAGCTGAGGGGCGCGCGTACGTCCTGAGGGCCGGGCGTTCTGAGGGCCGGGCGTTCTGAGATGCGAGCGCCTACGTCCTGACGTCAGCCGCAGCAGCCACCACCGCAGCAGCCACCGCCTCCGCCTCCGCCCCCGCTCGGGGCGGGGCCGGAGGCGGCCGCCGAGCCGCCGACGGCCACGGCCGACAGCAGCTTCACGGTGTCGTCGTGCCCGGCGGGGCAGGAGGCGGGCGCCGAGGACTCGGCCATGGGCCGGCTCAGCTCGAAGGTGTCACCACAGGTGCGGCAGCGGTACTCGTAACGAGGCATGGGGCCAGGTTAGCGGCGGCGTACGCGCGAGTCAGTGCCCGGACGGCCCCCGCCTTCGGGCCGCATCGCCCCGGCCCCCGGGGTCAGTGGGCCCCAGCCCCCCGCTCCTCGCGGATGGCGGTGACGACGCCCGCGGCCGCGGCCCGTACCGCCTCCAGCTCCATCAGGAAGTGCCAGTAGTCGGGGTGGCGCCCTTCGAGCCCGTCCACGGCCCGGTCGATCCGCGCGACGGCCTCGTCGAGGGGACGGGCGTGACGCGGATCGGGCCGGCTGCGGCCCTCCATGGCGAGCCGCTGCGCGTCCCGCACCGCGAACCTGGCGCGGTCCGTCTCCACCTTCGGGTCCTTCGCCGCCGCGTCCAGCCGCCGCAGCCGGTCCCCGGCCGCCGAGACGGCCTCCCCGGTCGTGTCGAGCAGCGCGCGTACGGTCGACAGCAGGGCGGTCACGTCCGGCCACCGCTGCTCGGCCCGCGCCGCGACCGCCTCCGCGAGCCGCTCCTCCGCCTGCCGTACGGCCTCGGCGGCCTGCTCCGGCACGTGCTGGAGGTCCTGCCAGCAGGCGAGGGAGTACCGCCGGCGCAGCTCCGAGAGCATGGGCTCGACGGCCTCGGCGCGGGTCGTCAGGGCCTGCGCCCGGGTCCGCAGGGACACCAGCCGCTTGTCGATCTCCGCGGCCCGCTCCGGCAGCCGCCCGGCCTCGGCCCGTACCGCCTCGGCGTCCCGCAGCACCCGGTCGGCGCGCTGGAGCGTGTCGGCGACGCCGTGCCGCCCGGCGCCCTCGTTGAGCCGGGTCAGCTCGGGCCCGAGCCGTGCGAGGCGTACGGCCAGGTCATCGGCGCGCAGCCCCTGCGCGCGTACGCCGTCGAGCGCCTCGCTCGCCCCGCGCAGCGCCTGCCGCGCCCGCTCCACGGCGGGCGCGAGCCGCGCGAGCTGGGTCTCGGCCCGGTCGAGCAGCGGCGCGAGCCCGGCCTCGAAGCGATCGAGCTCGCCCTTGACCCGGTCCAGCTCCTCCTTGGCCCGGGTGAGCTCGCCGCGGGCCCGCTGGGCGGTCCCGGCGTCCAGTTCGTCCCGGTCGAGGTCATGGGCGTCGACGGCGGAGATGTACGTGTGCGACACCTCGTCGATCCGCCGCCCCAGCGCGTCGAACCCCTCGACGGCCCGCCGCGCCTCGGGCGACCCGTCCACGGCGGTGATGGTCTCGATGGTGATCCGAAGCCCGCGCTGCGCCGTGTCCAGCTCGTAGAAGGCCGCGGCGGCCGCGTCCTTCGCCGCCTGCGCCTCGGCGCGCTGGCTCTCCCCGCGCCCCCCGAACCACCGCCGGGTCCCGCCGCCGGCGAACGACTGCGGCACCAGCGCCGCCACGAGCAGCGGCAGCACGAAGGCCAACCGCACAGCCGACCCACCCCTGGACGCCGCCCCACCCCTCACGTCGCTCGCCGCCACGTCCCTCTCCCGTGCTGTCTCCGAAGTGCCCGGCCGTCCGAACGACCATTCTCCCACCCACTAACGACGAACACACGACCCGATCAGTTCACGGCCCGCACGGCGACGTCACCCTCCCCGCCACGCACCCTCCCGCACGGACACGTCGACGCCCCGGTCACCGTCGCACTCGACGCAAGGCACCCGCAGACTCACGTCGACCCGCCGGCGCACGCCCGCGAGGCCGATCCGTACGTCCCCGTCCTCGGACCGCACCTTCAGCGGTGCCGTGAACCCCTCGACGGCCACGAAAGACACGGCGACGTCCCGGGGCACCTGCACCCGGTGCACGGCCCCGCACCCCGCGTCCACCCGGATCCGCAACCGCCCGTCGACCAACTCCCAACCGGCCTCGGCCTCACCCCCCACCACAGAGGTAGGGCTCCCCCCCCCGGAAACAGGTTTGCGATCCGCCCACCCCCTCCGTGTAGGCTGTTGCTCTCCCACGGGTGCGTAGCTCAGGGGTAGAGCGCTGCTCTTACAAAGCAGATGTCGGCGGTTCGAAACCGTCCGCGCCCACCAGTAGGAAGCACGTCGAAGGCCCCCAACCGATCATGACTGGGGGCCTTCGACGTCAACGTATCCGTAGTCCCGGCGGCCCGTACGGAGAAGGCGTAGGGCACTGCGTCCACGGTGCTGCTGCTCCAGCGGCTGACCGATCATGAGGAAGGGGACTGCTGGATCGGGTCAGGGGGCCGTGGGTTGGGGGCGGGGGCGGTTGTGTCTCTGCCGCAGAGTGCTCGGTGGTAGCGGAGGTGTGCTTCATCGAGCTGGTGGGTGGGGAGTTTGCGGAGCGGGCCTATGGGGCTGCGGTCCTCGGTCCGGCGAACCGTGCCTTCGGTGTCGATGTAGATCGCCAGGGTGTCGAACTGGACGTGGTGGTTCGGGCATAGGACGAGCAGGTTGGGCTGTTCGTCGGGGCCGTTGTGCGGGCGGCCGAGGCCGCGGATGTGGGCGGCCTCGCTGTAGGTGCCGAAGAGGGTCGACAGCCGGAGGCCGCAGACCTGGCAGCGGTCGCCGTGCAGCTTCTTCACCTTGGCCGTCAGAGCCGTGTCGCGGACGATGCGGGCGGTCGCGACCGTGCGCCGCGCAGCGGGACCCGCTTCCGTCGTGCGATCCTCCGATGAGTCCTCGATGCCGCCGGCGCTCTCGTAGCCGGCCAGCCCCAGCCGCTCCATCAGGGCATGCTGATCGATGTCTCGCAAGTACGTCTCGCGCAGGAGGGCCAGCGCCTGGGACCGTACGAAGGGGTCTCCCAGCAATCGTGCGGCCTGCTCGGTCATTCCTGCTTCGGGATTGAGCCTGTCGAACGCTGCGGCGTGCGCTACGGAGTCATGCTCGGAAGGGAGGCCGTGGACGTCCCACAGTCGGCTCGTCTTCAGGTGCAGGAACGGGTACTCGGGGGTGACGGAGGAATCGGGAAGGCCGAACTCGGCTAACAGGCCGCCCACTTCCTCGCGGAACTCCCGCCATGGTGCGAGGTGGGGCCTGCCCGTGGCTACTCGGGAGATACCCCACAGCAGAGCCAACGGCTTGTGCCTGCTCTGCCGGCCGTTTCTCGTATGGACCCGAAGTTTCCTCAGTCTGTCCATGAGCTCGCTCACCATGAGCTCAGCGGGCGACTCGGCTGCGGGAACCGGCGGCGGGAACTCCCGGCCGCTCTCAGCCGAATGCCGGACCGGTTCAGGCACCGTAGGCATGGCGCGGCCCGCTGGGCGTCTTGACCTTGGCGGTCGGATTGATGCCCTTGCTGAGCGGCACCTCGGGATCCTTGTTTCGGGCAGATCGATACACGTCACCGACACGCAACAGGCTTCCCACTGGACCTCCCCCTGATGACACTGCTCTGGTTCCCCGATCTTGCCAGGTCCGTGAGGTCGCTGGAGGTCGGCGGGCGGGCAGCGCACAGTCAGGCGGTCGGTCGGCATGTCGCACGGCGCCTGAGGGCGTACCCGGCGCGTGTGCTGTCGGTGTGCTGCTGTCCGCCGCGGTTGCGCCTCCCCCTCTTCGGTGCGCGCTGGAAGCATTCCAGCATCCGACGACGAAGGGGACAGGATGGTTCAGCCGAAGTGCGGTGCTCCTACCCAGAGCGGAGGCCGCTGCCAGAACAAGGCGATCACGGGTACCTCGCGGTGCTCCAAGCACCAGGGGCCGTGGTCCCCGTATGGGGTGGAGCAGCGGAAGAAGAAGGAAGCCGAAGCCAAGATGAAGAAGCTTCGGAAGAAGCGGTAGCGGGCGGTCAGGTGCGGTCGGCTGACATTCGCAGCTGACACCGACACCGACACCGACGGCGACGGATGACGGCGGCTTCTGGGCTGTGGGATCTGCGTCGTCGTTTTGGAGGCCCCTCGCCTGGGGTGGGGAGGGGCCTTTTGGGTTACTTGATTACTTCTACCTTCTTGTCGCCGGCGGACTTTGCGGCGGTGACCCACTTGACCGTGCCCGTCTGGCGGTCGCTGGCGTCCGTGGACGTGGGGGCCGAGGGGGTGAGGAGGGTGGCGAGGGCGGCGGCCGTGATTGCCAGGAGGGTAATTGCGAGACGGGGGCGGGGGAATGCGGTCGGCATGGGGGCTCCCTGGTGTGGTGAAGTCGTGGTGAGGGGGTGAACTTATCTTGGTGGGGGGTGCTGGGGGAACGGGGTGGGGTGGTTGACGTGGGGGGTTGGGGGTCGGTGTACTCCGGGGATGGTCGATGTGGGGGATGCGCCTGAAGTGGGCGTTGCCGTGGGGGACATGACGGCGCAGAAGTATGTGGAGACGCGGCTCGCGCAGTACCAGGAGTGGTACGACGTCAAGGCGGCGCGGATGAAGGCGATGCATCTGCGGATGCGGACCGTGTCCGTCGTGGGTGGGGCGCTCGTGCCGGTGTTCGTGAATCTGGACGCCGGGTTCGCGCGGGTCACCGCCACCGTGCTGAGCGTGGTCGTCGTCGCCGCGGTGTCGCTGGAGAGCGTCTACCGGTACCGCGAGCAGTGGAAGAACTACCGGTCCACCGAGCAGCTGCTCGGGCACGAGCGGGTCTACTTCGAGACGAAGGTCGGGCCCTACCGGGAGCTGTCGCGGCGGGAGGCGTTCTCGTTGCTCGTCGCCCGGGTCGAGAAGGCCATCGCCAACGAGAACGCCGCCACTTTGAATGTGATGACCTTGGGCGGGCAGGTCACCGCCGATCTTCAGGGGCAGACGCGGGCGGGGGGCGAGGTGCCTGCCGCGCGGGAGGGGTGAGGGGTGAGGGGTGAGCTCAGGCGTCGAAGTCGTACTCCAGGATGTAGGACGACGCGTCCAGGGTCATCTCGTTGAGCTCGACCGCCCGTCCCGGGCCCGTGAACGCCGTGCGGCCGATCAGGACCACCGGTGTGCCGAGGGGGAGGGCGAGGCGGGTGGTCTCGTCCGCCGTCGGCATGCGGCAGCGGATCTCCTCGCGGAAGTGGACCGGGCGGTGGCCGAGCTCCGTCAGGCGGGCGTACGTGCCTCCGGGGCCCGTGTCCGGCTGCGTGATCGGCGTACCGCGCACCAGGTCCGCGGAGAGGTACGAGACCGACAGCAGGACCGGCTTGTCGTCGAGGACGAAGCGGCGGCTGCGGACGCAGACGGGGGCGTCCGGCGGCAGGTTCAGCGCCCCCGCGACCCGCGCCCCCGCCTCCTTCTCCGCCACCACGATCTGGTCCACGACCAGCGCCCTGTTCTCCACCTCCGCCGCCCACACCGAGCGGCCGCCGGCCCAGCCCTCGCCCGCGAGGCGCGGGATGCCGCGGCGGCGCAGCGGGCGGAAGGCGCGGACGAAGACGCCGGCTCCCTTGCGGGCCTCCGTGAGGCCCTCGCCGCGGAGGACCGCGAGGGCCTGGCGGGCGGTCATCCGGGCCACCTCGTAGGTGGACATGAGGTCGTTCTCACCGGGGAGACGGTCGCCCGGCGCGAAGGCGCCGGACTGGATCGCCGATCTCAACTCATCCGCGATGCGCTGGTACTTGGGCCGACGAGTGCCGTCCTGGTCAGTCACGGGTGGACCACTCCCTTCGTCTGCGGGACACCCTAAGGGGCACCCCGCGGCCAGGGTGCACACGTGTGCGCCGTCCTGCCCTCGTGATCCATCCATCGGGGGACATCTCTAGAGATACGTTGACAGGGCGGGGTCTCCGCGTTTCCCTGGGTGTCCCCATGCAGCATTCGGGACCGGGACGGAGGGGTTGCGTGCAGCCTGTGCCCGAGGTCGGCGACCTCGTCCGCGACACCGCCACGGGGCGGGTCGGCTTCTTCGTGCGGAGCGCTTCCGGGCGCTTCCTCATCCGCGCCGTCCACGGCGGGGCCGAGTGGGAGGCCGAGCCCGGCGACGTCCAGCTCGCCACCCCCCTGCGCGAGCTCCGCGCCCGCGCCGCCGAGATCAACGCGCGCAGCCGGCGTGGCCTGAACTGAACCCTGGCTCCCCAGGGAGGCCGTACGGGCCTCAGGCCGTGAATCCGCCGTTGTCAGTGGGGCGGGTCACACTGGAGGCATGTGCCGCAGCATCAAGACGCTCCGCCCGCCCGTCCTGCCGCATGAGGCGACGCAGGACGACATCCGCGCCGCCGCGCTCCAGTACGTCCGCAAGGTCTCCGGCTTCCGCGCGCCCGCCGCGCACAACCGGGAGGTCTTCGACCGGGCCGTCGACGAGATCGCCGACGCCACGGCCCGACTCCTCGCCACCCTGGAGGTGAGAGGAGCGCACCAGCACTCCGGCGTCAGGACGCCGGAGCCGGAGCCGCGCCCGGACGCCGTATGAGATAGCCGGCCAGGCCGCCCGCCAGCAGCAGCGCCAGGGTCGAGACCCCCGCGCTGAACCAGGTCGCGCCCAGCCACTGGCCGCCCAGCCAGCCGAGCCCCACGCTGTACGAGGCCCAGATCACCGCCGCCAGCGCGGACCACGGCAGGAACTCCTCGGGGCGCCGCCGCGCCGCGCCCGCGCCCAGGGACACCACCGAGCGGCCGGCGGGGGCGAAGCGGGCCAGGACCACGATCAGGCCGCCGCCCCGTGCCAGGGCGGTGCCGAGACGTTCCCGCGCCACGGTCAGGCGGCGCGAGCGGGCTATCGCCCGGTCCAGGCGCTTGCCGCCGCGCAGCGCGAGCCGGTACGCGAGGAAGTCGCCGAGCATCGAGGCCGCCGCCGCGGTGAGCAGCAGCGGCAGCAGGGACGGGACGTCCGCGGGCGCGGTGGCCGTGCCGAGGGCCGCGGAGGCGGCCGTGGCGGCGGAGATCACGAGGAAGCCGCTCGGCAGCACGGGCAGAAAGACGTCGAGCAGGATCGACGTCGCCACCACCGGATAGATCCACGGGCCCGCGGTCAGCGACCTCAGCGAGCCCATGCTGTCGAGCAGATTCACAGGGCCAGAGCCTACGCGCCGCCGCCCGGGCTCCTGCCGGGTGGGTACCGGCGGGAGTCCGGGCGGCGGAGAGAGGGGTGGGGAGCTCCGGTCGTCAGGTCATCCGGTCGTCAGGTCATCCTGCCGTCCGGCCGTCAGGCCGTCAGGCGGCGACCGGTGCGCCCTGCTTCTCCGTGCCGCGCTCGTTCTCGCCGTCGGGGGAGCCCGTCCCACTCTTCGCGCCCTTCTGGCCGAAGAGCGCGTCGAGCGCCAGGCCGCCCGGGCCGGTGAAGATCAGCAGGGCGAAGGCCCAGCAGAAGAGGGCGGCGGTCTCGCCGCCGTTCTGGAGGGGGAAGAGGGCCTCCGGCTGGTGGGCCCAGAAGTACGCGTACGCCATCGAGCCCGAGGCCAGGAAGGCCGCCCCGCGCGTGCCGAGGCCGATGAGGACGAGGCCGCCGCAGACGAGCTGGATCAGCGCCGCGTACCAGCCGGGCCAGGCGCCGGTGGGGAGGGTGCCGCCGCCCATCACGCCGCCGAGGACGCCGAAGAGCGAGGCGGCGCCGTGGCAGGCGAAGAGCAGTCCGACGACGATCCGGAACAGGCCGAGCGCGTAGGGCCGCGCTTGGTCGAGGCGGTGGGTGACGGTGTTCATGGTGGGGGGAACTCCTTCGGCGGGCCCTCCCTGGGTGGGGGCGGGCGTGGGGGACTGGTACCGAACGGCCGCCAGGTTAGGCATCCCTCAGTAGTACTTGCAAGTTCAAGCATCTCTATTGAGGGGGGCGCGCCTGTGGTAAGAGTCGCTCAGGTCTGGACCAATAGGTGCGCCGATTTCACGCCGTTCTCGCGCCGCCCCCACGCCCTTCTCGCGCCCTTCTCAGGCCGCGTCAGGAGGCGTGCGGTCAGCAGCCGTTGAGGACCGACTGGAGCGCGCTCTTCTCCGCCGAGTCGACGCTGAGGCCGTAGTGGTACTTCACGTGCACCCAGGCGCGGGCGTAGGTGCAGCGGTACGCGGTGCGCGACGGCAGCCACTTGGCCGGATCGAGGTCGCTCTTGGCCTGGTTGACGTTGTCGGTGACCGCTATGAGCTGCGGCCGGGTGAGGTCGTTGGCGAAGCCCTGGCGCTGGGCGGTGGTCCAGGAGTTGGCGCCCGAGCGCCACGCCTCGGCGAGCGCGACGACGTGGTCGATGTCGAGGTCGGAGGCGGCCGTCCAGGTGGCGCCGTCGTACTGCGAGTACCAGCTGCCGCTGACGGAGGCGCAGGCGGAGTCGGTGACGACGTTCGAGCCGTCGCGCTTCAGGACGGTCTCGCGGGTGTTGCAGGTGCCGGACTGGGTGATCCAGTGCGGGAAGAGATCGCGGTTGTAGCCGGTGAGGGAACCTTCCGCCTTGACCGTGAGGGCGGCGAGGTAGGTGCGGGCGGTGGCGGCGCTGACCGGGGTCGGCATCGCCGCCTGCGCGGAGGGGGCGGCGGTGACGAGGCCGGTGAGGGTGAGGGCGGCGGTGGAGGCGAGCACGGCGGCTCGACGCGCGTAGACCTTGCCGAAGGACATGGGTGACTCCCTGGGATCGGTG
The DNA here is from genome assembly GCF_042754585.1 of Streptomyces sp. NPDC059201. Taxonomy (NCBI): domain Bacteria; kingdom Bacillati; phylum Actinomycetota; class Actinomycetes; order Kitasatosporales; family Streptomycetaceae; genus Streptomyces; species Streptomyces sp. NPDC059201. The sequence continues at coordinate 418,624 of NZ_JBHZBB010000002.1, forward strand.
GGACCTCGGCGGTTCGGGCCGGCCCCGTGCGGTGCCGGGCGACGGCCCGGTCATCGTGGCGGCGCCAGGTTTCGCTGGAGGGTGCGCCAGGTAACAGAGTGGCGACATGCACACGTCACATCAAGGGGTGTGACGATCCCTGACGGAGCGCCAGATTCCGCTCGCGGGAAGGGCGGTGCCCGATCCGGCCACACACACGACCGCGCGCGACCGGATGATCCGGCCGCGCGCGGTGGGAAAACTGTGTGGGGTGGTGTGGGGTGGTGCGGGTGGTGTGGGTGGGGAGAGGCGAGTGGGTGCCAGGCCGCCCGGGCGGCTAGCCCGCCCTCCCTATGAAGATCACTCCGGTACGACTCCGAGGGTCATCGTCCCGTCCTCGCCCGCCGCCAGCCGCAGGCGGGTCAGGTCCGGCACGTACAGGTCCGGCGCGAAGGCCGCCGCGCGGGGGCCCACGCCCACGACGCGCATCCCGGCCGCCTTCGCCGCCTGGATGCCGGCCTCGGAGTCCTCGAAGGCCACGCAGTCCGCCGGGGCCGTGCCGAGCTCGGCGGCACCCTTGAGGAAGCCCTCCGGGTCCGGCTTGCTCGCGCCGACCTGCTCGGCGGTCACCCGGGTCACCGGCATCCGCAGCTTCGCCGCGCCCATCCGGGCCTGGGCGAGGGCCTCGTCCGCCGAGGTCACCAGGGCGTGCGGGAAGGCGGCGATCGCGTCCATGAAGGCGGGGGCGCCGGCCACCGGCACGACGCCGTCGACGTCGGCGGTCTCCTCGGCGAGCATCACGGCGTTGTCCGCGTGGTTCTCGGCCATCGGGCGGTCCGGGAGGAGGACCGCCATCGTGGCGTAGCCCTGGCGGCCGTGCACGACCTTCAGCACCTCCCCGGCGTCCAGTCCCTGCCGGTCCGCCCAGCGGCGCCAGCAGCGCTCCACGACGGCGTCCGAGTTGACCAGGGTGCCGTCCATGTCGAGCAGGAGGGCGCGGGCGGTGAGCGTTGCCGGGGTGGCGGCCATGAGGGTCTCCAGGGGGGTGGTGCGGAGAACGAAGCGGTCCCGCCCGCCGGTCAGGGAGTACGGGCGGGGCCACTTTGTTTCTTCACGATACAAAAAGCGGGGCGGTCTTGGCCACCCGCCCCCCTGTGACCTTCATCGACCCTCGCCGCCCGTGGCCGTCCGTAGTCAGCCGTGTCAGCCGTGTCAGTCGTAGTACCGGTCGGTCTGCTCCTCCAGCTCGCGCCGGGTGTGGGGGCCGTATACGCCCTCCGGGTCCTTCAGGCGCCAGAAACGGCTCTGGTACTCGATCAGCGACTCCCGCAGGCCGTCGTCGAAGACCCCGTCGGCGTCCCCCAGGTACACCCACAGGAACCGCAGCCGCTCCTGGAGCTCCCGCACCTCGGGCCCCGTGGAGCCGAGGCTCAGCGTCGCTCCCTCGGGCGCGTCCGTGTGCGCGGGGGAGGCGGAGGTGGTCGTCGGGGCGGCGGAGGTCTCGGGAGCCGTGGGCGCGGTCCCGGTCGACGTCGCGGAAGGGGGCAGGTGGCCGGTCGCGGACGGCGAACCGGTGGCCGCCGGCGCGGTCGTCGTCCCGGCCGACGAGGACGCGGACGCGGAGGCGGACGTCGATGCCGACGGGGACTCGGACTCCGTCGAGGGCGTCGCGCTCGGGGAGGAGGATTCCGGCGAGGGCGTCCGCGAGGGGGTCCGGTCCGCCGTCGGGCTGGTCGAGGACGGGGACGGCTCCTCCGAGACCGCGAGGTTCAGGGACGCGCTGGTGGTCATCTCGGGGAGCAGCGCCCGGTTGTCGGGGTCCTCGCCGCCGAACACCGCCGCCGCCAGCGCCGCCGTGCCCACCACGGCCACCGCCGCGACGCCCGCGACCAGCGCGCCCCGCCGCCGGCGCGGCCGCTCCCGCTCCGACCCGTACGCTCCGTGGTCGCCGGCGCCCCCCGCGCCGCCGACCCCGCCGAGCAGCAGAGGCATGGTCTCGTGGGCCCCGCCCTCGGAGCCGTACGAGAAGGAGTCGACGTACGGCTCCGAGAGCGGGGTCCCGTGGATCCCGGCCCCGGCCCCCGCCTCCGGCCGTATCGCCCGCAGCTGCGTCGTCGGCGGATCCCCGGGCTCACCCCCTGCCCCAGGCCCGCCCTGAGCGCCCCGTGCGCCCCGCCCGCCCTCCGCGCCCTGCACACCCTCCGCGTCCTGCGCGTCCAGCGTCACGTACGGCCTGATCCGGAGCGGGTCGAAGTCCTCCGCCGCTGCCAGTTCCGCCGCCAGTCCCGCTGCCCGGGCGCAGGCGCAGCCCGGTCTCTGACCACCGCATTCAGGACATGCGTGTCCGGTCATGATGTTTCCCCTCCCCGATGCAACTGGCAGTGATTATGCAGCCCACCCCCCGCCCACCCTCTGCCGCCGGGTGAACACGTGTACCCCTCCGCAGGCCATATCCGGACATTCGACTCAGGATGGAGGGACCCCGAGGGAGGTTGCCCATGGCCCAGGAGACCAGCCCGCCGCAGCTCGGCGGGGAGCCCGCGCCCGTGCCCGGCGAGGGACAGAGCCACCGCACCGTTCTCGTCGCGATCGGCGCGCTGCTGCTCGGCATGCTGCTCGCCGCCCTCGACCAGACGATCGTCTCCACGGCCCTGCCCACGATCGTCAGCGAGCTCGGCGGCATGGAACACCTCTCCTGGGTGGTCACCGCCTACATGCTGGCCGCCACGGCCGCGACCCCCCTGTGGGGCAAGCTGGGCGACCAGTACGGGCGCAAGAAGCTCTTCCAGACCGCGATCGTCCTCTTCCTCATCGGCTCCGCGCTCTGCGGCCTCGCCCAGGACATGCCCCAGCTGATCGCCTTCCGCGCGGTCCAGGGCCTCGGCGGCGGCGGGCTCATGGTGCTGTCGATGGCGATCGTCGGCGACCTCGTCTCGCCCCGGGAGCGCGGCAAGTACCAGGGGCTCTTCGGCGCCGTCTTCGGCGCCACCAGCGTCCTCGGGCCGCTGCTCGGCGGGCTCTTCACCGAGCACCTCTCCTGGCGCTGGGTCTTCTACATCAACCTCCCCATCGGCGTCGTCGCCCTCTTCGTCATCGCCGCCGTCCTCCACATCCCGGTCCGCTCCACCCGCCACACCATCGACTACCTCGGCACCTTCCTCATCGCCTCGGTCGCCACCTGCCTCGTCCTGGTCGCCTCCCTCGGCGGCACCACCTGGGGCTGGGGCTCGCCGCAGATCATCGGGCTCGCCGTGCTCGGAGCCGTACTCCTCGTCTGGTTCGTGCGCGTCGAACGGCGGGCCGCCGAACCCGTCCTCCCGCTCAAGCTCTTCCGGATCCGGACCTTCACCCTGGTCTCGGTCATCAGCTTCGTCGTCGGCTTCGCGATGTTCGGCGCGATGACCTACCTGCCGACCTTCCTCCAGGTCGTCCAGGGCGTCACCCCCACCATGTCCGGCGTCCACATGCTGCCGATGGTCGTCGGCATGCTGCTCACCTCCACCGCCTCCGGCCAGATCGTGTCGCGGACCGGCCGCTGGAAGGTCTTCCCGATCACCGGCACCGCCGTGACGGCGCTCGGCCTGCTCCTCCTCAACGAGCTGACCGAGACGACGCCCACCTGGCAGATGAGCGTCTACTTCTTCGTCTTCGGCGCCGGACTCGGCCTGGTCATGCAGGTGCTCGTCCTCGTCGTGCAGAACGCCGTCGGGTACGAGGACCTGGGCGTCGCCACCTCCGGAGCGACCTTCTTCCGCTCGATCGGCGCGTCCTTCGGCGTCGCCGTCTTCGGCACCGTCTTCACCAACCGGCTCACCCACAAGCTGGAGGACGTCTTCGCCGAGGCGGCCAGGGCAGGTACGGAGCTGCCGCCCGGCACCGGCCCCGGCCAGGTCGCCGCCGACCCGCGCGGCATCGCCGCGCTCCCCGCCGAACTCCGGCCGGAGGTCCTCCACGCGTACGCCACCTCCATCACGGACGTCTTCCTGTACGCCGCGCCGGTCGTCCTCGTCGCCTTCGCCGTCGCCTGGTTCCTCAAGGAGGACCCGCTCCGTGCCTCCGTCACCGCGCCCGACACCAGCCAGACCCTCGCCTCCAACCCGGTCGAGCGCTCCTCCTACGAGGAGGCCGCCCGCGCCCTGTCGGTGCTCGGCTCCCGCGAGGGCCGCAAGGAGATCTACGAGAAGATCACCGCGCGCGCCGGGCTCGACCTGAAGCCCGCCTCCAGCTGGCTGCTGCTGCGCATCCGCCGCCACGGCACTGTCGAACCCGCCCGGCTCGCCGAGGCCGCCCCCGTGCCGCTCCGCGTCATCACCGAAGCGGCCCGCGAGGTCGAGGGACGGGGGCTCGCCCGCCGCGAAGGGCTCCAGCTGATCCTCACCGAGTCCGGCGTCGCCACCGCCACCCGCCTCGCGCAGGCCCGCGAGGAGTCCCTCGCCGAACTCCTCGGCGACTGGTGGGGGCCCGACCGCCCCACCGACCTGGTGCAACTCGTCGAGGAGCTCACCGCCGAGCTGTGCGGCTCCGACGCGGAACGCCCCCGCGCCCCCGAACCGCCCCGCGACCACCGCGCCTGAGACGGCGGAACTCGCCTCCGGGGCAACCGGGATGACGGGCGCTCAGCACCGGTCGGTACCCTGACCAGCCGAAGATCACATCGCAGGTACGCGCACAGGTGCACGCACAGGTGCAGGTACCCGCACAGGCACAGGCAGAGGTACAGGGGGACGGGCAGGATGAGCAGCCACGAGCCGGGTCAGGGCTGGCCGGCGCAGCAGGGTCACCCGCAGGCGGGGCCGGGATACGGGGGCTACGGCACCCCGCCGCCGCCGAGCACCCCGCCGGGCCGGCAGCCGTCGAACAGGGGCGCGTGGATCGGCGCGGGGGCGACGCTGGTGGCGGCCCTGATCGGCGTCGCCGGGATGTATCTGGTGAACACCGGAGACGACGACCCGGCGGCCGCCCCGGCCCCGGTGCCGACCTCGGTGACCCCGACGACCCCGTCGGCCGACGACAAGCCGACGACGGAAGGCACCCTGGGGGAGGGCTCTGGTACCGCCACCGCCGCCACCCCCGTCCAGGAGGCGCCCGCGACCACCGCCCCGCCCACCACCGCCCCGCCCACCCCCACCACGGCGCCCGACACGGTCCACTGGCAGGGCACCCTGGTCATCACGTACGTGGACGACAAGGACCTCGACGCGGCGCCGCCCGTGGAGTCCGAGATCAACAGCGACAACGACTTCGCGGTGTACCCCTTCGGCGGCCACATGCTGCGGCCTGACAACGGCTCCAAGGCCCTCGTGTGGAAGGGCGCGGCGAAGGCGCCGTCGTACGCGGACTGCGCGGGCGTCGTCGACACCCAAGGCACCGACAACGAGATCGAGATCAAGACCGGTCTGACGGTCTGCGGCCGCACCGGCGAGGGCAAGCTGCTCCGGATGACGGTCGAGGAGATGGACGGCCAGGCGAGCGACACGAACGCCACCTTCGACGTCATGGTCTGGAGCGGCTGACCCCTATCGGCGATCGGCAGCCCGGTCAGAGCTCCTTGCCGTACCAGATCTCCATGTACGGCCCCGAGCAGTACGCCGGGATCTCGCCGTACCCGTGCCGGACGTACAGCGCCCGCGCCTCGACCAGGTCGAGCCGGGTGTTGAGGACCATGCGGCGGGCGCCGAGCGCGCGGGCGGCCCGCTCCAGGCCGTCCATGAGGAGGCCGGCGCCGCCCTTGCCGCGGTACTCGGGGCGGATGAAGACCCGGGTCAGCTCGGCCCGTCCGCCGTCGAGCAGGACGATCCCGCCGCAGGCGGCCGCCACGCCGTCGTACCGCCCGACCAGGAACTCCCCGGCGGGCGGCGCGAGCAGCTCCAGCCCGTCGGCCAGCATCTCCTCGTCGTACTCGTCCTCGGCCAGCACCCGCCCGAAATAGCGTCCGGCGACATCGCCGTAGTAATCGCGGCGCAGGGCGGTGGCGGCCGGGGTGTCGACGCGCTCAGGAGAGAAAGTCCAGGTCATGCGGGCCATTGTGCGACCCGCACGACCGGGGGCGCTCCCGAATTAGCCCCGGGGACTACTTCGGCGACGCCTGCTGCACGACCTCGAACGACCACAGCGTGGAACCGGACGCGGCGGGCTTCGGCCGCTCGCCGCCCTCACCGCCGGCGGTGCCCTGGTGGGCGGCCTTCATGGAACCGTTCATCCAGTTCTGGAAGTCCTCCTCGCTGCGCCAGCGGGTGTACACGAGGTACTGGTCGGTACCCTCCAGCGGGCGCAGCAGCTCGAACCACTCGAACCCGTCGGAGCCCTCCACGGCCCCGGCGCGCGACGCGAACCGCTGCTCCAGCACCTCCCGCTGCTCGGCGGGCACGGTCAGGACGTTGATCTTCACGATGCTCATGGGAGGAAGGATATGACCGGGACCTCAGGCGTCGGGGAGGCGGGCGTGGTGCCAGGGCTTGTGCGGGGGCTGGTGGGGCGGGTGGTGCCTGGGGGCGGGGACTTCGTGTGGTCGCCGGGTGGGGTGTGGCTGGCGCTGGCGGCCGTGGGGTGCGGGGCGCGGGGGCGGACCGCGGAGGAGCTGCGCGGGGTGCTCGGGGTCGCGGGGGAGGAGGCCGCGGCGGTGGTGACCGGGGTCGGGCGGGCCCTCGCGGGGGCGGACGGGGTGGCCGGGGCCGTGGGGGTGTGGAGCAGGGTGCCGGTGTACGAGGGCTTCCGGGACGGGCTGCCGGGGGTCGGGTTCGGCGTGCTGGGCGCCCGGGCGCGGGGGGAGCTGGACGCGTGGGTGCGGGCGGCGAGCGGCGGGAGGGTCACGGGGCTGCCGTTGCCGCTCGACGGGTCCGAGGATCTGGTGCTGCTCGGGGCGCTGGCGCTGAAGGCGGCCTGGCGGACGGCCTTTCCGGCGGGGGCCACGCGGCCCGCGCCGTTCACCGACGCTCACGGGGCGGTCCGCTCCGTGCCGACCATGCACCGGCGGATCCCGGCCGCGTCGGCGTGGCGGGTGCGGCACGGGGTCGTGGTGGAGCTGCCCTGCGCGGGGGAGCGGCCGGTGCGGGTGCGGTTCGTGCTCGGCGAGCCGGGCGCCGGGCCCGCCGACGTCCTGCCCCTGGCCTGGGAGGCGCGGCGCGCGCCGGTCCCGGCCGAGGCCGTGGACCTGGCCCTGCCGCGCTTCTCGCTGCGCACCCGCACCGACTTCCTGCCGTGGCTGGAGGCCCTCGGCGCGGGCGGCGCGCTCCGCCCGGACGCCGACTTCTCGGGCCTGTCGCCGGTCCCGCTGTGCGTCTCCGGGGTGGTGCAGGAGGCGGTGCTGGAGGTCGCGGAGGAGGGGGTCGAGGCGGCGGCGGTCACGCAGGTGGCCATGACGCGGAGCGCGGCCCGGCCCCGCCCGGTGACGGCGGAACGTATCGCCTTCGACCGGCCCTTCGGCGTCGTCGTGCTCGACGCGGAGGGGGAGTGGCCGCTGTTCGCCGGGTGGCGGGCGGGGACGGACGACGCGCCTCAGGGAGCGTCTTGAGGGCGCGGCCTCAGGGAGTGTCTTGAGGGGGTGCCCTGAGGGGGCGTCTCAGACGGTGTCGGTGACGCGGGCGATGAGGAGGCCGTCGTAACCCTTCGTGCCGACCGTCTGGATCGCGGTGGCGTCCAGGCGGGGTTCGGCGGCGACGAGGTCGAACATCGCGCGGGTGCCGGTGATCGCCGGGTCCGAGGGGTCGGGGGTGGCGACGCGGCCGCCGCGGACGACATTGTCGACGACGATGAGGGTGCCGGGGCGGGAGAGCTTCAGGGCCCAGGTCACGTAGTGCGGGTTGTTGGCCTTGTCGGCGTCGACGAAGACGAGGTCGAAGGGGCTGGCGCCCTCCTTCTCCAGGAGCGGGAGGGTGTCCAGGGCCGGGCCGGTGCGCACCTCGACGCGGTGGGCCAGACCGGCGCGGGCGAGGTTGCCGCGGGCCACCTCGGCGTGCCGGGGGTCGTACTCCAGGGTGATCAGGCGCCCGTCGGCGGGCAGGGCGCGGGCCAGCCAGATCGTGCTGTAGCCGCCGAGGGTGCCGATCTCCAGGATGCGGCGGGCGCCCTGCACCTGGGCGAGCAGGTGGAGGAGCTTGCCCTGGTTGGGGGCGACGGCGATCTCGGGGAGTCCGGCCGCCGCGGAGTCGGCCAGGGCCGCGGTCAGGGTCTCGTCGGCGGGGACCAGCAGGTCGGTGACGTACGTGTCGACATCGTTCCACTGAGGGTTCGTCATGCGGGCGACGGTACTCGGCGGCGGTTCGCCCGTACGGTCAGGAACACGGTCGCCGCCGCGATCACCGCCGCGCCCAGGCCCACCGTCAGCAGCCAGACAGGGACGCCGCCGACGGTCAACAGGCGGTCCTGGTAGGTGACTTGACGGTACGGGGTGTCGGCGACCGTGCGCAGGACGTGGTCGTCGTCGATGCGGGACGGGTCAGGGAAGCGCTGTTCCAGGACGGTGAGGTGGGTGGGGGCGCCGCCGGTGAGCGCGGCCACGGGGCCCTCCGGGCGGTCGACGCGGCCGGCGAAGGTGATGTCGGGGCGCTCCCCGCCGATCGTCGAGCGGGGCTCCATGCGGTGCGCGGCGAGGATCGACAGGCCGAGGGTCTGCGGGGTGGCGGCGAGCCGGGAGAGCCGCATGGGGTAGACGAGTTCGGGGGAGGCGAAGGCGATCCGGAGCGGGGTCAGCTCGCCGTAGAGGAGTTCGCCGTGCTTCTCCGGGGCGAGGCGGATGGCGACGTACTCCCACTTCCGGTCGACGTACGGCCGGAGTTCGGGGGTGAGCCGGTCGGGGAGCTCGAAGCCGTTGTCGCGCAGCCAGGCGCCGAGGGCCTCGGGGTCGGTGGCGGTGAGGCGGGCCACGTCGAAGGGGCCGAGGCGCTCGCGGCCGACGACGCCGACGGAGGCGCCGGGGGCCGCGCCGGCCACCGCCCCGTCGCCGTGGCCGAGGTCGAAGGGCCAGTCGTCCCCTCGGGGCCAGAAGTACGTGCGCTCGCGCTCCTCGGGGGCGGCGAGCTCCTCGATCGCGTCGAAGAGCGCCGGGTCGCCGAGGGTGACGTCGGCGCGGCTCGGCACGGGCATCACCCAGGCGGCCTGCCGGGCGTTCCCGTGGACGCGGAAGCGCATGACGACGGTCTCGGTCCGCCCGTCCCAGTGGACGGCGGACTCCTCCCGGTCGACGCCGATGCGCTCCGACGGGTGCGTGATCATGGCGCCGCAGCCGCAGGCCCAGGCGGGCGCGACGAGCGAGCCGAGCTGGAGCGCGAGCAGCGCGACGAGTGTGGTCAGTATTCGGTGTGTTCTCCCCCGCATGCCCGATCGGACGTACGGGGGAGGGGGCCGGTTCCCGCCGGGAGGTGCCGGTGCCGGCGGGGCTTGGGTCAGGGGGTCGTGGTCGCCGTGCGGACCCGGAGCTCCTTGACGCCGTTGAGCCAGGCGGCGCGCAGGCGGCGCGGCTCCGCGGTGAGGGTGAGGTCCGGAAGGACGTCGGCGATGGCGTCGAAGATCAGCTCGATCTCCGTCACGGCGAGGGACTTGCCGAGGCAGAAGTGCGGTCCGCCGCCACCGAAGCCCAGGTGGGGGTTGGGGTCGCGGGTGATGTCGAAGGTGTCCGGGTTCTCGAACACCTCGGGGTCGCGGTTGGCGGAGGAGTAGAAGAGACCGACCCGGTCGCCGCGCTTGATCTTCTGGCCGCCGAGCTCGGTGTCCTGGGTGGCGGTGCGCTGGAAGGAGACGACCGGGGTCGCCCAGCGGACGATCTCCTCGGCGGCGGTCGCGGGCCGCTCCCGCTTGTAGATCTCCCACTGGTCGGGATGCGTGAGGAAAGCGTGCATTCCGTGGCTGATCGCGTTGCGGGTGGTTTCGTTGCCGGCGACGGCGAGCAGCAGTACGAAGAACCCGAACTCGTCGGAGGAGAGGTTCCCTTGGCCCTCGGCGGCGACCAGCTGCGAGACGATGTCCGCGGCGGGGCACTCCTTGCGCTCGACGGCCATGTTCATCGCGTAGCCGATGAGTTCCATGGCCGCCTCGACGCCGACCTCCTCGGTGATGGCGTACTCGGGATCGTCGTACGCCACCATCTTGTTGGACCAGTCGAAGATCCGGGAGCGGTCCTCCTGGGGGACGCCGATGAGTTCGGCGATGGCCTGGAGGGGCAGCTCCACGGCGATCCTGGTGACGAAGTCGAAGGTGCCGTCGGGGTCTTCGGCGGAGGCGGCGAGCGCCTCCTCGACGATCGCGCGGGCGCGGGTGCGCAGGATGGCCTCCAGACCGCGGACGGCGCGGGGGGTGAAGCCGCGCTGGACGATCTGGCGGACCCGGGTGTGCTCGGGCGGGTCCATGTTGAGCATGATCAGCTTCTGGACGTCGATCTGTTCGCGTCCGATGTGCTCGTTGAAGCGGATGACCGCGGTGTTCTCGTGGGAGGAGAACAGCTCGGGGTGGGTGGAGACGTACTTGACGTCCGCGTGGCGGGTGACGGCCCAGTACCCCTCGTCGTCGAAGCCGGTGATGCCGCGCGGCTGGGGGCACCACCAGACCGGGGCGGTACGCCGAAGCTCCGCGAACTCGGGGAGCGGGACGCGACTGCTCAGCAGGTCGGGGTCGGTGGCGTCGAATCCTTCGGGGAGGTGGGGGCAGGTCATCGGCAACACGCTCCAATATCTGATGGGCCATCAGAAGTTGCCGGGAAAGTTAGTAACGAGTTCTACAAGTAGCAAGGGGCGCGGACGGAATCGGGTGGCGGTTCGCGTCTCCGGCGGTCCGGCTGCGGCGAACTTCCGTTCGCTCGAGGGTCACTGTCCGGGAACTCCTGCCTACCGGACCCTTGCGTACCGGCGGTAGCAGTCATAAGACTTCACTCAGAACTAGAACGCGTACTAGTTCTCCCGTGACGCCGACCGGCGGGTGCCGGGACACCCCGCCCGGTCGAGGAGAGGACGAGCTCATGGCCGCGGAACCCGTCATCGTCGAAGCCGTACGCACCCCCATCGGCAAGCGCGGAGGCGCGCTCGCCAACCTCCACCCCGCCTACCTCCTGGGCGAGACCTACCGCGAACTCCTCGGCCGCACCGGCATCCCCGCCGACTGCGTCGAACAGATCGTCGGCGGCACCGTCACCCACGCCGGCGAGCAGTCCATGAACCCGGCGCGCACCGCCTGGCTCACCATGGGCCTGCCGTACGAGACCGCCGCCACGACCGTCGACGCGCAGTGCGGCTCCTCGCAGCAGGCGTCCCACATGGTCGCGAACATGATCACGGCCGGGGTCATCGACGTCGGCATCTCCTGCGGCGTCGAGGCGATGTCACGCGTCCCGCTCGGCTCCGGCTCCAAGCACGGGCCGGGCAAGCCCTTCCCCGACGAGTGGAACGTCGACCTCCCCAACCAGTTCGAGGCCGCCGAGCGCATCGCGCGCCGCCGCGGGCTGAGCCGCGAGCGCGTCGACTCCCTCGGCGTCATCTCCCAGGAACGGGCCGCCGTCGCCTGGTCCGAGGAGCGCTTCAAGCGCGAGACCTTCGCCGTCCAGGTCCCGACCACCGAGGCCGAACAGCAGGCCGGGCAGGGCATGTGGCGGCTCGTCGACCGCGACGAGGGGCTGCGCGACACCAGCATGGAGGGCCTCGCCCGGCTCAAGCCGGTCATGCCCACCGCCGTCCACACCGCCGGCAACTCCTCGCAGATCTCCGACGGCGCCTCCGCCGTGATGTGGGCATCCAAGCGCATGGCCCGCGCGCTGAAGCTGCGCCCCCGCGCCCGGATCGTCGCCCAGGCGCTCGTCGGCTCCGACCCGCACTACCACCTCGACGGGCCCATCGACGCGACCCGGGCGGTCCTCGGCAAGGCCGGCATGACCCTCCGCGACATCGACGTCGTCGAGATCAACGAAGCCTTCGCCTCGGTCGTCCTCAGCTGGGCCCAGGAGTTCGAGAAGGAACTCGACGGCCTGGAGAAGGTCAACGTCAACGGCGGCGCCATCGCCCTCGGCCACCCGGTCGGCGCCACCGGCGCCCGCCTCATCACCACCGCCCTGCACGAGCTGGAACGCACCGACAAGGAATTCGCCCTGGTCACCATGTGCGCCGGCGGCGCCCTCGCCACCGGAACGATCATCCAGCGCCTGTAGAGCCCGAGACCTGGCAGGGGTGCCCGGGAAACCGCGGGGCCTCGCCCTTCCCGATGGGGAGGGCGGGGCCCCGCGCCCGTGCCAGTGTCCGTGCCGTGCAACCGGCGGGTGGTCCCGTCGCGTCCCCCCGGGGGACCGATCAAGAGGGGGATGTATGACCAGGCGAAAGATCGCGTTACTGGCCGCCGTCGGCTGTGCGCTGCTGGTGGGGTGCACGCAGGAGGGGCCCCAGGGGGACGGGCGGACGGAGCGCCAGGTGGCGGAGGCGTATGTCGCGGCGCTGAACGCGCGCGATGTGGACGCGCTCGTCGAGCTGGGGCCTTCGGGGTACGAGGGGGTCGAGGCGGACGCGCGGGAGGCGCTGGACGCCGACGGGGGGAAGGGGGTGGAGGTCGCGAGCGTCGAGGTGTCGCACGAGTTCGGCGACGACGTGGCCAGTGCGCGGGTCCTCGGCGAGGGGAAGGACGGCAAGCCCTTCTCCACGTACGTCCCGCTCGCCCGGCACGAAGGCTCCTGGGTCGTCGTGCTCGGGCACTCCCCGGGGGTGGCCGCGGGAAAGGACGGCGCGAGCCCGGCGGACACGGATCCGCCGAAGTAGCGGACCGAGGAAGTGGCGGGCCGCCGAAGTGGCGGGACCGCCGAAGCAGCGGGAGTGCCGCAGTGGCGGTGACGCCCTTGTCGCCGAAACGCCGCAGGCCCCGCCCCTCCGGGAGGAGGGCGGGGCCTTGCGGGGTGCGCTGGGCGGCGTGGTGACTCTTAGTACCAGCCGTTGGCCTGCCAGAACGCCCAGGCGGCGTTCGGGGAGCCGTAGCGCTCGTTCATGTAGTTGAGGCCCCACTTGATCTGGGTGGCCGGGTTGGTCTTCCAGTCGGAACCGGCGGAGGACATCTTCGAGGCCGGCAGGGCCTGGACGAGGCCGTAGGCGCCGGACGACGAGTTGGTCGCCTTGGGGTTCCAGCCGGACTCGTGCGAGACGATCTTGCTGAAGGCGGCGTACTGCGAGGCGGGCACGATGTCACGGGCGAGCTCCTGCGGGCTGGCGGCCGAGGCCGTGCCCGTCGTACCGAGCACCGCACCCGAGGCGCCGAGCAGCACGGCTGCGGTGGCGGCGAAGGACTTCTTGCGGGCAGCGGCACGAGTGGCGATCGAGCGGAACAAAACGTCTACCTAACGTCGAGGACGGGGGTCGCGCCGGGCGAAACGACTGTTTCCAGCCGATTCCGGCATGCCGGAACCAGAGCCCGGGGAATCCGGGAGCTGGGGGGAACCGGCCTGCCGCGGTGCTTCGCTGAGCACCTGCTGCCTGGCGACGTCCACTACAGAAACAAATCCCCGAGGGCGGCGCAACGACCCCCTGTACGAGGAAGGTTCGGACTCGGGGTGGTGGGACCAACGTCCAGGATCATGGTGTTTTCGCAGGTCATGGGTGGGTGTGGGCGGTTTGGGCGGGTAGTCCGGTTCTACTATTTCGGGTCGTACGTGACCTGGGTCCTATGAGGCGCCTCACCCGGGGACCCCTTCTCGGGCCCCTCGAATGTGACCTGGGCCTCGAAGTTCGCCCGCCGCGTCGCCCTCCGCAGCGCCCGCAGCAGCGGTCCGCCGACCGTGAGGGTCAGGACGACCGTGAGCGCGGCCCGGCCGAGGTCCCAGCCGAGGGAGGTGGCGACCAGGAAGGCCAGGAAACGGACCAGATTCTCGCCCGCCGGGGCCCCCGGCACGAAGGAGATGCCCTGTCCGAGGCCCGCCACCGTCACCCAGCCGTACAGATTGGTGACCGTGCCGTACGCGAACGCCGCGACGAAGCCGTACGCGGCCAGCATCAGCCGCTCCGGGCGGCCGCGGACCCCCGCCGGGAGCAGGCCCGCGCCCATCGCGAACCAGCCCATCGCCAGCATCTGCGTCGGCATCCAGGGGCCCACGCCGCCCGTGAGCAGGGCGGAGGCGAACATCGTCACCGCGCCGAGCACGAAGCCGAAGCCGGGGCCGAGGACCCGGCCGCTCAGCACCATCAGGAAGAACATCGGCTCCAGGCCGGCCGTGCCCGCGCCCAGCGGGCGCAGCGCCGCCCCCACGGCGGCCAGCACCCCCAGCATCGCCACGGCCTTCGCGTCCATCCCGCAGTCCGCGATCGTCGCCACGACGACGGCGATGAGGAGGGGGAGGATCAGCGCGAAGAGCCAGGGCGCGTCGGCGGCGTGGTCCGTGACGGCGGAACCGGCGTCCGCGAAGAGCGGCCAGCCGATGCCGATCAGGCCGACGAGCGAGACGAGGAGGAGGGCGGCGACGGAGCGGGGCCCGAGCCGGATGGGGTGGGTGGGGCGGCTGGGACGGCTGGTCCTCATGTGCGCAGGGCCCCTTCCACCTGTTCGACCGTGAGCCACGGCTCGGGGGCCAGGATCTTCGAGACCTGCGGGGCGAAGGCCGGGGACGAGACGACGACCTCGGCCGTCGGGCCGTCCGCGACGACCTCGCCGCCCGCGACGATCACCACCCGGTCCACCAGCTCGGCCGCGAGCTCCACGTCGTGCGTGGCCAGCACGATCGCGTGCCCCTCGGCGGCGAGCGCCCGCAGCCGGGCGACCAGCCGGGCCTTCGCCGCGTAGTCCAGGCCGCGGGTCGGCTCGTCGAGGAGGACCAGCGGCGGGGCGGCGGTCAGGACCACGGCGAGCGCGAGCGCCAGGCGCTGCCCCTCGGACAGGTCCCGGGGGTGGGTGCTGTCGGTCACCCCCGGTACGAGCTCCGTCACCAGCGCCCGGCAGGTCCCCGGCGCGGCGCCCGCGTCCGCGTCGGCCGCCTCGCACTCCTCGGCGACGGTCTCCGCGTACAGCAGGTCCCTCGGCTCCTGCGGCACCAGGCCCACCCGGCGGATCAGGGTGCGGGGGTCGGTGGCGTGCGGGACGAGGCCGGAGACGCGGACGGTGCCGGAGGTGGGGGCGAGCATGCCGACGAGGGTGGAGAGCAGGGTGGACTTGCCGGCGCCGTTACGGCCCATGAGAGCGATGGTCTCGCCCGCCTTGACCTGGAGGTCGACGCGACGGAGCGCCTCGACGCGGCCGCGGCGGACGGCGAGGCGGTCGATGTCGACGAGGGGGGTGGTGGGGTCGGGGGTGTCGTCGAGGGTGCGGCGCCTCCGGAAGAGGGAGCTTCCCCCACCCCGTGGCGGGGCTGATTTCAGCCCCGCCGGCGTTTGAGGCGCGGGGTCCGGGGCGGAGCCCCGGTTACGGGAAGGGGCGGGGTGGGGGAGAAGCCCCGCAGGGTCCCGCTCCACCCCCCGCTCCACCCCCCGCCCCTCCAGCCGCCCCCGCAGCTCCCCCGACCTCCGCCGCGCGTCCCGGACCGTCAGCGGCAGCGGGTCCCAGCCCGCGAGCCGTCCCAGCCCGACGACGGGCGGGTAGACGGGGGAGACCGCCATGATCTCCTCGGGCGTGCCGAGGACCGCGTCCGGCAGGAGCAGGACGCGGTCGGCGTACTGGACGACCCGCTCAAGCCGGTGCTCGGCCATCAGGACCGTCGTGCCCAGGTCGTGGACGAGTCGCTGGAGCACGGCGAGGACGTCCTCGGCGGCCGACGGGTCCAGCGCGGAGGTCGGCTCGTCGAGGACGAGGACCTTGGGGTGGGTGGTCAGGACGGAGCCGATCGCCACCCGCTGCTGCTGCCCGCCGGACAGCGTCGCGATCGGCCGGTCCCGCAGCTCGGCGAGGCCCAGCAGGTCCAGGGTCTCCTCGACGCGCCGCCGCATCACGGCGGGGGCGAGGCCCAGCGACTCCATGCCGTAGGCGAGCTCGTCCTCGACGGTGTCGGTCACGAAGTGGGCGAGCGGGTCCTGCCCGACCGTGCCGACCAGGTCGGCGAGCTCGCGCGGGTGGTGGGTACGCGTGTCCCGGCCGTCCACGGTGACCCGCCCCCGCAGCGTCCCGCCGGTGAAGTGCGGGACGAGCCCGGAGACGGCACCCAGCAGCGTCGACTTCCCGACCCCCGAGGGCCCGACGAGCAACACCAGCTCCCCCTCCGGCACCGTCAGATCCACCCCCCGCAGGGTCGGCCCGGCAGCGTCCTCATACGTCACGGAGACGCCCTCGAACCGGATCACGCGGACGACTCCTCACGAGTGGGTGGTACGGGGGCGATGCCGGCGAGCGGCGGACGGGCCTGGCCCGGCCGGTGCGGGCGCGGGGTGGCCCGGCGGCCGCGAGCGCCTCGCGGGGTCGGTTCCGGGCGGATCACGCGGACGACTCCTCACGCGCCGGCGGTACGGGGGCGATCAGCGCCGGCAGGAGGGCCGGGAGGATCGAGAGGGCCGGCCAGAGGGGGAGTTCCGGGGTGGTCAGGGGGACGACGCCCGGGTGGAGGGCGGCGTGGGCGTAGGTGTTGGCCTGGATCATGAGGGTGGCCACGGTGATGCCGGAGGCGGCCACCAGGCAGGAGCGGGGGCCGAAGCGGTCGGGGCGGTAGCGGGTGCGGACGCTGCGGCGGCCGCCCAGGCGGAGGCCGGCCACCGCAGCGAGGAGTCCGGCGGCGAGCAGCGGGAGCCCGTAACCGGCGCCCTGCGCGGCCAGGAGGCCGTACGAGCCCGCGCAGACGCCCAGCAGGCCGCCGAGGGTCAGGACGTTGGTCGTGCGGCGGACGGCCGGCGGGACCTGGGCGGTGCGTCCGTAGCCGCGCGCGTCCATCGACGCCGCGACCGCGACCGACCGCTCCAGCGCGCCCTCCAGGACCGGCAGCCCGATCTGGAGCACCGCCCGCACCCCGCCCGTGGGCCGGCCGCGCAGCCGCCGGGCGGTGCGGAGCCGGACCACGTCCGCGACCAGGTTCGGCGCGAAGGTCATCGCCACGACGACGGCGACCCCGGCCTCGTACAGCGCCCCCGGCAGCGACTTCAGGAGCCGCGCCGGGTTGGCGAGCGCGTTGGCCGCGCCCACGCAGATCAGCAGGGCCGCCAGCTTGAGCCCGTCGTACAGCGCGAAGACGAGCTGCTCGGCGGTCACCCGGCCGCCGATCCTTATCCCCTGCGCCCAGTCCGGCAGCGGCAGCTCCGGCAGCGTGAACACCTCGTGCGAGCCCGGGATCGGGGAGCCCAGGACCACCGAGAAGACGATCCGCAGGGCGACGACGAACAGTCCGAGCTTGACGAAGGCGCCGTACGAACGGGCCCACGGCGCGTCGGTGCGGCGCGCCGCCACCACGTAACCGGCGACGCCGACGATCAGGCCGAGCAGCAGCGGGTTGGTGGTCCGGGAGGCGGCGACGGCGAGCCCGAGGGCCCACAGCCACCAGGCCCCCGGGTGCAGCGCGTTCCCCCGGTCCGCGACGGGTGCGTGAAGCCGCGCCCACCAGCTGACCCGGGTGACCTCATCCGCCGTGCCCCCTCGCCTCATGCGCGGCGGCGGGACTTCCACACGGCCGCGGCGCCGAGGGCGAGGACGGCGCCGCCGCCGACGAGGACGCCGAGCGAGGGGCCGCCGCCGTTGTCGTCCGCGGCCGCCTTCGGGGCGGTGGCGGAGGTCGCGGGGTCGGCGACGGCCTCGCCGCAGCCCTGCTTCGGGTAGCCCGCGATGCCGCAGAGCATGGCGGAGCTGTCGTAGCGCAGCGGCTTGGCGACGGCCGCGAGGGCGTCCGCGCCGGTGCCGTTCTCGGCGACGCCGGCGCAGCCGGTCGTCGGGGAGTCCTTCGGCGGGGTCTCGCCGGAGGGCGCGTCCTTCGGGGTGCCGAAGTCGACGACGACCGCGATCCGCTTCGTACCGGGCTTCTTCTCGACGTCCGCGCAGATCGCGCCGAAGTCGGGCGCGGCGGTCGGCCTGGTCGCGTCGGCGGAGTCCTCGCTGAGCGCGAAGCGGAAGCCGATGGCGTCGCCGTCGGCGGGCCGGGAGATCGCGGGGCCCTGGGTGGCGTACGTCCACTTCCCGGCGTCGGCCTGCCAGTACGACCAGTACCGGTAGCCCGCCGCCTGGGCGGGGGCCGCCGCGCCGAGGGCGAGCAGCAGCCCGGCCGTCCCGCAGGCGAGCGCCCCGGCGGCGGTCCGCCGGGAACCCGGGCGCGTCACTTCTTGCGGCCGCTCAGGAGGAAGCCGATGCCGACGCCGGCGACCATGCCGATGCCGATGATCCACCACACGTCGAAGCCGAGGAAGGAGTCGTCGTCCTCGTCCTCGGTGGAGGCGGCGGAGACGTCGGGGGTCTTGG
Source organism: Streptomyces sp. NPDC059201 (assembly GCF_042754585.1). Classification (NCBI taxonomy): domain Bacteria; kingdom Bacillati; phylum Actinomycetota; class Actinomycetes; order Kitasatosporales; family Streptomycetaceae; genus Streptomyces; species Streptomyces sp. NPDC059201. The sequence goes on from NZ_JBHZBB010000002.1 coordinate 436,906, forward strand.
GCGCGGGGCCGGTCGCGTTCAGCGCCTCGACCAGGTCCTCCTTGCCGAACTCGTGCGGGTCGGCCTCCATCGCGCGCGCGGCGAGGATCAGCTGGGCGTAGGCGGCGGGGCCGGACTCCTTCGCCCAGGGGGCCGCGTTCTGCTCCAGCCACTGGAGCGCGGGCTCCGCGAGGCGGGCGGTGCCGGCGGCGGCGAGGGCGACGACGGCGTCGGCGGTGTTGCCGAAGTCCGGCTTCGGCTCGGTGTCGGTGGCGCCGGGCAGCGGCGGGGTGGTGAGGTGGCCGGTCTGCACGAGCGCCTTGGCGAGGTAGGAGGCGCCGTTGAGGGCGGCCCGCTCGACGGTCGGCTCGGAGAGGTCGACACAGGTCGGGGCCTGCGGCGGGGTGGCCTTGACGGCGGTGATGCCCTTGCCGAGCCCGGCGAGGGTGGCCGCGGCGGTCGCGTCCGCGTTGGCGAGCAGCTTGCCCGCCTTGTCGGGCTGGTACGCGAAGGCGCCCGGCCCCTCGTCGTCGGAGCAGGGCAGCGCGAGCGCGAGCAGCGCGTCGTACGGGGTGCGGCCCTCGGCCGAGGTGTACGAACCGGGCTTGACGCCCGACGCGGCGAGCGCGCTGACGACGATGGAGGTCGAGTTGGCGTCGCTGGGGCCGCCGGGGGTGTAGCTCCAGCCGCCGTCCTTGTTCTGTACGCCGCGCAGCCAGCCGTAGCCGGCCTTGACCGCGGTGTCGATCTTCGTCGGGTCGGCGGCCTCGCGGCGGACCGCGCCGAGCGCCTGGAGGGCGACGGCGGTGGCGTTGGAGTCCCGCATCGTCTTGGCGTCGCACGGCTTCGTGGTGTCCGCGCGGTACGAGGCGAAGGAGCCGTCCGCGCACTGCTGGCCGAGCAGCCAGTCCACGGCCTGGTCGGCGGGCTGGTAGCCGGTGGCGCGCTGGGCGAGGAAGGCGAGCGACTGGCGCCAGACGCCGTCGTACGTCGGGTCGCTCTTGCCGTACAGACCGGGCGGGAGCGCGGCGGCGGAAGCGCTCGGCGAGGGCGCGGCGGAGGCCGTTCCGGTCGCGGCGGTGGCGAGCACGGCTGCCGCTGCGGTGAGCGCGGCGGCGGCGCGACGGACGCTGATCATGTGTGCCTCTCGTGCGGGCACCGGACACCGGTGCCCCGCGCGGGGCCCGCGTCCGGCGCCGTATTCCTCGACGGTGCCGGCGCTCACGTCCCGGGGCAGGGCGTTCCGACTCACTGTTCTTCCGAACGGCTCACGGTTGCGGGTCAGCGCCGGATTCGCACCGGCTTTCCCCTGCTCGGGCATGAAGACGACCGGGCCACTCTACCGGCCCGTAGGACCCGCTCCCCGGGCGTGCGAGCCGCGTCACACCGCCACGCGACAGCCGCGTCACACCGCCACGCGCAGGCCGCGTCACACCGCCACGTACGCCACCGGCTCCGTCCCCGTCACGGCCTCCGCGCGGCCCAGCTTGACCAGGCGGCGGATGTGGGCCTCGGCCTCGCTGACGGCGATGTTGCGGGAGCCGTACGGGATGCGGTCCCAGGGGCGGTTCCACTCCATGCGCTCGGCGAGCTGCCACGGGGTGAGGGGGGTGGTGAGGAGGGCGAGGAGTCCGGTGAGCCGGTCCTCGTGGTGGTCGAGGAGTTCGCGGACCCGTCCGGCGGCGTCGGGGAAGGCGTGCTGGTGGGCGGGGAGGACCTCGGCGACGCCGAGCCGTCCGATCCGCTCCAGCGAGTCGAGGTAGTCGCCGAGGGGGTCGGTCACCGTGGCGTCGTCGGGGTCTTCGTAGAGGCCGATGTGCGGGGAGATGCCCGGCAGCAGGTGGTCGCCGGAGAAGAGCCGGCCGTGGCCGGGGAGTCCGGCGGGGTGCTGTTCCTCCAGGTGGAGGCAGACGTGGCCGGGGGTGTGGCCGGGGGTCCAGACGGCGCGGAGCCTGCGCCCGGCGAGGTCGAGGAGTTCGCCGGGGACGATCTCCCGGTCGGGGAGGGCCGCGCCGAGGCCGGGCAGGGTGCGCATCCGGCCGCCGGAGCGGGCGGCGCGCAGCGGGGCGAGGTGGTCCTCGGGGGCGCCGGCGGCGGCGAGCTTGCGGGCGAGGTAGTCGAGCCAGGTGGCGGGGTCGGACTCGCGGGTGCGGCGGACGACGGCGGTGTCGGCGGCGTGCATGGCGATCCAGGCCCCGGACTCCTCCCGGACCCGGCCGGACAGTCCGTGGTGGTCGGGGTGGTGGTGGGTGATGACGACCCCGTGGACGTCCCGTACGCCGATCCCCAACGCGCCCAGCCCGGCGGTGAGTTCGCTCCACGAATCGGGGTCGTCCCAGCCGGTGTCGACGAGGACCGGGCCCCGGTCGGTGTCGAGGACGTGGACCAGGGTGTGGCCCAGCGGGTTGTCCGGGATGGGCACCCGCAGCGACCAGACGCCACCGCCGTGCTCGGTCACCTGCGTCATGAGCGTCCTCATCTCTGCGTACCGGTACGACCATTGCCGACCATATCTAGAACTGATATCAGTTCTGATACACCGTCAGATACCCCCGGGAGGCGACCGGCATGAGCGAGCTTGTGGAGCACGGAAAGCTGTTCATCGGCGGGGAGTTGACCGATCCGCTCGGCGACGCCTCCATCGAGGTGATCTCGCCGCACACCGAGGAGGTCATCGGACGCGTCCCGCACGCCTCGCGCGCGGACGTCGACCGGGCCGTCGCGGCGGCACGGCGGGCCTTCGACGAGGGGCCCTGGCCGCGGATGAGCCTGGAGGAGCGGATCGAGGTCGTCTCCCGGATCAAGGACGCGATCGCGGTCCGGCACGAGGAGCTGGCCCGTTCGATCAGCGCGCAGAACGGCTCCCCGTACTCCTGGTCCGTCCTCGCGCAGGCGCTCGGCGCGATGATGGTGTGGGACTCGGCCATCACCGTGGCCCGCGGCTTCGTCTTCGAGGAGCGGCGCGGCGGGGTCCTCGGCCCGCTGCTCGTGCGGCGCGAGCCGGTCGGGGTGGTCGCCGCGGTCGTGCCGTGGAACGTGCCGCAGTTCACCGCCGCCGCCAAGCTGGGACCGGCGCTGCTCGCCGGCTGCACCGCGATCCTCAAGCCCTCGCCGGAGTCGCCGCTCGACTCGTACCTGCTCGGCGAGATCGCCGCGGAGGCGGGGCTGCCGGAGGGGGTGCTCTCGATCCTGCCCGCCGACCGCGAGGTCAGCGAGTACCTGGTCGGGCACCCCGGCGTCGACAAGGTGTCCTTCACCGGCTCGGTCGCCGCGGGCAAGCGCGTGATGGAGGTCGCCTCGCGCAACCTCACCCGCGTCACGCTCGAACTCGGCGGCAAGTCGGCGGCGGTGATCCTCCCGGACGCCGACGTGGCGACGGCGGTCGCCGGGATCGTCCCGGCCGCGTGGATGAACAACGGACAGGCGTGCGTGGCCCAGACCCGGGTCCTCGCCCCCCGCTCCCGGTACGAGGAGATCGCCGAGGCGCTGTCCGCCGCGGCCTCCGCGCTCGTCGTCGGCGACCCGCTCGACCCCGCCACCCAGGTCGGGCCGCTCGTCGCCCGCCGCCAGCAGCAGCGCTCGCTCGACTACATCGGCATCGGGCAGGCGGAGGGCGCGAAGGTCCTCACCGGCGGCGGCCGCCCGGACGGGCTCGACCGCGGCTGGTACGTCGAGCCGACGCTCTTCGGCGACGTCGACAACTCGATGCGGATCGCCCGCGAGGAGATCTTCGGCCCGGTCGTCTGTCTCCTGCCGTACGGGGACGAGGCCGAGGCCCTGCGGGTCGCCAACGACTCCGAGTACGGGCTCAGCGGCAGCGTCTGGACCGGCGACGTCGAGCACGGCATCGACTTCGCCCGCCAGGTCCGCACCGGCACCTTCAACGTCAACACCTTCAGCCTCGACATGCTCGGCCCCTTCGGCGGCTACAAGAACTCCGGTGTGGGCCGCGAGTTCGGTCCCGAGGGCTTCTCCGAGTACCTGGAGCACAAGATGATCCACCTCCCGGGCGGGTACGAGGGTTCGGGGGGCAACTGATGGGCGACCGCTGGCACCTGGAGGTCGACCGGGCCGTCTGCATCGGCTCCGGCCTGTGCGTCAACCACGCCCCGGAAGGCTTCCGCCTCGACACCGCCCGCCAGTCCCACCCGGTCACCCCGGAAACCGACGCGGGCGAACGCCTCCTCGCGGCGGCCGAGGGCTGCCCCGTCGAGGCCATCCTCATCACCCTCGCGGACGGCGGCGAACCGGTCTACCCACCGGAGGACTAGCCCGCCGGCCCTCGTGCCACACTCCTCCCCTGATCACGGGACGAACGCCCCCGTGACCTGGGGAGGGAACGCACATGCGAGGGAAGAACGGGAAGAGACGGGCCGCCATGGCGGCCTTGGCCGTGGCGGCGTCGCTGGCGACGGCGGGCTGCGGGGCGGGGGAGCCGCAGAAGGGGGCCCCGGTCCCCGTCCCGCCGCGCCCGGCGGGGACCGGACCGCTCACGAAGGACGTGGTGCGGGCGGACGTCGAGGGCGCGCTGAAGGCCGCGGACGCGCCGCCGGACGAGCGAGAGTTCGCCGAGCGGATAGAGAAGGAGATGCTCCTCGGGTGCGCGGTGTACTACAAGGGCTTCGGCGATGGGGAGCACCCGGCCGACCTCGCCCTGTACGAGGCGGTGGTGGACGGACTGGGCGAGCGCGCCTGGCGGTTCGCCAAGAACGGGAACCAGTACGAGGCCGTCAACCCTCAGGAGGTCTTCAAGCAGCGGGGATGGACCCTGGTGGCCGAGTTCCGGAGCGGGGTCGGTGACGGCGAGGGGACGCTCGGCGTCGTGGCGTACGACGACGCGTGCATGGAGAAGACCGGGCTCAGGGACAAGGTCCGGGACCCGGTGGGCTGACGCGCACGCGGAACGATCACCCTGAGCGCCACGGAGGACGCGTGCGTGAAGCAGTCCACCGGGTGGGAGGCAGTCCTCCCGTACGGCGAGGGCTCCGGTCACTGACGGGCGGGGGGCCGTTCCGGGGCCGTCAGGTCGATCAGGCGGCAGACTGTTTCGATGTCGATTTTGACCTGGGCGATCGAGGCGCGCCCGGACAGCCACGTGATGAGGGCCGAGTGCCAGGTGTGTTCGATGACGCGGACGGCCGACAGTTGCTCCGGGGTCGGCTGCTCCGCGCCCATCGCGTCGAGGATGATCGCGGTCGTCAGGCGCGAGACCGTGTCGACCTCGGGGCTCACGCTGCGGTCGGCGAAGGTCAGCGCCCTGACCATCGCGTCGGCGAGCTGCGGCTCGCGCTGGAGCGCGCGGAAGGCCCGCATCAGGGTCTCCGCCACGCGCTCCGCGGGGGCCGCGCCGGCCGGGGGCCGCTTCCGGAGCGTGGTGTGCATGTGCTGGAGCTGGTCCTGCATGGTCGCGACGAGCAGGTGGATCTTGGACGGGAAGTAGCGGTACAGCGTCCCGAGGGCGACTCCGGCCGCCTCCGCGACCTCCCGCATCTGCACCGCGTCGAAGCCGCCGCGGGCGGCGAGCTGGGCGCTGGCGTCGAGGATGCGACGGCGGCGCGCCTCCTGCCGCTCCGTCAGGGGCGGCGTGGCGGAGGGGCGGTGGTCCGCTCTGCTCTCTGCGGTCATCGGGGTCCCGTTCCGTGCGGTGGGGAGCGCCAGTATGGCGGAGGACGGCCGTGGCGCGAACCTCCGCGGCCGGGTGGCGCGAATCACCTGTTCCGGCGCTCACGCCGAAGCTACCTGCCGGTAGATTCGGTGCCTCCCGATGGATCGGACGACACGCGGAAAGCGCGTCGAGAGGCGTCGAGAGGCGTCGAGAACGATCAAGTCTGTAACTTGTTCTACATTAGCGCGAGCGGTTACGCTCGCGCGAAACGCACGCTCGAAGGGGGTCGCGCATGACCGCTGAGGCCATAGAGGCGAACCCCCGACAGGGTGCCGCCCCACCCGGTGACGGTCCGTTGCGGATCGCTCTCCTGACGTACAAGGGCAATCCCTTCTGCGGCGGTCAGGGCGTCTACGTCCGCCACCTCTCCCGCGAGCTGGCCCGGCTGGGCCACATCGTCGAGGTCTTCGGCTCGCAGCCGTACCCGACGCTCGACGAGGGCGTCACGCTCAGCGAGATCGCCAGCCTCGACCTCTACCGCCAGCCCGACCCCTTCCGGACGCCCAAGCGCGACGAGTACCGCGACTGGATCGACGCCCTGGAGGTCGCCACCATGTGGACCGGCGGCTTCCCGGAGCCGCTGACCTTCTCGCTGCGCGCCCGCCGCACCCTCGCCGCCCGTCGCGGCGACTTCGACGTGATCCACGACAACCAGACCCTCGGGTACGGACTCCTCGGCGGCCCCCGCGCGATCGGCGCCCCGCTGGTCACCACGATCCACCACCCCATCACCGTCGACCGGCGGCTCGACCTCGACGCCGCCGCCGACTGGAAGCGCCGCGCCTCCGTCCGCCGCTGGTACGGCTTCACCCGCATGCAGAAGCGCGTCGCCCGCCGGCTGCCGTCCGTCCTCACCGTCTCCGGCACCTCCCGCCAGGAGATCGTCGAGCACCTCGGCGTCCGCGAGGACCGCGTCCGCGTCGTGCACATCGGCGCCGACACCGAGCTGTGGTCCCCGGACCCCTCCGTCGCCGAGGTCCCCGGCCGCATCGTCACCACCTCCAGCGCCGACGTCCCCCTCAAGGGCCTCGTCTTCCTCATCGAGGCGCTCGCCAAGCTCCGCACCGAGCGGCCCGACGCGCACCTCGTCGTCGTCGGCAAGCGCGCTGAGGACGGGCCGGTCGCCCAGGCCATCGAGCGGTACGGCCTCGACGGCGCCGTCCGCTTCGTGAAGGGCATCAGCGACGCGGAGCTCGTCGACCTCTACCGCTCGGCCGAGGTCGCCTGCGTCCCCTCCCTCTACGAGGGCTTCTCGCTGCCCGCGGCGGAGGGCATGGCCACCGGTACGCCGCTCGTCGCCACGACCGGCGGGGCGATCCCCGAGGTCGCCGGGCCCGACGGCGAGACCTGCCTCGCCGTGCCGACCGGCGACGCGGGGGCGCTGGCGGCGGGGCTGGGGCGGATGCTGGGGGATGCGGGGCTGCGGGCGCGGCTGGGTCAGGCGGGGCGGGAGCGGGTGCTGTCCAAGTTCACCTGGGCCCGCGCGGCCCAGGGGACCGCTGAGCTGTACCGGGAGGCGCTGGTCCGGCAGGCTGCCGGGGTTCGCCGGTGACACCTCGCCGTCATCGCCGGGTGCGGCCCGGTGGGCAGGTTGTGCCCACCCGTTCCGCCCAGCGGAACGCCTGCCCACAACCAGACTCCAACCGCGAAAGCAGGGCCTCGTGCTGACCGTCGACTTCACCCGCTTCCCGCTCGCTCCTGGCGACCGTGTGCTCGATCTGGGCTGCGGTGCGGGGCGGCACGCCTTCGAGTGTTACCGGCGTGGCGCCCAGGTCGTGGCGCTGGACCAGAACGGCGAGGAGATCCGCGAGGTCGCCAAGTGGTTCGCCGCCATGAAGGAGGCCGGCGAGGCCCCGGCGGGCGCCACCGCCACCGCGATGGAGGGCGACGCGCTCAACCTGCCGTTCCCCGACGATTCCTTCGACGTCGTCATCATCTCCGAGGTGATGGAGCACATCCCGGACGACAAGGGCGTCCTCGCCGAGATGGTCCGCGTCCTCAAGCCCGGCGGCCGGATCGCCATCACCGTCCCCCGTTACGGCCCCGAGAAGATCTGCTGGACGCTCTCCGACGCGTACCACGAGGTCGAGGGCGGCCACATCCGCATCTACAAGGCCGACGAACTCCTCGCCAAGATCCGCCAGGCCGGCCTCAAGCCGTACGGCACCCACCACGCGCACGCCCTGCACTCGCCGTACTGGTGGCTGAAGTGCGCCTTCGGCGTCGACAACGACAAGGCGCTGCCGGTCAGGGCGTACCACAAGCTCCTGGTCTGGGACATCATGAAGAAGCCCGCCCTGACCCGGGTCGCCGAGCAGCTGCTCAACCCGGTCGTCGGCAAGAGCTTCGTCGCCTACGCGACCAAGCCCCACCTCCCGAAGGCCGACGCCGTGGACGCCGCCAAGTGACCTCTCCCGAGCGGATCGCGGAGCACCTGGTCCTGCCCGGCGTCCTCACCGCCGAGCAGGCCGCCTCCACCGTCGCCGGCATCCTCGCCGCCCAGCGCGAGGACGGCGCCATCCCGTGGTTCCGGGGCCACCACCTCGACCCCTGGGACCACACCGAGGCCGCCATGGCCCTGGACACCGCGGGCGAGCACGAGGCCGCCGCCCGCGCCTACGCCTGGCTCGCCCGGCACCAGAACGGCGACGGCTCCTGGTACGCGGCCTACCAGGACGGCGACCCGGACGACGTCACCGACCGCGGCAAGGAGTCCAACTTCACCGCATACATAGCCGTCGGCGTCTGGCACCACTACCTGTCGACCGGCGACGACGCCTTCCTCGACCGGGTGTGGCCGGTCGTCTACGCGGCGGTCGAGTTCGTCCTCGGGCTCCAGCAGTCCGGCGGCCAGATCGGCTGGAAGCGCGAGCCCGACGGCACCCCCGTCACCGACGCCCTCCTCACCGGCTCCTCCTCCATCCACCACGCCCTGCGCTGCGCCCTCGCCATCGCCGACGCCCGCGAGGAGCCGCAGCCGGACTGGGAGCTCGCGGCCGGGTCCCTGGCCCACGCGATCCGCCGCCACCCCGAGCGCTTCCTCGACAAGTCCCGCTACTCGATGGACTGGTACTACCCGGTCCTCGGCGGCGCCGTCACCGGCGCCGAGGCGAAGGCCCGTATCGACGAGCGCTGGGACGAGTTCGTCGTCCCGGGCCTCGGCGTCCGCTGCGTCGTCCCCAACCCGTGGGTCACCGGCGGCGAGAGCTGCGAACTCGCCCTCGCCCTCTGGGCGACGGGGGAGTCCGACCGGGCCCTCACCGTCCTCCAGGACATCGGCCACCTGCGCGCCCCGAACGGCCTGTACTGGACGGGGTACGTGTACGAGGGCGCCGACGGGCACGAGCCGGCGGTCTGGCCCGAGGAGCAGACCGCCTGGACCGCGGGCTCCCTCCTCCTGGCCGTCGCGGCCCTCGGCGGCGAACAGGCCACCGTCGCCGTCTTCGGCGGCGAGACCCTCCCCACGGGCCTGCCCCCGGACTGCTGCGCGGAGTGACGCACCCGGACGGCGTCGCACGGACGGCGTCGCCCGGATGGCGGGGTGGCGGGGGCGGGGTGAGGCTGGCGGGACCAGTCCCAGGGAGGTTCCGCTGTGCCCAGAAGCCTGACCCGCGGCGTCGTCGCGCTGCTGCTGTCCTGCACGCTGCTGCTCACCACCGCCGCGTGCGGGGCCGACACCACCCAGAGCGTGAGTACGGCCTCCAGCCCCTCGGCGTCGAGCACCTTCGAGCAGCAGAAGCTGGCGAAGACCCGGTTCGTCGCGAACGCCGGACTCGCCGCCGGAGCCGCGTACCAGTGGATCGTGAAGCCGTACAAGGCCGGCAAGTTCAAGAAGGGCGCCGACGGGCGCACCTTCGCCCTCGTCAAGGCGGGCCTCGCCGGCGCGTTCACCTACAACCGGCTCAAGGCCGCGGTGAACAACGCCAAGGGCGACCCGCTCCTGTCCAAGGCCGTCGCCCCGCTCTCCGCGGGCATCGAGTCCCTCAAGGACCTTGGTACGAAGCTCCGCAAGGGCGAGATCGACGCGGCGGGCGTCGGCGGCCTGGAAGGCGTCATCAACGACATCAAGGACGCCGGCAAGTCCGCCGGTGCCGAGGTGGTCGACAAGGTCCCCTCGGCCTCCCAGCTCAGCGGCGGGTGATGCCCTCTCACACGAGGGCGAGGGCGGCGGACTCGGCCAGCGTCGGGTAGTCCGTGTAGCCCTCCGCGTCGCCCGAGTACATCAGGCCCTTCTCCCGCAGCGGGTTGATCGGCCCGCCCGTGCGCAGCCGCTCCACCAGGTCGGGGTTGGCCAGGAACGGGCGGCCCAGCGAGATCAGGTCGGCGCCGGCCGCGAGCAGCCGCTCGGCCGCCCCCTTCCCGCCGTCGGCGGGGAGGGGCCCGCCGAAGCCGAGCACCGGGTTGGCGATCAGCGTGCGCGGCCAGGCCGACCGGATCCACCGGAAGAGCGGCTGCTCCGGGTCGGCGAAGACCACGTGCAGGTAGGCGGGGCCGAGCGCGGCGAGGGCGGGGACGAGCGCCTCGTACAGGGCCTCCGTGTCGCCCTCCTCGATGCCGTTGACCGTGAGCCCCGGCGCGATCCGCACCCCGACCCGCTCGGCGCCGACGGCGTCGACCACGGCCCGGACGACCTCGACGACGAACCGGATCCGGTTCTCGACCGACCCGCCGTACGCGTCCGTGCGCCGGTTCGTGTTCTTCGCCAGGAACTGGTGGAGCAGATACCCGTTGGCGGCGTGCACCTCGACGCCCTCGAAGCCCGCGTCGACGGCCCGGCGCGCGGCGGCGGCGAAGTCGGCGACGGTCTCCCGGATCTCCCCGGCGGTCAGCTCGCGGGGGACGACGCCCTCCCGGTGCCCGCCCGGCGTGTGGATGCCCTCCGGCAGCGCGACCGGCGAGGGGGCGACGGGCACGTGCCCGCTGTTGTCGGGGTGGCCGACCCGGCCGCCGTGCTGGAGCTGGAGGAACATCCGCCCGCCCGCGTCCCGCACCGCGTCGGTGACCCGGCGCCAGCCGGCCACGTGGGCGTCGCTGTGGATGGCGGTGATGTGCGCGTACGTCTGGCCGACCGCGTTCGGCGTGGACGCCTCGGCGATGATCAGGCCCGCGGTGGCCCGCTGGGCGTAGTAGGTGGCCATCAGGTCCCGGGGGACGCCGTCGGCGGTGGCGCGGTTGCGGGTCATGGGCGCCATCACCAGCCGGTTGGGCAGGTCCAGGGAACCGAGGGTGGTGGACTCGAAGAGGCGGGAGGAGACCGGTGCGTTCGTCATGCGGGTACCGTAGGAGTTGACACCAGTGTCAGGTTCAAGTCCTTATCTTCCGGCGGACGGGGTGGCGGATGCGCATCGGTGAACTGGCCGGCCGCAGCGGAGTGAGCGAGCGGTCCCTGCGCTACTACGAGACGCAGGGCCTGCTGCGCTCCGAGCGCACCCCCGGTGGCCAGCGCCGGTACGGCGAGTGGGCGGTGGACCGCGTCATCCGCATCCAGGCCCTGTACGCGGCCGGCCTGAACAGCCGCAAGATCGCCCAGCTGCTGCCCTGCATGCGCGACGCGGACGGCGCGCCCAGCGAGATCGCCACGTCGCAGCTGGTCGACGAGCTGACCGCCGAGCGCACCCGCATCGACACGCTGATCGCCGACCTGACCCGCTCCCGCACCATCCTCGACGAGGTCATCGACCTGGCCTCGGTCGCGACCCGCTGAGCCCTACGAGGCTCGCGACCCGCTGAGCCCTACGAGGAGAGCTCCGCCAGCGTCCGCAGGGTCTCCAGGTCCGGGGCCGTGACCAGGAGGTCCGTCACCGGTCCGGTGCGCCACTCGTCGAGGCGCTCCGCGATCCGGTGCCTCGGGCCCACCAGGGAGATCTCGTCGGCGAAGGCGTCGGGGACGGACAGGACGGCCTCCTCGCGGCGGCCCTCGGCGAAGAGGTCCTGGATGTGGCGCGCCTCGGCCTCGTAGCCCATGCGCGCCATCAGGTCGGCGTGGAAGTTACGGCTCGCGTGCCCCATGCCGCCGATGTAGAAGCCCAGCATCGCCTTCACCGGCAGCAGGCCCTTCGCCACGTCGTCGCAGACCTGGGCGCGCACCATCGGCGCGACCCGGAAGCCCTCGGGGAGGTGCTCCGGCAGGGCGTACACCTCGCGCCGGCGGCGGGGCGACCAGTACAGCGGCAGCCAGCCGTCGGCGATCTCCAGCGTCTGCGCGATGTTCTTCGGGCCCTCGGCGCCCAGCAGGACCGGCAGGTCCGCGCGGAGCGGGTGGGTGATCGGCTTGAGGGGCTTGCCGAGACCGGTGCCGTCCTCGCCCGCGTACGGGAAGGAGTGGTGCCGTCCCGCGAGGGTGACCGGCGCCTCGCGCCGCAGCACCTGCCGGATCACGTCCACGTACTCGCGGGTCGCGGTCAGCGGCGAGCGGGGGAACGGGCGGCCGTACCAGCCCTCCACCACCTGCGGTCCGGAGAGCCCGAGGCCGAGCCGCATCCGGCCGCCGGACAGGTGGTCCAGGGTGAGCGCCTGCATCGCCGTCGCGGTCGGGGTGCGGGCCGCCATCTGCGCCACCGCCGTGCCGAGCCCGATCCGGCTGGTGTGGGCGGCGATCCAGGTGAGGGTGGTGAAGGCGTCCGAGCCCCACGCCTCCGCCGTCCACACCGAGTCGTAGCCCAGCCGCTCCGCCTCGCGCGCGAGCTCCAGGTGGGCGGGGGAGGGGCCGCGGCCCCAGTAGCCGAGCGCGAGTCCCAGGCGCATGACCGGACTCCCTTCTGACGCTCCGTCAGTTCCATGCGGTCCGGGGGACTGTACGACAGCGGCCCCCCGACCGGAAGTGCTTCCGGTCGGGGGGCCGCTGGGTGGATCGGGGAACTCGCCCGCGGGGCTCAGCCGCGCTGGATGCCCGTGGCGTCCTGGAGGACGCCACGGCGCCCGTCCTGCGTCTGCGCGATCAGCGCCTGGCCGCGCTGCTCCACGGCCAGGTACCAGGTGCCGGGGGCCAGTTCGGCGATCTGCGAACCGGAGCCGTCCTCCGCGTACAGCGCGCGGGCGACCGGCACGGCGAACCAGAACGGCGTGAACTCGGAGCCGCCCTGCGCCGGGGCCTGCGGCTCTGGCTGGTGCGGGGCCGGCGGCTGCGGCTGGCCGAAGGGCTGCCCGCCCTGCGACGCGTCGTGCGGGGCCGGGTAGGGCTGCTGGCCCTGCTGGACGCCCGGGTAGCCGTAGCCACCACCGGCGACACCCGGCTGGCCGGGCTGCGCGCCGTACGGCTGCGGGGCCGGCGGACGCGGGGCGCCGACGAGCGGGGCCTTGAGGGCGGGGATCATGGGCGCGGCCACCGCGGCGGCGGCCAGGATGAGCGAGGCGATCAGGCCGAGGATGAGGCCGGCGCCGGAGCTGTCGGACTCGAAGATCCACATGAGCATGGTCCACGCCGAGGCCACCGTGAAGGCGACTCCGACCTGGCCGAGCTCCAGACCCAGGACCTTGCGCGGCTGCGGCAGGCCGTGCGAGAGGACGACGAGCGCCGCTCCGGCGATGCCGAGGAAGAAGGTGCCCCAGCCGAGCTGCGAGAGCTCCCACGAGTTCACGCTGGTGTAGTACTTGCACGCGTCGGGCAGTGCGGGCGTGGGGTCGCAACCTTCGTTGAGGTCGAGGAACGAGGCGATGAACAGCACCACCGCAGCACCGATCAGCACGCCATCGCCTCGGGTGAGGGAGCGGATATTCACGTAAGAATCCTTCGTCGGGTCGTCGTCGCGTCGGGCAGGCGCCGGTTCTTGGCACGGGGGCGGCCCCATCGTACGGAGCGAATCTATCGCTCGCGGGTTCTACCCCTTGAGGTAGGTCACGATGCCGTCGGCGATGCCCTGGGCCGCCTTCTGCCGCCACACCCCGGACGTCAGCAGTGCGGCGTCCTTCGGATCACGCATATTGCCGCATTCGACGAAGACCTTGGGCACTGTTGACAGATTGAGACCTCCGAGATCGGCGCGGACGTCCAACCCGGTGCCACCGCCGAGGTAGTTGGCGGGGGAGGTTCCGGTCGTCCGGGCGAAAGCGGTCACGATGCGCTCCCCGAGGGTGCGCGACGGCGCCACGATGGGAGCGGTGTCGGCGGCCCCCTCCTTCACCCGCGCGGGCACGATCACATGGAACCCGCGGTTCCCCGTCCCGGAGCCGTCCGCGTGCACGGAGACGACGGCGTCGGCCGCCGCCTCGTTCCCGATCTCCGCCCGCTCGTCGATGCAGGGCCCGTACGGCCGGTCCGCGTCGTGCGTCAGAACGACCTCGGCGCCGCGCGCCTCCAGCAGCTTCCGCAGCCGGTGCGAGACGTCGAGCGTGAAGGCGGCCTCCGTGTAGGCGTCCTTCCCCCCGGAGCCGTTCGTCGCGGTCCCGGTGGTGTCGCACTCCTTGTGGGCCGTCCCGATGTCCACCTTCCGCCCGATCTCCCGCACATGCCGGAAGTTCCCCGGATTGTGCCCGGGGTCGATGACGACGGTCCGACCGGCGAGGGAGAGGGGGAGGGGGGTGGGTGTGGCGGTCGGGGCAGGAGCCGTCGGGGTACGGGCCGGGCCGGGCGTCGTGGCCGCGGAGTCCGGCCCCGCGCTGCCCTGAGCGGCCTCGGAGGCCGCACCGCACCCGGCGAGCGCGGCGGAGCAGACGAGAGCCGCGAGGGCGGCGGGCAGACAGCGCTTCACGGGGTTCCCGGGGTTCCTGTGGTTGCTCTGGTGGTACGGCACCCGGAGACTCTAGGCCCTCTTCCGGCCGAAACCGCGGATCGGATGTACCGGCTCGGTCACCGCACCGGCAAACCGGTGGACGCGTGTCCGGGCGGGCGGAAGGGTAGGTGCACGGAGCGGCGTGGAGGTGTCACCGCGCCTGGACCCACGAGGGGGAACCGGTGGGGGAAGAACCGAACGACGCGCGTCCTCAGGACGCGCCGCCCAATCTGCACCTGAACAAGCCCGATCCCACGGACGAACCGACCGACGGACCGGCCGACGGACCGGCCGACAGACCGGCCGACGAGCCCACCGGAACCATCAGATTCAGACCCGCGCGCGGCAGTGGCGAATCCGGTACGGGCTCCGCCGCCTCCGGGGACGGCTCCGGTACGGCCCCCACGGCCACGGGCTCCTTCCGGCTGCCCGCCCCGGCCCCCGCCGACGGCCCGGCCCCCTGGGAGGCCCCGCCCCAGAACAGCGGCTCGCCCGGACCCGCCGGGCCCGCCGACTCCGCCGGACCCGGCTTCGGGCCGCCGGCCGGCGGCTTCGGGCCGCCGTCCGCCGGCTTCGGCGCACCCGCACCCGCACCCACACCCGCACCCGCCACCGCCCCGGGATGGGGAGGAGTGGGGACGATTCCGCCGCCGCCCGCCGCGCCGCCGGGAGGCCGTCCCGGCGGAGGCGGAGGCCAGGGGGAGGCCCGGCCGCTTCAGGCGGTCCTGGTGGCCCTGCTGAACCTGTCCTGCCTCGGGCTCGGCTATGTCCTGCTCCGGCAGTGGATCGGGGCGGCGGTCTGCTGGGTGGCCACCGCCGCGCTGCTGCTGCTCGCGCTGCCCGCGGACGCGGACGGCGTGCCGGTGGGGGTGCTCGTCGGGTACGGCGTCGTCCTGCTGGCCGCCGCGGCCGACGGGGCCCGGCGGGGGCTGCGGGCGCGGCTCGCGGTGGGGGCCACGGCCCGGCGCCTGGCGCTGCCGCTCGCCGTCGTGCTGCTCGCCGTCCCGGCGGGAGGCACCGTCGCGTACGGGGCGGCCCGCGAGGAGGCGCGCGAGGAGGCGTTCCAGCAGTCGCTGCTGGCCCGGCTCGCCACCGCCGACGAGCTGGTGAAGTCCCAGGACGGCATCCGCTTCGACCTCGCCGAGACCGACTACGAGACCGCGCTCGACGCGTACGAGAAGCTGGCGCTCGAACACCCCGGCTCCCGCGCCGCCAAGCTCGTGCCGGAGCGCCTCGACGCGTACTTCGCGGCCGTCTCGACGCCGTACACGGACAAGAGCTACTGCCTGGCGGTCGCGCCGCTCAAGCACCTGCGCGCGCTCCCGGACACCGTGGACGAGGCAGTCCTCGGCGACCGGGCGGCGGCCCTGGACGAGCCGCTGGCGCAGTCGCTGTACGAGTGCGGCGCCGCCGAGCTCGGCCGTGAGGCGACGGAGCCCGCCCACGAGTCCTTCACCGAACTCGCCTCGGTCTTCCCGGAGTCGTCGTACATCGCGAAGGTCGAGAGCCTCGTCGGCGACGGCCTGCGGAAGGCGGCGGCCCCGCTGTCCGACGGCACCGCGTCCGACCCGTGCGCCACCACCGAGAAGGTGCGGACGAAGCGGGCCGACGCCACCAAGCTCAAGGGCTTCTCGCTCGGCGGGCCGGTCGCGGACGCGGACCGGGGCATCCAGAAGGGCGTCTTCGCGTGCGGTACCAAGCAGTTCCGCGACGGGAACTTCTCGGACGCCGAGAGGTCCATGGACCGGTACGCCAAGGACTATCCGAAGAGCCCGCAGACGGCCCACGCCCGCACCATCTCGATCGCCGCGCAGATCGCGGACTACGAGGCGGCGGCCGGGAAGAAGCTGCCGTCGGCGACGGTGCCGGGCGGAGCCCGTATGCCGATGGTGGTCAGCAACGACGGCGACGGCGCCGTCGAACTCCTCTACACCGGCCCGGTCACCGGGAGGGTCACCCTCAAGGCGTGCGGCACGTGCGACAACTACGGCCCCATCCGGGAGGCCGTCGAGCCCGACGCCAAGCCCTGCGGCGGCCCCTCCTCGAAGTACCCGAAGACGACGCTCCAGCTGCCGGCGGGCACGTACTACTTCCTCCAGCGGCGGACCGGCAGCCTGTCGGGGGCGGGCGAGACCAAGGACAGCAAGGCCGTGATCCAGCCGGGCTACACCTACACCAACTGTCTCTACGTCACCTCGCGGTTCTAGGGGAGACCGGCCGCCGGGTGCACGATCCGGTCCACCGCCGCCGCCACCAGCGCGTCCCGCTCCTCCTCCGTGAAGACCTCGGGGAGGGTGAGCTGCTCCACGATCAGCCAGTTCAGGGTGAGCATGAGCAGCTTGACGGCGGTGGCGTCGCCGGGCAGCCCGGACGCCTCGTGGAAGCTCACGTTGGCCTCGACGTCGGCCCGCACCCGCTCGGTCAGGATCGAGCGGAGGGCGGGCCGGCGGGTGGCCTCCAGCCGCAGTTCGAGCAGGGCGAGGTAGCCGGTGCGGAAGGCGGAGACGCGCCCGACCAGCTCGCGCATGATTCCGGTGTACGTCTCCTTGTCCCGGGGCGCGGTCCGGGTCGCCTCCATGGTCGCCTCGTCGGGCTGGAGCCGTTCGTAGACGCGGGCGCCGGCCTGGGTGAGGAGGTCGTCGCGGTTGGCGAAGTAGTTGGAGGCGGTCCCGGTCGGCACCCCGGCCTCGGTGTCCACCGCCCGGAAGGTCAGCCCGCGAGCGCCCTCCCTGGCCAGCACCTCGATCGCCGCGTCCACGAGCACGGCGCGCCGCTCGTCGTTCCGTCTCGCCATCGCGACCACTCCGCTCGTAGTACTACAGCCAAACCCCTTTGCGTAGCGTACGCGCACCCCGCGATGAGTTTTCGCCGCCGGGGGAGTCATGACTCCGGAACATCCGATCGAGGAGGCACTCATGACCGCCGGCCCCCGGCCCCGTACCCAGCTGCTGAAGGTCCAGAACTTCAACGTCTCCGCCGACGGCGTCGCCGCCGGCGAGGACCAGTCCCTGGAGCGCCCCTTCGGCCACGTCGACCCGGCCAGGCTCTTCGCCTGGGCCGGAGCCACCGCGAGCTGGCCCACCCGCACCGACCCCGGCGGCAGCCGCGGGCTCGACGACCACCTCGTCCGCGACTTCCACCACAACATCGGCGCGGAGATCATGGGCCGCAACAAGTTCGGCCCCCAGCGCGGCCCCTGGCAGGACGAGGAGTGGAAGGGCTGGTGGGGCGAGGAGCCGCCGTTCCACACCCCCGTCTTCGTCCTCACCCATCACCTCCGCCCCTCCCTCACCCTCTCCGACACCACCTTCCACTTCCTCGACGCCGACCCGGCGACGGCGCTGGAGCGCGCGAAGGAGGCGGCGGAGGGGAAGGACGTACGCCTCGGCGGCGGCGTCACGACGATCCGCGCGTTCCTGGACGCCGACCTCGTCGACACCCTCCACGTCGTCGTCTCGCCGGTGAAGCTCGGCAGCGGCCTCAAGCTCTGGGAGTCGCCGGAGGAGCTGACCGACCGCTTCCACCTGGACGTCGTCCCCAGCCCGAGCGGGGTCACGCACCACCTCTTCTGGCGCAAGTGACCCGCATCCCGGAAGAGGAGGGGGCGGCCACGGCTCAGGCGGTGGTGCGGCGCAGCACCCGCAGCGAGTCCGTGACCGCGATCTCCTCGAACGCGCCGGACCCGATCGCGCGCAGATAGATCCGGTACGGCGCCTGGCCGCCGTCCGCCGGGTCCGGGAAGACGTCGTGGATGATCAGCAGGCCCCCGGGGGCGACCCTGGGGGCCCAGCCCTCGTAGTCGTTCGTCGCGTGCTCGTCCGTGTGCCCGCCGTCGATGAAGACGAGGCCCAGCTCACCGGCCCATATCCGCGCGACCTGCGGGCTCCGGCCCACCACCGCGATCACGTGGTCCTCCAGGCCCGCCTTCCGCAGCGTCCGCCGGAAGGTCGGCAGCGTGTCCATCGCACCGACCTCCGGGTCCACCACGGTCGGGTCGTGGTACTCCCACCCCGGCTGCTGCTCCTCGCTGCCCCGGTGGTGGTCCACGGTCACCGCGACCGTCCCCGCCCGCCGCGCCGCGTCCGCCAGCAGGATCGTCGACCGCCCGCAGTACGTGCCGACCTCCAGGAGCGGCAGCCCGAGCTTCCCCGCCTCGCCGGCCGCCGCGTACAGCGCCAGGCCCTCCCCGACGGGCATGAAGCCCTTCGCGGCCTCGAAAGCGGCAAGGATCTCGGCACTGGGCTCGGACATCGCGGTCTCCTACTGGCGAGTAGTACGTCGTTACGGGCGCCCATCGTGCCCTACCCGCGCCTCACGCGTCGCACTCGAACCACACCGTCTTCCCGTCCCGCCGCTCCTCCACCCCCCACCGGTCCGTCACGCCCTCCACCAGCACGAGCCCCCGCCCGCCCTCGGCCGTCGGCGCCGGGACCTTCGCGTGGAGCGACCCCGGCACCCCGTCCGCCACCTCCACCCGCAGCCCGTGCGGCTCCCGCAGGAACAGCACCGAGCACCGGCGCCCCGGCACGTGCCGCACGACGTTCGCGACCAGCTCGGTCAGCGCCAGCTCGGCGGAATCGGACATCTGGTCGAGTCCCCAACGCATGAGGAACATGTGCAGGATGCGGCGCATGTGGCGAGCGGAGTGCTCACCCACGGTGAACCCCATCCGATAGCTCGCCTCAAGTGCCGCGGGATGCAAGTCCGTTGCTTGATTCATGCCACCAGAGTGGCCCCGCTTCGTTACGCTCGGCTACGGACTGAACGCAACGCCACGGTGCGTACGCTTTGGGGGGTGACCTCGTCATGGTCAACATCCGCAGCCTCGATCCCAGCGCCTCGCCGCTGGACTACTTCGGCTACGAGCTCCGCCGCCTGAGAGAGGAGGCGGGCCTCAGCCAGTCGCAGCTCGGCGACATCCTCTTCTGCACCGGCTCGCTGGTCGGCCAGATCGAGACGGCGAGAAAGGTCCCGACCAGGGAGTTCTCGGAGCGGCTCGATGCCGCGCTGATGACGGGCGGGTCCTTCTCGCGGCTGATCGGCCTGGTGCTGCGGAGTCAACTGCCGTCGTGGTTCAGGCCGTACGCGGAGATGGAGGGCAAGGCGACGTACCTGTCCTCCTTCCAGGCGCAGCTGGTGCATGGCCTGCTCCAGACGGAGAGCTACGCGCGGGCCGTCCTGGGCGCCAGGTTCGAGAGAGACCTCGATGGGCTCGTCGCCGCCCGGATCGATCGTCAGCAGATTCTGGAGCGTGAGAACCCACCACTGCTCTGGATCGTCATGGGCGAGACGGTGCTGCGCCAGGAAACCGGCGGGCGGGAGGTGATGCGGGATCAACTGGCCCACCTGTTGGAGATGCAGGAGCGTGAGTGGGTGAAGATCCAGATGCTCCCGTTCACCGTCGGCGCTCACGGAGGACAGATGGGCTCCTTCACCCTCCTCCGCTTCGACGACGACCCTGATCTCGTCTACACCGAGGACTTCGTGCAGGGGCATATGACCGTGGATTCAGCCGCGTTCAAGGACGGGTCGCTCCGTTACGATCAGCTCCGAGCGGCCGCTCTCTCGGTGGAGGACTCGACCGCGCTGATCACCCGCGTCATGGAGGAGCACTATGGAGACCAACCGGAACCTGGCGGGAGCGCGCTGGCGTAAGTCCTCGTACAGCGGCGACACCGGCGGCGAGTGCATCGAGGTCGCCGACCTCGTCGCTCACGTGGCCGTGCGTGACTCCAAGAGGCCCGAAGGGCCCGCCTTCCTCGCCAGCCCCGCCGCCTTCACGGCGTTCGTGAGCGCCGCGGCCGAGGGGCGCGTCGGGCACTGACCCGTGGCGGCCCTCGTCGGGATCGTGATCCTCGCCCTCGTCCTGCCGACGTGGGCGGGGATCACGTACGTGGGGCTCGTACGGGCGCGGCGGGAGCTCGGCGGACTGCCGGCCCCGCCCCGCCCGCGGCGTACGCCCGCGAAGAAGGCCGCGTGGATCGCCGTGCTCGCCTTCCTCCTCGGCGGGGCGCTGCACGTGTACGGGCTCTCCTACATGCCGTTCCTCCAGCCGGAGGACGCATGCTGGTTCAAGGCGGGGTACATGGTGGTGCCCGACTCCAGCAGCGCGCTGCCCGTGAGCCTGGTCTGCGCGGGGGAGGAGATCGTCCCGGTGTGGGTGAACCCGGGACTGCTGCTCCTCGCGGTGACCGCCGTCGGCGCGACGGTCGCGTCGGTGGCGCTCGCGGTCAGGAACCGCCGCCGGTAGGGGAGAGGCGGAAGGTCCGGGTGTCGACCGTGTAGCGGATCGGGTGGGCCGCGCTCGGCACCGCGACGGGTCGTGGCGGCGAGGGGTCGCACCCCGCTCGCCGCGCAGCTCGGCGACGACCCGGCCGTCGGCGAGGTCGAGGAGGTACGCCGGGCCGAGGAAGCCCCACGCCGACCACGCCCCCCGCCGTGGACGGCGAACCCACCGCGCCGGGCGGGGGCTCGCCGGGGGCGACGCCGTCAGCGGCCGTCGAAGAGGTGGGCCAGGGGGGTGGGGGTGAGGCGGAGGGTGTCGAACTCGGCCCGGCAGCCGTCTCCGACGGGCGACTGCGCTCCGATGCCGACGCGCGGGGCGGGGAGGGTGGCGGTGTCGCCGAGGGTGAACTGCCGTACCAGGCTCCAGAGATGGCCGTCCTCGGAGGAGTGGAAGGCGAACCGCTCGCCGGTCCTGCTGATCCGCAGCCACAGGGCGTCCGTCGTGACGGGCCCGGCGACGGCGTCGTCCGAACGGCCCCGGGTCACGACGGAGTAGACGCCCGGCGTCCCGTCGGGCGCCCGCTCGAACGTCAGCTTCGCCCAGTGGTCGTCGTCCGCCAGCACCAGCAGCGCACCGGCGTCCCAGGCGTCCCGGAACCCGACGCGCATCCGGGCCGACAACTGCCAGTCGCCCTCCGGCGGGACGGTCAGCGCGAGCGCGGCGTCCTGGCGCCGGCCCCCGTCCAGCGGGTCGGTGAAGAGATCGGTGCGGGCGGCGGCGGTGACGGCCAGGACGTCACCCTCCAGGGACCAGGAGGCGGGCGCGGTGACCCACTCCATGTCCAGGGGCAGCGGCAGCGGGAGACCGGGGGAGGCTTCGGCGTTCATCCCGCCATGATCACGCGCCCGCCGCCCTCGGAGCCGTACCACCGGCCGAGGATCCAACAACCCGCACGGAAGTCCAAGAGGCGGCCCACCGCCGCCTGCGCTTGTGGAAGCATCCCCGGGATGAGCAGCCCCGACTTCGACCTGCCTCCCCTCGCCCCGCCGGAGACCCTCGCCGCGTGGGACGACCTCGCCGACCGCGTCTGCCGCGAACTGACGCGCGCCGGACTGCCCGCCCATCGGGGCGACCGCGAGGGCGGCCCGCTGGCCCGGCCCGGCGCGGACGTCCATGTGGACCGCCTCGCGGACGGCGGGGGCGGGGTGTACGTGGACTGGGCGACGGACGACGAACTGAGGTCGGCGGCGGTCGACATCCTGGAGCGGGGCTTCGACTTCGCGGACCCGCCGCCCCTCATCCGCCACCACGCCACCGTCCACCGGCACATGCGGGACGCCCTGACCGGGATCCTCGCCTCGGCCGGCTTCGAGGTGGCGGAACCGGACCCCCACACGTACGGAAGCGCGGTGCACGTGAAGGCCCTCCGCTGAAGCCGGACCGAGAGTCAGGCCCCCGCCAGCACGCCCCGCAGCGCCCGTACCCCCGCCTTCCACTCCTCGCCGTCCGACTCCTCCCACAGTTCCAGGAGTTCGGACGGCTCGGCGAGCACCCGGTCCAGCGCGGCGACGGCCTCGGCCCGCAGCTCCCGAGGCAGGACGCCCAGCGGCTTCTTCGGCCCGTACGAGGTCGTGACCGGCTCCCCGCCAGGGCACTGCGCCGCCACCAGCGCGGCGGACGCGATCGCCTCCACCGACAGATCGGCGTCCAGGTACTCCTCCCCGGTCCCGGTCACCTCCCGGAAGGCCGCGCGCAGCACGTCCGCCTTCTTCCCCTCGGCGGCCTCGTCCACGCGATACGAGAAGTCCGCCGCGGTGTCGTTGTCGAACGGTCCGATGTCCCAGGTCCCCATGGCGCGCACGCCCCTTCACGATCGTCTCTCGGGCTCTCGTGGCTATCGTGGCACCGCCCACTGACAGTGCGAGGAGGAGCGGCGTGAGGAGCGAGAGGGAGCGGGGACCCTTAGGCGGGCGCGCCCTACGGGTACGGCGCGTGCTGCGACGGCGGGGCGTGCGGAACGTCGTCGTCGCGGGGCTGGCCGGGGTCCTGCTGGGCAGTGTCCTGACCGCCTGGGGGACCGGGGCGCTCGACCGGGAGGCGAAGGCGGCGCCGTGCTGGGGCGCTCTCGGCGACGAGACGCTCAAGGGTCTCTTCGACGGCGCCCGGCTCCACGTCGAGGAGCAGCGGCTGATGCAGGGCCGGAGGGAAGCGACACTCGGCGCCTGCCGGATCACCGAACAGGGGAAGTACTTCTACGAGGACCAGCTCACCGTCCGGGTCCACCGGCTCGACGGTCTGCGCGGGACGGACGCCCACGACTGGCCCGCCGAGTTCCTCAACCCCTTCATGACCCCGCTCGGGAAGGACCTCCCGGGCATGGCCTCCACCACGCGCGCGTGGCTGGCGCTCTCCCCCCGCTGCACAGGTGAACTCCACGGTGACGGCCCGGTGGTCGTCGACCTGGCCATGGGCCCGGCCAACTCCGACGAGGACAGGGCAGGGAAGGACGGCGGCGACGCCCGGCGGACCGCGATGGGCCGTGCCGTCGTCGAGACGGCGGCGACCGTGCTCCGGTCCCTGGGCTGCTCCGCCACCCTCCCGGCCCCGCCCGCGACACTCGGCGACACCGTCGAGGAGGACCGCGCGGCCGGCGAACCGCTGTGCGGCGTCGAGGGGCTCCACCTGCCCGCGTCGTACGCGAAGAAGCCGCCGCCCGGCGGTGGGGTGCCCTTCGACCGGCACCGCAAGAGCGGCGACGACGCCCTGATCCGGGTGTGCGACGCGGGTCAGGGCTACGGTCCCCGGCTGCGGCTGACCACCGTCACCCACCCGGGCCTTGTGAACCTCTTCATGACGAGCGCCCTGAGGGGCGGTGCAGAGGTCACCGACGGCGAGGACAAGGGCTTCGGCTCCGTGAACGCCAACCGGGCCGCCTACAAGGCCGACTGCCCCTCCGGAGAAGTGATCTTCCTGGTGGAGCAGTCCGACAACATCCAGGGCCACCCCTACGACCTCACCACCGCCCTCCTCCCCGGCTACGTCGCCGCGGAGGCGAAGCGCGTCGGCTGCGACCCGCTGCGGATCCGCGTCGGCGCGACGGAGGACTGAGGCTCACTCGCCCCGCACGCGCGCGTGGAGGTGCAGGTCGTGCGCCCCGTCGTCATGGACGGCGGAGCGGTGCTTCGGGGGAATGCCGGAGGGGCGGCGTGCTCCGGGTTGATCTCGGAGTGCGCCGCCCCGGGGGGTGGGAGGTGGGTGCCGGGTCGGGCCGGCGCCTTGGTTACTTCGGGTCCTTGTTGAAGGTCTTCGTCGACCAGATGTAGCCGAGGACGGCCAGGCCGACGCACCAGGCGACGGCGAGCCAGCCGTTGTGGCCGATCTCGGTGCCGAGGAGGAGGCCGCGGAGGGTCTCGATGGCGGGGGTGAAGGGCTGGTACTCGGCGATCGGCTGGAACCAGCCGGGCATCTGGGCGATCGGGACGAACGCGCTGGAGATCAGGGGGAGGAAGATCAGCGGGAGGGCGTTGTTGGAGGCGGCCTCCGCGTTGGGGCTGATCAGGCCCATGCCGACCGCGATCCAGGTCATCGCCAGGGCGAAGAGGACCAGGAGGCCGAAGGCGGCCAGCCACTCCAGTGCCGTGGCGTCCGTCGAGCGGAAGCCGATCGCCACGCCCACCGCGCCGACGAGGACGACGCTGGCGACGGACTGGAGGACGCTGCCGACGACGTGCCCGACGAGGACCGACGGGCGGTGGATCGCCATCGTCCGGAAGCGGGCGATGATGCCCTCGCTCATGTCGTTGGAGACGGAGACCGCCGTACCGATCACGGTGGAGCCGATCGTCATCAGCAGCAGACCCGGCACGAGGTAGGCGACGTACGCCGAGCGGTCCGCGCCGCCCATGCCCGCGCTCATCACGTCTCCGAAGATGTAGACGAAGAGCAGGAGCAGCATCACCGGGGTGAGCAGCAGGTTGAGGGTGAGGGAGGGGTAGCGGCGGGCGTGCAGGAGGTTGCGGCGGAGCATCGTGGACGAGTCGCGGACGGCGAGGGACAGGGTGCTCATCGGACAGCCTCCTTCGGCTGGGCGGGGACGGTGGTGGTGGCGGAGGTGGCGGGCGTGGCGGTGAGGGCGAAGAAGACGTCGTCGAGGTCCGGCGTGTGGACGGTGAGTTCGTCCGCCTCGATGCCGGCCGTGTCGAGCCGGTCGAGCAGCGCGCGCAGCGCCCGCTGACTGCCGTCGTTCGCGATCTGGAGCGTCAGCGCCTCGTCGTCCCGCGCCGCCTCGCGCAGCGCGTCGGAGGCGCTGCGATGGGCGTCGGGGTCGGTGAAGCGGAGGCGGACGTGGCCGCCGGGGATCTGGCGCTTGAGGGCGTCGGCGGTGCCTTCGGCGACGATCTTTCCGCCGTTGAGGACGGCGATGCGGTCGGCGAGTTCGTCGGCTTCTTCGAGGTACTGGGTGGTGAGGAAGACGGTGACGCCGTCGGCGACGAGTTCGCGGATGATCTGCCACATGTTGTGGCGGGAGCGGGGGTCGAGGCCGGTGGTGGGTTCGTCGAGGAAGATGATGCGGGGGTTGCCGACGAGGGTCATGGCGATGTCGAGGCGGCGTTTCATGCCGCCGGAGTAGGTGGAGGCGGGCTTGTTGGCCGCCTCCACGAGGTCGAAGCGGGCGAGGAGTTCGGCGGCGACCTTGCGGCCTTCCTGCTGGGGGAGGTGGTGGAGGTCGGCCATGAGGAGCATGTTCTCCTCGCCGGTGATGAGGCCGTCGACGGCGGAGAACTGTCCGGTGACGCCGATGGCGGCGCGGACCTTGTGGGCGTCGGTGGCCAGGTCGTGGCCGGCGACGGCCGCCTGCCCGTCGTCGGCGGTCACGAGGGTGGAGAGGATCTTCACGGCGGTGGTCTTGCCCGCGCCGTTCGGACCGAGCAGGGCGAAGACGGAGCCGGCCGGGATGTGGAAGTCGATGCCGTCGAGGACGACCTTGTCGCCGTACGACTTGCGCAGACCGTTCGCCGTGATGGCGGGGTTCGTCATGACGGGTGCTCCTCGTCGGTGGTTGTGGTTGTGGCTGTGGCTGTGGCTGTGGCTGTGGTTGTGGCTGTGGTTGTCGTGTGCGGAGGCCGGTGCGCGGTCAGTTGCTGTGGGCGGTGATGTCGCCGAGGGCGGTGGTGGCGCGGATGGTGAGCTCGGCGCCGGTGCCCGCCGCGTTCTGGAGGGTGTTGCTGATGCGGCCGAGGGTGGTGCCGGCGTCGAGGGTGGCGGAGGTGCCGCGGGCGGCGCCGACCGCGATGGAGCCGGCCTGGGTGGAGAGGACGACGGTTCCGGCGACGGCCTCGGCGATCTTCAGGTCGCCGCGGGCGGTGGAGAGTTCGGCGTTCCCGGCGAGGCGGCCGATGCTGATGTCGCCGTCCTGGAGGGTGAGGCGGACGGCGGCGGCCTCGTCGAGCTTGACCGGGCCCTGGGCGGCCTCGTAGGTGACGTCACCGAGGCGTCCGACGCCGCGCAGGTCCGCGGCGGCGGCCTTGGCCTGGACGGAGGAGCCGGTGGGGAGCTGGACGGTGATCTCGACGGAGCCGGTCTGGCCGAAGATCTGGTTCTTGGCCTCGGGGGCGGTGATCCGCAGGACGCCGTCGGTGAAGCTGACGGCGGTCTCCTCGGCGGCCTTGACGTCGCGGCTCTTGGTGGGGTTCGCGGGGCGGACCTCGACGGTGGCGTCGGCGCGGTCGGCGGCGATGAAGCGGAGGTGGCCGGCGGGGAGGGCGACGACGGTGGCGATCGGGGCGGTGGTGGCGAAGGTCTGCATGGTGACTGCTCCTCTGGAGTGCTTGTCGGCGTTTCCGACATGAGAAAAGCTACGTTGCTTTCCAAGGTGTGGCAACGTCTTCGTTGCATAGGAATGTTGTTTTCGCAGGTCAGAGAAGAGATTTCGTTGCAATAGAATCGAAATTGATGCAACGGCATATGCCATCACGTTGCAATGACAGGCGAGTGAACGCTATGCTGACCGCGTCATCACGCACGCATGCGACGAGGGAAAGGGAGTTCGCGATGCCGGGAGGCCGACTCACCCAGCAGGAACGTCAGCAGATCGCGCTGGGGCTGGGCGTCGGGCTCGCCTACGCGGAGATCGCCAGGCGGCTCGAGCGCCCCACCTCCACCGTCACGCGCGAGGTGATGCGCAACGGCGGCCCCACCGCCTACCGCCCCGACCTCGCCCACCGCGCCACCGAGGGGCGCGCCCGCAGGCGGCGGCCCGGCGGCGACACCCCGGCGGCCACGCGCGGGGACGGGCGCGACGCGGCGGCCGTGCGCGACTACGAGGAGGCGTTCGCCACCGTCTTCATCCAGGGCGGTCTGCCCCGCATGACGGCCCGCGTCCTCGCCGCCCTCTACGCCACCGACGCGGGCAGCCTCACCGCCGGTGAACTCGGCGAGCGGCTCCAGGTCAGCGCGGGCTCCATCTCCAAGGCCATCGCCTTCCTGGAGAGTCAGAGCCTCATCCGGCGCGAGCGCGACGACCGGCGCCGCGAGCGGTACATCGTCGACGACGAGCTCTGGTACCAGTCGATGATCGCCTCCGCCAGGGCCAACGAGCAGATGGTCGAGATCGCCCGCCGGGGCGTCGCCGTCCTCGGCCCCGGCACCCCGGCCGCCACCCGCCTGGAGAACGTCGCCCGCTTCATGGACTTCGTCGGTGAGGAGATCATCCGCTCGGCCGAACAGGCCCGCGCGATCCTGCTGTCGAAGCCGGCGGCCCCGGCGTCGCCTTCGGAGGGAGCGGGCGAGGGGGTGGACGAGGAGGGGTGACCGCCTGCGGGGCGCGGGATCCGCTGCGTATCCGAGCCTGGACTCGAACCCGTACCCGAACCCGTACCCGAACCGTACCCGAACCCGTATCTCACCCTGTATCTGACCTTCCGTCAGAATGGAACGTGTTCTAGTCTGCGCGCCATGGGTATCGCCATCACGCACGAACAGCGGGACCTCGCCCGGTCCGTCCGCGCCTGGCTCACCCGCGCCGCACCCCCCGAGGAGCTCCGCCGGTGGCTCGACGCGCCCGAGCCGCCCGCCGGGAGGCCCGGGTACTGGGAGGCCGCCGCCGCGCAGGGCCTCCTCGGGATCCACGTACCCGAGGAGTACGGCGGCGGGGGCGGTGGCCTCGACGACCTCGCCGTGGTCGTCGAGGAGACCGCCCGCGCCCTCCTCCCCGGGCCCTACCTCCCGACCGTCCTCGCCGCCGAACTCCTGCACCGCGCGGGCCCGTCGGCGCACGGCGCGCTCCTCGCCGACCTCGCCGAGGGGCGCCGGATCGGGGCCGTCGCCCTCGGCGGACCCGGCACCCTCACCGCCGTACGCACCGACACCGGGTACCTCCTCGACGGCACCGCGCCCCCCGTCCTCGGCGCCGCCCAGGCCGACCTGCTCCTCCTCCAGGCCGCCACCGCCGACGGCACCGTCTGGCTCGCCGTGGACACCACCGCCGCTGCCGCCCCCGGGGACGCCTCCGGTGAGGCCCCCGGCCTGGTCGTCCGGCCGCACGCCTCCGCCGACCCCACCCGGCCCACCGCCGAGGTCACCGCCGCCGCCCTCCACGTGCCCGCCGACCGCGTCCTCGCCCTCGACACCGGCCTCGTGCACGACCTCGCCGCCGTCCTCTTCGCCGCCGACGCCTGCGGCACCGCCGCCCGCGCCGTCGAGACGGCCGCCGAACACGCCCGTACCCGCGAGCAGTTCGGCCGGCCCATCGGACAGTTCCAGGGCGTCAAACACCTCTGCGCCGACATGCTCGTCCGGCTCGAACAGGCCCGCGCCCTCACCTGGGACGCCGCCCGCGCCGGCCACGACCCCGCCCGGCCCCTCGTCGCCGCCTTCGCCGCCGCCACCGCCCTCGACGCCGCCCACACCACCGCCAAGGACTGCATCCAGATCCTCGGCGGCATCGGCTTCACCTGGGAACACGACGCCCACCTGCTGCTCCGCCGCGCCGTAGTCGCCCGCCAGCTCCTCGGCACCGGCGACCGCTTCCGGCTCGACGCCCTCCGGCACGCCGCCACCGGACTGCGCCGCGGCCTCCGCCTCGACCTGCCGGACACCGCCGAGCCGTACCGCGCCGCCGCCCGCGAGGCCGTCGCCGCCGCCGCAGGACTCGACCCCGCCGCCGCACGCCGCGCCCTCGCCCCCACCGGCTACGCCGCTCCGCACCTCCCGGAGCCGTACGGCCTCGGCGCGGGCCCGCTCCAGCAGCTCGCCGTCCAGCGCGAACTCGACGAGGCGGGGGTCACCGTCGCCGGACTCGGCATCGCCACCTGGGTCGTCCCCTCGCTCCTCGCCCACGGCAGCCCCGCACAGCAGGAACGCCACCTCGGGCCCACCCTCCGCGGCGAACAGCGCTGGTGCCAGCTCTTCTCCGAGCCCGGCGCCGGCTCCGACCTCGCCTCCCTGCGCACCCGCGCCGAACGCACCGAGGACGGCCGCTGGCGGATCACCGGGCAGAAGGTGTGGACGAGCGCCGCCCAGTGGGCCGACCACGGCATCCTGCTCGCCCGCACCGACCCCGCCGCGCCCAAGCACCAGGGGCTCACGTACTTCCTCGTCGACATGAAGAACACCCCAGGCATCGACATCCGCCCCCTGAAGGAGATCACCGGGGACTCCCTCTTCAACGAGGTCTGGTTCGACGACGCCGTCCTCCCCGCCGACGCCGTCGTCGGCGAGGTGAACGACGGCTGGCGGGTCGCCCGCAACACCCTCGGCAACGAACGCGTCCACATGGCCGACCAGGTCGTCTTCGACACCGGCCTCGAAGCGCTCATCAAGGCGTCCGCCGAGGCCGACGGCTCCGTCCGCGCCCGCACCGGCGCCCTCCTCGCCGAGGCCCACGCCCTCGCCTGCATCGGCCTGCGCACCACCCTCCTCCAGGTGTCCGGACTCGAACCGGGCGCGGGCGCCAGCGTCCGCAAGCTCGTCCAGACCCTCCACCAGCAGAAGACCGCCGAACTCACCCTCGAACTCCTCGGCCCCGACGGCGCCGTGTGCGAGGGACCCGGCGCGGCGGCCGTCCACGGACACCTCATGGCCCGCTGCCTGACCATCGCCGGCGGCACCACGCAAGTCCAGCTCAACGTCGTCGCCGAGCGCCTGCTCGGCCTCCCCAGGGACTGAGAGGGCACGCCATGAAGTCGTACATCGTCGGGGTCGGCATGACGAAGTTCGAGAAGCCCGAGACCCGCGACTGGCAGTACTGGGACATGGCCCGCGAGGCCGGCACCGCCGCCCTCGCCGACGCCGGGATCCCGTACGGGAAGGTCAAGCAGGCGGCCGTCGGCTACTGCTTCCAGGCGTCCACCGCGGGCCAGCGGGCCGTCTACGAACTCGGGCTCACCGGACTGCCCGTCTACAACCTCAACAACAACTGCGCCACCGGCTCCACCGCCCTCATGACCGCCCGCCAGTTCGTCGAGGGCGGCATCGCCGACTGCGTCCTCGCCCTCGGCTTCGAGAAGATGAGCAAGGGCTCCCTCGGCGGCGGGGCGGGCGCCGGGGGGGACTTCAAGACCTCACCCGTGGCCCGGCACTACGGCATCATGGCCGCCGCCCACGGCTTCGAGGCGTCCCCGCCGACCGCCCAGATCTTCGGCAACGCCGCCCGCGAGCACATGGAGCGGTACGGCACCACCGAGGCGCAGCTCGCCGCCGTCGCCGCCAAGAACCACCTGCACTCCTCCCGCAACCCCAACGCCCAGTTCCAGGACGTCTACACGGTCGACGAGATCCTCGCCGCCAAGACCGTCCACCGCCCCCTCACCAAGCTCCAGTGCTCGCCCACCTCCGACGGCGCCGCCGCCGCCCTCGTCGTCTCCGAACGCTTCGTCGCGGAACACGGCCTGGAGGGGCGGGCCGTGGAGATCGCCGGCCAGGCCATGACCACCGACACCGGCGAGTCCTTCGCCTCCGGGTCGTGCATCGACGCGGTCGGGCGGCCCATGTCGAGGGAGGCCGCCCGGCGCGTCTACGAGACCTCGGGACTCGGCATCGAGGACGTCGACGTCATCGAGCTCCACGACTGCTTCTCCGTCAACGAGCTCCTCACCTACGAAGCCCTCGGCATGTGCGAGGAGGGCGCCTCCGGCAAGCTCGTCGAGTCCGGCGCCACGACCTACGGCGGCCGGTGGGTGGTCAACCCCTCCGGCGGCCTCATCTCCAAGGGCCACCCCCTCGGCGCCACCGGCCTCGCCCAGGCCGCCGAACTCGTCTGGCAGCTCCGCGGCGAGGCCGCCGCCCGCCAGGTCACCGGCGCGCAAGTGGGCCTCGCCCACAACATCGGCCTCGGCGGCGCGGCGGTGGTGACGCTCCTGCGCAGGTCGTAGGACTCTTTCCGCATGTACGGGGCGGAGCCCGTCTGCGACCATGACATTCATGCCGCAGACCGACTCCGCCACCGGATCCACCTCGACCCGCCCCTCCATACGCACCCCCCGCCCCTGGCTCGTCGTCCTCGTCGCCTGCGCCGGGCAGTTCCTCGTCGTCCTCGACGTGTCGGTCATGAACGTGGCCCTGCCCTCCATGAAGGCCGACCTCGACCTCAGCACCCTCGGCCTCCAGTGGGTGCTCAACGCCTACTCGATCGCCTTCGCCGGCTTCATGCTCCTCGGCGGACGCGCGGCCGACCTCTACGGGCGCAAGACCATGTTCCTGGCGGGACTCGGACTCTTCACGGCCGCCTCGGTCGTCGGCGGCATCGCCCCCGAGGGCGCCTACCTCATCGGCGCGCGGGCCGTGCAGGGCCTCGGCGCGGCGGCGCTCTCCCCGGCCACCCTCACCCTCGTCACCTCCGCCGTCCCCGCCGGCGCCGCCCGCACCCGGGCCATCGCCACCTGGACGGCGGTCGGCGCGGCGGGCGGCGCCGCGGGCGGCTTCGTCGGCGGCCTCCTCGTGGACCTGCTCAACTGGCGCTGGGTCCTCCTCGTCAACGTCCCCATCGGCATCGTCATCCTGGCCGCCGCCGCGCTCTGGCTCCGCGAGGGCCGTACCGCCACCGGCCGCCGCCTGGACCTGCCCGGCGCGGTCCTCGTCACCGCCGGACTCGCGACCCTCGCCTACGGCATCGTGCAGACGGAGATGGCCGGCTGGACCTCCGCCGCGACGCTCCTCCCGCTCCTCGGCGGCCTCGCCCTCCTCGGCGTCTTCGTCGCCGTCGAACGGCGGACCAAGGAACCCCTCGTCCCGCTCGGCATCTTCCGCAACCGGGCCGTGTCCGCCGCCAACGTGGGCATCATGCTCTGCGGCTCCAGCTCCTTCGGCATGTGGTTCTTCATGACGGTGTACGCGCAGAACGTCCTCGGCTACACCCCGCTCCAGGCCGGTCTCGCGCTCGTCCCCAGCTCGCTCGCCGTCCTCGTCGGCTCCAAGGCCGCGCCCCGCCTGATGGCCGTCACCGGCGCCCGCGCCCTCGCCATCACCGGCGTCCTCGTCGCCGCCGCGGGCTTCGCCTGGCAGTCCACGATGACCGCCGACGGCACCTTCCTCACCACGATCCTCGGCCCCGGCATCCTCATGATGGGCGGCATCGGCCTCGCCACCACGCCCCTCGCCACCCTCGCCACCTCCGGCGCGGCGCCCGGCGACGCGGGCCTCGTCTCCGGCCTGGTCAACACCTCCCGCACGATGGGCGGCGCCCTCGGCCTCGCCACCCTGTCGACGGTCGCGGCCGCCACCTCGGTCTCCTCCGGCCCCGACTTCTCCATGTTCGGGACCCCGGACGCCTCCTACCTGGTCCCCGGCTACGCCATGGCCTTCCGCGTCTCGACCGGCATCCTCCTCTTCGCGGCCGTCCTGATCGCCGTCTGGCTGCCCCGCCCCGTACACCGAACGGTGCAGAACCCCTAACCGCCGCCACCCTCCGACGTACACCAGGACCACCGCACTCGGACGACGCGCCCGCCCCTCCCCTCTCCGTAACTTCTGGCCCACCGGAAACGGCCAGGAGCCGCACGAGCAGAAGGAGGACGGGATGACGACGACGGGGACGACGGGGACGACGGGGACGACGGGGACGGGTGGGACGGGTGGGACGACGGGCTCGGGGGTGCGGGCCCCGCTCGTCCTGCTCGGCTTCGGCGCGCTGGCGATGACGGCGGTCGAGCTGCTGAATCCCGGCTACGACCTGGTGAGCGAGGCCCTCAGCCGGTACGCGCACGGCACCGCGGGCGCCCTCCTCCCCGCAGCCCTCCTGGCCGCGGGCGCGGCCTCCGCCCTCCTCGCGGTACGGCTCCGGGGCGGGGCCGGCCGGGTCGCGGTCGCGGTGTGGGCCGTAGGGGTCCTGATCGCGGGCGTCTTCCCCGCCGACCCGCCCGGCCACCACCACCGCCCCTCCACCTCCGAACTCGTCCACGGCAACGCCGCCTTCCTCGCCTTCGCCGCCCTCCCGGTGGCCGCCCTCCTCCTGCGCCGCACGCTCACGACGGCCCACCCCCGGCTGCGCACCGCGCTGAACACCCTCACCGCCGCCTCCCTCCTCGGCACGGTCGCCCTCGCCGTCTTCCTGGCCGACGTCATGGACGGCGGCCCGTCCCTCGGCCTGGGCGGCGCCCCCACCCTCCTCGGCCTCGCCGAACGGCTCGTGATCGCCGCCGACCTGGGCTGGGTCGCCCTCGCGCTCGTCGCGACCGGTGCCGGGGAGCGGGGCCGTCGTGCATGATCGCCCGATGGACCGACCGCTCGCCCGTGCCGTCGCCGCGCCGCGCGCCGTGCGGCCCGTGGACTGGCTCCTCGCGGCCGTCACCGCCGTCGCCGTCCTCGCGGGCACGGCCCGCTTCGGCGGACTCCTGGACGCCGGGGGCGCCCTGCCGCTCGCCCTCTGGCTCGGCCTGCTCCTGCTGGCCCGCCGCCGTTGGCCGCTGGCCGTCCTGCTCCTCTCCGTACAGGCCGTCATCGTCTTCCGCAGCTCCGGCCTCACCGACATCGGCTGGGTGTGGCCGGCCTCCGTCGCGTACGCCGGTCTGGCCGCCGACGACCGCCCCGGCCGCCCCGGCCTGCGCTGGGCCGTGGGCATCGGCCTGACCGAACTCGCCTTCGCCGCGAGCTGGGAGGTGCCCACCTCCGGCACCGATCTCCGCGAGGCCCTCGCCTCGCTGGGCGCCGAGGCCCTGTGGCTGGCGCTGCTCCTCGCCGCCGCCACCGCCTACCGCGACCGCCTCCGCTGGCGCGCCGAACGCGACGCCCGGCTGCTCCGGGAGGCCCGCGCACGCGACCTGGAGGCCGGCCGCCGGATCGCGGAGGCCCGGCTGGAGATCGCCCGCGAACTCCACGACGTCGTCGGCCACACCCTCACCGTCGTCGGCCTCCAGCTCCGCGTCGCCACCGAGTCCCTGGACGACTCCCCGGCCGAGGCCCGCGCCGCCCTCGCCACCGCCCAGGAGGTCCGCACCGCCGCCGTACGCGACCTCCGCGCCCTCGTCCACGTCCTGCGCGAACCGGGCGAGTCCCCGCCGTCCTCGGAGGAACCCGCCGCCGGGGTCCCGGAACTCGCCGCCCTCGTCGAGCGGATGCGCACGCCCGCCCTCGACATTCGCCTGGAGACCACCGGCGACCCCGCCGCCGTCCCCGCCCCGGCCTCCCTCGCCGTCCACCGCGTCGTCCAGGAGGCCCTGACGAACACCGCCCGCCACGCCGGCGCCTCCCGGGCCGAGGTCACCGTCCACATCGGCGACGCCCGCGTCGAGGTGACCGTCACCGACGACGGCCCGCCGCAGCCGGATACGCCCGTCACCCCGGGGCATGGCATACGGGGCATGGCCGAACGCGTCCACGCGCTCGGCGGCGAGCTCACCGCCGGGCGGCCCGGCGACCGGGACGGCTGGCTCGTCCGGGCCGTCATCCCTGTGCCAGGCTTCCCGTCATGACGATCAGGGTGCTCCTCGCCGACGACCAGGCCCTCGTCCGGGCCGGCTTCCGCAGCCTCCTCGGCCGGGCCAGGGACATCGAGGTCGTCGGCGAGGCCGGCACCGGCGACGAGGCCGTCCGCACCGCCCGCGCGGTCCGCCCCGACGTCGTCCTCATGGACATCCGCATGCCCGGCACGGACGGCCTCACCGCCACCCGTGTCCTCGCCGAGGACCCCGATCTGGCGGGGTGCCGGGTCATCGTCCTCACCACCTTCGAGACCGACGAGTACGTCTTCGCCGCCCTGCGCGCCGGCGCCAGCGGCTTCCTCACCAAGGAGATCGAACCGGACGACCTGCGCCAGGCCGTCCGCGCGGTCGCCGCGGGCGACGCCCTGCTCTCCCCGAGCGCCACCCGCCGGGTCGTCGAGCAGTTCGCCCACCGCCCGGCCGCGCCCGCGGAGACCCCCGAACGCCTCGACGTCCTCACCCCCCGCGAACGCGAGATCACCCGCCTCATCGCCACCGGCCTCTCCAACGACCAGATCGCCGAACGACTCGTCATCAGCCCCCTCACCGCCAAGACCCACGTCACCCGCGCCCTCGCCAAACTGGGCGCCCGCGACCGGGCCCAACTGGTCATCCTCGCCTACGAGACGGGCCTGGTAGTCCCCGGCGGAGCCGCCTAGCCCAACCCGCTACAGCCAGCCCTGCTGGCGTGCGGCGCGGGCCGCCTCCAGACGGTTGCGGGTCCCGGTCTTTCCGATCGCGGACGACAGGTAGTTCCGCACGGTCGACTCCGACAGGTGCAGCCGGCCCGCGATGTCGGCGATCGTCGCCCCGTCCACCGCCGCCGACAGGGCCTCCCGCTCACGCGCCGTCAGCGGGTTCGGCCCGGCGCCGAGCGCGGCGGCGGCGAGCGCCGGATCGATGACGGTCTCGCCGCGCAGCGCCTTCCGGATCGACTCCGCCAGCTCCTCCACGGGCCCGTCCTTCACCAGGAACCCGGCCGCCCCCGCCTCCATCGCCCGCCGCAGATACCCCGGCCGCCCGAAGGTCGTCAGGATCAGCACCCGGCAGTCCGGCACCTCGTCCCGCAGCTCCGCCGCCGCGTCCAGCCCCGACCGCCCCGGCAGTTCGATGTCGAGCAGCGCCACATCGGGCCGCGCCACCAGCGCCCGGTCCACGATCTCGTCCCCCCGCCCGACCTGCGCGACGACCTCGATGTCCGCCTCCAGCCCCAGCAACAGCGCGAGCGCCCCCCGCATCATCCCCTGGTCCTCCGCGAGCAGAACACGAATGGACTTGACCGGCCGATGGTCCCGCGGCATCTCGTTCACACCCAAAAGCCTAGGCCGCCCCACCAGAAACTCCGCGAGAACGCTGCCTGACGGACCGTCAGGAGTCTCGTGTCCGAGGGTTCCCAACGTCACGGCCCTCCGCTATACATGGGGGACACCGAACTGGAACGCGTTCTACATCGGCGCGTACGGGGCGGTTCCCGCACGGCCTCGGCGTGACCGACGGTGCGGACGGTCGCGCCGAGGTCTTCCACTCCAAGGACTTCCAAGGAGCTGCAAGTCGATGCCCATTGACCCCGCCAAGGCCCTCGCCGCCGAACCCCGCAGCGCCGAGATCGCCTGGGACCACAAGGACGTCCAGCTCTACCACCTCGGCCTCGGCGCGGGCAGCCCCGCCACCGACCCGGCCGAGCTGCGGTACACCCTCGAATCCCGGCTCCACGTGCTGCCCAGCTTCGCCACCGTCGCCGGCGCCGGCATGGGGGTCGTCGGCGGACTGTCCGCCCCCGGCATCGACATCGACCTCGCCGCCGTCCTCCACGGCGGCCAGTCGGTCACCCTCCACCGCCCGCTGCCCACCGGCGGCCGCGCCGTCTCCACCTCCCGCGTCGCCGCCGTGTACGACAAGGGCAAGGCCGCCATCCTCGTGCTGCGCTCCGAGGCCGCGGACGACGACGGCCCGCTGTGGACCTCCGACGCCCAGATCTTCGTCCGGGGCGAGGGCGGCTGGGGAGGCGACCGCGGCCCCTCCGAGCGCCTGGAACTCCCCGGGCGCGAACCGGACAAGACCGTCGAGCGCCCGATCCGCGAGGAGCAGGCCCTGCTCTACCGCCTCTCCGGCGACTGGAACCCGCTCCACGCCGACCCCGATTTCGCCGCGCTGGCCGGCTTCGACCGCCCGATCCTGCACGGCCTCTGCTCGTACGGCATGACCCTCAAGGCGGTCGTGGACACGGTGCTCGGCGGCGACGTCACCCGCGTCAGCGCGTACCGCACCCGCTTCGCCGGGATCGTCTTCCCCGGCGAGACCCTGCGCATTCGGATGTGGGCCGGGGACGGCCGCGTCCAGGTGGCGGTGACGGCCGTGGAGCGCGACGACGCCCCCGTCCTCGCCGACACCGTCGTCGAACACTCGTAGAACCTTCCCGGAGGGAGCCGCACCATGCGCGCAGCCGTACTGCACGAGATCGGCCAGGACAAACTGGAAGTCCTCGACGACGTCGAGGCGGTGGGCTTCGGCCCGGGCAGGGTGCGGATCCGGGTACGGGCCACCGGCCTGTGCCACTCGGACGTCTCCGCCATGAGCGGCGTCCTGCCGCAGCCCGCGCCGTTCATCCCCGGCCACGAGGGCGCCGGCGAGATCCTCGACGTCGGCGACGGCGTCACCGGCCTGAGTGCCGGACAGCGGGTCCTGCTCTGCTGGCTGCCCGCCTGCGGCACCTGCGCCGCCTGCAAGCGCGGCCAGACCCAGCTCTGTCTCGCCGGCTTCATGAACGCCGGCACCCCCAACTTCAAGCGCCCCGGCGGGGAGGTCTTCGGCTTCGCCGGCACCGGCACCTTCACCGAGGAGGTCGTCGTCGACGCGGGCTGCGCCGTCCCGATCCCCGACGACGTGCCCTTCGACATCGCCGCCCTCATCGGCTGCGGCGTGACCACCGGCCTCGGCGCCGCCATCAACACCGCCAAGGTGGAGGCCGGTTCCTCGGTCGCCGTCATCGGCTGCGGCGGCGTCGGCATCTCCGCCATCCAGGGCGCCCGGCTCCAGGGAGCCGCCCAGATCGTCGCCGTCGACCCCGTCGAGTCGCGCCGCGAGGCCGCGCTCCGCTTCGGCGCCACCGAGGCCGTCGCCCCCGAGGCCCTCGGCGACGCCAAGCAGCGGATCACCGCGGGCGAGGGCTTCGACTACGTCTTCGAGGTCGTCGGCAAGTCCGCCACCGCGCGGACCGCCTACGAGACCACCCGGCGCGGCGGCACCCTCTGCGTGGTCGGCGCCGGAGCCATGGACGACAACCTCCAGCTCAACATGTTCGAGCTGTTCTTCGACGAGAAGCGGATCCTGCCCTCCATGTACGGCGGCGGGGACGTCCTGCGGTCGTACGAGCGGGCCATCGCGCTCTGGCGGGCCGGCCGCATCGACCTGGAGTCGCTGATCACCCACCGGGTCCCGCTGGCGAACATCAACGAGGCCCTGGAGCAGATGCGGACCGGCGCGTCCCTCCGTACCTGCATCGAGATCTGAGAGGATCCCCCGCCATGTCACTGCCTCTTGAGGGGCTGAGCGCGATCGTCACCGGCGCCGGGCGCGGACTCGGCCGCGCCGAGGCGCTCGAACTGGCCCGGCTCGGCGCCGCCGTCGTCGTCAACGACTACGGACAGCCCGGCCGGGACGGCTCCGGGGAGGCGTCGGCCACCCCCGCCGAGGAGGTCGCCGCCGAGATCGTCGCGGCCGGCGGCAGGGCCGTCGCCCACCTCGGCGACATCTCCGACTTCGAGACCGCGCGGGCCCTGGTCGACCTGGCCGTGGCCGAGTTCGGCAAGCTGGACATCCTGGTCAACAACGCGGGCATCCTGCGCGACCGGATGGTCTTCTCGATGAGCGAGGACGAGTGGGACTCGGTCATCCGCGTCCACCTCAAGGGCCACTTCAACACCACCCACTTCGCGGCCGTGCACTGGCGCGGACGGTCCAAGGCGGGGGAGACCGGCGTCTACGGCCGGATCGTCAACACCTCCTCCGAAGCCTTCCTCGCCGGCTCCGCGGGACAGCCCAACTACGCCGCCGCCAAGGGCGGGATCGTCGGACTGACCACCTCGACGGCGCTCGCGCTCGCCCGGTACGGCGTCACCGCCAATGCCATCTGCCCCCGCGCGCGCACGCGCATGACGGAGGACGTCTTCGCCGGCTTCGCCGAGCCCGCCGCCGAGGACGAGCTCGACCCGCTGTCGCCCGAGCACGTGGCACCGCTCGTCGGCTACCTCGCCTCCCCGGCCGCCGCCCGGGTCAACGGACAGCTGCTCGTCGTCCACGGCGGGATGGTCGCCGTCGTCGAACGGCCACGGGTGGCGGCCAAGTTCGACACCGCCAAGGAAGCCTTCGGCTTCGAGGAACTGGACGGGCTGCTCACCCCGTACTTCGCGGAGCGCCCGCCCGGCGAGACCTTCGCGGCCTCCGAGGTCCTGGGGCTGAAGAAGGGCTGAACCCGGCCCGGGGGTGGGCACGGGGGACGGTGGGGAAGGCGAAGGGCCCCGGGGGATCCGCTCCCCCGGGGCCCTTCGCCACGCGCGCGTGCGGCTTTACGAGTGCCACGCGCGCGTACGGCTCCACGAACTCTCGCCCGCTAGCTCTCGTCCGCCTCTCGGCGGTGCCGGCCGTGCGCGGCGGAGGAGGTCTCCTCCGCCGACGCGGCCGAACCGCGGTGCCGTCCGGCGCCCGTGTTCTGCGACTCCTGTGCCGCCTCCGTGCTGTTCTGCGTCATGGTCGTACTCACCCCGTGGGAACGTGCTCCTGCTGTGCTGTGCTGCGGCGGTGAGTCTAACCAGCGGGTTTACGGTCCGTCAGGGGCGCCTGCTGGAGCGGGACCGGGCGGCACGCGCGCGGCTGCGCGTCCTCCGCGACGGGCCCGGCCGGCGCCTCCGCGCAGGGCTCCGGCTCCGGCCCGGGCTCCGGCTCCGGCGGCACCGTGAGACCGGCCAGCGCGCAGGGCAGCTCCGCCGTCGAGCACGGCAGCCGCAGGACGCCCTCCGGCGACCACGCCCCGGCCCCCGCCACCCACCCGGGCGGCGCCGCCACCTGGTGCATCCGCCGCCCCGAGGGCCGCCACAGCCCCACCCAGCTGCCGCCCGCCGCGTCGATCCGCAGCGCCACCCCGCAGCTCTCCGGCATCAGCACCTGCCCCGGCTGGACCGCGAAGGGCGTCACCGCCGCGTCGTCCAGCCGCAGGCACTCCGGGAACCGCACCGGCAGCAGGCTCCCCAGCACCCCCCAGCCCAGCCGCTCGTGCCCCGGCGACGGCGCGTCCGAACGGATCAGCAGCAGCCCGCTGTCCGGATCCGCGAGCAGCAGCCGGTCGTCGCTCGCCTCGGTGATCTGGAGCAGCGGCGACACCTCGCCGCCCCGCTCCAGGTCCACCGCGACCGTCTTCACCGGCCCGTCGCCGAGCCGCCGGTCCAGGGCCAGCATCCGCCCCGTACGGTCCAGCCAGACCCCGCCCGCGCAGTGGCCCGGGATCACCGCGACCCGCTCCGGGCCGAAGGCCCCGCCCGCCACCAGCCAGAGCGTGGTGGAACCGGGGCCCGTGTGGCGGGCGTACGCGCACGTGCCGTCCGGGGACGGCGGCAGCAGCTCCACGCGCCCGGGGCCGGGCGCCTCCACCGAGCCGAGCCGCAGCTCGCCGGTGCCGGGACCGGTCGGGTACAGCAGCGAGAAGGTGTGGCGCCGTCCGTCCACCCGGCGGCACACCAGGACCCGCCCGTCGGCGAGCGGCAGCAGCTGCGCGTCCGCGTCCTCCGGCTGGTCCAGGGGGAGCGGCACGGCGTACGGCTCCGGGCCGTCGAGCGTCCAGCGCTCCGCGTACAGGGCGTCCCCGGAACCCGCGAGCCTGGCGGCGTACGCGCCGTTCGCCGTGATCGCGAAGCCTGCCGGGGGGCGGGCGGGCGTCCCTTCCTGGTCGCCGTCCTCGGCCGCGGTCTCGATGGCACACGCTGTCATCGACTCGTCACCTCCGGCCACGAAGCTAGTTTTCGCACTTCCTGCCGAACAACACGACCCCACGCACTTCACACATAAGGGTGGCGGTGTACCCGTTCCATTGAGCGGAGGGGGCCGATTGTGCTGACGGGGCCAGGGGTACGTAAGGTAAGGCGATCCTAAGCGGAGCCTGTGAGTCCGCCCAGGACCGCCCCGTACGCCGTCCCACCTCGACGTCCGCCATCGAAGAGGAGCCCTCCCGATGTCCTTCCGCCGCCGCGGCACCGCCGCCGCCGTCGCCCTCGCCGCCGCGCTCTCCCTCGCGGCCTGCGGAGGCGGCGACTCGAACGACGCCTCCACCAAGGAGGACACGGCGAAGAAGAAGGACGTCGCCACCGGCGGCAAGGACTTCGGCGACGCGGCCGCCAAGACCGCCGCCCTGGGCACCGACGCCAAGCCGGGCCAGTTCCCCCGCACCCTCACCCACGCCATGGGCAAGAGCGAGATCAAGGCCGCCCCGAAGCGCGTCGTCGTCCTCGACGTCGGCGAGCTCGACAACGTCGTCTCCCTCGGCGTCCAGCCCGTCGGCTACGCCCCCTCCGAGGGCGACGACGGCATCCCCGGCTACCTCGCCAAGGACGCCGGCAGCCCCAAGTCGGTCGGCACCATCAACAACCTCAACCTGGAGGCGATCGCCAACCTCCAGCCCGACCTCATCCTCGGCAGCCAGCTGCGCGCCGCCGACAAGTACGACGAGCTGTCGAAGATCGCCCCGACCGTCTTCTCCATCCGCCCGGGCTTCACCTGGAAGGAGAACTACCTCCTCAACGCCGCCGCGCTCGACAAGACCGCCGAGGCCAAGGAGAAGCTCGCCGCGTACGAGACCAAGGCCAAGCAGCTCGGCACCGACGTCGGTCCGAACAAGCCGACCATCTCGATGGTCCGCTACCTCCCGGGCAAGATCCGCCTCTACGCGAAGGCGTCGTTCATCGGCACCATCCTGGAGGACGCCGGCCTGCCCCGCCCGAAGAACCAGCAGATCGACGACCTCGCCGCCGAGGTCAGCCCCGAGAAGATCGACCAGGCCGACGCCGACTGGATCTTCACCGGCGTCTACGGCGACGCCAAGGCGACCAAGAAGGACGCCGCGCAGGGCAACCCGCTCTGGAAGAACCTCAAGGCCGTCAAGGCCGGCCAGGCCAAGGACGTCCCGGACGAGACCTGGTACCTCGGCCTCGGCGTCACCGCCGCGAACAGCGTCCTCGACGACCTGCGCGCCGACCTGGTGAAGAAGTAAGCGCCGGCAGGCCCGGTTATCCACAGGCCAGGACGGCGGGGCACGGAGGACAGGTAGCCTTTCCTCCGTGCCCCGTCTGTCTGAAGTCATCGCCGAACTCGACGCCCTCTGGCCGCCAGAGCGGGCCGAAGCGTGGGATGCCGTCGGCACCGTCTGCGGCGACCCCGACGCCGAGGTCTCGCGCGTCCTCTTCGCCATCGACCCCGTCCAGGAGATCGCCGACGAGGCGATCGCCCTCGGCGCCGACCTGGTCGTCACCCACCACCCGCTCTACCTGCGCGGGACGACGACGGTCTCGGCCGGTCACTTCAAGGGCCGCGTCGTGCACACGCTGATCAAGAACGACATCGCCCTGCACGTCGCGCACACCAACGCCGACACCGCCGACCCCGGCGTCTCCGACGCCCTGGCCGGCGCGCTCGACCTGCGCGTCACCGGCCCGCTCGTCCCCGAGAACAACCTCGGCCGGATCTGCGAGCTCGACCACCCCGAGACCCTCGCCGAGTTCGCCGCCCGCGCCGCGAAGCGGCTGCCCGCGACCGCGCAGGGCATCCGGGTCGCCGGCGACCCCGACATGCCCGTCCGCCGCGTCGCCGTCAGCGGCGGCTCAGGCGACAGCCTCTTCGACGCCGTGCGCGCCGCCGGGGTGGACGCCTTCCTCACCGCGGACCTGCGCCACCACCCCGTCTCCGAGGCCACCCAGCGCTCCCCCCTGGGCCTCGTCGACGCCGCCCACTGGGCCACCGAGTGGCCCTGGTGCGAGCTGGCCGCCGCCCAGCTCGACACGATCTCCGACCGCCACGGCTGGGACCTCC
Organism: Streptomyces sp. NPDC059201; assembly: GCF_042754585.1. Lineage (NCBI taxonomy): Bacteria > Bacillati > Actinomycetota > Actinomycetes > Kitasatosporales > Streptomycetaceae > Streptomyces > Streptomyces sp. NPDC059201. The sequence goes on from NZ_JBHZBB010000002.1 coordinate 479,467, forward strand.
GCGTCCACGTCTCGAAGACGGTCACGGACCCCTGGTCCTCCCATCACACCTCCCCTGGAGCCCCCAACTGAACGCCGCGCCCGCCGACCAGATTCGCCTCCTCGACGTCCAGGCCCTGGACGTCCGCCTCCAGCAGCTCGCCCACAAGCGCAAGGCACTGCCCGAGCACGCGGAGATCGAGGCGCTGACCAAGGACCTCACCCAGCTGCGCGCCCTGCTCGTCGCCGCGCAGACCGAGGAGAGCGACTGCGCCCGCGAGCAGACCAAGGCCGAGCAGGACGTCGACCAGGTCCGCCAGCGCGCCGCCCGCGACCAACAGCGGCTCGACTCCGGCGCCGTCTCCTCCCCGAAGGACCTGGAGAACCTCCAGCGCGAGATCACCTCGCTCGCCAAGCGCCAGGGCGACCTGGAGGAGATCGTCCTGGAGGTCATGGAGCGCCGCGAGTCCGCCCAGGAGCGCGTCACCGAGCTGACCCAGCGGGTCGAGGCCGTCCAGGCCAAGGTCGACGACGCCACCGGCCGCCGGGACGTGGCCCAGGCCGGCCTCGACGAGGAGTCCGCGACCGTCACCAAGGAGCGCGAGGTCGTCGCCGGCACCGTCCCCGCCGACCTGATCAAGCTGTACGAGAAGCTGCGCGAGCAGCAGGGCGGCGTCGGCGCGGCCCGCCTCTACCAGCGCAAGTGCGAGGGCTGCCACATCGAGCTCAACATCACCGAGCTGAACGAGGTGCGGGCCGCCGCGAAGGACGCGGTCGTGCGCTGCGAGAACTGCCGCCGGATCCTGGTCCGGACGGCGGAGTCCGGCCTGTAATGCGCGAGCTCGTGGTCGAGGCGGACGGCGGCTCCCGGGGCAACCCCGGGCCCGCCGGTTACGGTGCCGTCGTCCTCGACCCGGCCACGGGCGAGACGCTCGCGGAGGTGGCCGAGTACATCGGCGTCGCCACCAACAACGTCGCCGAGTACAAGGGCCTCATCGCGGGCCTGCGCGCCGCCCTGGACCTGGCGCCGGACGCCACCGTCCGGGTCAGGATGGACTCCAAGCTCGTCGTCGAGCAGATGTCGGGCCGCTGGAAGATCAAGCACCCGGACATGAAGCCCCTGGCGGCGGAGGCGGCGGGCGCCTTCCCGCCCGACCGGGTCCGCTACGAGTGGATCCCCCGGGAGCGCAACAAACACGCCGACCGCCTTGCCAACGAGGCGATGGACGCGGGCAAACGCGGCGAACAGTGGACCCCCCGCGACCACTCCGCCGCCGCCATGGCAGCAACCCTCCCCCCGCCGGGCCCCCCGGGCGACGCGAGGGCAGGCGCAGCCATGGCCCGAGCGGCCTTGTCGTTTGCCGCGCCTGCGGCCGCGGCTGCTGCTGCCGCTGTCCCCGCCGAACCAGCTGTGGGCAATCGTTCCGCAGGGCGTGGGGGTCCCCCCTCTGGGGGAGGGTGGGCACAGCCCACGGTGCCGGGCACCGCTTCCCAGCACCCGCCTGCCGCCGAGCCCGCACCCGCAGCGCCCGCCCCCGCACCGCCCCCCGACCTCTCCGCCCCCGCGACCTTCGTGCTCCTCCGTCACGGAGAGACCGCCCTCACCCCCGAGAAGCGTTTCTCCGGCAGCGGCGGCAGCGACCCCGCGCTCTCCGAGGCCGGCCACCGCCAGGCCGCCGCCGTCGCCGACGCCCTCGCCGCGCGCGGCACGATCCAGCACATCGTCAGCTCGCCCCTCACCCGCTGCCGCCAGACCGCCGAGACCGTCGCCGCCCGCCTCGGACTCGACGTCGTGATCGAGGACGGGCTCCGCGAGACCGACTTCGGCGCCTGGGAGGGCCTCACCTTCGCCGAGGTCCGCGAGCGCCACCCCGAGGACCTCGACGCCTGGCTCGCCTCCACGAAGGCCGCGCCCACCGGCGGCGGGGAGAGCTTCACCACCGTCGCCCGCCGCGTCGCCGCCGCCCGCGACCGCCTCGCCGCCGCGCACGCGGGCCGCACGGTCCTCCTCGTCAGCCACGTCACGCCCATCAAGACCCTGGTCAGACTGGCGCTCGGCGCCCCGCCCGAGTCCCTGTTCAAGATGGAGCTGTCCGCCGCCTCGCTCTCCGCCGTCGCCTACTACGCCGACGGCAACGCGTCCGTACGCCTCCTCAACGACACCTCGCACCTCAGGCGCTGAGAGGGAGAGGGAGATGGAGAGGGAGATGGGAAGGGGCGACTGGCACTTCACCACCGACTCGGAGATCTTCCGCGCCGCCGCCGGCCCGCTCCTCGCCGCCGAACCGGCCCGCAACACCGCCGTCCTGACGATGATGGACGGAGCGGAGCTCCTCGGATGGTGGACCGGTCCTGACGGGACCGTGGCCGGCGTCCTCGCCGCGTCCCCGCCCCCCGTCCTCACCTTCGGCGCCGTCCCCGTGGAGGCGGCCGCCGCGCTGGCCCTGCCGGACGGCACGGAGCCGGCCACGCTGCGCGGGGAGACGGCGGCGGTGGAGGCGTACGCAGGAGCCACCGGCCTCCCCTGGGAGCCCGTCATGGGCATCCGGCTCTTCCGCCTCGGCGAGCTCACCCCACGGGACCCGGCGCCGCCCGGCCGTTCCCGGCCCGCGCGCACGGCGGACCTCCCGCTGCTCGGAGGCTGGACGGCCGACTTCGCCGCCGTCCACCGCTACGAGCCGCAGGACGACTACACGGACTTCCTCACCGAGCGGATCACCGAGGGCCGCCTCCACGTCTGGGAGGCCCCGGACGGGCGCCCCGTGGCGATGGCCGGAGTCTCCCGCACGATCGAGGGCCAGGCCCGCGTTCACCTCGTCTACACCGCGCCCGACGAGCGCGGCCAGGGCTACGCCGCCGGGGTCACCACCACCGCGACCCGCGCCGCCCTCGGCTCCGGCGCCACGCAGGTCCTGCTCTTCACCGACCTCGCCAACCCCACCAGCAACGCGCTCTACCAGCGGCTCGGCTACCGTCCGGTGGCCGACCACCTCGGGGTGCGCTTCACACCCCGGCCGTAGCCGTCCGCAGCGCCGCCGCCTCCCGCGCCAGCGCCTCCACCCGGCCCCAGTCGCGGGCCGCGAGCGCGTCCGGCGGCAGCATCCAGGTGCCGCCGACGCAGGCGACGTTCGGCAGGGCGAGATAGGACGGGGCCGAGGCGGCCGAGACGCCGCCCGTCGGGCAGAAGCGCGCCTGCGGCAGCGGACCCGCCAGGGACTTCAGATACGGGACCCCGCCCGCCGCCTCCGCCGGGAAGAACTTCAGCTCCGTGACGCCCTCCTCCAGCAGCGCCAGCACCTCGGAGGCGGTCGAGACACCCGGCAGGAACGGTACGCCCGACTCCCGCAGCGCCCCGAGCAGCCGCCCCGAGCACCCCGGGCTCACCAGGAACCGCGCCCCGGCCCGTACCGCGTCCGCGACACCGTCCGCCGAGACCACCGTCCCCGCGCCGACCACCGCCTCCGGCACCTCGGCCGCGACCGCCCGCACCGCGTCGAGCGCGGCGGGGGTACGCAGCGTGATCTCGATCAGCGGCAGGCCACCGGCCACCAGGGCCCGCGCCAGCGGCACGGCGTCGGCGGCGTCCTCGATCACCACGACCGGGACGACGGGGGCGTGCGGGGCGAGCGCGAAGACGCCGGGGGTGCTGAGCATGACCTCATCCTGCCCAGCACCACCAGTACACGCAACGCGCGTTGCGGAGAATGCAACGCCCGGGTTCAGTGGATCTCGTCCACCAGCACGTCCAGCGCCCCCGCCTTCGCGCCCGTCTCCACCACGTAGCCGAGGTCCCGCAGCGCCGCCACCAGCTCCTCCGGCGTGCCCGGGGCCGCGCCCGACTCCAGCAGGCTCCGTACGATCCGGCCCTTGGTCGCCTTGTTGAAGTGGCTGACCACCTTCCGGGTCGGCGCGTGCAGCACCCGTACCGTCGCGGTCCGCGCCGCGACCTCGCCCTTCGGCTTCCAGGCCGAGGCGTACGCCGACGAGCGCAGGTCCAGGACGAGCCCGTCCCCGGCCGCCTCCGGCAGCACCGAGGCCATCGCGCCCCGCCAGTGCGCGCCCAGCGCGCCGAGCCCCGGCAGCTTGACCCCCATCGAGCAGCGGTACGACGGGATCCGGTCGGTCACCCGGACCGCGCCCCACAGCCCGGAGAAGACGAGCAGCGAGGCCCCCGCGCGCTTGCGGGCGGCCGCGTCGAGCGTGGCCAGGCCCAGCGCGTCGTACAGGACGCCGGTGTAGATCTCCCCGGCCGGGCGGGCGCCCGCCGTCCGCAGCTCCACGTTCTTCGCGACCTCGCCGCGCAGCCCCTCGCTCAGGCCCAGCACCTCGCGCGCCTTCTCCTCGTCGGCGGCGCACAGCTCGACCAGCTCGTCCAGGACGGCGGCCCGCGCCTCCGCGAGCCCCGGCAGCGACAGCGACTCCGGCTTGAGCGGCGCCCCACGCCCGGAGGACGCCTTGCCTTCGGAGGGCGGCAACAGCACGAGCACGGTGGTTCTCCTTCAGTACGGACCAGGAAGAGGGGGTGCGGCCCCGCATGCCAGCGTACGAGGTACCGACCCCCGCCCCACGCCACAGCGCGCCTCACCCCATCCACGCCGCCCCTCCCCACAACATGCCGCCCCCCGCCTCCCGTCCTACGCTCGGTTGCATGCCTCGCCGCCACATTCATGTGACCGGCGCAGCTGAGGCTCCGTTGCGGGCCGCGCTGCGCGCACTCCGTACCGAGCTCGGGGTTCCCGGGGAGTTCCCGGCCGCGGTGCTCGCCGAGGCCGAGGCGGCGGCGAAGAGTCCTCGGCTGCCCGCGTACGAGGACGCCACCGACCTGCCGTTCTTCACCATCGACCCGGCCACCTCCACCGATCTCGACCAGGCGATGCATCTGGCGCGGCGGGCCGACGGCGGGTACCGCGTCCACTACGCCATCGCCGACGTCGCCGCGTTCGTCGCGCCCGGCGGGGCGCTCGACGCCGAGGCGCACCGGCGGGTGCTCACCCTGTACTTCCCCGACGGCAAGGTCCCCCTCCACCCGCCGGTCCTGTCCGAGGGGGCCGCGAGCCTGCTGCCCGGCGAGCCCCGGCCCGCCCTGCTGTGGCGGATCGACCTCGACGCCGAGGGGCGCCGCGTCGCCACCGACCTGCGCCGCGCGCTCGTCCGCAGCCGCGCCAAGCTCGACTACGCCGGCGTCCAGCGGCTCATCGACGCCGGTACCGCCGAGGAACCCCTCGCGCTGCTCCGCGACATCGGGCGGCTCCGCGAGGAGCGCGAGATCGAACGCGGCGGGATCTCCCTCGACGTGCCCGAGCAGGAGATCGTCGAGATCCCCGGCGACCACACCTACACGCTCGCCTACCGGGCACCGCTGCCCGCCGAGGGCTGGAACGCGCAGATCTCCCTCCTCACCGGCATGGCCGCCGCCGACCTCATGACCGCCGCGGGCACCGGCATCCTGCGCACCCTCCCCGTCGCCCCCGACGGCGCCGTCGCCCGGCTGCGCCGCTCCGCCGAGGCGCTCGGCGTCGCCTGGCCGCACCACGTGCCCTACGCGGAGGTGGTCCGCAACGCCGACCCCACCGACCCGCGCCAGGCCGCGTTCCTCCAGGAGTGCACCACCCTGCTGCGCGGCGCGGGCTACACCGTCTTCTCCGACGGGCAGCTCCCCGACCCGGCGGTGCACGCGGCCGTCGCCGACGAGTACACCCACTGCACCGCCCCGCTGCGCCGGCTCGTCGACCGGTACGCCTCCGAGCTGTGCGTCGCGGCGGTCGCCGGGACCGAGCCGCCCGAGTGGGTGCGGGCCGCGCTGCCCGGCCTGCCCGACACCATGGCCGGAGGCTCGCGCCGGGCCAACGCCGTGGAGCGGGAGAGCGTCGACATCGTCGAGGCGGCGCTGCTCAGCGGCCGGGTCGGCGAGCTCTTCGACGCGTACGTGATCGACGTCAAGGAGCGCGAGCCGGCCGTCGGCACCGTCCACCTCGACGACCCGGCGGTCGTCGCCCGCGTCGAGGGCGGTACGGCTCCGCTGCCGCTGGGGGAGTGGATGCGGGTCAGGCTGTCGGAAGCGGATCCTGGCCGGGCGAAGGTGCTGTTCGGGCCGGTGTGACCGGGACGGCTGCGGCTCCGGCGACGGCGTCGCGCAGCGCCTCGTACAGCGCCTTGGGGTCGTCCGCGTGCAGCCGGATCGTCGTCACCGGCCGGACCTTGCCGAGCAGCCCGACCACGTCCAGCGGCGCGTCCAGCTCCAGCGTCACGGAGGTCTGCGAGCCGACGGCGAGGTTCAGCTCGCCGTCCTTCTTCTCGTGGGTGAAACGGTTCTCCCGGCGGACGGCCGCGATCCGCTCCAGCGGGACGGACACGTCGACGTGAGCGGCCTGCCGGGCCCGCAGCCGCCCGCCGGCCAGCACGTGCGGCCGGGTCACGGAGGCGGCGTGCAGCCCGAGGACGAAGAGGACGGTGTAGACGTCGAGGACGAGGACGACCGCGTGGACCATCGGCCAGTCGGCCAGCAGCCACGACATCCCGGCCGTCTCGACCAGGCAGACGAAGGCGAAGCCGTACATGAGGGCGGCCTGGTCCCGCGCGTGCGGGAAGACGCCCTCGGCCCCCGCCGTCCCGTGCGGCCGCCGCGCCACCCACCGCCCGAGGCTCGCCAGCAACGTCAGCTCGTGCCCGATCAGCCGCAGCACCCGCTCCGGTACGAGCTCCGCCAGCGCCTCCCGCCGCGACAGCCCGCGCCGCCGCAGCCGCACCCACACGACCGCCTCGGCGGTCAGCAGCACGACCATCACCAGCTCCGCGCCGACCAGCACCGACCCGGGTATCCGCACCCCGCCGAGCAGCAGCGCGAACAGCACCAGCTCGGCCGGCAGCGCGGCGTACGCGACCCCGCGCAGCACCCGCAGCACGGCTCCCCGCTCACTCCCCGCCATGACCCTCCCCCTCCTGGGCACGCTCGGACACCAGCACCATCGCTCGCCGTACGGCCGCCGCCTGGGCGGGCGCGAGGTCGGCGAAGAAGACGTCGGCGAGCCCGCCGGACCCCTCCGCCGGGAGCTCGAAGCCGCCGACGCCGTCCGGCAGCACCCCGGCGAGCGCCCGCGCGGCCTCCTCGACCCGGGGATCGTCCACTCCGGCGTCGACGAGCGCGTCGAGGAGCCCGTACACCTGCCCGGCGCTCCCGGAGACCTCGTGCATGAGCTCCATGAGCCGCGCCCGCTCGTCCTCCGGTACGACGGTGTCGAGGAGGGCGAGGATCTCCCGGTCCTTCACGGCCATCGGGGAGTCGGGCAGTTCGCCGACGCCGGCGAGGAGCGCGGCCAGCTCCGGCGACACGGGCCCCTCGGCGGCGAGCCGCCCGGCCCGCGCGTCGTCGAGCAGCCCGGCCAGCCGCTCGCGGCGCTCCCGGATCAGGGCCTCCTGCCGGGCGAGGTCGGCGTCCAGTTCCTCCAGGACCTCCACGACCTCCCGCCCCGCGTCGTCGGCCAGGACATCGCGCACCTCGTCGAGCCCGAGCCCCAGCTCGGTCAGCCGCCGCACCCGGGCGAGCAGCACCGCGTCCCGGATGCCGTACTCCCGGTAGCCGTTGGCCAGCCGCGGGGGCTCGGGCAGCAGCCCCAGATGGTGGTAGTGCCGCACGGCGCGGGGGGTGACCCCGACGAGCGCGGCGATCTCGCCGATTCGCATGACCTCAGTAGAAACCCTGACGCTACGACAAGGTCAAGCGGCGTCGTACACCGTCCTGCGCCGTCCGCCCCGCCAGGTAGCATGGTCGGCACGGCAGACGAGCCGGGCGGGCGGCCGCGTGGAGATCCCCGGATCTCCCCGAGGAACGTCCGGGCTCCACAGAGCAGGGTGGTGGCTAACGGCCACCCGGGGTGACCCGCGGGACAGTGCCACAGAAAACAGACCGCCGGGGGCCTCGGCCCACGGTAAGGGTGAAACGGTGGTGTAAGAGACCACCAGCGCCTGAGGTGACTCAGGCGGCTAGGTAAACCCCACCCGGAGCAAGGTCAAGAGGGGACACCCCGGTGTCCCTGCGCGAATGATCGAGGGCTGCTCGCCCGAGTTCGCGGGTAGACCGCACGAGGCCGGTGGCAACGCCGGCCCTAGATGGATGGCCGTCACCCCGACGACCGCGAGGTCCCGGGGAACAGAACCCGGCGTACAGCCCGACTCGTCTGCCCCCAGGGCTCCCTCACGGGAGCCCTTTCACGTCACCCCGCCGAAGGCTTCCGACGCCTACCGGTCCCGGGCCCGAGCTTCGGTGCCGCCTCGGGGGCGGCGGGCGCGGCCTCGGTGTGGGGGAACAGGATCCGTCTCGCCTCCGCCAGGTCCGCCGCGAAGCTGTGCGGCTCCCACAGGTGCCCGTTCCAGCGCTGGATCGCGCGGGGCGCTTCGGGGTTCAGGTGGGATGCCCTCGGGCCGTCGCCGGTCACGAGCGGTACGGCGCGCAGCGCGCCGATCCTCGCGTCCCGGCGCTCGGCCCATCGGGCGAGCGGTTCGTCGTCCATGCGCGGAGGCTAGCGGGTCAGGAGATCCGGTGCTCCCGGCGCGGGGAGGTGGCCGGGAGGGGTCAGAGCAGCCAGCCCGCGTCGCGGGCTATGCGGATGGCGTCTACGCGGTTGCGGGCGTTCAGTTTCATCACCACCGCCGTCAGGTAGTTGCGGACGGTGCCTGTGGACAGGTACAGCTCGGCGGCTATCTCGGAGGCTTCCGAGCCTTCGGCGGCGAGGCGGAGGACTTCTGTCTCGCGGTCGGTGAGGGGGCTCTCCAGGCCGTTCCAGGCCGCCACGGCGAGCTGGGCGTCGATGACCCGCTGGCCGGCGACCACCCGGCGGACCGCGCTGGCCAGTTCCTTGGGGGAGTCGTCCTTCAGGAGGTAGCCCGAGACCTGGGCCGACAGGGCGCGGCGGAGGGTGCCGGGGCGGCCGAGGCTGGTCAGCATCAGCGTGCGGCATTCCGGGAGGTGCTCGTGGATCTGCATGGCGGCGCTCAGGCCGTCGAGCCCGGGGAGGTCGATGTCGATGATCGCGATGTCGGGTCGGACTCTCAGGGCCGCGTCCAGGATCTCGTCACCGCGCTCCAGCTCGCAGACGACCTTCATATCCCCCTCCAGGTCCAGCAGGGCGACCAGCGCCCCGCGGACCATATTCATATCCTCGGCCAAGAGTATTCTGATCACGAAGAGCCCCCCGTCGCCCGATCGATCTCGCGTGATCTGATCATATTGACCAGATGACCTGCTTCGGAATGTCTGAAAATACGTCACATCACGCGACGGTGCGACTTCGTTCATCCCGGGACGACGGCAGCGGTTTTCGGTCGGCCCGTGCGGGAACGCGCGCGATCACGCGGAATATCTGGCCCGGCGTCAGATCGACGTCGAGCTCACCGCCCACCGCGCGCAGCCGCATGCTCAGGTTGCCCAGACCGCTGCCGCTGTGCGGCGAGGAGTCCTGGTACCCCTCCTCCACGCCGTCGTTGACGACCGTCAGCGTCATCAGGCCGTCCTCCTCCGCCACCGTGATCTCGCAGCGCGCGGCGCGGCTGTGCCGGAGGACGTTGGTGACCGCCTCCCGCAGCACCGTCGCGAGCACCGTGTCCACCGGCGCGTCGACCGCGCCCATGCGGACGGCGGTCACCGTCTCCACCTCGGCGGCGCTCAGCACCGAACGGGCCGAATCGATCTCCTCCCTCAGCGACATCTCCCGGTAGCCGCTCGCCACCCGCCGCACATCGGCCAGCGCCTGGCGCGAGATGGACAGCACGTCCTCGATCTCCGCCTTCGCCCGGACCGGCTGGCTCAGCACCAGACGGTGGATCAGCTCCCCCTTCAACTGGATCGCGGAGAGGCTGTATCCGAGCAGATCGTGCAGGTCACGGGCGAATCGCAACCGCTCGCGGGTCACCGCGGCGAGGGTCAGCTCGCTCCGGCTGTCGTGCAGCACCCGCACCAGCTCCGACATCCGCGTCAGGCCGAAGGTGACCAGTCCGGTCAGGAGGGTGGTCTGCGCCAGGTACAGGCTGTCGATGCCAGGACGGCCCTCCAGGACCGGTGGCAGGAGCATGCTCACCCCCACGCAGCCGTACAGGGTCCAGCCGAGGCGCGCCGGCAGGAGCAGCAGCAGCGAGCCGGCGAAGAAGCCCGCCATCGCGCCCCACTGTGACTTCAGGGCGATGAGGGGGAGGTACGTGAACACCGCCTGGGTGACCAGCGTCAGCACCCGGCGGCCGAGCGGCGCGCGCCGCGCGCCCGCCCGCGAGTGCAGCAGCTGGAGGGCGAACACCGCGCACAGACAGCCCATCGCGGCCACCAGGCCGAACCCGCCGACCCCACTGCTGAGGATGTTCAGGAAGGTCAGGCCCACGTAGCAGAGGATCGCCGCGACAAGGATGACTTTGGCCATCCGGGGCGGGGGTAAATCCCGGCCGCGGGGGAGAACTCCCGAGGCCGGATCCATATCCCCCCCGGCCTGCTCTTCCCAAGTCCCTTGGCCGTCAGGCATGTCAATCCCCCGTTGGTGTATCCGTGGCATCCACGAGCATAGGCGAGGAAGTGACAAGGGGGGGTTAACGCTTGGGTCGTCAGACGAAGAGCGGTATCGGATTGAGCCGCTCATAGGGGGTGGGCTCGGCCAATCGGCCGAGAATCACCGGTACGTCGAAGAGCCGGCCGGGAGCGAACCGCGCCCAGAAATGGCGAAGACCCGGCACGATCACCTTCACCACCGGAAGTTCGAGGTCCGGCCGCGTCTGGTCGAGCACCAGGAGATCCAGCCCACGGTCCTTGACGAGAGCGGTGATCGCGCGGACGTCGTCGAGCAGGTCCGGACGGCGCTCCGCGGCCACCCGGCCCGGCGTCAGCGGCGCCGCCGCCGGATCGGGCAGCAGGTACGGCTGGCCGGCCACCGTCGCCCGGCGCCACCAGTCCAGCGGCTCCGGGTCGGTGATCCCGTACCCCGTCCCGCCCGACCGCGTGTGGCCCACCGCCGGCAGGAGCTGGCCCATCTCCGACAGCGCCCGGCGCAGCGCCACGCGCGGGTCGAAGTGCGCGCCGAAGCCGAAGATCACGTCCTCGGTGGGCCGGTCGGTGCGCCGGGACAGCGCCGCCACCACCGGAACGCCCAGGTCCGAGGTGAGGTCGAGCGCCCACACCTCGCGGCCCGCCCGGGCGAGCCCCGCGCACAGCCGCTCGGTCCACTCGTCCCCGAACGCCGCCAGGTCCACCGCCGGCTGACGGGTGCGGTTGTACCACCACAGCGCTACCGCGTCCCGCTCCACCAGCTCCAGGAAGCCCTGCACCACGGCGTCCTCGGGGCTGCTCCCCGCCGCGTTCCCGTTGGAGTCGGCCCACAGACCGTCGGCGGCGGGCGCGTTCCCGGTGCCGCCCCGGGCGTAGTACAGCATCGAGGTCGGCAGTAGCCGCTGCCTGCCCTCCGTCAGCGACCACACCGGCGTCCACTCCGTGGCCCGCTCCTCGTCGAACGGCGGCGGCACGTGGTGGAAGGGCGAGTGCGAGGCGTTCCACCGCTCCCGTTCCGCGTACTGCCGGGCGCCGTACAGCTGGACGTCGCCGGGGTGTACGGCGATGTCGCCGAGGCCCCGCAGCGAATCCCGTACCGTCGGCTCGTCGCCGTGCCGGGTGCCGCTGTAGCGCTCCACCGCCTCGCACAGCGCGCTGACCCGGGCCTCCTCGTCGGTACGGCCCTTGCCGCCGCTCAGCGCCCGCAGGCCCGAGCGCAGACCGGCGAACGACGCCGACTCCATCGCCAGGTTGGGCCCGGAGACGTACGAGGTGAGGAAGTCCGGTCCGTCCGGGGAGCGGCGCAGCTCCTTGACCACCCCGGTCACCGGGCCGACCAGACGGCCGTGGACGCCGAGCATGCGTGCCGCCGTCAGAGCCCGGTCGCCGCCCTCCGCCTTGGGGCGCGGCGCGGGCACGAACGGCGCGTTCACCCGGCGCGCCACCAGGCCCGGATCGCCGCAGGACGCGCACTGCGGGAGCCGGCTCACCGGATGGGCGTCGGTCCGCAGCCGCAGGGTGTCGAGGGTCAGCAGCCGGTTCTGCTCCGGGTGGCGCAGGCCGGCCAGCCACTTCGCCGCCTCCAGGGCGGCGAGGTTGGCGGCGAGCGCCCGGCCCGCGGCGAGCCCGGCGGGAGGCCGGGGCACCGGTCCGGCCAGCCCGAGCGCCTGCCGGACCGGGAGCTCCGAGTGGCGGTGCCCGCGCAGCCGGACGGCCAGGCAGTGCCAGCAGGGGCCGGAGCCGGGCCGGAAGAAGGGCCCGATCCACGGGTCCGTCCCGCAGAACCGCACCGGCAGCCAGGGGACGCCGGTGCGGCGGTGGCGGGCGTCCACCTCGGCGAGCTCGGGGGAGAGGTAGTCGTCGCAGAGGACGAGGAGCAGGGCCACCGGGCCGGCCGGGCGCCCGGCGGGGTCGCCCGGGGGTGCGACGGCCGTCAGGGCGTGGTGTCCGGTGGGGTCGTCCGGGGGCGCGACGACCGTCAGGCCGTGGTGTCCGGTGGGGTCGTCCGGGGGTGCGACGACCGTCAGGCCGTGGTGTCCGGCGGGGCCGTCCGGGGGTGCGACGACCGTCAGGCCGTGGTGTCCGGCGGGGTCGCCCGGGGGCGCGACGACCGTCAGGCCGCTCGCCCGGCACGCCTCCACCACCGGCGCCGGGTCCAGGCCGCCCAGTGCCTCCACGGCCACGCCCGACCGCGCCAGGCCGGCGGCGGTCGCACCGCCGTCCAGGCCCGCGAGGTCCCAGTACGCCTCCGCTTCGGCGCCCGCGTCCCCCGCGCGGGACTTGTGGGGCGCGGGGGACGCGGGGGAGCTGAGGCGGATCAGGCCCGCCTCGTCCAGGGCGCGGAGCGCCGCCGCGGCGCTCTCGCGGCCGAGCTCCAGCGACGCCTGCCGCTCGACCGCCCCGACCGTACGGGTGCCGTCGAGGAGCGGGACGAGGACCTCCGCCTCACTGCCGCCCAGCGCGGTCACCCCGCGCAGCGACACCAGATAGGCGGCGTCCCCGGGGACGAGCGTCGGGCGCAGATGGGACTTGAACCCCACCAGCGCCTCACCCGCCGGTACGTCGGTCACCGATACCTCGGTCGTCGACACCTCGGTCGCCGGTGCGGCGCCCGTCGCCGGCGTGACCGCCGGAGCGTGGCTGCCGTCGGCGGTCACGCCGGCGTTCACGCCGCGCTGCGTACGGCGGTGGGGGCCGCGTCCGGGCGCGTGCGGGCGCAGACCGTGAAGAGGACGACGGAGTCCGCGGGGGCGTCGAGGTGCTCGATCACCAGACCCGAGGGGGTGGTGGGACGGGCGGGGGAAAGGGGGGAATCCGTGAAGGCGGCACGGGACGGGGTCGGAGTGCTGATCATGATGGCGGGATCCTTCTGCGTCGGTGTGATGCTGCTGAGATTCCGTTCCCCGTGATTCTCCGAGCCGCGCGGTGATCGCTGACAGTGGCTCGGTCACCAGGGGGGGATGAAGTTTTCACATGGCCCGGGGCGGGAGCCCGGGACCGTCCGGGCGGCGCCCGCCGGCGGGACCTCACCGCCCCGCCGACCAGCGCACGGGCAGCCTCCGCGGCCCCCGGATGAGCAGCCCGGACCGCCACTCCAGGGACGCCGGGTCGGCGTCCAGGACCAGCTCCGGGCAGCGGTCCAGGAGCGCCGCGACGGCGGTCCTGGCCTCCAGCCGGGCCAGTGGCGCGCCCAGGCAGTGGTGCACGCCGTGCCCGAAGGCGAGATGGCCGCCGGCCGGGCGCAGGATGTCGAAGCGCCCGGGGTCGGGGAAGCGGGCGGGGTCCCGGCCCGCGTCGGCGAGGGCCACCAGGACCAGCTCGCCGCCGCCGGGGACGGTGGTGGAGCCGAGGGTGAGCGGGGTGGTGGTGAAGCGGTACGTGGTCGTCTCCACCGAGCCGTCGAAGCGCAGCGTCTCCTCGACGGCGGCGTCGACCAGCGCCGGATCGGCGCGCACGGCGGCGAGCTGCTCGGGGTGGCGGAGGAGGGCGAGGACGCAGGAGGCGATGAGGTGGACGGTGGTCTCGAAGCCGGTGACGAGCAACAGCCAGGCCATGCCGATGAGTTCGTCGGAAGTGAGCCGCCCTCCCGTCCCGCCTTCGGCGCCCTGTGCCGGACTCTGCCGGCCCTGCGCCGGAACCGGCCGGCCCTCCGCAGTCCCTGCCCGGCCCTGTGCCGGACTCTCCCGGCTCTCCGCCGGACTCTCCCGGCCCTGTGCCGGAACCGCCCGGCCCTGGGCCGGACCCGCTCCGCCGTGTGCCGGACCCGATCCGTCCTGCGCCGTCCCTGCCCGGCCCTGCGCCGGAATCGCCCGGCTCTCCGCCGGAACCGCCCGGCACTGGGCCGGACCCGATCCGCCGTGTGCCGGACCCGATCCGCCCTGCGCCGTCCCCGCCCGGCCCTCCGCCGGACCCGATCCGCCCTGCGCCGGACCCGCCCGGCCCTCCGCCGGACCCGATCCGCCGTGTGCCGGGCATCCCGTCGGGCCCTCGTCCGTGGTGCGGACGAGGGCGCTCAGCAGGTCGGTGCCGGGGTGGGCGCGCAGGTAATCCGTCAGCTCCGTCAGGTAGCGGGTCATCGCCGTCGTCGCCGCTGCCCGCACCTGGCCGTCCGGGCTGCTCAGGGCCTGCTCGGCCCAGTCCCGGAAGGCGTCGCGGTCGGCCCGGGGCACCCCGAGGAGCTCCCCGATGACCCCCATCGACAGGGGATAGGCGAGCGCCTCGACGAGGTCGGCCCCACCGGACGGCCGGGCGAGCGCGGCGTCGAGCAGCTCGCCGGTCAGTTCCTCCACCCGGGGCGCCAGCGCGGCCACCCGGCGGCCGGTGAACTCCCTCGCCACCAGCCGCCGCAGCCGGGTGTGGTGCGGCGGGTTGGAGCTGAGCAGGTTCTCCCCGGCCGACAGCCGGGCCAGCGGCAGCGAAGGGGAGGCGTCCGCCCACGACTTGGAGAGCGTCGGATCGGTGAGCGCGGCCCGGCACGCCTCGTGGCCGACGACCAGCCACGCGTCCGCGCCCTCTGGGACCCGCACCCGGTGCACGGGGCCCCGGGCGCGCAGCGCGGCGTAGACCGGGTGCGGGTCCCGGGCGAAGTCGGCGCCCAGGGCGCCGAAGTCCACCGCGACACCCGCGCCCGTGTCCGTGCCCGCGCCCGTGTACCTGTCCGTGTCCACGGTCACGCCGCTCGCCTCCCGGTCACGCGGACCGCTCCTCGAAGACCTGCCGGGCCACCGTGATCCCGTTCAGGGCGCGGGGGAAGCCGGAGTACGCGACGACGTGGATGAGCAGCTCCACGATCTGCGCCGGGCTCAGGCCCACGTTCAGCGCCGCGCCGATGTGCACGCGCAGCTGCGGGGCGGTGTCGCCGAGGGCCGTCAGCGCCGACACGGTGACGAGCTGGCGGCGCCGCGCGGAGAGCCAGGGCCGGTGGTAGACGTCGCCGAAGGTGAACTCGACGATGAAGCGGCCGAGGTCGGGGGCGATGTCGCGGAGCGACTCGATGACCTCCAGGCCGTGCCGCCCGTCGATCTCCCTCAGCTTGGCGACCCCGCGCCGGTACCGGTCGCGAGGGTCGTCCTGCACGGACGGCTTGAACGCGATGCCCTTGTCCGCGAAGACCTGCCGGGCCACCGTGATCGCGTTGAGCGCCCGGGGGAAGCCGACGAAGGGGACCAGGTGGATCAGCGCCTCGATGATCTCGGTGGGCTCCACGCCGACGTGCAGCGCCGCGTCGATGTGGAAGTTCTGCTGCGGCGCGGTGTCGCCCTGGGCCACCAGCGCGGCGACCGTGACGAGCTCCCGCTCGCGCAGGCTGAGGCCGGGCCGGGGGTAGATGTCCCCGTAGGCGAACTCGACGACGAAGCGGCCGAGGTCGGGGGCGATGTCCTTGAGCGACTCGATCACGGCCGCGCCGCGTTCGCCGGAGGTGGAGCGCAGGGCGGCGAGACCGCGCTCGTACCGGCTGCTCTCGGCGGCGGCGGTGGCGGCGGAGGCGGGGGCGGCGCCGAGGAGGCCGGTGAAGCCGCCGCCGATGAGGGCGGCGCCCGTGCCGGTGAGGGTGGAACGGCGGCTGATTCGGCTCTGTCCGGTGGCCTTGGTCATGATGACTCCATCCAAGTGGCGGTTGACGTGGGGGTGTTCGGGTCCAGGGACTGCGGAGGGCTCGGCACGGTGCCGGTCACGACGACGTTGCCCTCGCTGATGTAGGCGTCCGGGTCGCGCAGCGCGTGGTCGGGGGCGTCGGGGTCGAGGAAGGGCGTCCAGTTGCCGGGGGCGCCCTCGCGCAGCGCCTGCTCGGCGAAGCGGGCGCACGCCTGCGTGTAGAAGGCCAGGGCCGCCGGGGTCAGCGGCGCGTGGTGCTCCATGAAGACCGTGCGCTGCCGTACGGAGACGAGCCCGGCGGCGCGCAGCCAGTCGCGCAGGGCGGGTCCGCGCAGCAGCCGGCGGGCATAGCCGGGGGCGCGGGCCGAGGCGCGGAAGAAGTCGGTGATGAGGAACGGGTCGGCCGGGCGGACGGTGCTGAGCGAGCCGTCGACGTCCTTGACCGCGACGAGCCCGCCGGGCCTGGTCACCCGCCGGAACTCCGCCAGTACGGGGCCGAGTTCGGCGTCGTCGAGGTACTGGGTGGTGTTGGCGCACCAGACGGCGTCGAAGGTGGCGTCCGGGAAGGGCAGGGCGAGGAGGTCCGCCCGCCGCACCTCGACCCGGGCGTGTGCCGGATGGTCGCGCATGCGGGCGGCGGCGAGCGCGGTGTTCTCCGGGGCGAGGTCGACGGCGGACACCCGCCCGCCGGGGCCGACGAGCTCGGCGAGCTGCGGCAGGAAAGTCCCGCCGCCGCAGCCGGCGTCCAGGACGTGCCCGCCGGGCGGGATGCCGACGCCGGCGAGCGCCCGGCGGTAGTACGGGGCGCAGGCCCGGTAGTGCGGGTCCACGATGGACTCGTGGGTGAAGGCGAGCCCGGTGGAGGTCGCGTACCCCCAGGCCGAGCCACCCGCCGCCGCCGTCACCACACCCACACCCCCTCAGCCCCCGCGGCCCGGCCCGCGTCCCTGCCGGGCCCGGCCTCTCCGGCCCGGCCCGCGTCCCCGCCGGGTCCGGTCAACCTGGCCCGGTAGGTCCCCGCGCCAGGCCCGGCCACCCCGGTCCGGTAGCTCCCCCCGCCAGGTCCGGCCTCTCCGGCCGCCCTGTAGGTCCCCGCTCCCGGCCCGGCCACCCCGGCCCGGCCCGCGTGAGGACCCGCCGCCTTCGCGCCCGCTTCCGCGCCCGCCTTGGCGCCCGCCGCCGCGCCCGCCCTCCTCACCAGTTCCGTGAGCAGCAGGCGTACGGTCTCCGGGGCTTCCAGTGGGGCCAGGTGCCCTACGCCGGGGAGGGACGCGTACCGGCCCTGCGGTAGCGCCGCGCAGGCGTGGCGGGACTCGGGGGTGGAGACCAGGGTGTCCTCTTCGCCGTGGACGACTACGGCCGGGATGTGGGCGCCGCGGAGGGTCGCGGTCGAGTCCGGGCGGGCCGCCACCGCGCGCTGCGCCCAGGCGACCGACTCCGGGCGGGCCGCGAGTGCCGACTCCGTCACCCGTGCGAGGAGTCCGGGGCGGCGGGCGCGGGTGGTGGCGCCGAGCAGGGCGGGGCTGGTCGCGGTGACGAGGCCGGGGCGCGCCGCCTCGTCGAGGATCCGGTCCGCGAAGAGCAGCCGTTGTCCGGCCGCCTCGGGGGTGTCGGTGGCGGCCCTGGCGGCGAGCAGCGCGAGGGCGCCGACCCGGTCGGGGTGGCGGCGCAGGAAGGCCATCGCCACGTAGCCGCCCAGGGAGCAGCCGGCCAGCGCCGCGCGGTGCACGCCCGCCCGGTCCAGCGTCCGGGCGACGTGGTCGGCGAAGGCGTCGAGCGAGGGCGGGCCCGCGGCGGGCGGCGCGGCGCCGAAGCCGGGCAGGTCGAGGCTGAGGACCCGGTGGCCCGCGGCCCGCAGGCCCCGGGCGGTGACCTCCCACATCGACGCGTCGAGGGGCAGGGCGTGCAGGAGGACGAGCGGCAGCGGCCCGGCCGCCGCCCCGGCCCGGGGGCTCCGTGCGGGGCTCATCGCGCCGCCCCCCGCTCGGCCGCGGCGACGAACCGGCTGACGTGCGGCGGCTGTTCGGCGTCGCGCAGCCACGCCAGGGCGACCGGGGAGGGCTCCAGGTCGTCGACCGGGACGACCGCGATGTCCGGCGGGAGAATGGCGGCCAGGGACCGGAACGACAGGTGCATGGCGGTGGAGGTGCGCAGCAGCTCGGCCATCGCGGCGAGGGTCGTCATCGGGTGGACCCGCCGGATGGTCCGGCCGCCGGGGGTGCGCTCCGGCACCACCTGGTCCCAGACGAGCGGCGGGAAGTCGCCGGGGCAGCGGAAGCCCTCGTACGGGGCGACCTCCTCGACCGACACCGAGGGGCGTCCGGCCAGCGGGTGGTGGGCGCCGACGACGACGGCCCGCCCGTCGAGGGCGACGGGGGCGCCGACCTCGATGTCGGGTTCGCGCGGGTCGTACTTGACGATCATGAGGTCCGCCGCGCGGTCGCGCAGGGGCCGGAACGGCTCGGTGACGTCGTACGGCACGAACTGCACGGCCTCCGGGGGCAGTCCGGCGGCGGTCACGATCCGGGCCGCGAGGTGCGGGGAGCCGTGGATCCCGATCCGTACGGGCGGGGCGGCGGACCCCCGGGGCAGGTCGGGCGCGCCGGGCGTGCGGGGCCGGTGGGACGGTGGCATGTCAGATCTCCTCGGTCAGTCCGGCGTAGGGCTGGAGGACGTCCGGCCGGTGCACGTCGGCGTCGACGCGCAGCCGGGCGAAGGACGGCTCCCGGCCGGTCAGCCGGGGCACGAACCGCAGCGTCAGCCGGTCGCCGGGGCCGATCAGCCGGTCCATCGCGGCTTCGGCCAGCAGGTGGTTGAGGTGGACGAGGGCCTCGGTGACGGACACCCGGGCGGTCGCCACGTACAGGTCGCGGCGGACCGCCCGGCCCGCCTTCGGGCGGCCGGGCACCGTCACCCCCACCGGCGGTCGGGCGGCCAGCTCGCGGGGCGCCTCGAAGCTCTTGAGGAGGCGGCGCAGGGTGGCCGTGGCCGCCTCGTCCGCCGGTCCGGCCCAGGCCGCCGAGCCGTCGGCGGCGACGTGGTCGAAGGCGAACCGCTCACGGAGGTTGGCCGGGCTGCCCGCCAGATAGACGGTACGGGTGAAGCTCCGCCGCCAGGTCTCCGCCGCGCCCGGCGCGAGGGCGAGCGCGAAGGCGCAGGTCTCGCGGACCCAGGAGGGCAGGTCGAGGCGGCCGATGACGACGACGGCGAGCGCCCGGTCCGTGTCGGCGGCCGTCGTGTCGTGGCGCCCGGAGCGGACGTCCCGCAGGATCCGGGGGCTGGTCAGGTCGAGCCGCCGGGAGAGCTCGGGCCGGGCGAACCGGACCCGGTTCATGGCGGACCGCAGCAGGTCCGCCGAGGTCAGGTCGAAGGCCGCCGCCGACGGCGGCACGGCCGCGGCCGGGGCCGCGGCGGGGGAGTCGAAGGGAGGGGTCACAGGTACACCGCCGAGAGGAGTCCGGGATCGGGGGCCGGCCGGCCCCTGCCGAGCAGCGAGCAGGTCAGCCGGTAGGGGTCCACATAGGTGTGGTCCCGCCGGTGCGGGGCCACCAGGGCCGTCAGGTCGCCGGTGACCGGCGCGTCGCCGGAGCGGCGCAGCAGCCGGGCGGCGACGGCCAGGCTCTGCCGCAGCAGGTCGAGGCGGAACGACTGGCCCTGTCCGGGGCCGAGGGTCGCCACGAAGTACAGCCGCAGGCCGAGGCGGAGCGCGGCCTCGTCGTACTCCCCGGCCGCCTCGCGCAGCAGCGCGGTGAGGGTGTGCCGGCGCCAGCCGCCGTGCCGGGCCGAGGTGACCCTGCCGTCGATGGGCACCCGGCCGAGCGGCACCCGGCGCACGGTGGGGCCGAGCCCGGCCAGCACCCGGTGGAGCAGCTGGTAGTCGGCGTCCAGCTCGCGGTCGAAGAGCAGGACGACCTCGTCGTACCAGGGGGCGAGCGGTACCAGCTCGCGCAGCGCGCAGGCCAGGTAGTTGGGGCGGCCGTCGGCGGTGACGATCCGGCGCAGCGGCATCCCGTAGCGGGTGAGGTCGAGGTAGACGGGGCCGCCCGTCGCCCGCTGGTCCAGGACCAGGCCGGTGGTGCCGAGCCGTTCGAGGGTCTCCTCCAGGCCCAGGCCGGGCGGCCGGTGCGCGCGCAGGCCGGGGTCGTGCATCCCGAGGCGGGCGTAGTGCCCGGTCCACAGGGCGAGCAGCCGTTCGCTCGCCGGGTGGACCCAGCCGCTGTGCTCGACCGCGTCCCGGTACGGGCGCAGCGCCGCCGGGTCGCGCCGCCCCTCCTCGGCCCGGTGGCGGACGTACAGCTCGCCGATCTCCTCCTCGGTCAGGTCCGAGTAGTCGGCCTCGCCGTGGGTGCGGTCCAGGTACTCCCAGAAGCCGGCCGTCTGCTCGGTGACGTCGTAGGTGGTGTGGCTGTAGTGGTACGTCACCTCCGCGAGCGGGGCCGTGGCCCGGAACATCACGTCGGTCCACAGCAGGCCCTTGAGGTGACTGGGGGTCAGCGGCTTCGTGGGGGTCACCGTGACCGGGGCGAGGAGCACGTTCGTACGGTGGGTCACTCCGTTCCTCCTTCCGGTGGGCGGCGGGCGGCCAGGGCGCGGCGCAGCTCGTCCCGGGTCGGCGGCCGGGGGCCGTCGGGGGCCGGTCCGGCCGTCCGCGCCGCCGCCCGCAGCCGGGCGCGGAACCCTTCCCGCGCGAGGACCTCGGCGGGGGTGCTCAGGCTCGTCTGGACCCGGGTGACCCCGCGCCAGACGACGGGATCGGTCCCGGCGGCCGCGGCCGCCTCCGGGGGCAGCCCCGGGCCGGGCGGTGGTACGGAGCCGTCTCCGGGGGAGGCGGCCGGCTCCGGGGGGAGGCCGGCGGCGGCACGCCACCGCTCCACCCGGGCCCGCGAGTCGTGCGCGCCCCGCTCGTACCAGGGCCGCAGCAGCCGTCCGGTGACCTCCGCCGCCGCCTCGTCCAGCTCCGGGCCGCCGGCCGGGTGGCCGTCGATCACACCCGCCAGGGCGAAGGCGTGCGCCAGGGCCAGCGACATGCCCCGGCCGAACATCGGGTCGGTGACCCCGGCGGCGTCGCCGGTGCGCAGCAGGCCGCCGACGCGGTGCGGGCCGCCCGGGGCGTCGCCGCGCCACAGGTTGGGCGGCATGCCCGTGACCCGTACCGGACCGAGCGGCTCCGCCACCCCGTCGGCCAGCCAGGGGGCGAGGAACGGCGAGAGGCGGCCGGCGGCGGTGAAGCCGCCGGGGGTGGCGAGCGCGGCGAGCGCCCGGTCGCCCGGCAGCGCGCCGAAGGTGACGGCGAAGGTGCCGTTGTCCGCCGGGTGCAGCACGGCCGAGTAGTGGTCCCAGACGCCGCCCGCCGCGTTGCCCCGGTTGAGCGGGCCGGGCAGCGGGCCGTGCGGGTCGCGCAGCCGGTAGAAGCGGCCGTACGCCCGCAGGCTCCCCGGCACCGCCAGGTCGTCCGGGACCGGGAGCCCGGCCGCCGCCAGCCACCCCCGGGACGCCGACCGGATGCCGGTGGCGTCCACCACCACGTCGGCCGCGATCCGCTCCCCGCTGTCCGTCACCACTCCCCGGACCCGCCGCCCCGCAGGGCCGCCGGGGGTCAGCGTCAGCCCCGTGACCCGCACGCCGTGCCGGATCGTCACGCCGGGCGTGGTCCGGGCCGCGCGGTGCAGCACCACGTCCAGGACCGGGCGGCGGACGACGAGGGTGACGAAGTCCTCGTCGCCGGGGAGGGCGGTGGCGGGCGGGGGAGCGGCGCGGGTGAGGTCGAGCAGCCGGGCGCCCTCGTCCAGGGCGGCGGTGAGCACCGCCGGGGCGTGGCGGCGCAGGGCGCGGACGCCGAGCGCGTTGAGGATGTGGTCGTGCCGGGCCTGCGGGACGCCGGGCCGGTGCCAGAGCCCGGCGGCCTTGGCGGCGGGGCCGTCGGGCGGCGCGCCGCCCGGCTCCAGGACCCGCACCCGGTGGCCGCGCGCGCCGAGGGCGAGGGCCAGCGCGAGTCCGGCGACACCGCCTCCCGCGATCACGGTGGTCACCATGGTCAGCGACGCCTGCCGTGGATGAAGAACACCCGCCGCACATCCGCGAGTTCGCGCGGCGGTACGGGGTCGGGCCAGCGCCCGTAGTCGGCCTCGGGCTCGCCGGGCTGGGTCGCCCGCACGTCGAAGCCGTACCGCTCGAAGAGGGCCTCCGGCTCGTCGGAGCCGAACAGCCAGGGGCAGCCCCAGCCGGCGAAGACATCGAGCAGTCCGCGCATGTGGGGCAGGGTGAGGGCGGCCCCGTTGACGAGGTCGGCGGCGATGCGGCTGCCGGGCGCCGAGACGGCGGCGACCCGCTCCAGCATCCGGTGCGCGTCGGCCTCCGGGATGTAGTAGAGCAGTCCCTCCAGGAGCCAGGTCGAGGGGACGGCCGGGTCGTAGCCGGCGTCGACGAGCCGGTCCTCCCAGGCGGCGTCGGTCAGGTCGACGGCGACCGTGCGGTGGTCGACCCGGGGCGTGACCCCGCTCAGCCGCGCGGCCTTGAAGTCGAGGACCGCCGGCCGGTCGATCTCGAAGTAGCGCAGGTGGCCGGGGAACGGCAGCCGGTAGGCGCGGGAGTCCATGCCGGCCGGGGCCAGCACGATCTGCGTCGCGCCGGGCTCGGACGCCGCGTCGAGGAGGAAGTCGTCGAAGAAGCGGGTGCGGATGGCGTTGTAGTCCGGGGTGCTGGGCAGGCTCCTCGGCCGGTCCGGCGGGAAGGTGGCCGCGTGGACCTCGGCCAGGAGTTCCGCCCCGACGTCCCCGACCAGACCGCCGGCGTACGGGTCCTCGTACAGCCGGTCCTCGCGGCGGGTCTCGGCGGCGCGCAGGGCGGCGGTGAGCAGGGCGGTCCGTTCGACCGCGTTGAGCGCGGGCATGACAGGCTCCTCGGGGGTGGGAGAGGTCTCGTGTACGGGGGTCGCGCGGGGGCCGGTCAGACGGCCGGTGCGCCGGTCAGGCGCGTCCACCGCGTCCCGTCCGTCTCGAACAGGCGGTCCTTCGCCTGGGCCGGGCGGACGCCGGAGGCGACCGTGTCGGACCAGGCGCGGGCGAACGCGTCGGCGTCCAGGAGCCGTACGGCCGGCGCGGCGAGCCGTCCGGCCGAGCGCGCGTGGGCGTACGGAGCGGAGGCGGCCGCCAGGGACCGGTCCAGCGCCTCGCCGAAGCGTTCCGTCTCGGTGGTGCTCCACGGCGTCGTGGGGGCGACGGCGAAGACGTGGCGGGGGACGCCGCCGGGGCCCGGCTCGGCCCGGCAGGACACGTTCCGCAGCCCGAGCCCGCCCGACTCCAGGGCGGCCCGCACGGCCCGGACGACCTCGGCGTCCCGCAGCCGCTCGCCCGCCGCGTCCAGCCGGCCGGCCCGGCCCGCGTACTCCAGCCTCGGCAGCCCGCCGGCCCGGTCCACCACCCGCACCACGTCCCCGCCCGCGTACCGGTACAGGCCGCCGACGTGGCTGAACAGCACGTGGTAGTCGCGGCCCGCCTCCACCTCGTGCGCGAGCAGCGTCTCCGCGCCGGGGCCGAGGTCCCGCTCGGCCGGGACGAACTCGTACAGCGAGGCCGAGGCGACCAGGCTGCCCGCCGACGCGTGCCGGTCGAGCGCCACGGCCACCGGACCCTCCGAGGCGGCCACCGGCGCCGGCAGCACCGTGACCCCGGCGCCGAACTCCTCCCGCAACGCGGGCAGGTACAGCGACGCCACCCCGCTCGACCAGCAGAACAGCACCCGCATCCGGGGCCACACGTGCGCCGGGCGCACGGTCCCGAAGTAGGCGGCGAGCCGCTCCAGTTCGGCCGCCCGGCGCGGGTCGGGCGCGCCGTACGGCACCCCGCCGAGGGTCCCGTCGCGGACCTCCCGCACGATCCGGGGCCACCACAGGTTCAGCTGGTACGGGACGGCCGCGACCATCGCCGGGTTGATGCCGATCACACAGCGCACGTCGCTCTGCACCGCCAGACGCAGCCGCAGGTACGCCCGCTCCAGGTGGTCCGCCGGGTCGGTGGCGACCGGCAGCACCGCCCACGGGGCGCCGGTGCCGGGCTCGGCCGCCAGCGGCTCCCCGAACCGGGCGCCGAGGTCCACCTGGCTGGCGCCCACGTGCGGACGCCCGTCGCCCGTCACCGGCGGCGCGGCCGGCGGGTCGTGCTTGAGGTTGAGCACGGCGTCCGGCCGCTCCAGCACCTCGGGGAAGTGCTCGGCGAGCGGGGCCCAGGCCGCGAAGTAGAACGGCATGAACGTGGTGCGCATGAAGCGGGGCGTCACCGGAATCTTCTTGTGCGCCCCGGTGCTGCCGCTGCTGGTGAAGTACAGCTCGGGGGCGTCGGCCGTGAGCAGACCGCGCTCGCCGGCCGCCGTCCGCTCGATCAGCGCGGCGTGGCTCGCGTAGTCGCCCACCGGCACGGCCCGCCGGAAGTCGTCCACCGTCCGCAGCCCGCCGAAGCCGTGCTCGCGGCCGAACGCGGTTTCGGCGTTGAACTCCAGCAGGTCCGCGAGGACCCGCTCCTGCGCCCCGCGCGGGTCGGCGTGGTCGGCGGTCAGCCCGGCGCGGGCGGCGAACACCCGCGCCCGGTAGCGGTCGGCGTGCCCGGGGGAGTGCCAGCCGGAGCGGGCCGGGGCGTCCGTGGCCGCGGTCACCGGGTCAGCGCCTTCCGTACGGCCTCGGTCGCGTGCTCGGGGTCGGGCTGCTCCGGCACCAGCTCCACCGGCAGCTCCCGCACCTCCTCCAGCATCAGCTTCCGCAGGGTCCGCTGGTACTGCTCGAAACCGGCCCGGTCGGCCGCCTCCGGCCCGTGCTCCAGGAGGTTCACCGTGCCGCCCGCGTCCCGGCGGTGCCAGGCCGCCTCCGGCGAGACGTCGAGGAAGACGACGCCGTCGGGCCGCGGGAAGGAGCGCCACCAGGAGTAGATGCGGCGGTCGGGGGAGTCCGCCATCCGGCACTTCGCGAGGATCTTGTAGTAGTACGAGTCCATCAGCACGGGCGCGTCGGGGTCGCCGGCCCGTAACTGGTCGCGCAGGTGCACCACGGCCGTCTGGAGCAGGCTGGCCATCAGGTCCGCCGAATAGGCCGTGCCGAGCCCCGGCAGCAGCCGCTCGTGCAGCTCGCGCCGCAGCCGGGGGATGAGCGCGTGCTCGGGCGCCACGAACGGCCCGTCGGTGGACAGCAGCCGCCAGCCGGGGAGCAGCGGCCCGAGCCGCCGCATCACCGTGGACTTCCCGGCCCCGTCGGGGCCGAGGAGCACATGGAACCGGCGCCCGCTCATCGGGCGTGGACCGGGTCGCAGGCGCCGGCCAGGGCGCGGCGCAGCTCCTCGTCGTCTCCGACGGCCACCGGGTGGCCGACGAGCTCCAGCATCGGCAGGTCGGAGAGGTGGTCCCCGTAGGCGTAGCAGTCGGCCGGGTCGACACCGGGCCGGGAGGCCAGCAGGTCGCGCACGGCGTCCCGCTTGCCGTCGCCGATGACGGGGGTGGTGACCTCGCCGGTGTAGCGGCCGTCGGCGATCAGCGGCCGGGTGCACAGCACCGTGTCCGCCCCGACCTCACGGGCCACCGGTTCGAGCAGCGGCGGGAAGGAGCCGGAGACCAGGACGACGCTCGCGCCGGCCGCCCGGTGGTCGCGCAGCGCCTGGAGGGTGGGCTCGATCCAGAACCCGCGGGTGGTGGTGGTCCGTTCGGCGAACCAGTCGTCCGCGAGCGCGGCGATCGCGGCCACCGACTCGCCGGCGTAGTGGCCGTAGTAGAAGCGGTTGATCTCCTCGCGCGGCACGTGCTCGGCGCTGCGCCGCCGGACCGTGGCCATGATCCGCTCGTACTCCTCCTCGCCCGCCTGCCCGTGGCGGCGGACCAGTTGGTACTGGAGGAAGTCGAACATGCTCTTGACCGAGATCAGCGTCTCGTCGACGTCGCTGAAGACCGTGTAGGGGCGTGGTGTGGCGGACATGTCGGGGGCTCCATGCGGGGAGGGCGGGCGGCCTGGCGTACGGGCGGGGCCGGCGGTGCGGGTCGGGCCGGCGGTACGGGTCACGGGGTGCGGGCCCCGGCCGGCACGGGGAGTCCGGCGGTGGCGGCGGCGGCCGCCGCGAGCGTCATGCCGTCCTCCAGGGAGCGCTGGGCCGCCCGCGTCTCCTTGGTGTGCGAGATCCGGGTGTCGAAGGCGGTGAACCGGACCTCCATCTCCACCGCGTCCGCGCCGCCCTGGCTCAGCGCGAGCGCGCAGTGGAAGGAGGTGCGGGTGGGGTGCGGGGCGTGGTGCGCGAGGACGGTGCAGCGGACCTGGGCGGGCAGCGGGAAGAGGAAGTTGCGGTAGCGGGTGGAGAAGGTGTCGATGACGAAGTAGCGGCTGCCGACCGCATCGGCCGGCAGGTACGCCTCCTCGGCGACCGCGATGAACATCTGCCGGCCGGCCTCCATGGCGAGCATGCCCTGCATGTGCTGGCCGGTGAGGTGGTCGGACATGACCTCGTTGCCCGCGTCGACCAGCAGGTCGGACTCGAAGACGTCGGTGCCGGCCGCGCGGGGACGGGAGATCAGCACGTTCTCCAGCCGGTGCTTGTGGGCCAGTTCGCGGCCGGCGCGGCCGTGCAGCACCCGGTCGTCGACGACGACCCGGTCCGCCAGGCCGTGCCGGCGCAGGGTGTCGCGGACGTACTCGACGTCGAAGAGGGAGACGCCCTGGCCCGGCGTCATCCGTATCCCGGCCGCGCCGCCCACGCCGTCCCCGCCGGGGAAGGCGCCGCTCCTGATCCGCCCCACCAGCTGGGAGACGGTGTGGACGCCCTCGTGGCGGGCGAACTCGGCGAACACGTCGCCGACGAGGAAGTGCACGCCCGGCTGGGCCTCGGTGACGTCGGCTGATTCCTGGGTCATGACGGCGGGACCTTTCCCGTTCGGCGGCGAGGGGGCGGTGCTTCGGGGGTTCGGGTTGTTCGGGTTGCTCGGGTTGATCGGGCGCGGGGTGGGGCGACGGCCTCCGGCGGGCGGGGGACGGCCGCCGGAGGCCGCCGGGTCATTCGGTGGTGCGGCGGCTCAGCTCGGGGAACTTCGGGTCGCTGCCCAGCGCCCCGCCCTCGGCCCAGCGGTGCCGGGGCACCTCCTGGATGTAGACGGTGATCTTGTCCAGGGGTGCTCCGGTGACCCGGCGGACGGTCCGGGTCAGCTCCTCCAGGAGCTCCTGGGCCTGGGCGTCGTCCTGGCCCTCCCAGGTCGTGACGGAGATGATGGGCATGACGGGCCTCTCTCGGGCTTCTCGAAGGCGGTACGAGTACGAGTACGGGTGGGGGGTGCGGGTGGGGACGGGTACGTGCGGCGGCGGGTCCGTCAGGGCCGGCCGGGCCCGTGCGTCCGCAGCTCCTGGAAGGCGGGGCCGCGGAGCTTGAGGTGGGCGTGGATGTCGCCGCCGAGCCCGAACTCGCCGATGGCGCCGCCGTAGCTGCGCTGGTAGCTCATCCACAGCACGACCACGTTGACGATCCGGTTGGCGCCGGGCAGCTCCGGGTCCGGGAACGGGTCCGGCAGGGTCGCGTGGTAACTGCCGGAACCCTCGCGGTCGGTGACGAACACGTTCGGCACCCCGAGCGGGCCCGGCCGGGTCGGCCCCGACGGGTCCAGGTCATGGGCCCGCAGCGACATCACCGTGTAGACGCTGTCCGGCACCAGACGGGAGAAGGAGAAGTCGAAGGTCCCGGACCGGCCGTCCGCCGTGACCCCGGCGGTCACCGTCCCGCTCGCCCGCATCCACGCGCCGAACGTCACCGGCTCCACCACCTTGGGCCCGTCCTCCGGCCGCAGGTCCGGTATCGGCACCTGGTGGAAGGCGTGACGCGGCCGCACCACCGAGGCGGCGTCCGGAAGTTGGTCCGGCGCGAACACCATCGGGTAGTTGTTGCAGGGCAGCGGCAGCGGCAGGGTGTGCAGGACCATGTCCCGGTCGGCGCCGTCCGGGTCGGTGTCCAGCTCCCGGACGACCGTGTACGGGGCGAGGGAGCCGAACGGGGGGACGGGGCTCTCCGGGGAGACCACCGCCGCGCCCCACTCCGGCACCGCCCCGCCCGCCTGGCCGGGCCGGTTGATCACGCCGACGACGACGAAGTCGCCGTTCCCGTCCATGACCTCGCTCGGCGGGTACAGCGGACCCTGCGTCGTGAGCGCCAGCTCGTGGGTCACGCTACGGCCCGGGGTCGCGCCGGACACCGGGGCGGGCGCCTCGGCGGTCTCAGACATCGGCGCGCTTGTACACGCGGGTGTACAGGCCGCTCTCGCCGCCCACGATGTAGCGGTCGCCCGCCTGCTGCACGATGTCCTGGTACTTCGGCGAGGTGAACACGGCCTGGTAGGCGGCCGGTTCGGCGGAGAAGCCGGAGACGAACATGACGCCCGGCTCGCTGCTGACGAGCGAGTGGTAGGCGAGGAAGACCTCCACCTCCGCCGCGCCCCGCACGACCTCGAAGATGGTGTTCTCGCGCCACTCGCGGTACGCCGCGTACTCCTTCGGCTTGACCTCGATGTGGCGCAGCTGGACGTACGGGGTGGTGGGCACCGGCTCCGCGGTGTCCTTGGGCGCCTCGACGAACTCCAGGAGATGGCGCCGGAAGTCGGTGACCAGGTCCTCCGACACGGAGTCCCAGAGCTTGCGCCAGCCCGCGTTCAGACCGGCCAGCTCCGCGGGGTCCGCGACGGGCGTGATCTCCAGGAGGTTGTCGTCGTCCAGGCTGCGGTACAGCGCGCGGCCGGCCACCGGCTCCTTGCCGTTCAGCGCGGCCCACTCCGCGAGGACGTGGTCGGCCCGGCCGGGGGCCGCGGCGACCTCGTTGAGGACGAGGAGAGTGGAAGACATGGTGGTTCCTCTCGATGGAAGTGATGGAAGTGATGGAAGTGAATGAAGCGGTGTGGGGGGGTTCTGAAGGGGGGTGGGGGGATCCGCGGGGCGGGCCGTGCGGCGCGTCAGACGACGGGGACGCCCTTGCCGGCGAGCACCGCGGCGGCCTCCGCCACCGTCTGCTCGGGGACCAGCTCACCCATCTCGATCGCGATGCCGAAGGACTTCTGGAGCCGAAGCGCCAGCTCCTCCAGCAGCAGCGAGTCGATCTCCATCGCCTCGAAGGTGGTGTCCGGGGTGACGGTCGACGTGTCGACGTCCAATTCCCCCAGGACCACGATGATCCGACTGACGGTCGAATTTTCCATTGCCTGCTCCGTGACTCGACGAGAACTGACTCGACCAGAAGTGACTCGACCAGAACTGACTGGACCGATTGTTGAATTCATCATCGGAGGCGGAAACGGGGTGTGGAAGTGTCTCCTGATCGGGGTGGTGGGAACACCACCCCGATCGGCGGATCAGGAAACGGGCCCCGTCAGGCCGCTTCGGAACGCGCCCCGGCCATTTCCCGCGCCCGTTCCGCCGTACTCGCCGCCGGCCGCGCGATGTACAGCGTCAGGAGCGACTCCGGGCGCTCCGGCACCCGCATCACCACCCGGTCGAAGACCCGCACCCCGGAGTGCGGATGGACGATCCGGCGGGTGCTCTGGTCCGGCCCGACGACCTCGTGGCTGTCCCACAGCGAGGCGAACCGCGGGCTCGTCCCGCTCAGCCGCTCCGCGATCCGGCCGAACTCCGGATCCTCCGGGAACCGCGCCGACTGCGCGCGGAACTGCGCCACCAGGCCCTGCCCCACCTCGTCCGCGTCCGGGTACTTGGCCCGCGCGGACGGGTCGGTGAAGAACTTCACCACGCAGTGGTCGCCCCGCGCCTCCATCCGGAACAGCGCCCGCGCCGACCTGCTGGCCAGCTCCACCCGCCCGTAACGGTCGGTGATGTAGGCCGGGTTGTACGACCAGCCCTCGACGAGCGCCTGGAGCCGGGCGGGCGCCCCGTCCCCGAGCCGGGCCCCCGGCCGCGGCGGCGGGTTGTGACCGGCCAGCCGGTAGAAGTAGTCCCGCTCGGCGTCCTCCAGGCGCAGCGCGTTGCCGACCGCGTTGACGATGCCCTCGGACACGTTGATGTCCCGCCCCTGTTCGAGCCACGTGTACCAGGACACCCCCACCCCGGCCAGCGCCGCCACCTCCTCCCGGCGCAGCCCCGGTGTCCGCCTGCGTTCCGCCTTCACCAGGCCGACCTCCTCGGGCGTGATGCGCTCCCGGCGGGCCCGCAGGAAATGCCGGAGGCGCGTCCGGCGCAGAAGTCCGGATGTCCGGGGGGATTCCGTCGTCCGCATGTCTCGACCTCTTTCTTCCGCTCTCGCCCGACCTCGGCGAGGCAATTCGGGGACGTGTTCCGGAGAGGGGAAGGGGCGTGCTCCGTCGCGCGTCCCTCCTTTCGGTGGTGGTGTCACCACCCCTTTTCGCAGACACTGCCTCCCGGCGTGACGGGACGGCAGAATGCCTTCCATGCGCCTGTTCTGTTTCCACCACGCCGGC
This sequence comes from Streptomyces sp. NPDC059201, assembly GCF_042754585.1. Taxonomy (NCBI): domain Bacteria; kingdom Bacillati; phylum Actinomycetota; class Actinomycetes; order Kitasatosporales; family Streptomycetaceae; genus Streptomyces; species Streptomyces sp. NPDC059201. The sequence continues at coordinate 509,983 of NZ_JBHZBB010000002.1, forward strand.
GGCAGCGCCTGGTCCTTCGCGGGCTGGGGCCAGTGGCTCGGCTCCGCCGTGGACGTCGTGCCGGTGGCCATGCCCCCGAGGGCGCCGGCCGCCGACGGGGTGCCGGGCGCGGTCGGCACGATGGACGCCCTGGTGTGCGAGGTGACACGGCAGCTCACTCCCTCCCTCGACGGGCCCTACGCCTTCTACGGCCACAGCATGGGATCGCTGGTCGCCTACGGTGTGGCGCAGCGGCACCTCGCCGCGGGCGGCCGCCCGCCCGAGTGCTTCGTGGCCGGGGCCCACCGCGCGCCGCACGTGCCGACCGCGTCCGGCCTGACCGTAGAGCCGACCGATGGCGCCAGCCTGGAGCTGTTGTTGGGCCTCGGTGGAGCGGGCCGCCTGCTGCGCGAGAACCCGTCGCGGACGAGGGCCGTCGCGGGCCGGCTGCGGGACGACCTGCACGTCGCCGGCACCTACCGGCACCCGGAACCCGCGCCGCCGCCGCTGCCCTGCCCCGTACACGTCCTGCACGGCGACGACGACCCGCTGGTGTCCGCGGCGGCCGCGCGGGCCTGGCGGCGGCACGCCGGGGCCGGGTTCTCCTTCCGGTCCCTGCCCGGCGGCCACTTCTTCCACCGCGACGACAAGGAACGGTTCTTCGCCGAACTCGGCCGGATCCTCGCCCTCCACACCCCGTCCGCCCCGAGCCGCCCGCTGCCCACCCCGGGCAAGGGGTGACCCAGGCCGGCGGCCGGTCCTGACGGGGTGTGATCCCCGTCGCTGACAGTTCCGCGTGCGTGACCTACCGTCCAGCACCATGGACGTCACGCTCTTAGGCACCGGTGGCAACAAGAAGCGGCGCAGTCAGCTGACCCATTTCCTGCGCACCCGCCGCGCCGCGCTCTCCCCCGAGGAGGTCGGCCTCGCCACCACCGGCACCCGGGCCCGCGCCGGGCTCCGCCGCGAGGAGGTCGCCGTCCTGGCCGGGGTCAGCGCCTCCTGGTACGCGTGGCTGGAGCAGGGCCGCCCCATCAAGGTCTCCGACGGCGTCCTCGACGCGATCAGCGGCGCCCTGCGGCTGAGCGAGCTCGAACGCGTCCACCTGTACCGGCTCGCCGACGCCAACCCGCCGGCCCCGGTCTCCGCGCCCGCCCCGCCGGACTCCGAGGTCTTCCGGCGGCTCGTCGACGCGCAGACCCTCGGCCCCGCCTGCGTGATCGACCGCTACTGGGACGTCCTCGCCGCCAACGCCCCCGCCGCCGACGTGCTGCGCCTCGGCCGCGACGGCAACGCCAACTTCCTGACCAGCCTGTTCACCGGCACCCACGGCGAGCGGTACCGCGACCTGCCCGCGGTGGCCCGCCGGATGACCGCCCGCTTCCGCTTCCAGGCCGCGTACGGCCCCGACGACCCGCGCTACGAGCAGATCGCGGACGGACTCGCCCAGCGGCACTCCGGGTTCGCCGCGCTCTGGGACCGCCACGAGGTGGAGGAGCCGGTGCCCGCCCCCGTCGAACTCGCCCCGCCCGGCCGGGAAGCGCGCCCCTTCGTCCTGCTCACCATGGACCTGGCCGAGGCCGCCGGCACCCGCCTCCTCGTGTACACACCGCCGGGCCCCGACACCCCCCGCGACTGACCCGGCCCCCGCACAACTCCCGTCCCCTGTACGGCCCCAGGCCCCCGTACGGCCCGCAGGGTGGTGGTGCCGCCACCAGTGCCGCCACCCACCGCGTCAGCACGGTCTGGAACGGCGCCGCCCGCCGCCGCACAATCGTCGTACGTTTCCGGGCCGCGCGGAGTACCCGTGCCGCCGCGCCGGGCCGCATCCGGTCGCCGCCCGTCCAGGGTCGCGCACCGCCGCCGCCCCCTCAGCTCGTTCGCCGCCCCCTCGCGGGCGGAGCGCGGCCCGTTCCAGCAACGCCGGTGACGGTGTCCCGCACCGGCCTTCCGAGGAGGCCCTCCTTGACGCAGCCCACCGCCGTCCTCACCGGGCTCGGGACCTTCGTCCCACCCAGGATCGTCACCAACGAGGAACTGTCCCTGACGATGGACACCTCCGACGAGTGGATCCGCACCCGGACGGGCATCACCCGCCGGCACTGGGCCGACCCCGGCACCGCCACCGGCGACCTCGCCGTCGCCGCGGGCGAACGGGCCCTGAAGTCGGCCGCCGTGACCGAGGTCGACCTGCTGATCGTCGCCACCACCACCCCCGACCACTCGTGCCCGGCCACCGCGCCCGACGTGGCCGCCCGCCTGGGTCTGGGGAACATCGCCGCCTACGACGTCGCCGCCGTGTGCAGCGGCTTCGTCTACGCGCTGGCCGCCGCCTCCGGCGCCCTCGCCGCCGGCATCGCCCGGCAGGTCCTGGTCATCGGCGCGGAGACGTACTCGCACATCCTCGACCCCGGGGACCGTACGACCTCCGTCATCTTCGGCGACGGCGCGGGCGCCGTCGTCCTGCGGGCCGGCGACCCGGCCGAACCGGGCGCCCTCCAGGGCTTCGACCTCGGCAGCGACGGCACCCTCAAGGACCTCATCGTCGTGCCCGGCGGCGGCTCGCGGCAGCGCGCCGCCGCGGCGGCCGACCCGGCCGCGCCCCCGGCCGACCCGTACTTCCGGATGCGGGGGCGGGAGGTGTTCCGGCATGCCGTGACGCGCATGGCGGACTCCTCGCGGGCGGTCCTGGACCGCACCGGGTGGGAGCCGGAATCGGTGGCCCGCTTCGTGGGCCACCAGGCCAACTCCCGGATCCTGCACGCCGTCGCCGACCAGCTCGGCATGGACCGGGAGCGGGTCGTGGTCAACCTGGACCGGGTGGGCAACACCTCGGCCGCCTCGATCCCGCTGGCCCTCGCCGACGCCGTCGAGGACGGTCTGCTCGCCCCGGGCGACCGGGTCCTGATGAGTGCCTTCGGCGGCGGTGTCACCTGGGGCTCGACCGCCCTGGTCTGGCCCGACGTCACCCCGCACTGACGCCCCGCCCCCCCGAGCACGAAGACGAGGCCCGTGAACGACATGACGAACGACACCACGAACGACATCACGCACGACGCCCCGAACGACACCACGCACGAGGGCGCGAACCAGGCGGCCGAGGGCGAGAAGGCGCTGTCCGTCGCCGTCCTCGGCGCCGGCAACATCGGCCGCCCGCTCGGCTGCCACTGGACCGCCGCCGGGCACACCGTGACCTTCGGCTCCCGCGCGCCGGAGCGGCTCGCCGCCTTCACCGACCCCCTCGGCGAGCGGGCCACGGCCACCACCCACGCCGAGGCCGTGGCGGCGAGCGACATCGTCCTGCTCGCGGTCCCGCACCCGGCTCTCGGCGAGCTCCTGGACGGCCTCGGCGACCTGCTCGCCGGGAAGGTCGTCGTCGACGCCACCAGCCCCATCGGCGTCGGCGCCGACGGTCTGTTCGTCTCGGAGCTCGGCCCCGGCACCACCCAGGGGAGCTGGCTGGCCGAGCGGCTCCCCGGTACCGCGGTCGCCCGCGCCTTCACCCACTTCCCCGACGAACTGCTGTGGTCGCGCGGCACCGCCCAGCGCCACTTCTGGGGCATGGGCACGGCGTACGACGACCCCCGCGCCGGAAGGGCCGTGGAGCGGCTGGTCCTCGACGCGGGCTTCGTCCCGGTCCGGATCGGCGGCCTCGCCACCCCCGAACTCGACCCGGGCGGCGTCCTCTTCGGCTACGTCTCCACGCCGGCCGGGCTGCGCGCCGCCGCCGCGCGGGGCTGAGCCCCCGGCCGTACCGAAGGGGGCGTCTTCCCCGCCCCTCCCGGGTGGGGAAGACGCCCCCTTCACTCGTCCCCGCGCGGCTCAGCGCTCGGCCGCGACCCCGGGCGCCGGAGCCGGCACCTCCGCCACCGGCATCTCCGCCACCGGCGCCGGGGTGGCCGGCGGGGCGGGCTTGCGGCGCGGGTTCGACCAGCGCCGGGTGATCGGCCGTTCGACCAGGGCGTACAGCGCCCACGAGACCAGCAGCGAGACGGCGAGGAACACCACCATCAGGCCCGCCGCCTGCACCGGCGAGTAGGAGTCGCTCCCGAACAGCTTCCACACGGCGACCATCACCGTGTAGTGCACCAGGTAGAAGGCGAAGGACACGTCCCCGAGCCACACCATCACCCGGTTGCGGAAGAGGGTGAAGCGGCCCTCGTCGTCCGCGAGGGCGCCGGCGGCGATGAGCAGCGCGGCCGGGATGACGCAGACCGCGCGGGTCGAGTAGATCGGCGGGGTGAAGTAGCCCACCGCGTAGCTGACCGCGAGCAGCACGCCCGACCAGCCCATGCCGATGTTCCGCCACCGGCCGGCCATCACGGAGCGGGCGACGAGGATGCCGAGGAGGAAGTCCAGCACCCGGGGCAGCGGCAGGATGTAGGAGAAGAAGTACTGGTTGATCGAGGTGTCGGACTCGGTGTCCATCATCGCCGTGCCTGCCGGCACCAGCAGCTCCGAGAGGAGCGGGGTCGCGATGATCCCGGCGACGACGGCGACCACCCAGTGGTTGAGCCGGTGCGCCGGGATCTTCTTGGCGAGGTGGAACAGGGCGGGGAAGGCGAGGTAGAAGACCGCCTCGACGCCCAGGGACCAACCGGCCGGATTCACGCCGAAGTTGACCGCGAAGTCGGGGAACCACACCTGGATCATGAAGAGGTTGAGCAGTCCGGTCCGCAGGTCGGTGAACGGGGCCGCGAACACCACCATCGCCAGCGCCCAGACCAGCACGTAGTTGGGGACGATCTTCACGAAGCGGCGGCGCCAGAACCTCGGCGCGGTGTCGGTGTCCCGCGCCGACCAGGTCAGGACGAAGCCGCTCAGCACGAAGAAGAAGGTGACGCCCAGCGCGCCCGCGTGGGCGACCGCGTCGTAGTAGGTGACCGCGGCCGACTCGCTGTCCAGCCAGGGCACGCCGAGGAAGGGCAGCAGGGCCGCGTGGTAGAGCAGCACCACGAAGGCGGCGGGGAAGCGCAGGCCCGTGAGCGTGTCGAGACGCTTCACCCGGGCCCGCTCCGGCGCCGTTCCCACGGCCCCACGGCCGGTCGCTCGCAATTCGTCGGTCGACAATTCTCTGCTCCTTCGGGAAAGGGAGATCGGGAAGGGCCAAATGCGCCGGAAGGGAATTCGACGGAGACGCGGCCATCCGGCGGAGAACCGGACGGTCGCAAGCTACCGGACCGCGCGCGGGGTTATCGGGGTCAGTTCATCCGGTTGGTGACACCACCAGCCCCGCCCCCGCCACACCCCGTGTGAGCTGCGCGAACGCGATCCTCAGCCTGGTGGTACCACCACCAGCAGCGGGAGACACTTCCGCCCGCGGACGGGCTCGCGCGACAATGCCGCGGCGGGCCGATATCGGCGTCCCGCCGCCTTCGGGCGGTCCGGACCTCCGTGCGTCGCCCCGCCTCGCGGAAACCCTGCGGTACGTGGAGCAGGGGCCTTTCCCGTGTTCTTCCTGTGTCCTTTCCCGGGCCGCCCGCGAGCCGTTTCCACCACCCACCGGACCTCCACCCCCGGGAGCCACCATGTCCCCCAGCACGGCCCGCCAGAGCAGCGACCAGCCGGAGACCACGACCTCGCCGCCGGACCGGCCGGACACCCCGGGCGCCGCGCCGGCCGAGGGCGGGCACTCCTCGCTGCGCGGCTGGCTGGGTGTGGCCGGACTCGCCCTCGGCGTCTTCTCGTTCGTCACCACCGAGACCCTGCCCATCGGCCTGCTCCCGTCGATCGCCGACGGCACCTCGGTCTCGCTCGGCTCGGCGGGCTTCCTCGTCTCCGGCTTCGCGGCGCTCGCCGCCGTCACCGCCGCCCCGCTGACCGCCGTGACGGGCCGGGTCGACCGCAAGTGGCTGCTGGTCGGCCTGATGACCTTCTACGTGCTCGGCAACCTGCTGGCCGCCGTCGCCTCCAGCTACCCGGTGCTGCTCGCCGCCCGGCTCGTCGTCGCCCTCGCACACGGCGTGTTCTGGTCCATCGCGGTCTCCGTCGCCGTCCGGCTCGTGCCCGAGCGGCACGCGGTCCGCGCCACCGCCGTCGTCCTCGGCGGCATCTCCCTCGCCTCCGTCGCCGGCACCCCCCTCGGCACCGCGATCGGCCAGTCCGCGGGCTGGCACGCGGCCTTCGCCTGCGTCGCGGTCCTCGGGGTCCTCGTCCTCGTGATGAGCGCGCTGTTCATGCCCGCCCTCCCGGCGCGCGGCAGCGGCGACCTCTCGGCCCTCCTCCACGTGCTGCGCCACCGCGCGCTCAGGGTCGCGGTCGGTGTGACGGCGCTCGTCATGAGCGGCCACTTCCTGGCGTTTACCTACGTCGCCCCGTACCTGGAGAAGGTCACCGGCGTCCGCCCCTCCCTCGTCGGCGTGCTGCTGCTGGTCTTCGGTGTCGCCGGTCTGATCGGCAACTTCGCCGCCGGCGCGGTCGTCGGCCGCGCCCTGCTCGCGAGCCTCGCCGCCTGCACCGGACTGCTCGCGCTCGTCATGGTCGTGATGTTCGCCGGCGGCGCGAGCACCCCGCTGGTCGTCGCGATGCTGGTCGCCTGGGGCCTGGTGTACGCGGCGCTGCCGGTCGCGCTCCAGACCTGGGTGATCCGGCTCGTCCCCGAGGAGAGCGAGGCCGCGTCCTCGCTGTACGTGGCGGCCTTCAACGGGGCCATCGGCGTGGGCTCGTTCATCGGCGGCCTGGTCGTCGACGCCTCCGGACCGCGCTGGGCGATGCCCGCGGCGGGCGCCTTCGCCCTCGCCGCCATGCTCGTCGTGACCGTCTTCGGCCGGAACGGCAAGCGGGCACAGCAGATCTGACGAAACGTCACGAAGAATCCCACTCTCCGGCGGCGCCGCGTCCCCCGCGGCGCCGCCGGCGTGCGGGCGTCTTACGCGTTCGTAAAACCGGACGTGAATATTTCACGCCCACGACATGGCGTAGTGCCTGTGGCGGAACCCGGGCGTGCCCGCATACTCGACGAATCCCTCGGCACGGAAGAAGGGGTCCGACACATGCAGGGTACGAGCGGGGACGCCCGTACGCTCCACCTCTGGTCACTGGCCGAGGACGTGAGCGTCGAGCAGGATCCCCGCGGCGACGTGCTGTTCCTCACCAGTCGCTGGGGCCGGGACCGCATCGACCGCCCGGGCCCCGTCGTGCGCGAGGTGCTGCGCAGGATGGAGCTCGGACCCGTCCTCCTCGGGAACGCGATGAGCGGCGTCGAGGACCTGTGCCACCACACCCTGCCCGTCCTGGCCCGGCTCTCGCACCTGGTGGTCCGCACCCTCGGCCTGGACGACCTGAAGGGCCCGCTGCTCTCGCTCCTGCCGGCCTCCTCCTCCACCACCCCCCTGGTCCTGCTCCGGCCGTTCGGCGAACGCCGTATACGGCTGCCGCAGGACGTCGGCTTCAGCGTCGCCGAGCCCGGATCGGGGTGTGTCATGGAGCACGACGACTGCCCCTACCGGGTCGTCCTGCACCGGCCGGAGGCCGCGTGGGTGGCGATGACGCTGGCGTGGCCGACGACGCTGACCGCCGTCTCGCACGCCCTGCCGCTGCCGCCGAAGGTGACCCGGGACATCGTCGGCTACCTGGCCGCCGCCAGTCTGGTGACACCCGTCCACCGGGCCGAGGACGGCGAACCCGCCTGACGGGGCGCGGCGGCGATTCGCCGTCCGCCGCGATCGTGTCGCTCTCCAGGTGCTTTCAAGCCAGTTCGCCGAGGGTCGGACCCTACGACGGGAACAGTCCCTGTCCGAACCGACGGAGTGGACACCATGCTCGACGCAGACAGCTTCCGCAGGGTCTTCGGAACCTTTCCCACGCCGGTCGCGATCGTCACCGCCCGGGGCGAGGACGGCGCGCCGCGCGGCTTCACGTGCAACGCCTTCTCCGCCGTCTCGGCCGCGCCACCGCTGCTCCTGGTCTGTGTCGGCAAGGAGTCCCGTACGCTCCCCGCGATGCTCTCCTCCGGCGCGTTCGCGCTGAACTTCGTCGCCCACCACGGCCGGGGCGCGGCCCGGCTCTTCGCAGGGAAGACGCCCGACAAGTTCGCCGCGGTGGAGTGGCGTCCCGGCTGGGCCGGCGCCCCGGTCCTCGCCCAGGACGCGGTCGGCTACGCGGGCTGCTCGCTGGTGCGGACCGAGGAGGCCGGCGACCACCTGCTGGTGTTCGGCCGGGTCGAGGAGAGCGAGACGTTCCCGGGCGACGCCACCCTCTACCAGCGCGGCGAGTTCGGTACGTGGGAGCCGGGCGCCGCCCGGCTCGCCGCGCCGACGGCCTGAGGCCGGGGTCCCGGCGGCACCCCGCCGGGACCCCAGGCGGGCTCCAGCCCTCCGGGCCATCGTGGCGGCGCAGACATCGCCCGACCCCCGCCCAGGAGGCCCTTCATGAGCTCGTCCGTCAGCACCGACCTCTACGTCCAGGTCCAGCAGTTCTACGCCCGCCAGACGCAGGCGCTGGACAACGGACGCTTCGAGGAGCACGCCGCCACCTTCACCGAGGACGGCAGCTTCTCCCTGGTGCCCGGAGAGGTGCCGGCCGTCGGCCGCGCGGGCATCCTCCAGGCGCTGCACGACTTCGCCAAGCAGTTCGAGAACGACCCGGTGCAGCTGCGCCACCACTTCAACCAGGTCCTGCTGGCCCGCCGGGACGACGGCGGCCTCTCCGCCACCGTCTACGCCCTGCTCGTGCAGACCCGCCCCGGCGGGGAGCCGGTGGTCGGCCCGAGCCTGGTCCTCCACGACGTCATCGACACCTCCGGTGCCGAACTCCTGCTCCGCTCGCGCGTCGTGACGTACGACCAGTCCTGACGCGCGACGTACCCGCAGCCCTGACGCGCGGCCCGGCCGGGCCGCGCGTCGACTCCTACGCGGAGAGCGCCTGCGGCACCGGCAGGGGCGACCCCAGGGGGCCGTCGTTGGCCAGCACCGCCCGGTGCAGCCGCTGGAGCCGCGGCGACGGCTCGACGCCCAGCTCCGTGATCAGCGCCTGACGCAGGCCCTGGAAGACCTCCAGGGCCCGCCACGGCTGCCCGGCCCGGTACAGGGCGGTCATCAGCTGGGCGGCGTGCGTCTCGTGCAGCGGCCGGCCGCTCACCAGCATCGACAGCTCCCCGACGAGCTCGGCGTGCCGGCCGAGGGCGAGGTCGGCGTCGATCCGCATCTCCAGCGCCCAGGCACGCTCCTCCTCCATCCCGATCACCTCCGTGCCGAGGATCTCCCCGACCGGTACGTCGGTCAGGGCGGGGCCGCGCCACAGCGCGAGGGCGCGGTGCAGGTGGCCGGCGGCGGCCGACGGGTCCCCGGCGGTCAGCGCCCGGCCGCCGAGGCGGGCCAGCCGCTGGAACTCGTCCCGGTCCAGCGAGAAGGTCTCCGGCGTGAGCCGGTAGCCGCCGTAGCAGGTCTCCAGGATGTCCTTGGCCCCGCGGCCCTGCCGCCGGGCTCCGGCCGCGTCGAGCTTCCGGCGCAGTTGCAGGATGTACGTCTGGAGGGTGTTGGCGGCGCTGCGGGGGATGGCGTCGCCCCACACCTCGGCCATGAGGGTGTCCACCTGGACGACCCGTCCCGCGCGGATGGCGAGCAGCGAGAGGATCTGGCGGGGCTTGCCCGCGGTGGGGACGACGGATGTCTGGTGCATGCGGGCTTCGAGCGGTCCGAGAACTCCGAATTCCATGCCGCGAGCATCGCAGTCGGCCGGCGGCCGGGAACAGTGAAGCCGGCACGGCCGGGCATGAAGATCTCATGTGCCCGGCCGTACCGGCGGTGCCTCCCGGGGGCCTCACGGGGCCCTCACGGGGCCGGAGGCCAGGTGTCAGCGGTTGACGAAGCTGAGTCCATTGGCGTCGTAGCGGGTGCCCGCGATCCGCTCCGGCGGCGCCGCCGCCTCGACGGCGGCCAGGTCCGCCGGGGACAGCGCGACCGACAGGGCCGCCAGGTTCTCGTCCAGGTACTGCCGCCGCCGGGTGCCGGGGATCGGCACGGTGTCGTCGCCGCGGTGCTGCACCCAGGCGAGCGCGAGCTGCCCGGCCGTGATGCCCTTCGCCTCGGCGAGCGCGGTCAGCGCGGCGACGACATCGAGGTTCCGCTCGCGGTTGCCGTCCGCGAAGCGCGGGTTGTGGCGCCGCACGTCGTCGGCCGCCAGCCCGTCCACCGACCGGTACCGCCCGGTGAGGAAGCCCCGGCCGAGCGGGGCGTACGGCACGAGGCCGACGCCCAGTTCGCGGCAGACCGGCAGGATCTCCGCCTCCAGGTCGCGGGACCACAGCGACCACTCGGTCTGGAGCGCCGCGATGGGGTGGGTGGCGTGCGCGCGCCGGATCGTGGCCGCGCCCGCCTCGGAGAGCCCCAGGTGGCGGACCTTCCCCTCCCGCACGAGCTCGGCCATGGCGCCCACGGTCTCCTCGATGGGCACGTCCGGGTCGACCCGGTGCTGGTAGTAGAGGTCGATGTGGTCGACGCCGAGCCGGCGCAGCGACGCCTCGCACGCCTCGCGTACGTACGCGGCGTCCCCGCGCACCCGGACCGGCTCGCCCAGCCGGCTCGCGAAGCCGAACTTGGTGGCCAGCACCACCTCGTCACGGCGTCCGGCGAGGGCCCGCCCGATCAGCTCCTCGTTGTGCCCGGAGCCGTAGTAGTCGGAGGTGTCCCAGAAGGCGACCCCCCGGTCGAGGGCGTGCAGCAGGGTGGCGACGGACCGGGCGTCGTCCCGGGCGCCGTAGCCGTGGCTCATGCCCATGCAGCCCAGGCCCTGCGCGGAGACCTCCAGCGAACCCAGCCGCCGGGTGGGGAGGGTGGTCATGACGGTGCCTTTCGGGGATCGGGAGCGCTCGGCGTCTCGACGCTAAGCGCTGGAGCGCACTCCATGGCAAGCCGGGAGCGGCTCACCGCCCGAACGGGCGGGAGGAGTAGAGCGCCGCGGCCGGGTCGAAGGCCAGCGCGATGTGGGTGGCCATGGAGTTGACGTCGCCCCAGATCCGCTGGAGCGGGCTGTCGATGCTCTGGCCGGAGGTGCCGGCGGTCGCGAACATCCCCTGCACGGCCTTGACCAGGAGCTCGGTCGACAGCGCGTAGTCGCGGACGTTGCGCGCGGTCTCCTCCTCGGTGATCCGGCCGCCCGCGTCCGCCGTCCGGGCCGCCCGGCCCAGCAGCAGCCCGGCGGCGTCGATCTCGCCGGAGGCGCGGGTCAGGACCGCCTCGTACGTGCTCCGCGCCGGCCCCGGCACCCCGGGCCGCCCGGCGCCCCGGGCCAGCCGGTCCCCGGTGTCGCCGGTCCACAGCCGCAGCGCCTCACGGGCGGCGCCCAGCGCGGCGGGGGCGCAGGACAGGCCGTTGACGGCCTGGATGGGGACGGTGTGGCAGGCGGCGTCCGAGGCGACGGGCCGGCCGTCGAAGAGCCGCCGCCGGTCCATGCTGCGGGCCTCGGGGACGAACAGGTCGTCGGTGATGAGGGTGTTGCTGCCGGTGCCGCGCATCCCGGCGCCGGCCCAGGTGTCCTTGATCTCGTAGGCGGCCCGGGGGATCGCGAAGACCCGCATGGCCGGCGGCGCGCCCTCGGGAGTGCCCGCGTCACGGGGGACGACGGCGCAGACCACGGCCCAGTCGGAGTGGTCGATCCCGCTGATGTACGCCCAGGAGCCGGAGAGCCGCCAGCCGCCCGGCGCCCGGACGGCCCGGCCGACGGGGGAGAGGGAGCCGACGACGAAGACGTCCGGCCCGGCGGCCCACACCTCGGCCCGGCCCTCCTCCGGCAGCAGCGCCGCCATCCGGGCGAGGCTGGAGGCGACCGAGGCGCACCAGGCGGTCGCCGCGCACCCCTCGGCGAGGGTGGCGACCGCCTCGGCGAACTCCTCGAAGGTGCCCTCGGTGCCGCCGTGCGCGGCGGGCACGAAGTGCCGGGCGAAGCCCGCGAGGAGCATCCGCTCGGCGACGTCGGGCGTGAGCCTGCGCCGCTCCTCGGCGCTCCTGGCCCGGGTCCGGGCGAGTCCGGTCAGTTCCGCCGCCCGTGCGGTGAGCCCGGTGTCCCGGAGGGTGCGCGGGGCCGTGGTGGTCGGCGTGTCCGGCGTGGTCTGGGTGAGCATCCTGCCTCCTGGGTGACGCACCTCTGCTGGCGGGTCCGACCCTGGGCCACGGCGCTGGACGGCGGGTGGGGCTCACCTGGAGCGGGCGGCGGCGGGGGGCCGGTCAGTTCAGGAGTTCGACCGTCCAGTGCGGGGCGCGGTCGTCGGTGCGGATCACGACCGGCTTCGGGTCAGGACCCGGTTCCTCGAAGAGGTCCCGGCCGAGGGCGAACCCGCCCCGCGTGAGCACGTACGTGCCGCTCCGCAGCTCCCCGGCCGAGGCGACCGTCACCATCCCGCGCGGCGTGACCTGCTGGAGGCGCCAGACGGAGGAGGGGGAGGCGTCGGGGCGGACGAGGGCGGGGGCGCGGACGGTGCCGGGGGCGGTGAGGGTGTCCACGGTGCCCTGGACGGTGAGCCGGAAGCCGCCGTCGGCGGCGCCGACCGCCCAGGCGGCGGCCCACCGTTCCCCGTCGTCGGGGAAGGCCACCGCCCGCCCGTGGAGGGCGCCGACCGGGGCGCCCTTCGCGTACAGCCTGACGATCCGTTCACCGGTGGACATGGTGCCTCCAGGAAGTGCGGGGAAGACGGGGGAACAGCGGGAAGGGCACCGATACTGCCCCGCCCTCCCGGCTCCGCCCCGGAGGCGGACGGGACGCTCGCCCGACTGGCCCAGCCGCCGTTGCCCCCGGGTCCCGGGTCCCCGGGCTCAGCCGCGGCCGATGTACGGCATCGTCGTCGCCATCACCGTCGCGAACTGGACGTTCGCCTCCAGGGGGAGGGCCGCCATGTGGACCACCGTGGCCGCCGCGTCCGCCGCGTCCATCACCGGTTCCGGTGCGAGGTCGCCGTTGGCCTGGAGGATGCCGGACTGCATGCGGGCGGTCATGTCGGTGGCGGCGTTGCCGATGTCGATCTGACCGCAGGCGACGCGGTACGGGCGCCCGTCCAGCGACAGGGACTTCGTCAGGCCCGTCATCGCGTGCTTCGTGGCGGTGTACGCGATCGAGTGCGGGCGCGGCACATGGGCGGAGATCGAACCGTTGTTGATGATGCGACCGCCCTGCGGGGACTGCTCCTTCATGGCCCGGAAGGCGGCCTGGGCGCAGAGGAAGGCGCCCGTGAGGTTGACGTCGACGACCGCGCGCCAGGTCTCGTAGGACAGCTCCTCGACCGGGGTGCCGCCGCCCGCGAACGTACCCGCGTTGTTGAAGAGCAGGTCGACGCGGCCGAAGCGGGCGCGTACCGCGTCGAAGAGGGCGGTCACCGCCTCCGGTGACGTCACGTCGGTCGGGACGCACAGCGTCCGGCCGGCGGGCAGGCCCTCCGCCGACTCCTCCAGGGGGGCGAGGCGCCGGCCCGCGAGGGCCACCGTCCAGCCCGCCTCCGCGAGCGCGCGCGCCACGCTCCGGCCGATGCCCGAACCCGCTCCCGTCACCACTGCGACGCCCATGCCGAACCCACCTTCCAGCTCCGTGTCGCCCCCGGCCGGGCAGCGTACGCCAGACGCGTGCCCTATGAACTCACCCGTCCGACCCCTGGATGACCTGTCCCCGACAAGGCGATGTCGCCCTGGGCGAGGAACCCCGCTCCGCCGGGCTCACGCCCGCGTGAGCTCCTGCGGATAGCGGACGCCGACGCGGGCCCGTACCGCGTCGAGCGTCCGCATCACCGCGAGGGTGCCGTCCAGCGGGACCAGCGGCGACTCCGTCTCGCCGGTCCGCAGGCAGCGCATCACCTCGGCGGCCTCGTGCCGCAGCGAGTGCGGGTCGTCCGTGTTCACGAACTCCTCCGGCTCGGCGCCGTCGCGCACCAGCGTGAACCGCTCCGGGAAGAAGAAGCCGCGCGGCACGTCGATCCGGCCCTTCGTGCCCGTCACCGAGGCGGTCAGCGGGGTGTCCGCCTCCAGCGAGCAGGACAGCAGCGCCGAGGCGCCGGAGTCCCAGCCCAGCAGCATGCCCGTGTTCAGGTCGACGCCCTCGGGGGAGATCCGCGCGTGCGCCTGCACCGAGTCCGGCTCCCCGAGCAGCAGGTACGCGAACGACACCGGGTACACGCCCAGGTCGAGCAGCGCCCCGCCGCCGACCGCCGGGTCCCGCAGCCGGTGGCCCGGATCGAAGGGACCGGCGAGCCCGAAGTCGGCCTGAACGGTCCGTACGTCCCCGATGGCGCCGTCCCGGACCAGCGCGGCGAGCCGGCGGATCAGCGGGTTGCAGTACATCCACATGGCCTCCATGAGGAAGAGACCGCGGTCCCGGGCGAGCGCGGCCAGCTCCTCCGCCTCCCGGGCGTTCAGCGTGAACGCCTTCTCGCAGAGGACCGCCTTCCCCGCCTCCAGGGCGCGGCCGGCCGCCTCGCGGTGGGCGTGGTGCGGGGTCGCGACGTAGACGACGTCCACGTCCGGGTCGGCGAAGAGCCCGTCCCAGCCCCCGTACGCCCGCGCGATCCCGAACCGGTCCGCGAAGGCGCGCGCCGACGCCTCGGTACGGGACGCCACCGCCACCACCTCGGCGCCGTCCAGCCCCGCCAGGTCCGCCGCGAACCGCTCGGCGATCCCGCCGGTCGCGAGAACGCCCCACCGTATGCCGTCGCTCGTGATGCCGTCGCTCATGCCGTCGCTCATGTCGTGCCACCCCACAGGTTTCGACCAGTCCGACCGAGCTGAGAGCATAGGCAAGGTTTCAACGAAATGGAGCAGTCGATGCCGGAGAGCGGCCAGAAATCAACACAAGGCAACATACCCGGACCCTCCCCGGCGACTGCCCCCGTTCCCACCCCCGTTCCCGGGGCCGCGCGGCGGGTCGGGCTGCTCGTCACCCTCGTGCTCGGCGGGCTCACCGCGCTCCCGCCGCTGTCCATGGACATGTACCTGCCGGCGCTGCCGGAGGTCACCCGCTCGCTGGCCGCCCCCGCGGCCACCGTCCAGCTCACCCTCACCGCCTGCCTCGCCGGCATGGCCCTCGGGCAGCTCGTCGTCGGCCCCATGAGCGACAAGTGGGGCCGCCGCCGGCCGCTCCTCGTCGGCATGGTCGTCTACGTCCTCGCCACCGCCGTCTGCGCCTTCGCGCCCACCGCCGAGCTGCTCATCGCCTTCCGTCTCCTCCAGGGGCTCGCCGGCGCCGCCGGCATCGTCATCGCCCGTGCCGTCGTCCGCGACCTCTACGACGGCGTCGAGATGGCCCGTTTCTTCTCCACGCTCATGCTGATCTCCGGCGTCGCGCCGATCATCGCGCCGCTGATCGGCGGGCAGATCCTCCAGATCACCGACTGGCGGGGCGTCTTCCACGTCCTCGCCGTCATCGGCGTCCTGCTCACCGCCGTCGTCTGGCGCTTCCTCCACGAGACCCTGCCCCCGGAGAAGCGCCAGGAGGGCGGCGTAGGCCAGGCCCTGCGCACCATGCGCGGCCTCCTCGCCGACCGCGTCTTCACCGGCTACATGCTGGCCGGCGGGCTCGCCTTCGCCGCGCTCTTCGCCTACATCTCCGCCTCCCCCTTCGTCGTGCAGGAGATCTACGGCGCCTCGCCGCAGACCTTCAGCCTGCTCTTCGGGCTCAACTCCATCGGGCTCGTCGCCGTCGGCCAGATCAACGGCAAGCTGCTCGTCGGCCGGGTCAGCCTCGACAAGGCGCTCGGATGGGGCCTGTCCGTGATCCTGCTCGCCTCGGTGGCGCTGCTCCTGATGACCACCGGGGTCTTCGGCGAGGTGGGTCTTGTCCCGATCGCGGCGGGGCTCTTCGTCCTGATGTCCGCGATGGGCCTGGCGATGCCGAACACGAACGCGCAGGCGCTGATGCGGACCCCGCACGCGGCGGGCTCCGCGTCCGCGCTGCTCGGCACGTCGTCGTTCCTCATCGGCGCGGTCGCCTCGCCGCTCGTCGGCATCGCGGGGGAGCGGACCGCGGTGCCCATGGCCGTCGTCCAGCTCGTGTGCGCGGTCGCCGCGCTCGCCTGCTTCCTGCTGTTGTGCCGGCCCTGGCGCGTCGGCCGGGAGAACGCCGGCGCCTGATGTGACGATCCCGGGATGTGCCACTACTGCGGTTGCCGCGACATCCCGCTGATCAAGGAGTTCATCGCCGAGCACGAGGCCGTGACGAACCTCGGCGGCGACGCGGTCCGCGCCCTCGACGCGGGGGACCGCGAACGGGCGGCCCTCCTCGCCGCCGAGATGGCGGTCCTGCTGCGGCGGCACTGGGCGGGCGAGGAGGCGGGCCTCTTCCGCGTCATGTCCGAGAACGAGGAGTACGCGGCGTACGTGGCGGCCCTCGTAGCGGAGCACCGCGAACTGAACGCGTTCCTGGAGGCCCTGGACCTGTCCGACGAGGAGCAGCGCGTCGCCTTCGCTCAGGCGGTAGAAGACCTCCACGACCACATCGCAAAAGAGGAAGACGGCCTCTTCCCCGCCTCCCTGACAGAACTAACCGGCCCCCAATGGACCCAAGCAATGACCGCCTGGCAATCCCTCCAAACCCCCTAACCCCGCCCTACGCGACGGCACCCCGGGCCCGCACCCGCTCCCTCGTGCCGGCGCCCCATGCCGCACCCCCACACGCGCCCGCGCCCACGGGCCGGCGCCCGGCCGCACCCCCGCGCGTGCCCGCGCCCTCGGGACGGCGCCCCCCCTTCGCCGCACCTCCGTGTGGGCATGCGTCCGGAGACCCACCCCCGCCCCCCACCCCCGTGTGGGCAGGCGTCCCGCAGGGCGGGACGGGTGGGCACACGGGACGGTGCCCCTTGCCGGGCCTAGGCTTCCGCGCCTGAACCCGCACCGGATGTACGACGCGGTACTGGTGCGGGTCAGGGACGTGTGCGGAGGCACCCGCGGAGGGTGCCGTTCCGTTGTGCCCACCCGTTCCGCCCCAGCGGAACGATTGCCCACAACGGAACGGCGGCGCCCCAGCGGAACGTATGCCCACAACGAAACGGCGGGCCTGCCCGCAGCGGAGCGGGTGGCTGCGGCGGAGCCGGTGGGGGGCTGGGGGTGCCTAGAATGGGGGGCGTGAGGGAAAAGTTGGGGGTTGGCGAGGGGTTGCCGGGGGCGCTTGCGCGGGTGGTGGGTGGGTTGCCACCGTCCACCGCTGCCAAGGCCGTCGAGCGACTTATCGCCCACTACCGCGGCGCGACCCCCACCGACACCCCCGTCCTCCGCGACCGCTCCGACGTCGTCGCGTACGCCGCCTACCGGATGCCCGCCACCTTCGAGGCCGCCCGCGCAGCCCTCGGCGCGCTGCGGGACGCGGCGCCGGACTGGGTGCCGGGGACCCACACGGACGTCGGCGGCGGGACGGGCGCCGCGAGCTGGGCCGTCGCCGAGGCGTGGGACGGGGCCCCGCCGCGTACCACCGTCCTCGACTGGGCCGAGCCCGCCCTCGCCCTCGGCCGCGAACTGGCCGCCGGCGTCCTGGACGCCGAGTGGCGCCGCGAGCGCATCGGCACCGCGCTGCGCCTCGACGAGACCGACCTGGTCACCGTCTCGTACGTGCTCAAGGAACTGACCGAGGCCGACCGCACCACACTCGTCACCGAGGCCGCCCGCGCCGCGCGCGGCGCCGTCGTGATCGTCGAGCCCGGCACCCCGGACGGCTACGAGCGGATCATCGCCGCCCGCACGGTCCTGATCGACGCCGGCTTCACCATCGCCGCGCCCTGCCCGCACAGCGGCGCCTGCCCGATCGAACCCGGCACCGACTGGTGCCACTTCGCGGCCCGGGTCAGCCGCTCCTCGCTGCACCGGCAGGTGAAGGGCGGCTCGCTGCCGTACGAGGACGAGAAGTACGCGTACGTCGCCGCCACCCTCCCCCAGTCTCGGCTTCGCTCGACCGGGGGGACCCCCACCCCCGTGACCCCCGCGCCCGCCCGAGTCATCCGCAGGCCGCAGACCCGCAAGGGCCTCGTCCTGCTCGACCTCTGCGCCCCGGACGGCCTCGGCCGCGAGACCGTCACCAAGCGCCACGGGCCCCTGTACAAGCAGGCCCGCGACGCCGAGTGGGGCGACTCCTGGCCGCCGGAGCGCGCAGAGGATTAGGGCCGCAGCTCCTGGGTGCAGCACTTCACGCTGCCGCCGCCCTTGAGGAGTTCGCCCAGGTCCATGCCGAGGGGCCGGAAGCCGCAGGCCCGCAGCGGGTCGAAGAGGCCGGTCGCCGTCTGCGGGAGCAGGACGTGCAGGCCGTCGCTGACCGCGTTGAGCCCGAGCGCCGCCGCGTCCTCCTCGGTGGCCAGGAGGGCGTCGGGGAAGAGCCGTGCGAGGACGGCGCGGCTGCCGGGGGAGAAGGCGCCGGGGTAGTACATGACCTCGTCGCCCGCCTCGTCGAGGACGCACAGCGCCGTGTCCAGGTGGTAGTAGCGCGGGTCCACCAGCTCCAGGCCGATCACCGGCCGGCCGAAGAACTCCTGGGCCTCGCCGTGGGAGAGCGGACTGGAGCGGAAGCCGGTGCCGGCCAGGATCCACGAGGCGGTGACGGCGAAGTCGCCCTCGCCCTCGTTGACGTGCCGCGGCATCCACAGGTCCTCCTCCGCCCAGCCGCTCCGGCGGAACCAGGCGAGGTGCGCCTCGGCCTCCGCCGTCCGCTCGGGGTACGCGAACCGGGCGCCGAGCACCCGCCCGCCGACCACGGTCGCGCCGTTCGCCGCGAAGACCATGTCCGGCAGCGCCGGGTCGGGTTCGAGGAGTTCGACGGTGTGCCCGAGGGCCAGGTAGCGGTCGCGGAGGTCCTCCCACTGGGCGAGGGCGAGCGGCAGGTCGACGGGTTTCGTCGGGTCCATCCACGGGTTGATGGAGTACGTCACCGTGAAGTGCGCGGGTGGGCACATCAGGTAGCGGCGGGGCGAGGACTCGCGCGGAGTGGGGCGCAATCGGGCCTCCTCACGGACGGTGGCCCGCCGGGGCGGGCCGTGGATCGGTGGAGCCATGGTCCGCTCTCGGAGCCCCGCGCGCAGTGGACCGTTCGGGTGGTTCGCCCTCCGCACAAGTGGTCGACGCCCGGACGCAAGCTAACGAGACGTACCGTCTCGCCAAATGATAGGTTCGGCCCCATGCCCGAACCCAAGACCCCCGAACCCAAGGCCCCCGCGCCGAAGACCTCCGCCTCCAAGACCCCCGACGCCTCCCGCCGCAGCGAGCGTTCGCGCCGCGCCATCTTCGACGCCGCCCTCGCGCTCGTCTCCGAGACCGGCTACGCGAAGACCACCGTCGAGGGCATCGCCGCCCGCGCCGGGGTCGGCAAGCAGACCATCTACCGCTGGTGGCCCTCCAAGGCCGCCGTCCTCCTCGACGCCTTCCTCGACCTCGCCGCCCGCGCCGCTGAGGAGGCCGGCGCGGCGGAGGGCCAGACCGAGCTGCCCGACACCGGGGACCTCGCCGCCGACCTCCGGCTCGTCCTGCGCGCCACCGTCGACGAGCTGAACAACCCCCGGTACGACGCCCCCACCCGGGCGCTCGCCGCCGAGGGCTCCACCGACCCCGAGCTCGGCGCCCGCTTCACCGCCGCCCTCCTCGAACCGCAACTGGCCGTCTTCGCCCGCCGCATCGAGGCCGCCCAGGCCGCCGGCCAGGCCGACCCGGACGTCGACCCCCGGCTCGCCACCGAACTCCTCGTCGGCCCCCTCCACCACCGCTGGCTCCACCGCACGGGCCCCCTCACCCACGCCTACGCCGACGCCCTCGTCGCGCACGCCCTGCGCGGCCTCACGCCCCGTCCGTGACGGGCGTGAGCGTCGTCACCGGCCCCCGGTTGCCCACTCCGGTCACCCGGGGCGCAGGATGGTGGGACCATGGGCAGAGCCGAACGGGCGAGCATGAGCTGTGAGGGGATAGATGGGCGACGGCATCGGCCGCTACCGCGGCACGGAGAGCAAACTCGCACAGTGGCTGCGCAGGCGCCCGAAACGCACCGCGGCCGACGACGGGAACACCCGCGAGACGCTGCTCCTGGCCATCGCCGCCGCCGGTCTGCCCCTGGCCCCCGCCGCCTACCCCGTCGGCTACAGCTGCTCCTGTGAGCGGATCGGCTGTCCGACCCCCGCCCGCCACCCGGTCTCCTTCGCCTGGCAGACCCAGTCGACCACCGACCGCGCGCAGATCGAGCGCTGGGTACGGAACGAGCCCGCGGCGAACTTCATCACCGCCACCGGCATGGTCCACGACGTCCTCGACGTGCCGCTGGCCGCCGGCCGCGCCGCCCTGGAGCGGCTGCTCGCCCAGGACATCGAGGTCGGACCGGTCGCCGAGTCCCCGGACAGCACGGGCGACGGCGGGCGGATGCTCTTCTTCACCGCCACCCGGGGCACCCCCGAGGACGAGGACGAGTGGTGGCCCTGCGAGCTCGACTGCCATCCCGAGACCATGGACGAGCATCCGGGGCTCCGCTGGCACTGCCGCGGCAGCTACGTCCTCGTACCGCCCGCCCGGCTGCCCGGTGACGAGTCCGACCATCCGGTCGTCGGCTGGGTCCGCGGCCCCGAGCACCCGCTGCCCGACCCGCTGAACCTGCTGGAGACCCTCACCGACGCCTGCGCCCGGCACGCCGCCCAGCGCGAGGCCGACGGGGACGGCGAACACACCGCCCACACCGTCGCCTGGCCCCTCACCCGCTGAGCCCCTGCCGGGCCGCGCCCGGAGCCGTCCCGTACATCCGAGTGGTCAGGAACCCTCGACGGAGACCACGCCCTGGAGGCGGCCGAGGAAGGTGACCGCGTCCTTCTCCGCGCCCGGCGGCTTCACCAGGACGGCCTGGCTCGACACCCACTCCTTGGTGACCGTGTTCACGACCTGGCCCTTCATCAGGGCCTTGAGGTCCTTGCCCACCTTCGGGCGGTAGCCCTTCGCGGTCGTCTGCCGCTCGAAGTGGCGGCTGGCGAAGAAGACCAGCGCGCCGCCGTCCTTCGTCGCCAGCGCCAGCGGCGCGAAGTCGCCCGCGTCGGCGGCGCGGTCGATCCACTGGGTCGCCAGGCCGGGCCGCTGGGCCGTACGGGCCCGCTTCTCACGCCACTCGGTGGTGGGCGCCCCGGCCGCGAACGGGCTCGTACCGCCGTCCTTGAGGTACGCGGCGTACCGCTCGCTCAGCGCGCCCGGGGCGACCGCGAGCGCGTCAGAACCGGCGGCGACCGGTATCTCGTCGCCCTGCTCCTCGGCGAACTCCGGCAGTTCGTCCTTGCCGAGGATCGCCAGGTGGGCGGCCTTCCAGGGCTGGTCGGGGCCGTTGCGGACGAAGGCGACCAGCCAGCGGCTGTCCGCCCCGGCCGTGTCGTCGTCCCGGTTGGCGTCGGTGTCCGCGACGAACCAGCGCGGCCAGCCGCCCTTCCTGGGGACCAGGAAGCGGGCGTCCCGCAGCTCCAGCGGCTCGTGGTCCGGATTGCCCTCCGGCCGGGTCACCGACTTCGACTTCAGACCGGCCTGGTTGATCGCCCCGAACGGGCCGGTCACCTGACCGGCGGCGAGCGCCGGGTCGTTGGCCTTGTCGGCCCGGTTGAACGCGGTGACGAAACCGGCCAGCGCCGCCGACGCCTCCTCCGGCGTCGCACCGGGCACGACGGCGGTCTCGCCGTGGACGGTCACACAGCCGCTCGCCGTCAGCGCCACGACGGTCGTCGCGGCGACGGACGCCAGGGCCCTCGCGGGACGCCGTCCCCGCCGCTCCCCGGACCGCCGGGTCTGCCGCTCCAGGCTCAGCCTTCTCATCGGTCGCCTTCTGCTTCTCCACGCGCTCGGACGGACCCGACCCTATCGGGGCGGGGAAGCGCGCGAGCGCGGGGACCGGATACAGCGCCCACACCGTGACCTGAGGGACCGTCGGGTCGGTACGGGACGGCCCGTCACTTCGCGACGGCGGCCGCGAGCCTGGAGAGCGGCTCGGCCAGGGCGTCGACGCCGTCCGACAGCTCCTCGCGCCCGGCCTCGCCGACCTTGTCGTAGGGGGTGAAGTCGTAACCGGTCCTGTCGGCGCGGTATCTGTCGAGGAGCGTGTTCAGCGCGGCGAACCGCCGGTCGAGTTCGGCGACGAGCGCGGCGTCGTTCCGGGCGGCGGCCGGCTTGAGCAGTTCGAACGCCTTCTGCGCGCCCTCGACGTTGGCCTTGAGGCCGACCAGGTCGGTGGGGGAGTAGGGCTCCCGCTCGCCGGTGGCGAGCTCGGCGAGGAGCCGCCGCGCGCCGTCGGCCATGGATGCGGGGGTGATCTCGGCGGTGCCGACGCGCTGCACCCAGTCCGCGAGGTCCTTGTCGAGCCGGTCGGCGAGCTGCTTCTCGCGGGTGGTGATCCTCTTGTCCCGCCAGAGCGCCTTCTCCAGAGCGTGCCAGCCGATCACCGGGCCCTGGCCCTCCTTCGAACCGTCCTCGCGGACATCGACCTTCGCGCCGATGCCGCCGAAGGAGTCGGCGACCGGCTCGGTACGCCCCCAGCCGATGCGGGAGGGGGCGTACGCCTTCTTCGCGGCCTCCAGGTCGCCCGCGCGGACGGCGTCGGTGAAGACCTTCGCCCTCGGCAGCGTCTCCTCGGCCTGTGCCTGGAGGTACTGGCGGTACGCGGCGACGACGGCGTCCGTCCCGGCGGCGCCGGCTCCCGGGGCGGAGCCGCCGGTGAGGGTGACGGTGACGGCCTGACGGAGGCCGCCGCCCGTCATGCCGGGCCTGCACACGATCGTGTACGAGCCCGCCCCGAGCTCGGCGGTGAGCGTGGCCCACGTGCTGGCGCCGACGTTCTCGCGCTCGGCGACGACCCGGTCGTCCGGCCGGAGGATCCGAACCCCGGTGACCTTGGAGCCCCGATTCTCCACCCTCACCGTGACCCGGCCGGGACGGAACTCCTGCTGCGACACCTCACAGGACCCGTCCTTGGAGATGACGGTGACCCCACCCTCCCCGCCCCCGCTCTGCACGGTGCAGCCGCTGACGGCGACCAGGACGACGGCGACGGTGGTACGGACGGCTCGCATGACGGCTCCAGAACGGGACAACGGGACCGGAAGTGACACCGAGGCGCACTCGGCTCGGCCGAGGCATACCCCAGTCCCCCCACCACGTCCAGCAAAACGCCCCCCACGTCCGACAACTGAGACACCCCCCGCCCCCGCGCCCACACCCCAGCCGCCCCGCCGCAGGGGCGCGCCCCGTCAGGCCGGGTCCTCCGCCCCCGCGCCTTCGGGTGCCGCCGGGCGGCGGGGGACGACCTGGGGGACGCCCGTTCTCGGGTGGGGGAAGACTTCTACCGGCTGTCGGTAGACGCGGGTCAGGAGGGTCTCGTCGAAGACCTTGGTGGGGGGGCCTTCGGCGGCCAGGCCGCCGCCGTGCACGATGCCTACGCGGTCGGCGTGGGCCGCCGCTAGGCCCAGGTCGTGGAGGACGACCACCACCGCGTCCCCGGCCGCCGCCCGCTCGCGGCAGACGCGCAGGACCAGTTCCTGGTGGCGCAGGTCGAGCGCGGCGGTCGGCTCGTCGAGCAGGAGGAGACCGGCCCGCTGGGCGAGTACGCGGGCGAGCGCGACCCGGGCCCGTTCGCCGCCGGACAGCGCGGAGAAGGGGCGCGCGGCGAACTCCGTCACCTCGGTCGCGGCCATCGCCTCCGCCACCGCCGCCTCGTCCTCCGCCTCCCGCTCGGTCCCCACCCACGGGGCACGGCCCATCCGGACCACCTCCGCGACCGGGAACGGGAAGGACAGTTCGGCGGTCTGCGGCAGCACCGCCCGCCGCAGCGCCAGTTCGGGAGCGCTCCACGCGTCGGCGTCCCGGCCCCCGACGCGTACCGTCCCCGCCTCGGGCGCGAGGTCCCCGGCGAGCACCGACAACAGGGTCGACTTCCCGGCGCCGTTCGGCCCGACCAGGGCCAGCACCTCCCCGGCGCGCACGCCGATCCGGGCCCCGTCGAGGACGGCCCGCCGCCCCCGCACCACCCGCACCCCGTCCGCCTCGGCGGCGAGCCCGCCGCGCTCGACGGGCGCGGGCAGCTCCCTCGTACGCCTCCTGAACACGCCGATCACGCCCAACCACCTTGCTTCCTGCGGGTCCTGCGGAGCAGCCAGAAGAAGAACGGGCTGCCGATGAGGGCGGTGAGGACGCCCAGGGGGAGTTCGGCGGGGGCCGCGAGGGTGCGGGCCGCCAGGTCGCCCGCGGTGAGCGCGACCGCGCCGCCGAGCGCGCTGCCGGGGATCAGGAAGCGGTGGCCGGGGCCGTTCGCCATCCGCAGCACGTGCGGGACGACCAGGCCGACGAAGGTCACGATGCCGGAGACCGCGACCGCCGCCGCCGTCAGCAGCGCCACCACCAGGATCAGCGCGATCCGCAGCCGCTCCACCTCCACGCCCAGGTGCCGGGCGGGCCGCTCGCCGAGCGCGAGCAGATCGAGCCGGCGGGCGTACAGCGGGGCGACGGCCAGGCCCAGCAGGGCGCACGGCAGCACGGCGAGCACCTTCGGCCAGGTGGCCTGCGCCAGCGAACCGAGCTGCCAGAACGTGATCTGGCTGATCTGCGCGTTGTCCGCGAAGAAGATGAAGAGCCCGATGAGCGCGCCCGCGAAGGCCGTCACCGCGATGCCGGTGAGGATCAGCGTGACGACCTCCGTCCGGCCGCCCGAGCGGGACATCGCGTACACCGCCACCACCGTGACGAGCCCGCCCGCGAAGGCGAAGACGGTCACCGTCCAGGTGCCGAGGAAGCCCGCGCCGAGCACGATCGCGCCGACCGCGCCCACGGCGGCGCCGGAGGAGATGCCGATGACACCGGGCTCGGCGAGCGGGTTGCCGAAGACGCCCTGCATCAGCGCGCCCGCGCAGCCGAGGGAGGCGCCGACGAGGAGGGCGAGGACCACCCGGGGCAGCCGGATGTTCCACAGCACGCTCTCGGCGGTCCGGTCGAGCGCGTGCCCGCCGAGCCCGATCCGGTGCTGCACCGAGGCGAGCACGTCGCCGAGCGGGATCTCGTACGCGCCGATGCCGGCGGACAGCAGGGCGAGCAGCAGCAGCGCGGCGAGCAGCCCGCCGGTCAGCAGGGTGGCGCGGCCGCGCCGGGGCGGCGGCGCGGAGGTCTCGGCGGCCGGGAGCACGGGCCGTTCCTGGAGGGCCGTCACTTCTTCTCCCCGTACAGCTGGTCCACGAGCGAGGCGAGCACCTGGTCGGTGCGCGGCCCGTAGTTGAGGAGGACGCCGTCGTCGACGGAGACGACCCGGCGGTCGGCGCCGGCCGGGGTCTCGGCGACGCCGGGGATCTTCACCAGCCCGTCGATCCCGCCGACCGACTGGAGCCCCTTGCTCATGACGAGGATCGCGTCCGGCGCGGCCGCGGCGAGCGCCTCGGTGGTGATGGGCGTGAAGTCCTTCCTCAGCCCCGACTCCTTGCCCGCGTCGACCGCCCCCGCGGCCTCCAGGAGCGAACTCGCCCCGGACTCGGCGCCGCCGAGGAGGTAGACGGCGGCCGAGCCGCGCACGTAGAGGAAGGCGACGCGCGGCCGGTCGGCGTGGGCGGGGATCTTCTCCCGGACGGCGTCGAGGCGTGCGGCGGTCCGCTCGCGCAGCTTCTCGCCGGAGGCGGGGACGCCGAGCGCGGCGGCCACGTCGCCGATGCGGCTGCCGACGTCGTCGAGGTCCTTCGCGGCGGGGACGACGACGAGCGGGACGCCCGCGTCGCGGATCTGGGCGATCGCCTCGGCGGGTCCGGTGGTGGACTCGGCGAGGACGAGGGTCGGCTTCAGGGAGAGGACGCTCTCGGCGGAGACGTCGTGGGCGCGGGTCACCACCGGGAGGTCCGCGGCCTGTTCGAAGGTGGCGGTGACGTCCCGGGCCACGACCCGGTCGCCGAGGCCGAGGGTGAAGACGATCTCGCTGAGCGAGCCGCTGAGCGGCACGATCCGCTTGGCCGAGCCGACGGTCACCCGACGCCCGTCGGCGGAGGCGACGGTGACGGGGAGTCGGGGGGAGGCGGGCGTGGGGAGCGGTTCGACCCGGTCGGGGGCGGCCGCCGACGCCTTCGCGGCCGCGCCGGGGGCGGCCTTCGGGCTGTCGCCGCCGCCGCATCCGGTCGCCGTGAGGGCGAGGGCGATTACTGCTGTCAGCGCTCCCGCGAGGCGAGTTCTGCGCACCGGACACCGTCCTGTCGTTCCGCTTCGGAGTTTCGTCGCCCGGCATCCGGTGGGAAGGGTTCCGGCCGGGACGGGATGTAGCTTAGGTTAGCCTTACCTCACCCGCTAGCCCTCGGAGGGGTGCTCCATGCTGCTGTCCAGACCCTGCCGCGCACTCGCCGTGACCCTGTTCACGGCCCTGCTGGCCGCCCTCGTCCCGGCCGCCGGCGCCCACGCGGAGAGCCGCCCCGTCGCGGGCGGACGACTGGACTGGGGCATCAAGTCCTCCTTCCAGAGCTACGTCACCGGGCCCATCGCGCAAGGGAGTTGGAACCTCACCGGCGGCGCCGCCACGGTCGGGTCCCAGTACCGCTTCCACTCCGCGCAGGGCTCGTACGACCCCGCCACCGGCGCCTTCGAAGCCGCCTTCGGAGGCGGCGTCCACTTCACCGGACACCGCAAGGCCGACGGCACGAACGAGCTCGACCTGACCATCAGCCGGCCCCGGATCCGCATCCAGGGCGGCGCCGGCACCCTCTACGCCGACATGGCGAGCAAGGCCAAGGGCAGCGGACGGACGACCGTCAACTCCCAGGTTCCGCTCGCCACCCTGAACCTCGGCGGCGTCGACATGCGCGGCGGCACCAGCCCCGTCTCGCTCGCGGGCGTCCCCGCCACGCTCACCACCCAGGGCGCCTCCGCCTTCGCCGGCTACTACCCGGCCGGCACCGCGCTCGACCCGATCAGCCTCACCGTCGACGTCCAGGCCGCCACGGCCACCACGCCGCCCGCCACCGCGAGCCCGAAGCCGACCCCGAAGGCGACCGACGAGGCGACCGGCGACGCCACCGGCAAGGCCACCCCGAAGGCGACCGACCAGCCGAAGGCGGGCGCCGGATCCCTCCGCGCCGCCGCCGTCGACTGGGGCGTCCGCCGCACCTTCCGCGAGTACGTCACCGGCGCCATCGCGCAGGGCGGGTGGACCCTCGCCGACGGAGCCCAGGACGGCGGCGCCCTCTTCCGCTTCCCCTCCGGCACCGGCCGTTACGACCCCGAGGCCGGCACCCTCGACGCCGCCTTCGCCGGCAGCGTCCGCTTCACCGGCACCCACCTCGACCTCACCCTCGCGAAGGTCACCGTCCAGGTGACCGGAGGCACCGGCACCCTCCGCGCCGACGTCACCACCTCCGGCGAGACCGAGAAGAACGTCCCCCTCGTCACCTTCGCCGCCCGCGACCTCACCCCGAAGAACGGCCTCGCCGTCGTCACCGAGGCACCCGCCACCCTCACCGAGGGCGGCGCCCGGGCCTTCGGCGGGATGTACAAGGCGGGCACCGTGATGGACCCGGTCTCCCTCGCCGTCTCCGTCGACGCCGCCGCCGCGCTCCCCGCCCTCCCCGACCTCGGCAGCGACCCCACGACCGCGCCGGCCCCCTCCTCCGCCACCCCCTCGGCCACCGCGAGCCCCTCGGCCTCCGTCGCGCCCGTGACCGCCGCCGCCTCCTCGGACTCCGGCACCCCCGCCCTCGTCTACGCCGGGATCGGCGCGGGCGTCCTGGCCGCCGCCGTCGCCGCGTACGCGATCCTCCGCCGCCGCCGCACCGGGGAGACGGCCACCGACTGACCCGCCCCTCCCCCCACCCCCGCACGGGCCCGCGTACGACGCCCGTGCGGCGGCCCCCCACACCCTCGTACGCCCCCGATTCCCCCCAGAAACACCCTGATTCCCCCCGAATCGCCCCCCATGAATTCCCCCTGAAATCCCCCTGAAATCCCCCGGAACAACCCCCCGTTCGCCTAGGAGACCCCCGACATGGCCACCCGTATGCGCCGCCCCGTCACTCTGGCCGCCGCCGTCACCACGGCCGCCGCCCTGGGCGCCGGTGCCCTGACCCTCGCGCTCCCCGCGGCCGCCGCCGACAGCGCGACCCCGCCGATGTCCCTCGTGGAGGGCACCCTGGACTGGGGCATCAAGCAGTCCTTCCGCTCCTACCTCGCGCAGCCCTTCTCCAAGGGGAAGACCACGATGGAGGGCGGCGCGACCCAGGCGGCGGGCAACGGCGTCTTCACCTTCGTCGACGGCACCGGCACCTACGACATGGCCAGCCACGCCACCGCCACCGCCTTCAAGGGCGGCGTCCACTTCGAGGCCCACGAGGGCGTCCTCGACATCCGGATCTCGGACGTCCGCCTCAAGACCGCCGGTTCGGCCGCGCCCACCGGCGAGATCACCGCCGACGTCGTCACCAAGGAGAAGAACGGCTCCTTCACCACCCGCGACGACGTCGCCTTCGCCGCGCTCGACATGAGCGCGGTCCGCCCCGGCCAGGGCGCCGGCGGCGCGATGGTCTTCAAGGACATACCGGCCAAGCTCACCAAGGACGGCGCCGCCGCCTTCGCCGGCTTCTACAAGGAGGGCGACGCCCTCGACGCCGCCACCCTCACCGTGAAGGCGGGCTCCCGCCCGACCACCCCGCCCACCACGCCGCCGCCCACCACCACGCCCCCGACGACCCCGCCGACCACGCCCCCGACCACCCCGCCCACCACCCCGCCCACGACCCCCGCGACGACGGCCCCGACCACCGGCAACCCCACCCCCACCACCACCGCGCCCACCACGCCCGCCCCGACCACCACCGCGCCGAGCCCGACCGCGACCTCGACCGTGACCACGCCCGCCGAGGAGCCCGGCGTCGTCGCCGGACGGCTCACCTGGGGCGTCCTGGAGCGCTGGCGGGTGTACGTCGAGGACCGCTGCGGCGGCACCGTCACCCCGGCCGCCGGTGCCACCGGGTCCGGCTCCGCGTACGCCTTCCAGGTCGACGAGGCCGAGCTCGACGCGGACGCCCGTACCCTCACCGCCTCCTTCTCCGGCCGTGTCGACTTCGTCTGCGCCGCGCACGGCATCGACTGGCGGATCGGCGGCGTGAAGCTCGCCGCCGACGGCACCACGGGCAGCCTCACCGCCGACGTCACCACCGCCGACGGCACCAAGAAGGGCGTGCGCTTCGCCGAGCTCGACCTCACGAAGGCCGACTGGACCCCGAAGAAGGGCGTCGTCACCCTCGCCGCCCTGCCGGCGAAGCTCACCGCCGACGGCGCCGGCCTGTTCGCCGCCCCCGGCGGCGCGTCCTACTACGACGCGGGTCTGGCCCTCGACCCGGTGACCGTCTCCCTCGCCCTCGACAAGGACGCCACCCTCCCGCCCGCCACCGGCGGCTCGGCCGGCTCCACGGGCTCCACCGGTACGACGGGCACCACGGGCGACTCCGGCTCGGCCGGCACGACCGGTTCCACCGGTACGGGCTCCACCGGGGCCGGCACGGTCGGCGGCGCGGGCACGGTCGGCGGCGCCGGGACCGTCGGCGGCTCCGGGGCGCTCGCCGCCACCGGCTCCTCCGCCCCCACCGGCCTGCTCGCGGGCGCCGCCGCCCTCATCGTCGCCGCCGGCGGGGCCGTCGTCGTCGCCGCCCGCCGCCGCACCGGCGGCGCGGAGGGCTGACCCGAAGACCGCCACCCCCCCCAACAGGCAGGGCCGCGCCCCGCGGAAACGCGAGGCGCGGCCCTGCCGCATGCCCCTGGATGGTTCAATTCCGCCATGAACACGACTGCCACCGACGTCACAGAGATCGACGTCCTGCGGGTCTTCTGCGCGGGCGACGGCCGCCACGGCAACGCCCTCGGAGTCGTACGGGACGGGCGCACCCACCCCGACGAGGCGTCCCGGCAGGCGCTGGCCAAGGAACTCGGCTACAGCGAGACCGTGTTCGTCGACGACCCCGAGCGCGGCGTCGTCGACATCTACACCCCCGGACTGCGGCTCCCCTTCGCCGGGCACCCGCTCGTCGGCACCGCCTGGCTGCTCGACCTGGAGGTCATCTGCCCGCCCGCCGGCGAGGTCTGGGTGCGCGGCGACGGCGAGTTCACCTGGATCGAGGCGCGCGCCGAGTGGGCCCCGCCGCGCACCCTGCGGCAGTACGCCTCCGCCGCCGAGGTCGACGCCCTGGAGGTGCCGCCGCCGGGGGAGTGGATCTACGCCTGGGCGTGGGAGGAGGAGGCCGCCGGGCGGATCCGGGCGCGCGCCTTCCCCGGCCGGGGCGACGGCATCGACGAGGACGAGGCCACCGGCGCGGCGGCCCTGCTGCTCACCGACCGGCTCGGCCGGGCCCTGAACATCACGCAGGGCCGGGGTTCGCAGCTGCTCACTGCCCCCGGCCCTGACGGCATCGTGGAGTTGGGCGGACGCGTCCGCCTCGAAGGAACCCTTACGCGCTGAGCGGGAACTCGCCGCCCAGCTCGCGGAAGACCTCCGTGTTGAAGGCGAAGGCCCGCTTGCACTCGTCGACGATCCGCTGCTTCTCCAGGTCGTCCGCGTTCACCCCGTCGAGGAGCTCCCGGTAGGCCCGCTTGAACGCCGCCGGGTTGCCGATCGCGTCGAAGACGTAGAACCGCACGCCGTCGCCCTTGCGGTCGAAGCCCCAGGTCCGCTCCGCCTTGTCGCGGATGATCTGGCCGCCCGACAGGTCGCCCAGGTAGCGCGTGTAGTGGTGGGCGACGTAGCCCGCGGGCCAGGTGCGGGCGCACTCGGCCACCCGCGCCGCGTACGCCTCCGTGGCGGGCAGCGCGGAGACCCCGGCGCGCCACTCGGGGCCGCGCAGATGGGCGAGGTCCGCCTCCAGGGCGGCCGTGCGGAAGAGCTCGGGCTGTATGAACGGCCCGGCGACCGGGTCCTCCCGCAGCGCGTCGGCACCCGCCTCCAGGGCCTGGTACACGAACCAGAGCTGCTCCGTGTAGCGGGCGTAGGCGTCCACGCCCAGCCGTCCGCCGAGGAGGTCGCCCATGAAGGACGAGGTCTCCGCCTCGGTGTGCTGCTCGTGCGAGGCCGTGCGGATGAGGGTGGAGAAGGGGGTGTCCAAGGCGTGCCTCCGGGACCGATGGGGCGGGAACCAGTCTGATGGTGCCAAGTTAGGCTTACCTAAGTCAACTGGTTCCCGACGACCTGTCGGTAAAGGCTTTACCCCGTCCGGGGCTCAGGGCAACGTCAGGATGTCCGCTCCGGTCTCCGTCACCACCAGGGTGTGCTCGAACTGGGCGGTCCGCTTGCGGTCCTTGGTCACCACGGTCCAGCCGTCGTCCCACATGTCGTACTCGTGGGTCCCGAGGGTCAGCATGGGCTCGATCGTGAAGGTCATGCCGGGCTGGATGACGGTGGTGTGGTGGGGCGAGTCGTAGTGCGGCACGATCAGGCCGGAGTGGAACGACGTGTTGATGCCGTGCCCGGTGAAGTCCCGCACGACGCCGTAGCCGAAGCGCTTGGCGTACGACTCGATGACGCGGCCGATGATGTTGATCTGGCGGCCCGGCTTGACCGCCTTGATCGCGCGGTTCAGCGACTCCCGGGTCCGCTCGACGAGCAGCCGCGACTCCTCGTCGACGTCGCCGCACAGATAGGTGGCGTTGTTGTCGCCGTGGACGCCGCCGATGTACGCCGTGACGTCCAGGTTCACGATGTCGCCGTCGTTCAGCACCGTGGAGTCCGGGATGCCGTGGCAGATGACCTCGTTGACGGAGGCGCACAGCGACTTGGGGAAGCCCCGGTAGCCCAGGGTCGAGGGATAGGCGCCGTGGTCGCACATGTACTCATGGGCGACCCGGTCGAGCGCGTCGGTCGTGACGCCCGGGGCGATGAGCTTGGCGGCCTCCTCCATCGCCCGGGCGGCGATGCGGCCGGCGATCCGCATCCTTTCGACGGTGTCGGAATCCTGCACCTCGGGCCCCGTGTACGGGGTGGGGGCGGTCTTCCCGACGTACTCGGGACGGCGGATCGAGCCCGGGACGGAGCGGGCGGGGGAGAGCTCCCCCGGGACGAGAAGCGACTGGCCAGACATGCCAGCGAGTCTAACGACCGCGTCTGGGGCAGCATGGTCCCGAGGGAAGGAGCCGACGACCATGGCCCTGTTCAAGAAGCGCACGGCCGGAAAGCCGGGCGAGTGGTACTACTGCCTGGAACACAAGAAGGTCGAGGAAGGGCCCGAATGCCCGGCGAAGAACCGGTTCGGCCCCTACGCCACCCGTGAGGAGGCGTCCCACGCCATGGACACCGCCCGCGAGCGCAACCTGGAGTGGGAGACCGACCCGCGCTGGCACGACGCGCCCCGCCCGGAGGACACCCGGGACTGACGGCGGCGGGCGGCGGGCGGCCGGGGAGCCGGGGAGCCGGGTCAGACGGTCCCGGCCGCCGTCGCCGCCTCCTGCTGGGCCTTGCGGCGCAGGGCGTCCTCGTCGGTGGCGGAGTCGTACCGCAGCAGCTTCGGCAGCGCCAGGCAGAGCAGGCCCACGGAGGCCACGCACGCGACACCGCCCGCCCACACGGCGGTACGGGTCCCGGTCCAGCCGGCCATCACGCCCGCCCGCACCTGCCCGAGCTGCGGGCCCACGCTGTACGAGAGCACCTCGATGCCCGCCAGCCGGCCGCGCAGCTCCTCCGGGATCGTCTGGTTCCAGATCGTCGAGCGCCCCAGCCCGCTCAGCATGTCGCCGGCGCCCGCGAACGCCAGGCACAGCAGCACCAGCCACACGTTCCCGAACCAGCCCGCGCCCGCGATCGCCAGGCCCCAGCCCGCCGCGCCGCCCGCCACGAGCAGCCCGTGCCGCCGCACCTTCGACGTCCAGCCGCTGGTCAGCCCCAGCACCAGCGAGCCGACCGAGCCGGCCGCGTACATCAGGCCCAGCGACCACGGCGCGTCCAGGTCGTCCGCGAGGAACGGGAAGACCGCGTTCGGGAAGGCGAAGAACATCGCCGCCAGGTCGATCCCGTACGTGCCGAGCAGCACCGGCCGCGACCAGGCGTACCGCGCGCCCTCCGCGATCGACCGCAGCGACGGCTTGTCCGCGTCGTGCGCGGGCGGCGCGGGGGAGAGGCGGCGGCACATCAGCACCGACACCGCGAACCCGGCCAGCGTCACCGCGTACGCCGGGGCGTGCCCCGCGTAGGCCACCACCACGCCCGCGAGCGACGGCCCCGCGATGGCCCCCAGCTGCCACCGCAGCGAGTTCAGGGCGGCCGCCGCCGTCTGCTGCTCGTGCGGCACGATCCGCGCCAGCAGCGAGTCGAGCGCCGGACGCTGGAGCCCCGCCAGCGCCGACACGCCCGCCGCGACCACGTACAGCGGCCACAGCAGCGGCTCGTCGAGCAGCGAGTTCCCCAGCAGGAGCAGGGCGAGGAGCCCGAGCCCCGCCTCCGTCGCGACGATCACCCGCCGCCGGTCCACCGCGTCCGCCAGCGCCCCGCCGTAGAGCCCGAACACCACCAGCGGCACCAGCTCCACCGCCCCCATCGCCCCCACGGCGAGCGGCGAGTCCGTCAGCTCCTTGATCTGCAAGGGCAGCGCCACCATCGCCATGGCGCTGGCGAAGAAGGTGACGAGCCCCTGCCCCCACAGGAGGCGGAAGTCACGGGAGGAACGCCACGGGGCGGTATCGGGAAGCACGGCGGCGAGCCGGGCGCGGAGCGGGGAGGGCGCGGAGGAGGACACGAGGAGCCATGTTCCGTCGGTCGATCGCCCCAGGCAACCGGATTCCGCTCACCAGCGGGCCGGCGGCGGAGAGGTCAGATGGTCGGCCAGCAGGGCGAGCCGGTCCCGGAAGCGGCGACCCCGGGGCGCGGGCAGGCTGTTCTCGCCCGCCGCCGCGCCCACCAGGTGCTGCACCGTGTCGAGGTCCACCTCCGCCCCCTCCGCCACCGACAGCGCCTCGTGCGCGAGCCCCCGGACCTCCGGGTCGCCGCCGTCCAGCGAGAGCACCGTCGCCCCCGCCCGCCGCGCGTCGTGGACCCGCTGGAGCAGCCCCTCCTCCGGCCGCTCCGGCGCCACCACGAGGAGCGTCGCGCCCCGGCCCGCCGCCTCAAGGCGGCCCAGGCCCACCGCCAGGTGCGCCGGGTCCCCGGGCCGCGCCCGGTGCCGCACCAGCGTCGGCGCCAGCTCCGGCAGCCCCGACCAGGCGGCTTCGTCCACCAGGTGCGCCGCCAGGTGCCAGGGCTCGTACGCCTCCGTGCCGACCAGCAGCAGCCCGCCGCGCTGCGGCACCACCGACGCCCGCAGCGCCCCGGCGAAGTGACGGGCGGCCGCCGGCCACTCCGTCCCGGCGAGCACTTCCCGCAGCAACGCGACCCGTACGGCATCCATGGCGCCGCATCCTGCCCGAGCGGGACGCCCGCGCGTCGCCCGTATCCGCCGATCCACCCGAACGGGTCCCGAACCGGTGGGTAGGGTCGGCCCATGACTTCCTCGACTCCCGCGAACGAACCCACGAAGGCCCCCAAGGACCCCTGGGACCTGCCCGACGTCTCCGGACTCGTCGTCGGCGTCCTCGGCGGCACCGGCGACCAGGGCCGCGGCCTCGCCTACCGCCTCGCCGCCGCCGGCCAGCGGGTCGTGATCGGCTCCCGCGCCGCCGACCGCGCCGAGGCCGTCGCCGCCGAGATCGGCCACGGCGTCGAGGGCGCCGACAACGCCGAGTGCGCCCGCCGCAGCGACGTCGTCATCGTCGCCGTGCCCTGGGACGGGCACGCCAAGACCCTGGAATCGCTGCGCGAGGAGCTCGCCGGCAAGCTCGTCGTCGACTGCGTCAACCCGCTCGGCTTCGACAAGAAGGGCGCCTACGCCCTCAAGCCCGAGGAGGGCTCCGCCGCCGAGCAGGCCGCCGCGCTGCTCCCCGACTCCCGGGTCGCCGCCGCCTTCCACCACCTGTCCGCCGTCCTCCTCAAGGACACCTCGATCGCCGAGATCGACACCGACGTGATGGTCCTCGGAGAGGAGCGCGCCGACGTCGAGATCGTGCAGGCGCTGGCCGGCCGCATCCCCGGCATGCGCGGCGTCTTCGCCGGCCGGCTGCGCAACGCCCACCAGGTCGAGTCGCTCGTCGCCAACCTGATCTCGGTGAACCGCCGCTACAAGGCCCACGCGGGCCTGCGCGTCACCGACGTCTGAGCGGCCCTCCCGCCCCGGGACCGGAGCCGGAGAACGGACGCTTCGGGGCATGGGGGACACTGGTCGGGCACCGTCAGCCGTACCCGACAGGAGCCGACCCCCATGCCCCGTCTCGCCCTCTACGCCCTCGTGGTCTGCGCCCTGGCCGTCGCCGCGGCCGTGATCTCCTTCGTCAACGGCAGCTTCATCGGCGTCGTCTGGGTCCTCCTCGCCGGCCTCTCCTCCAACATGGCCTGGTACTACGTCCGCCGCGCGAAGGCCGAGAAGGACGCCGGGGCGGAGACCGCGCCCGTCGCCGGCTAGACCGGGCAGGCCGCCGGGGTGCCCTGCCAGAAGCGGAACAGCGCGGAGCCGCAGGCGCGGGTCCTGCCGTCGACGCCCAGGGCGCTCATCAGGGCGTCGACCGCGTCGAAGAAGGCGCCGTTGACGACCGGCACGAACAGCAGCCCGATCACGATGAAGAAGCCGTACGGCGCGTAGGGCTCGATCCGCCGCTTCACCTGGTACGACAGCCAGGGCTCCACGATCCCGTAGCCGTCCAGGCCCGGCACCGGCAGCAGGTTCAGCAGCGTGGCCGTCACCTGGAGGAACGCCAGGAACGCC
Organism: Streptomyces sp. NPDC059201; assembly: GCF_042754585.1. Lineage (NCBI taxonomy): Bacteria > Bacillati > Actinomycetota > Actinomycetes > Kitasatosporales > Streptomycetaceae > Streptomyces > Streptomyces sp. NPDC059201. The sequence goes on from NZ_JBHZBB010000002.1 coordinate 545,627, forward strand.
AGCGCGTACCGGAAGGCGGCCGGCACCCCGTCGAGCGCGCCCAGCCAGAACGGGGCCGTGCACACCACCGCGAACAGCAGGTTCGTCAGCGGGCCCGCCGCCGAGATCAGGCTGTGCCGCCAGCGCCCCTTGATCCGGCCCCGCTCGATGAAGACCGCCCCGCCCGGCAGACCGATCCCGCCCATGATCACGAAGAGCACCGGCAGGACCACGCTCAGGACGGCGTGGGTGTACGCGAACGGGTTCAGCGTCAGATAGCCGCGGGCGCCCACCGTGATGTCCCCGCTGTGCAGGGCCGTGCGGGCGTGCGCGTACTCGTGCAGACAGAGCGAGACGATCCACGCCGAGGTGACGAAGAGGAAGATCGCCACCCCGGGCAGCGCCGCGAAGTCCGTCCACACCGCCCAGCCGGTGACCGCCATGACGGCGAGCACCCCCAGGAAGACGGGACTGATCCGGCGTTCCTGGCGGCGGACGGCGGCCGAACTCATCACGGACTCCCCGGGACGTGCCCCCGCGCGGGGGACGTGGTGCGGTGCGGACTGTGTGCGGGAGAACGTACCGCCCCGCCCCCGGGTTCCCCCGCCTCCCGGCGCGCGGAGTCCCCTCACGGAGAATGGGGGGTGTGCGCTACTGCCTCCTGGGACCGACCCGTGTGCTGACCGCCGACGGCAGCGAGCTGCCCGTCGGCGGCCCGCGCGTCCGCGCCCTGCTCACCGCCCTCGCCCTCCGGCCCGGCCGCGCGCTGCCCGTGGCCGCGCTCGTCGACGAGGTCTGGCACGCCGACGAGCCGCCCGCCGACGCGGTGGCCGCGCTCCAGGCCCTGGTCGGGCGGCTCAGGAAGGCGCTCGGGCGGGACCGGGTCCACTCCGCGGAGGGCGGCGGCTACCGGCTCGCCGCGACCCGCGAGGACGTCGACCTCTTCCGCTTCGAACGGCTCACCGCCGACGGCTCCGCCGCGCTCGCCGCCGGGGACCCGGAGCGGGCCGCCGCCCTCCTCGACGAGGCCCTGGGCCTCTGGGCCGGGCCCGTCCTCGCCGACCTGCCCGACCGGCACGCCGAGGCCGCCCGCTGGGAGGCCCGCCGCCTGGACGCCCGCCGCACCCGGCTCGACGCGGCGCTCGCCCTCGGCCGGGCCGCCGACGCCCTGCCCGAACTCACCGCGCTCTGCGCCGGCCGGCCGCTCGACGAGCCCCTCCAGGCCCTGCGGATCCGGGCCCTGCGCGACACCGGCCGCGCCGCCGAGGCCCTGGCCGCGTACGAGGAGGTCCGCAGGACCCTCGCCGACCGGCTCGGCGCCGACCCGGGCCCAGGACTGCGCGCCCTGCACGAACGGCTCCTCGCCCCGGAGCCGGAGCCCGCACCGGCCCCCGCGCCCGCTTTCGGGAAGGCCCCCGCGCCCGTACCCGGCAACCTGCGGGCCCGGCTCACCTCCTTCGTCGGGCGTGACGAGGAGATCGCCGCCCTGCGCCAGGACCTGGGCACCGCCCGGCTCGTGACCCTGCTCGGGCCCGGCGGCGCCGGCAAGACCCGGCTCTCCCAGGAGGCGGCCGAACGGGCCGCCGACACCTGGCCCGACGGCGTCTGGGCCGCCGAACTCGCCCCCGTCCGCGACCCGGAGGCCGTCCCCGAGGCCGTCCTCATGGCCCTCGGCGCCCGCGAGACCGTGCTGCGCGGCGCAGGCGCCGAGGAACTGCGCGGCGACGGCGACCCCTTGCACCGCCTGGTGGAGCACTGCGCCGGGCGGCGGATGCTGTTGCTGCTGGACAACTGCGAGCACGTGGTGGAGGCGGCGGCGCGGCTGGCGGAGACGGTGCTGGCGCGCTGTCCTGGCGTACGCGTCCTGGCGACGAGCCGGGAGCCGCTGGGGGTGCCGGGGGAGCGGCTGCGGCCGCTGGGCCCGCTGCCGGAGGCGACGGCGCTGCGGCTGCTGGGGGAGCGCGGGGCGGCGGCGCGGCCGGGCTTCGACGTGACGGAGGACGGGGCGGCGGTGCGGGAGATCGTGCGGCGGCTGGACGGGCTGCCGCTGGCGATCGAGCTGGCGGCGGCGCGGCTGCGCGTGCTGTCGGCGCGGCAGATCGCGGACCGGCTGGACGACCGTTTCCGGCTGCTGACCTCCGGGGCGCGGACGGTGCTGCCCCGGCAGCAGACGCTGCGGGCGGTGGTGGACTGGTCGTGGGACCTGCTGGAGGAGCCGGAGCGGGCGGTGCTGCGGCGGCTCGCGGTGTTCACCGGCGGATGCGACCTGGAGGCGGCGGAGGCGGTGTGCGCCGGGGCCGAGGGGGGCGACGTCCTCGACGTGCTGGGCGCGCTGGTCGACAAGTCGCTGGTGGTGTCGGCGCCGGGGGAGTCGGGGATGCGGTTCCGGCTCCTGGAGACGGTGGCGGAGTACGCGGGGGAGCGGCTGGACGAGGCCGGGGAACGGGCGGCCGCCGAGCGGGCCCATCTCACGTACTACCGCGAACTCGTCCGCCGTACCGACCCCGAACTGCGCGGGTCCGGGCAGCTCGCCGCCATGGTCCGGCTCGACGCCGAGTACGGCAACCTGCGCACCGCGCTCGCCCGCGCCGTCGCCTGGCGCGACGAGGACGAGGCGCTCGTCCTCGTCCACGCCCTGCTCTGGTACTGGCAGCTGCGCGACCTGCGCTCCGACGCCCTCCACGCCGTCCGGACCGTCGCCGCCCTCGGCCCCGACCCCTTCGCGCCGCCCGCCGCGCCCCTCGTGCCGCTCGCTGAGCCGTGCACCGCCACTCCGCCCCCGCTCTCCGAGGAGCAGCGCTGGGAGGCCCGGCGCGGCGTGCGGCTCGTCGAGCTGGTCAACATGGACCACGAGACGGCCCGCTGGACGAGCCCCGAGGGCACGGCCCGGCTCCGCGAGATCACCGCCGTCTACCGGCCCGGACTCCCGCAGACCTGCCGGCTGCCCGGCTCCTTCGCCGTCTTCGCGGTCCTCCTCATCGGGGAGCCGGACCGGCTGCACGAACTCCTCGACATCACCGTGGCGGCCTGCCGGAGCAACGGCTACGACTGGGAGCTCGCCCACGTCCTGCACCTGCGCGCCAACATGCGGGCCAACCGCAGCGACCGGGCCGCGCAGGCCATCGAGGACGCCGACGAGAGCCTGGAGATCTTCGAACGGCTCGGGGACGCCTGGGGCGCGGCCGAGGCGCTCTCCTCCCGCGCCGAGGCCCACGAGCGGCGGCTGGAGTTCGAGGCCGCCGGGGCCGACTTCGCCGCCGCCATCGGTTACGCGGAGAAGCTCGGGGCCCCCTCGCAGCGGGCGCTGCTGCGCGCCCGGTACGCCGACATCCTCGTCGAGAGCGGCCGGATCGAGGAGGGGGAGGCGATCCTGCGGGAGATCCTGGAGGACCGGCACGGCTCCGGCCACGAACCGCAGCTCGGCGCCCGCATCTTCCTCGCCCTCGCGCTGGGCCGCACGGGCCGGACCGTCGAGGCCCGGGAGCATCTGACGCTGCTCCTGAAGGAGTTCAGCAGCGACACCCTCTCCGTCTTCGAGGGGTTCACGCTCGGCAGCCTGGGCTGGATCGACGTCCTGGAGGAGCGGTACGTCCCCGCGCTCGCGCGGGCCGCCGAGGCGTACGAGCGGTCGCTGGGCCCGCTGTCGATGATGGTGGCCCCGCAGATGCCCTCGGCGCACCTGACGGTCGGCGCGTGGGCGCTCGCCGGGACCGGAGGCGAGGGGGCGCGCACGGCGGCCGTGCTCCTCGGCGCGCGGGAGGGCCTGCTGCCGGACGGGCACCGGGCGCCCGCGATGGAGCGGGAGAACGTGGTCCGGGCGACGGAGCTGGCCCGGGCGGTCCTGGGCGAGGCCGGATTCGCCGCCGCGTACGCCGAAGGCGACGGCCTCTCCCTGGAGGAGGCCGCCGCCCTGCTCGGTCGCGCCGCCGACGCGATCACCGGACGCGCCGAGTCCTGAGCCCCCGCCGGAGGGGGCCGGTCCCGTCAGGTCTTCTTGCGGAACTTGGCGACCGCGAGCGGCGCCGTGACGAGCGTGATGACCAGGGACCAGCCCAGCACCATCCACACCGAGTGGGCGACCGCGCCGCCGTTGATGAGTGCGCGGGCCGCGTCGGCGAGGTTGGAGAGCGGGTTGTAGTCCGTGAAGGTCTCCAGCCAGCCGGGCATCGTCGTCGTCGGGGCGAAGATCGACGAGCCGAACTGGAGCGGCATCAGGACCATCATGGCCATGCCCTGCACCGCCTGCGCGGATCCCAGGCTCAGGCCGAGCAGGACGAAGATCCACATCAGGGAGGCGCCGAAGACCACCGACAGGCCGATCGCGGCGAGGAGGTGGAGCACCGAGGTGTGGATGGTCAGGCCCAGCAGGAAGCCCATGCCGAGCAGGATCGCGGTGGCGATCATCATGCGGCCGAGCTCGACGACGATCTTGGCGATGAGGACCGAGGAGCGGGCGATCGGCATCGTCCGGAACCGGTCCATCACCCCCTTCTTGAAGTCGTCGTTGATGCCCACGCCGACACCCATGGCGATGTTCATGCCCATCATCGCCATCAGGCCGGGCGTCACGTAGTTCACGTAGACGTCGTTGTTGCCCTTGCCGGAGATGGCGCCGCCGAAGACGTACACGAAGAGCAGGATGAAGATGATCGGCATGAACACGGCGTCGAACATCGACTCCGGGTCCTGCTTGATCTGGAGCGCGTTGCGCCGGGCCAGCGCGCCGATGTGGCGCAGGTTGGCCCGCAGGCCGATGCGGCCGTCGGTCTCGGTGCGGACCGGCCGGTCCTTCGCGGGACCCGGGGTGACGGTGGGGGACTTGGTGACCGTGGTCGTGCTCACGCGGCGACCTCCTCGGGGATCTCGTCGGAGACGGCGGTCTTCTGGCCGGTGATGGCCAGGAACACCTCGTCCAGGCTGGGCAGGTGGGTGCCGATGTGGGCGATGCCGAAGCCGCGCGCGCCGAGCAGCGTGACCACGGCGGTCAGCTGCTGGTCGGTCAGGATCGGCACGTACAGCGCGCCCTCGTCCGGCACCACGGTCGCGCCGGCGACGCCGTCGAGACCGGTCTCGCGGAGCGCGGCCGCCATCGCGGGCAGCTGGTCCGGGTCGACCGGGCGGACCTTGAGGGTCCGGCCGCCGACCTTCGCCTTGAGCTCGTCGACCTCGCCCTTGGCGATGACCTTGCCCCGGTCGATCACGGTCAGCTCGCTCGCCAGCTGCTCCGCCTCCTCCATGTACTGGGTGGTGAGGAGGACGGTGACGCCCTCGGAGACCATCCGCTTCACCTCGTCCCACACCTCGTTGCGGGTGCGGGGGTCGAGGCCGGTGGTCGGCTCGTCCAGGTAGAGCACGGCCGGCTGCCCGATCATCGAGGCGGCCAGGTCGAGGCGGCGCCGCATGCCGCCGGAGTAGTTCACGGCCGGGCGCTTGGCGGCCTCGGTGAGGGAGAAGCGCTCCAGCATCTCGTCGGCGCGGCGGCGGGCGTCCGCGCGCGACAGGTCGAGCAGCCGCCCGATCATGTACAGGTTCTCGAAGCCGGAGAGCTTCTCGTCGACGGAGGCGTACTGGCCGGTGAGGCCGATGGTGCGGCGCAGCTGGCGGGGCTGGCGCACCACGTCGTAGCCGGCGACGGTGGCGGTCCCGGCGTCCGGGACGAGGAGGGTGGAGAGGCAGCGGACGAGGGTGGTCTTCCCGGCGCCGTTGGGCCCGAGGACCCCGAGGACGGTGCCCTCGCGGACGTCCAGGTCGACCCCGTCGAGGGCCTTCGTGTCGCCGAAGTGCTTCACGAGGCCCCGGACCTCGATGGCGTTGGTCTGTGATCGCGTCATGGCCACCATGGAACACGCCACCACTGACAGTCTTCCGACAAACGGCCTACAGGCGGCCGACAGCCCGCCGTCGGGGGATGGCGGCGGGCTGTCGGTGGTGCCGGGAGTGGTCCGGTGCCTCCTAGTGGAAGGTGTGCTCCTCGGCGGGGAAGGACCCGCCGGCCACGTCCTCGGCGAAGGCGCGGGCGGCGTCGCCGAGCGTCTCGCGGAGGTTGGCGTACTGCTTGCTGAAGCGCGGCACCTTGCCGCCGGTCAGCCCGGCCATGTCGGTCCAGACGAGGACCTGGGCGTCGGTGTCGGGGCCGGCCCCGATGCCGATGACCGGGATGTGCAGCGAGCGGGTGACCTCGGCGGCCAGCTCGGCCGGGACCAGCTCCAGGACGAGCGAGAAGGCGCCCGCGTCCTGGGCGGCCTTGGCGTCGCGCAGCAGCTTGTGCGCGGCCTCGTCGGAGCGGCCCTGCACCCGGTAGCCCATGGTGTTCACGGACTGCGGGGTGAGGCCCAGGTGGGACATGACGGGGATGCCGGCCTGGACCAGCATCTCGGTCTGCGGCAGCGAGCGCTCGCCGCCCTCCAGCTTGACCGCCTGGACGCCCGCGTCCTTGACCAGCCGGGTCGCGCTGCGCAGGGCCTGGACGGGCCCTTCCTGGTACGAGCCGAAGGGGAGGTCGCCGACGACGAGGGCGCGCCGGGTGCCCCGGACGACGGCGGCGGAGAGCAGGGCCATCTCGTCCATCGTGACGGGCACGGTGGTGTCGTAGCCGAGGTGGCAGTTGCCCATGGAGTCGCCGACGAGGATCACCGGGATGCCGGCCTCGTCGAAGACGGACGCGGTCATGGCGTCGTAGGCGGTGAGCATGGGCCACTTCTCGCCGCGGGTCTTGGCGGCGGCGATGTCGTGGACGGTGAGACGGCGCGAGCCCTTGCCCCCGTACAGCGTCTTCGTGCTGTCGGCGAACGGTTTCTGGGCAGCCTGAAGCGTCATGGTGCACGGCTCCTTGTGTCATCTCGAGGCGCCCTGACGGCGTCCCCGGACCACATCCATGGTGGCACTTCGCCGGGCGGGCGGGGAAGTGGGCCGTTGTGGCGCTCTTCACAGACGAGTGAGTGTTCGAACGCGATGGGTGTGCGTAAAGGCTCGGTCATGGATTCCGATACGAGACGGGTCCGTATCGAAACAGGTCTACAGTGGTGCACATGCCAGAGCCGTCCCCCTCCTCCTCCCCCTCCCCCTCCGTGCCCGAGGCCGTCCACCGCCGCCGCTGGGCGATCCTCGGCGTGCTGATGCTCAGCCTGCTGATCGTCGTCCTCGACAACTCGATCCTGAACGTGGCGGTCAAGACGATCGCCTCCCCGGACCCCACCGGACTCGGCGCCACCCAGAGCGAGCTGGAGTGGGCGATCAACTCCTACACGCTCGTCTTCGCCGGCCTCCTCTTCGCCTCCGGCCTCCTCGGCGACCGGCTCGGCCGCAAGAAGTCCCTCCTCTTCGGCCTCACCGTCTTCGGGATCGGCTCGGCCCTCGCCGCCTTCTCCGGCTCCCCGGGCGAGCTGATCGCCTACCGGGCCGTGATGGGCCTCGGCGCCGCCTTCGTCATGCCCGCCACCCTCGCCGTCCTCATGAACGTCTTCGAGCGCGACGAGCAGCCCAAGGCCATCGGCATCTGGGCCGGCAGCGTCGGCCTCGCCATCGCGATCGGCCCGATCACCGGCGGCATCCTCCTGGAGCACTTCTGGTGGGGCTCGATCTTCCTCATCAACGTGCCCGTGGTGCTCCTCGGCCTCGCCCTGATGATCTGGCTCGTCCCCGAGTCCCGCGACCCCGCGCCCGGCCGGATCGACCTGGTCGGCGTGCTCCTCTCCGTCCTCGGCCTCGTCCTCCTCGTGTACGGGATCATCCGCGGCGGCGAGCAGGCGTCCTTCACCGAGCCCGGGGTCCTCGTCCCGGTCCTCGGCGGGCTCGCCGTCCTCACCGCCTTCGTCCTGTACGAGAAGCGCAGCGACCACCCGGCCCTGGACGTCTCCTACTTCCGCAAGCCGGTCTTCTCCGCCGCCGTCGCCGCCATCGCCCTGGTCTTCTTCGCCCTCATGGGCGTCACCTTCTTCTCGGCGTTCTACCTCCAGAGCGTCCGCGGCTACAGCGCGCTCGACTCCGGTCTGCTCCTGCTGCCGCTCGCGCTCGCCCAGATGGTCTTCGCGCCCCGGGCCCGGCACGCCGTCGCCCGCTTCGGCGCCCGCGCGGTCTGCGCCACCGGCATGGCCGCCGTCGCCGTCGGCCTCGGCGCCTTCGCCTTCTTCGACGCGGACACCCCGGTCTGGGTGATGGCCTTGGTCTTCCTGCTCCAGGGCGCCGGCATGGCGCACATCATGCCGCCGGTCACCGTCGCGATCATGCAGACGCTGCCCCGGGAGAAGGCGGGCTCCGGCTCCGCCGTCAACAACACCTTCCGCCAGGTCGGCGGCGCGCTCGGCGTGGCCGTCCTCGGCTCCGTCCTCTCCTCCGTCTACCGGGGCGAGATCGAGTCCCACCTCGACGTCCTCCCGCCCGCCGTGCGCACCACCGCGGGCGAGTCCCTGGAGGCCACCCTCGCGGTCGCGGAGAAGCTCCACGCCGAGAGCCTGATCGCCCCCGCCCACCAGGCGTTCATCGACGCCATGCACGTCACCGCCTGGGCCTCCGCGGCGATCGCCGTCGTCGGCGTCGTGGTCGTCGCCGCCTTCCTCCCGGGCCGCACCCCGGCCCCCGGGCTCCCGGCCCAGGCGGCCCCGGAGGCGGCGGAGCCCGCGGAACCGGCCCGCCGCTGAACGCGCCGGGGGCGGGCCCGTCCGGGCCCGCCCCCGTGGGGCGAGAATGAGGGCGTGGCAGACCCCCGTACACCGACGAGAGGCGGAGCGCGCGTGTCCCTGGCGGACGGCGAGATCCCCGGTGAGATTCCCGGCGAGCTTCCCGGCGACCCCGAAACCCCCGGCGCCGCCGAGCCCGACCGTGACCCAGAGCCGGGTTGCGTTGACGCGGGCGGCTGCCCCGACCCCGGGCCCCGGCGCGGGCGGCCCCGGAGCGAGGCGGTGGAGCGGGCGATCTTCGACGCCGTCATCGGGCTCCTGGAGGGCGGGGTGCCCCTCGGCGACATCTCGATCGAGCGGATCGCCCGTACCGCGGGCGTCGGCAAGGCCACGATCTACCGCCGCTGGGCCGGCAAGGAGGACCTGCTCGTCGAGCTGATTCGCTCCGTCGAGCCCCCGGACCCGGAGCTGCCCGGCACCTCCGTCCGCGAGGACCTCGTCATGCTCCTGGAGTTCATGCGGCGGCGTGGACTCGCCAAGCGGACCTCCGCGCTGCTGCGGAACATGTTCGCGCAGATGCAGGCGCACCCCCGGCTCTGGGACCAGTACCACCGCACCTCCATCGAACCCCGCCGCCGCCGCGGCATCGAGGTCCTGGAGCGCGGCGTCGCCACCGGCGAGATCCGGGCCGACCTCGACCTGGAGCTGGTCAACGACCTGTTCGTCGGCCCGCTCCTGCTCCGTACCGTCCTCCAGCCCGACGCCGACCTGTCGCCCGACTTCCCGGCCCGCGTCGCCGACACCATCCTCGACGGGGTCCGGCCGAGGGACTGACCGCGCAAGCCACCCTCGTGCCCAGGTCCGGGACCCGTACGAATGTGCGCGTTCTGTCACAGCCCGCCCGTACCGGCCCGCCGCCGGAACCCCGTCACACGCCGCGTCCGTCCTTGGGGGAGTGCGCGGGGCCCTGTATCGCCTAGGGTCGGGACCGGGTCTCGGAGCACGGACGGCACGACGGCACGGCAAGCGAGCGAGGGCAGCGATGGCGCGGGTGGACATGACGGGGACGGAGCACGGCGGAACGGGAGGTGCCCCTTCCGGAGGCCGCGACCGGTTCCGTTCCTCCCTCGGCCGCCTGCGCCGCGACCCCGGCATCTGGCGGCGCGGCATCCTGTTGGCCGTCTGCGCCGTCGCCCTCACCCTCCTCATGGCCTTCCACGCGCAGATCCCCAACCGGGTCGGCAACCTCGGCAGCCTCACCGAGACCTTCCTGCCCTGGCTCGGCCTCCTCGTCCCCCTCCTGCTCCTCCTCGCGCTGCTGCGCCGCTCCGCCACCGCGCTGATCGCGCTGCTCCTCCCGGCGGTCGTCTGGCTCAACCTCTTCGGCGGTCTCGTCGCCGACAAGTCGGCCCCCGGCGGCGACCTCACCGTCGCCACCCACAACGTCAACGCCGACAACCCCGACCCCGCCGGCACCGCCCGCGGGCTCGCCGCCTCCGGCGCCGACGTGCTCGCCCTGGAGGAGCTGAAGGCCGACATGGTGCCGGTCTACGAGCGGGAGCTGGCGGAGCGGTACCCGTACCACTCGGTCCAGGGCACCGTCGGCCTGTGGAGCCGGCTGCCGCTGCGGGACCCGAAGCCCGTCGACATCCACATGGGCTGGACCCGCGCCATGCGCGCCACCGTCGTCGCCCCGCAGGGAGAGCTCCGGGTGTACGTCGCCCACCTGCCCTCCGTACGCGTCAACCTCGACGCGGGCTTCACCGCCAACCAGCGCGACACCAGCGCCGACGCCCTCGGCGAGGCCATCGCGAGCGACCGGGCGCAGCGGATCGTCCTCCTCGGTGACCTCAACGGCACCATGAACGACCGCGCCCTCAACGCCGTCACCTCCCAGCTGCGCTCCACCCAGGGCGCGGCGGGCGACGGCTTCGGCTTCTCCTGGCCGGCCTCCTTCCCGATGGCCCGGATCGACCAGATCCTGGTCCGGGGCGTCGAGCCGGTCTCCTCCTGGGCGCTGCCGGAGACGCGGAGCGACCACCTGCCGCTCGCGGCCCGCATCACGCTCTGACCCCGCGCACGGGCACGCGTACCCCGCCCGCAACACACTCTTCATCCCCCGGTGGCCGGGGGACCCTCCGGGATCTGCCACAATTTGTTTTGTAAGAAAACAAACCCCTGGATCCGGAAAGGGTCTCCCACCCATGCCCGTGGCCCTGCTCGCCCTGGCCATCTCCGCTTTTGGCATCGGCACCACCGAGTTCGTGATGATGGGCCTGCTGCCCAACGTCGCCGGCGACCTCGGCACCACCGTCCCGACCGCGGGCCACCTCGTCTCCGCCTACGCCCTCGGGGTCGTCATCGGCGCCCCGCTGCTCACCGCCCTCGGCTCCCGCGTCCCCCGCAAGCGGATGCTGCTCCTGCTGATGGCCCTCTTCACCGTCGGCAACCTCGCCTCCGCCCTCGCCCCCGGCTACGGCTGGCTGCTCGCCGGCCGGGTCCTCGCCGGGCTCCCGCACGGCGCCTTCTTCGGCGTCGGAGCCGTCGTCGCCGCCCGGCTCGTCCGCCCCGACCGGCAGGCCCGCGCGGTCGCCACCATGTTCCTCGGCCTCACCGTCGCCAACATCCTCGGCGTCCCCGCCGCCACCCTGCTCGGGCAGCACCTCGGCTGGCGCGCCACCTTCCTCGTCGTCGCCGTCATCGGCCTCGTCGCGCTCGCCGCCCTCGCCCGGCTGGTCCCCCAGCTCCCCGTCGACGAGCGCCAGGGCCTCGGCCGCGAACTGCGCGCCCTCCGGCGCCCGCAGGTGCTGCTCGGCCTGCTCACCGCCGTCTTCGGCTTCGCCGGCGTCTTCGCCGTCTACTCCTACCTGGCCTCCATGACCACCGAGGTCATGGGCTTCGGCGAGTCCACCGTCACGATCGTCCTCGCCCTCTTCGGCCTCGGCATGACCGCCGGCGCGCTCGCCGCCGGACCGCTCACCGACCGCGCCCCGCGCCCCACCCTGTACGGGTCCCTGGCCGCCCTCGCGGTGGCGCTGGTCGCCTTCCGCTTCACCGTCCACGTGCCCTGGCTCGCCCTGGTCACCGTCGTGGTGCTCGGCGCCGTCGGCTTCATGACCACCACCCCGCTCCAGATGCTCGTCATGGAGAAGGCGAAGGACGCCCCGACGCTCGCCTCCGCCTCCAACCACTCGGCCTTCAACCTCGCCAACGCGGGCGGCGCCTGGGCCGGCGGCGCCGCCATCGCCGCGGGCTGGGGCTGGACCTCCCCGGCCCTGGTCGGCGCGGGCCTCGCCGCCGCCGGTCTGGCGATCGCCGTCGCCGCCGGGCTCCTCGACCGTCCGGGGAAGAACGCGGAAGGGGCCTCGCACGTCGTCGCGCGAAGCCCCCTCGGCGCTCAGGAGACCGGCACCGGCGCCACCACCGGCACCACCACCGACACCGGTGTCAGGGAGTCGGCGTCTCCCGCCAGCGGTTCGTGATCGGCAGCCGCCGGTCCTTGCCGAAGCCCTTCGCCGAGATCTTGGTGCCCGGCGGGTACTGGCGCCGCTTGTACTCCGCCGCGTCCACCATCCGCAGCGTCCGCCCCACCAGCTCCGCGTCGAAGCCGGCCGCCACGATCGCGTCCGTACCCTCGTCCCCGTCCACGTACAGGGCGAGGATCCGGTCGAGCACCTCGTAGTCCGGCAGCGAGTCCGTGTCCACCTGGCCCGGGCGCAGCTCGGCGCTGGGCGGCTTCACGATCGAGTTCTCCGGGATCGGCGGGGCCTGGCCGCGCTCCTCCGCGGCCCGGTTCCGCCAGCGGGCCAGCCGGAAGACGTCCGACTTGTAGACGTCCTTGATGGGCCCGTAGGCGCCGACCGAGTCGCCGTACAGCGTCGAGTAGCCCACCGCCAGCTCGGACTTGTTGCCCGGGGCGAGGACGAGGTGGCCCTCCTGGTTGGAGATCGCCATCAGGGTGGTGCCGCGCAGCCGGGACTGGAGGTTCTCCTCGGCGAGCCCGGTGAGCTCCACCGCTCCCATGTACGCGTCGAACATCGGCTCGATCGAGACGGTGCGGAAGTTCAGCCCGGTCCTGCGGGCCAGCTCCGCCGCGTCGCCCTTCGAGTGGTCGGAGGAGTACTTCGACGGCATCGACACCCCGTGCACCCGGTCCGCGCCCAGCGCGTCGCAGGCGATCGCGGCGACCAGGGCCGAGTCGATCCCGCCGGAGAGGCCGATCACCACCGAGCCGAAACCGTTCTTCGCGACGTACGCGCGCAGCCCGATGACCAGCGCCGAGTAGACCTCCTCGTCGTCGTCGAGCCGCTGCGCGTAACCGCCCGTCAGCTCCGCCTCGTACGCCGGGACCGGCTCTCCGGCCTCCCCGGCGAGCACCGCACGGTCGATCCGCAGCCCGTCGTCGACCACCGTGCCCGGGGCGGGAGCCTCCGGGTCGGCGGCCGGCAGGTCCAGGTCGAGGATGACGCTGCCCTCGGTGAACTGCGGGGCCCGCGCGATCACCTCGCCCGCCGCGTCCACCACGATCGAGTCCCCGTCGAAGACCAGCTCGTCCTGCCCGCCGGTCGACGCCAGATAGGCGGTCGTGCAGCCCGCCTCCTGGGCCCGCTTGCGGACCAGTTCGAGCCGGGTGTCGTCCTTGTTCCGCTCGTACGGCGAGGCGTTCACCGACAGCAGCAGCCCGGCCCGGGCGCTGCGCGCCGCCGGCACCCGGCCGCCCTCCTGCCACAGGTCCTCGCAGATCGCGAGCGCCACGTCGACCCCGCGCACCCGCAGCACCGGCAGGGTGTCGCCCTGCACGAAGTAGCGGAACTCGTCGAAGACGCCGTAGTTGGGCAGATGGTGCTTGGCGAAGCGGAGCACCGCCCGGCCGCGGTGCAGCACCGCCGCCGCGTTCTCCGGCGAACCGGCCGGGCGCCCCAGCCGGGGCACCGCCCGCTCCGTGCGGTCGAGATAGCCGACGACCACCGGCACCTCGCCGAAGCCCTCGTCGGCGAGCCGCTCCGCGAGCGCCAGCAGCGCCGCGCGGGAGGCTTCGACGAAGGACGGCCGCAGGGCCAGGTCCTCGACGGGATAGCCGGTCAGCGCCATCTCGGGGAACGCGACGAGGTGCGCGCCCTGCCCGACGGCGTGCCGGGTCCAGTGGACGATCGCCTCGGAGTTCCCGGCGACGTCCCCGACGGTCGAGTCGATCTGATTCAGCGCGAGGCGTAGTCGATGCACGCCCCCCACTCTAATCGTCAAACCGACGCTATGTCCCGGGAAAAGGCGTCCGGCGCCCCACCGTCCACCCCTTCCGCCCCTTCCGTCCCGACATGCGAAGTCCGTCGACCGCCTTGATCATGGGCCCATGACGACCACTGACGATCCGGCGGAGTCGGCCGGGCCCGCCACCAGCGAGGACGCGGCGGTCCTCCAGGACGACGGCACCAAGCGGCAGTTCATCTCCTGGCTGACGCTCGCCTTCATGACCACGGCCTCCGTCGCCTCCCTGCGGCCCGCGCCGACCATGGCCATCTACGGACTGGCCGCGATCTTCCTCTACCTCCTCCCCGCCATCGTCTTCCTCCTCCCCACCGCCCTCGTCGGCGCCGAACTCGCCTCCGGCTGGTCCGGCGGCATCTACCGCTGGGTCAGCGAGGCCCTCGGCAAGCCCCTCGGCTTCCTCGCCGTCTGGTGCCAGTTCGCCATGACGATCGCGTACTACCCGAGCCTGCTCGCCTACGTCGCCTCGACGTTCGCGTACGTCGTCGACCCCTCGCTCGCCGAGAACGGCCTCTACGTCGCGATCGTCATCGTCACCGTCTACTGGGCCGGCGTCTGGATCTCCTCGCGCGGCACCCGCGCCATCGCCGGACTCTCCTCCTTCGGCCTGATCATCGGCACCCTCGTCCCCGGCGTGCTCCTCGTCCTGCTCGGCATGATCTTCCTCGGCCAGGGCAACCCCTCCGCCCAGCCGATGAGCGCCGACCACTGGCTGCCGCCGTGGACCGGCCTCGCCAGCCTCGTGCTCATCGTCAACAACTTCCTGTCCTACGCGGGCATGGAGATGAACGGCGTCCACGTCTCCTCGCTGCGCGAACCCAAGCGCGAGTACCCGAAGTCGATGTTCCTGGCCACCGGACTCGTCCTGCTGATCTTCATCCTTCCGGCCCTCGCCATCGCCTGGGTCATGCCGTCCGACCAGCTCAGCCTCACCGCCGGCCTCATGCAGGCGTTCGACGCCTTCTTCGACCACTTCTCCATCGGCTGGATGACCAGGGTCGTCGGCGTCATGCTGGTCTGCGCCGCCCTCGGCGGCATGCTCACCTGGCTCTCCGGACCCGCCAAGGGCCTCGTCCTGCTCTCCCGCCAGGAGGGCTACCTCCCGCCCGCCTTCCAGAAGTTCAACAAGGCGGGCTCCCCGACCAACATCATGATCGCCCAGGGCGTGGTCACCACCCTGATCGGCATCCTGTACGCCTTCAGCGACAGCGTCTCCAGCTCCTACTGGATGTTCTCCGTCATCACCGTCCAGATCTACCTGATCGCCTACCTGCTGATGTTCGTCGCGGTCGTCAAACTCCGCCGCACCCAGCCCGACGTGGAGCGCGGCTTCCGCGTCCCCGCCGTCACCTGGGTCGCCTCGATCGGCTTCGTCGCCTCCATCGCCGCCCTCGTCATCGGCTTCGTCCCGCCCGACCAGTTCGACGGCGAACCGCTCTGGCGCTACCTGCTGATCGTCGGCGGCGGACTGCTCGTCCTCGGCCTCCTCATCCCCGCCGCCCTGCTCAAGTTCCGCAAACCCGAATGGGTCCACCCCGAGCACCGGGAACCTTCCGGCACTCCCTGACGTCTGACCCCGTATGCCCGGAAAGGTCACGCGCGCGTCCGCCGTCCTGCTGTTCCTGGGGGCGCTCGCGTACACCGCCTGGGTCCTCGAAGTCGTCGTGCGGACCGGTCTCGACCCGGTCCGCACGTACGTCTCCGAGCTCGCCGCGGCCGACCAGCCCCTCGGCGGCCTCTTCCGCGCCACCGACCTCGTCGCCGGCCTCCTCGTCCTCGCCGGCGCCGTCGCCGGCCTCCTCGCCCACCGCGCCGCCGCCGGACCCGCGCCCGCACCGGGCGTCCCCAGCTGGGCCCGCACCGGCACCCGGCCCGCCCGCCGCCCCTGGCTCCTCGCCGGCTGGGCCGCCCTCGCCCTCTTCGGCGCCGCCACCGCCGTCGACTCCCGCCTCCCGCTCAGCTGCGCCCCCACCGTCGACCCCGAGTGCGCCGCCCGCGAGACCGCCGGACTCGTCCCCGCCACCCACACGGCCCACGCCATCAGCTCCGGCCTCGCCATGACCGGCGCGCTCGTCGCGATGGTCGCCCTCACCGTCGCCGCCCGCCGCTACGGCCTCTGGCGCCCCCTGGCCCGCACCGGCCCCGCCCTCGTCGCCCTCGAACTCGCCGCCACCGCCTGGACCCTGGCCGCCATCGCCGCCTTCGAAGCAGGCCAGGGCCTGTGGTCCCTGGGCGCGGGCCAACGCCTCCAGGTCCTGCTCGTCGCGGTGTGGACGGGGGTCCTGGCGGTCTCGGTGGCGAGGGAAGGGGTACGAGAGTGATGTCGGTACGCGTCGTGGGCGCCGCCCGCCGGGGGAGTACGAGAGTGACGTCGGTACGTGGCGTGGGCGCCGCCCGCCGAAGGAGCACAGGCCGGAGCACAGGACGGAGCACAGGACGGAGCGTCGGCACGTGACCTTCGTACGGATCGGGGGCGTGGCCCACCACGTGGTCGTCGACGGCGACGGGCCGGTCTGCGTGCTCTCCGCCGGGCTCGCGCTCGGCTGGTTCGACTGGGACCCGGTCGTCCCGCTGCTCGCCCCGCACCGCACGGTCGTCCGCTTCGACCGGCCCGGCCACGGCCTCTCCCAGGGCGCCACCGCGCCCCCCACCCTCGCAGGCGAGGCGGACAGGATCGCCGCCCTCCTCGACGCCCTGCGGCTGCCCGGGCCCGTCACCGTCGTCGGCCACTCGATCGCCGGCCTGCACGCCGAGGGCTTCGCGCGCCTCCACCCGCACCGCACGGCGGCCCTCGTCCTCCTCGACTCCTCCGTCGAGGACGACCCCCGCCCCGGACACCTGGACCGGACCGCCACCGCCGCCGGGACCGCCCTCACCGCCCTCGGTCTGCCCGCCGCCCTCGGCCCCGCGCTGCGCCGCCTCGCCCTCCACCCCGACACCGCCCCGCCCGACACCGTCCGCCGCGTCTACCGCACCTCACGCGTCTGGCGCGGCGTCCTGCGCGAGAACGCCCGCTACGGCTCCGTCGCCGCCGAGCTCCACGCCCTCCGCGACCGCCGCCCCCTCCCGCCCGGCGCCCCCGTCACCGTCCTCGCCGCCCCCGACGGCTCCGCCCGCTGGGAGCACCGCCAGCGCACGCTGGCCCGGCGGCTCGGCGCCCGCTACGAGGCGGCCGTGCCGTCGGGCCATCTGGTCATGCGGGACGCCCCGGACACGGTCGCCCGGGTCGTCCTGGAATCGGGTCAGGAAGCGGCGTAGACGCTCGCGCAGAACGCCTTCAGCTGCTCGTCCGAGAGCTGCTGGGCCAGGTCGGCCTCGCTGATCATGCCGACCAGCCGCTTGTTCTCGATCACCGGCAGCCGCCGGATCTGGTGGCTCTGCATCTCCTCCAGCACCGCGCCCACGTCCGCGCCCGCGTCGATCCAGCGCGGGGTGCCCTGGACGATCTCGCCACAGGTCACCTTCGCCGGGTCGTGGCCCATCGCCACGCAGCGGAGCACGATGTCGCGGTCGGTCACGATGCCGCAGAGCCGTTCGTTCTCGTCGGCGACGGGAAGCGCCCCCACGTTCAGGTTGCGCATCATCTGCGCCGCGCGGTCGAGCGTCTCGTGGGCCGGGATCCACTGGGCTCCCGGATGCATGATGTCCTTCGCCGTGGTCATGGGGTGCGTACCTTTCGTCGAACGTCGTCGTACGAACTCCCCGAGCGCCTTCATTCTGCGGGCACGCGTCGGCCCCCGCGACCGCAGCGGGTCACGGGGGCCGGGGGTGCCTGGCTCAGGCGCTCGCGCCGCGCTTGCGGAGCATGTCCGCCATCAGCGCGATCTCCGACTCCTGGGCGTCGACCATGCCCTGGGCGAGGTCCCGCTGGACCGGGACCCCGCACTTCTGCACACAGCCCTCGGCCATGTGCACCCCGCCCTTGTGGTGGGCGGTCATCAGCCGCAGGTAGAGGATCTCGGCCTCCTTGCCGGACGCCTTCCGCAGGGCGTCCAGCTGCGTCTTCGTCGCCATGCCGGGCATCAGCGCGCCGTCCTTGGAGGCGGCGTCGCCGGTGACGGGCATGCCCATCCAGGTCATCGGCGCGGTGCCGGACTCGACCTTCGGCAGGTCCCACAGGTCGAGCCAGCCGAGCATCATCCCGCGCTGGTTGGCCTGGGTGTTGGCGATGTCGTACGCGAGCCGGCGCACCGACTCGTCCCGCGTCCGGTCACGGACGATGAAGGACATCTCGACGGCCTGCTGGTGGTGGACCGACATGTCCCGGGCGAAGCCGGCGTCCGCCGAGGCGGCGTCCGGGGTGCGGGGCGCCTCCTCGCGCTCGGCCGAGGCGACCGTGACCGCGCCCGCGGCGAACAGCACCGAGAGCGCGACCGCGGTGATCGCCGCGTACCGGGTGCGACGGGGGGTCACTGGCCCATCCCGGCGCCGCCCATGCCGTCGGCGCCGACGCCGCCGGTGCAGGCAGCGCCCGGCTCGGGCGTCTGCTTGCCCTGCACGTACTTGGTGAAGAAGGCGTCGACGCGCGGGTCGGTCGCGCTGTCCACGGTCACCTGCTTGCCCCACGCGGAGAGCATGATCGCGCCGGTCTGGTCGTCGACCGGGCTCATCAGCGTGTAGGGGGTGTCGGCGACCTTGTCCTTCAGCTTCTTCACGTCCGCCTCGGCGGCCTTCTTGTTGTACGTCACCCAGACGGCGCCGTGCTCCAGGGAGTGCACGGCGTTCACCTCGGGGACGGCCTTGTCGTAGACGTCGCCGTCGCAGTTCAGCCACACCGGGTGGTGGTCGCCGCCGACCGGGGGCTTGGTGTCGTACTTCACGGCGGTCTCGACGTGGTTGCGGCCCAGCTTCGCCGCGTCCCAGGACTTCTCGCCGGCGATGGGGGCCTTGGCGGCGGCCGCCTTGGCGTCCTCCTCGTCGGCCTTCTTCATCAGCACGAAGGTGCCGAAGCCGACGAGGCTCAGCACGACGACGGCGGAGACGCCGATCGTGAGGAAGCGGTTGCGGCGCTCCCTGGACTGCTCGGCGCGGCGCATCTCCTCTATTCGGGCGCGGCGGTCGGCGGTGGTGGAGCGGTTGGCGGCCATGGTGGTGTCGTCCTTCTGGGAAAGAAAAAGAGGGGGAAGTCGTCGTTCGGTGGGGAGGGCGCAGGCCCGCCCTAGGTCCGGAGAACTTGAAGGACGTGCAGGTCCGGGGCGCGCGGCCGGACCCCCGGATCCCGCGAGGCACCGTCGGCGGCCAGCGTGTCGAAGCGCGGCAGCCGGTCCTCGGTGTGCAGCGGGGGATCGAGGGGCGGAGCGCTGAGCACCGCGGGGGAGAGGGACGGGAAGAGGGAGCAGTCGCCCCGGTCGTACGGGCACACGTACGCGGCCCGCTCGGACACCGGCCCCGAAACCGGGGTGGCGGCGGGGGCCGTGGCGGGGGCCTTGGGGGCGGCCCGCCCGTGCCCCGGATGGCCGTCCGGCCCGCCGGGACCGCTCCCCAGACAGACGAAGAGCGCGGCGAGGAGCGTCGCCACGGCACTCACCAGTGCCATGGGACGCGTGTGCCGGTACGCGCGTTCGAGCCGCAGGGCCCCCATGGGCGCAGATCGTAGTGGGCGAGGGGGCTCCGTGGGCCGAACGGGGTAGGACTTCCGGCGGTCCTCGGTTACCTGTGTCACACCCGAACAGGCAGTATGGGTGTGCAACGTGCGCGAAACCATGTGGTGGGATGCTCAGGTGCCCCCCGATGTACCCGAGGCGGTGGGAGCAGGCGGCCTGACCAGCAAGGATGGGTGTGGAAATGGACAAGCAGCAGGAATTTGTGCTCCGTACGCTCGAAGAGCGCGACATCCGCTTCGTGCGCCTGTGGTTCACCGACGTGCTCGGCTTCCTGAAGTCGGTCGCCGTCGCCCCCGCCGAGCTGGAGCAGGCGTTCGACGAGGGCATCGGCTTCGACGGCTCCGCGATCGAGGGCTTCGCCCGCGTCTACGAGTCCGACATGATCGCCAAGCCGGACCCGGGCACCTTCCAGATCCTGCCCTGGCGGGCCGAGGCGCCCGGCACGGCCCGGATGTTCTGCGACATCCTGATGCCGGACGGCTCCCCGTCCTTCGCCGACCCGCGCTTCGTCCTCAAGCGGGCCCTCGCCAAGGCGTCCGACCTCGGCTTCACCTTCTACACCCACCCCGAGATCGAGTTCTTCCTGCTGAAGGACAAGCCGCTCGACGGCTCCCGGCCCACCCCGGCCGACAACTCGGGCTATTTCGACCACACCCCGCAGAACGTGGGCATGGACTTCCGCCGCCAGGCGATCACGATGCTCGAATCGATGGGCATCTCGGTCGAGTTCTCCCACCACGAGGGCGCGCCCGGCCAGCAGGAGATCGACCTGCGCTACGCGGACGCGCTGTCCACGGCGGACAACATCATGACGTTCCGTCTGGTCATGAAGCAGGTGGCGCTGGAGCAGGGCGTCCAGGCGACGTTCATGCCGAAGCCGTTCTCGGAGTACCCGGGCTCGGGCATGCACACCCACCTCTCCCTCTTCGAGGGCGACCGGAACGCCTTCTACGAGTCGGGCGCCGAGTACCAGCTCTCCAAGGTGGGCCGCTCCTTCATCGCGGGCCTCCTGAAGCACGCGGGCGAGATCTCCGCCGTGACCAACCAGTGGGTCAACTCGTACAAGCGCATCTGGGGCGGCTCCTCCCGCACGGCCGGCTCGGGCGGCGAGGCCCCCTCGTACATCTGCTGGGGCCACAACAACCGCTCCGCCCTCATCCGCGTCCCCATGTACAAGCCCGGCAAGACCGGCTCCTCCCGCGTGGAGGTCCGCTCCATCGACTCGGGCGCCAACCCCTACCTCACCTACGCCGTCCTCCTCGCCGCCGGCCTCAAGGGCATCGAAGAAGGCTACGAACTCCCGGCAGGCGCCGACGACGACGTCTGGGCCCTCTCCGACTCCGAACGCCGCGCCATGGGCATCGAACCCCTCCCCCAGAACCTCGGCGAAGCCATCTCCCTCATGGAGAAGAGCGAACTAGTAGCCGAAACCCTAGGCGAGCACGTCTTCGACTTCTTCCTCCGCAACAAGAAGCAGGAGTGGGAGGAATACCGCTCCGAGGTGACGGCCTTCGAGCTGCGGAAGAATCTGCCGGTGCTGTAGGGGCGGTTCTCGGAAATGCTTTGCTCTCGGTGCGGCGGGTGTTCAGACTGCCCTGCGTGAAGATCGAAACCGTCGCCACCGAGCGGCTGCTGCTCCATCCCCTGACCGTTGACGAGGGCGAGCGGGTCGTTGCCCGGGAGCCCTTGCCTGGGGAGCGGTGGGGGGAGGGGTATCCGGGGGTGGGGGATCTTGCTTCTGTGGGGGCGTTTTTGCGGCGGTGTGGTGAGGAGGGGGATCCGGGGGTCTTTCGGACGTATCAGATACGCGTCGCGGAGAGTGGGGTTGTTGTCGGGGGGATCGGGTTTCATGGGCCGCCTGGGGTGGACGGCGGGGTGACCGTGGGGTACGGGGTTGTGTCGGGGGAGCGGGGGAAGGGGTACGCCTCCGAGGCGCTTGCGGCGGTGATCGGCATCGCCCGGGCGGCGGGGGCCGCTGTGCTGCGGGGGGATGCCGATCCCGCCAACGTCGCCTCCCACCGGGTGATGGAGCGGGCCGGGATGCGGCGCGTGGGGGAGGGGGACGGGCTGGTGCGGTTCCTCGTGGAGCTCGGGGGGTAGCTCTCAGCGTTCAGAGAGTTCCGACGGGGCCTCCTGGACCACCCAGCCGTTGCCGTCGGGGTCCTCGAAGGTGAGGAAGGAGTTCCAGGTCTCGCCCTTGCCCTCCTCCCAGCCGGTCGCCCCGACGTGCATCACCGGGGAGACGTCCACCCCCGTCTCGACGAGCGCGATCCGGGCCGCCTCGATGTCCGTGACGCACAGCTGGAGCCCGTGCAGGGTGCCCGGGGCCATCGTCTTCGCGCCGGGCATCTCCGGCATGCCGGAGAGCAGCGCGATCGAGCAGCGCGAGCCCGGCGGGGTCGCCTGGATGATCCGCATCCCGGGGGCGACCTCGTCGTCGAGGTCGATGGCGAAGCCGCACTTCTCGGCGTAGAACTCCTTCGCCCGGTCCATGTCGCTGACGGGGACCGGGACGACTTCCAGTGTCCAGTTCATGGCACCACCGTCCCGCACCCGGCCGCGCCCCGCATCTCGCCGCCCCGGCCGACCTGACGGAAAATCGCCTTCCCTCCGAGCGCATGACCTGATCATTTCGTTCGAGGAGCGAGATGGACCGGGAACGACCGCTCCGGCGTCACACAACCTCCCTATAGTGACCACGCGTTGGCCCAACGGGGCCGTAGATCCGCCGTGTTGACGACGTGTTCGCCACAGGAGACAGGACTGATGACGCCCTCCCCCACCGCCGGGCCCGTTCCCGATCCGGCACCCCCGTCCGGGTGCCCCGCGGCCGTCCCGCTCTCCGGACCCGGCTTCCAGACCGACCCGCAGTCCGTCTACCGCGCCATGCGCCGCGACCACGGCTCCGTCGTCCCCGTGGAACTCCCCGGCGGCTTCCCCGCCTGGCTGGTCGTCGGCTACCGCGAGATCCACCAGGTGACCAGCGACCCCGAACTCTTCCCCCGGGACGTCGGCCTGTGGAACCAGTGGCCGAACGTCCCCGACGACTGGCCGCTGCTCCCCATGGTCGGACGGCCCCTGCCCTCCATCTACTTCAGCGCGGGCGAGGAGCACCGGCGGCACGTCCGGATGGTCGTCCCCGCCCTGGAGGCCGTCGACCCCTTCGAGATCCGCGGCCACTGCGAGCAGCTGGCCGACCGGCTGATCGACGGCTTCTGCGCCCGCGGCACCGCCGACCTCGTCGCCGCCTTCTGCGAGCCCCTCCCCGTCCTCGTCCTCGCCCGGCTCGTCGGCTTCCCCGACGACGAGGGCGCCGACATCGCCCAGGTCCTGAAGGACCTCGCCGACGGCGGACCCGGCGCGCAGAGCGCCCACCAGCGGTTCGCCGGGCACATGGCCCGGCTGGTCGCCGCCCGGCGGGCCGAGCCCGGCGACGACGTGACGAGCCGGATGCTGGCCTACCCGGAGGAGTTCACGGACGAGGAGTACATGCTCGACCTGATGGCCATCACGGCCGCGGGCCACCTCACCACCGCCGACTGGATCGGCAACTCCGTCCGCCTGATGCTCACCGAGTCCGACTTCGCCGACTCGATGGCCCTCGGCCGCCGCAGCGTCGCCGACGCCATGACGGAGGTGCTGTGGGAGGACGGCCCCACCCAGATCCTCGCCGGCCGCTGGCCCGTCCGCGACACCCGCCTCGGCGAGCGGCGGATCAAGGCGGGCGACCTGCTGCTGCTCGGTCTCGGCGCCGCCAACACCGACCCGCTGATCCGCCAGGGCGCCCCCGGCGGCGCCCCGTCCGAACGCGGCGGGGGCGGCGCCCACCTCGCCTTCAGCCACGGCGAGTACCGGTGCCCGTTCCCCGCCCAGGAGATCGCCGAGATCATCGCCCGGACCGGCATCGAGGTCCTGCTCGACCGGCTGCCCGACCTCGAACTCGCCGTCCCCGAGGAGGAACTGGTCCGCCGCCCCTCCGCCTTCCTGCGCGGCACCACCGCCCTGCCCGTCCGGTTCACCCCCGTTCCCACCACTGGAGACCCCTCGTGACCTGCCCGCACGCAGCCGCCCAGGACGCCACGCCGGTCGTCGTCGACCCGATGGTCCAGGACCTCGACGGCGAGACCGACCGGATCCGCGCCGCCGGCCCGCTGGCCCGTATCGACCTGCTCGGCGTGCCCGCCTGGGCCGTCACGCGCCACGCCGACGCCCGGCGCCTCCTGGTCGACCCCCGGCTGGTGAAGGACCTGGACGCGTGGGGCCTGTGGACCAGCGGGGTGGTCACCCACGCCTGGCCGCTCATCGGGATGGTCGACGCCGGCCGGTCCATGTTCACCGTCGACGGCGAGGAGCACCGGCGGCTGCGCGCCAAGACCTCGCAGGCGCTGACCCCGCGCCGGCTGGAGGCGATCCGCCCCGACATCGAGAAGTTCACCGCGGAGCTGCTCGACGCGCTGGAGGAGGGCGGGCGGGACGGCGCCGTCGTCGACCTCAAGGCCGTCTTCGCGCAGCCGCTGCCCATGCGGGTCGTCGGCATGCTGATGGGTGTCGACCCCGAGGCGAACACGATGCTCACCCGGCAGTACAAGAAGTTCTTCTCGATGCTGACGCCGCAGGACGAGCGGCTCGCGCTCCTCGCGGACCTCGACGTCTTCTACACGGACCTCGTCCGCGCCAAGACCGCGCTGCCGACCGACGACCTGACGTCCGCGCTCATCCTCGCCGAGGAGGGCGGCGAGCCGCTGACGGAGGAGGAAGTCGTCGGCAACCTCAAGGCGATGGTCGCCGCCGGGCACGAGACCACCATCGGCCTCGTCCTCAACGCCGTACGCGCCCTGCTCGCCCACCCCGACCAGCTCCGCATGGTGCTCGCGGGCGAGGTCTCCTGGGACGCGGTGATCGAGGAGACCCTGCGCTGGGACACCCCCACCACCCACCTGCTGATGCGCTTCGCCACCGAGGACGTCGAGGTCGGCGACGCCGTGATACCGAAGGGCGAGGGCGTGGTGATCTCGTACCGGGTGATCGGCCGCGACCCCGAGCAGCACGGCCCGGACGCCGACGCCTTCGACATCACCCGCCCCGCGCCCATCCGGCACATGACCTTCGGCCGCGGCCCGCACATCTGCCCCGGCGCGGCCCTCTCCCGGGTCGAGGCGGGCATCGCCCTCCCCGCCCTCTTCACCCGCTTCCCCCGCCTCCGCCTGGCCGTCCCCGACACGGACCTCCGCAACCTCCCGGTCATGACCCAGAACGACCTGGAATCCTTCCCGGTCCTGCTGAACGCGTAAGCGCCTGAACGCGTAAGCGCCTGAACGCGTAGCGGCCGGAAGGCTCCCTCAGGTCCGGGGGCTCGGGGCCGCCCCGTTCGTCCAGTAGAGGCGGCCGTCCTGGCCCAGGGCGGCCACTCCGCCAGGGCCGGCCGCGGGGGCGCCTGCCAGGGGGAAGCCGGAGATGCGCCAGGTGCCGCCGCCGGGGAGGGGGGCCACGGCGAGGCGGCCGGTGCGGGAGCGGGCGGCGACCAGGCCGTCCGCCGCGCTCACCGGGCCGAAGCCCGCGATGCCGCCGGACGGCGGCGCGACCGGGGCGAGCCGGGTGCTCCCCGAGAAGTCGGCCGCGCGCGGCTCGCCGGTGGCGGGCGCGCGGGACCAGAGCCGTACACCGTCACCGGAGGGCGTCGGGCCCGCGCTCAGCGCGAGCGTCGTCGGCCCCAGGCCGGTCCGCAGCGGTCCGGTGACCGGGGCGCCGTCGGACGCGCCCGTCCACATCAGGACCGAGTGCGGGGTGCCCGCGAAGACGTACGTCCGGCCGCGCGCGTCGGTCGCCGCCACCGGGTCGCCGTGCAGGTCCGCCCCGCCCAGCGCCCGCCACGGGCCCCAGGCGCCGCCCGGCGTCCGCTCGCGCCCGGCGAGCCGGTGGTCGCCGTCGCGCAGGAAGAGCGAGACCCGCCCCGTGCCGTCCACGGCCACGGCGGGCGCGCTGATGTCCGGCGTACGGTCGGCCTCGTCCCGCTTCCCGGGCGTGCCGAGCGAGTGCCACGCACCGAACCGGCCGCCCGGCGCGGTCTGCTCGACCGCGACGACCTCGCGCCGGTAGCCCGCCGGGCCCGCGAAGGAGGTCCGGGTGCCGAAGACCGCGATCCGCCCGTCCGGCAGCCGTACGGAGGTGACCGCGCCGTCCAGACCGCCGCCGGGCAGCAGCTCCGGCCCCTTCCAGGCGCCGCCGGGCGCCCGGTGCCAGGTCGCGAGCCGCCCGTCCTGGACGCCGAAGGCGTTCAGACCGCCGTCCGCGGCCGGCTGGAGCCAGCCGGTCGAGGCGCCGCGCGCGTACCGCACGGTCCCCGTCCAGCCGCGCCCGCTCGGCTTGCCCGACGCCCGCAGGTCGCCGCAGCCCGCCGGGCTGCCGCAGTCGTGGACCCCGTCCAGCCAGGCGTACGTCTCCAGGCTGCGCAGCTTCTCCGCGGCGGTACGGCTGTCCAGCGCGCGCGGCAGATCGGTGTTCGGGTAGCCCATGTAGCTCTGCACGCCGACGTGCGGATGCCCGGGCCGCTCCGCGTACCGCGCCAGCGCCGCCTGCGCGAACCGCGCCCCGTACGCGTGGTCCTGGTGGTCCCGCAGGTGCCCCGTTTTCGCGTCCGTGCCGGGCGTCGGGTCCAGGGTGCGGACGAAGGTCGGCCGGAAGCGGTCGAGCAGCCCCGTCAGCGTGGCCACGACCTCCTCCTTCGAGTACGCGAAGTCGGCGGCGACCGGCGTCCCCGAGGACCGCATCGAGCCGAGCTCGGAGATCCGGCCGTCCCACAGGCCCCGCAGGCTCACCGGGCGGTCGGCGGAGGTCGAGCCCGCCTCGCGCAGCTGCATCCAGACCAGCCGCACCTGGGGCCGCGCCCGCAGGGTGTCCAGCTCGGCCTCGCCCCCGCCGGCCGTGCGGATCACGGTCCGCTCCCAGGGGCTGGTGCGGTTGCCGGTCACCATCTCGGCGTACGCGGCGCGTATGCCGTTCTGGCGGGCCTCGGCGAAGGCGGGCTTGTCCGGCACGGTCACCGCGGAGGCCCGCCCGCCGCGGGCGTTGATGCCGTTCGACTCGCCGGCCGTCATGTACACGGTGGTCAGCGGGACCCGGTCGGCCAGCGACTGCGCGGTGTCCGGGTTCATGAAGTACAGGTCGTCGTCCGGGTGGGAGACGAACTGGAGCACGGAGAGCGGGGCGGCGGACCGCGCGCCCCGGTCCGGTTCCTGCGCGACGCCCCGGGCGTTGCCCCGCACGGTGCCGGTCGTCTCCGGCGCGGGCGCGGGGGTCTGCGCGCGGGTGGCCGCGGGGGCCGGCTCCTCGTGGGCGGCCGTCGCCGTGAGCACGCCCGCGAGGGTGCCGCCGGTCAGGGCGGCGACCGTCGCCGCGGCCACGAGGGGCCGGCGGTGACGGAAGGGGCGTATGAGGCGGGAGAGGCGACGGACGGGCATGGGCGCGGGAGGGCTTTCTCTACCTGGGGGACGGGGCGTGCGTCGGGGGCGACGGCGGTTCGCGGCGGCGCGGGCGACGGTGGAGGCGACCGGTTGGCCGACTCACATGGGTACAGGGCCGGAGCCCCCGGCAGGTTCCGAAAAAGGCCCGATGTGCCCGAGGTCACGTGTGATCCCCACCGGATCCGGGCAGGTCGCAACGGTTTTCGGACACCCGTGGTGAAGGCCCGCCACCGCCTCCCGCGACGGCCCGTCACCCACCCCTCCCCGCACCCCTCGGCGGCGGCCCGTCACCCCCACCCCTCACCCCCCTCGGCGGCGGCTCGCCGCCCCCGTCGCGCACGCCCGGACCCCTCCCTGCGGATAGGCTCGATCCGTCGGGCGTGCGGGTGGAGGGAGCGGCGGAGATGACGGTGCCGGGGCGCAGGAGCAGTACGTTCTCATTGCTGCTGCGGCACGGGTTCACCGATCCGTCCGGGGCCGAGCGGCTGCTCGACCTGCCCGAGCTCGCCGCGCTCCGCGGGGACTCCGTCCTGCTGGACGCGCTGGGCGCCACCGCCGACCCCGACCTCGCCCTGCTGGGCCTGGTCCGGCTGGTCGAGGCGCAGCCCGAGGCCGACCGGCAGACGTTCACCACCACCCTCCTGTCGGCCAAGCCCTTCCGGGACCGGCTGCTCGGGGTGCTCGGCGCCTCCGAGGCGCTCGCCGACCACCTGGCCCGGCACCCTAAGGACTGGGAGACGCTGGTCACGTACGAGGCGGTCGACCTGCACCCGGGGGTGACCGAGTTCGAGCGGGGGCTCGCCTCGGCGTCGGAACCGGTGGCCCTGCGGGTCGCCTACCGCCGCTGCCTCCTCGGGATAGCGGCCAGGGACGTGTGCGGCACCACCGACGTCGCCCAGACGGCCGCCGAGCTGGCCGACCTGGCCACCGCCACCCTGCGCGCCGCGCTCGCCATCGCCCGGGCGGCCGCACCCGCCGACGCGGCCCAGTGCCGGCTCGCCGTCATCGCCATGGGCAAGTGCGGCGGCCACGAGCTGAACTACGTCTCGGACGTCGACGTGATCTTCGTCGGGGAGCCGGTGGAGGGCGCCGACGAGGCGAAGGCGCTCCAGGCGGCCACCCGGCTCGCCTCCCACCTCATGCGGATCTGCTCCGAGACCACGGTCGAGGGCACCATCTGGCCCGTCGACGCCAACCTGCGCCCCGAGGGCCGCAACGGCCCGCTCGTCCGCACCCTCTCCTCCCACCTCGCCTACTACCAGCGCTGGGCGAAGACCTGGGAGTTCCAGGCCCTCCTCAAGGCCCGGCCGGTGGCCGGCGACCCGGAGCTGGGGAGCGCGTACGTCGACGCCGTCTCCCCGCTGGTCTGGCAGGCCGCCGAGCGCGAGAACTTCGTCACCGACGTGCAGGCCATGCGCCGCCGGGTCGTCGACAACATCCCGGTCGCCCAGGTCGACCGCGAGCTGAAGCTCGGCCCCGGCGGCCTGCGGGACGTCGAGTTCGCCGTCCAGCTCCTCCAGCTCGTGCACGGCCGCAGCGACGCCACCCTGCACAGCGGCTCCACCCTGGACGCGCTCGCCGCCCTCGCCGCCGGCGGCTATGTCGGCCGCGCCGACGCGGCCCAGCTCGACGAGGCGTACCGCTTCCTGCGCGCCATGGAGCACCGCATCCAGCTCTACCGGCTGCGCCGCACCCACCTCGTCCCCGAGGGCGAGGGCGACCTGCGCCGCCTCGGCCGCTCCCTCGGCCTGCGCACCGACCCGGTCGCCGCGCTGAACAAGGAGTGGAAGCGGCACGCGTCCGTCGTCCGCCGCCTCCACGAGAAGCTCTTCTACCGGCCGCTGCTCGACGCCGTCGCCCAGCTCGCCCCCGGCGAGATCCGGCTCAGCCCGAAGGCCGCGGGCCAGCGCCTCGAAGCCCTCGGGTACGCTGACCCCGCCGCCGCCCTGCGCCACCTGGAGGCGCTGGCCTCCGGCGTCAGCCGCAAGGCCGCCATCCAGCGGACCCTGCTGCCGGTGCTGCTCGGCTGGTTCGCCGACTCCGCCGACCCGGACGCGGGCCTCCTCGGCTTCCGGAAGGTCTCCGACGCCCTCGGCAAGACCCCCTGGTACCTGCGGCTGCTGCGCGACGAGGGCGCCGCCGCCGAGAACCTCGCCCGGGTCCTCTCGGCCGGCCGGCTCGCCCCCGACCTGCTGCTCCGCGCCCCGGAGGCGGTCGCCATACTCGGCGATCCCGAGGGCCTGAAGCCGCGCGGCCGGGACCATCTGGAGCAGGAGGTCCTCGCCGCCGTGGGCCGCGCGGACGACGCCGAGCAGGGCGTCGCCGCCGCCCGCGGGGTGCGCCGCCGCGAGCTGTTCCGTACCGCCGCCGCCGACCTCATCGACTCGTACGGCACCGAGGACAGCCCCCGCACCTCCGACCCGGGCGCCCTGGTCGACCGGGTCGGCGAGGCCGTCACCGACCTCAACGCCGCGACCCTCGCCGGCGCCCTGCGCGCCGCCGTCCGCGCCGGGTGGGGCGACGAACTCCCCACCCGTTTCGCGGTGATCGGCATGGGCCGCTTCGGCGGTCACGAACTCGGTTACGGCTCCGACGCCGACGTCCTCTTCGTGCACGAGCCGCGCCCCGGCGTGGACGAGCAGGAGGCCGCCCGGGCCGCCAACCGGGTCGTCACGGAGATGCGCAGGCTGCTCCAGGTGCCCACCACCGACCCGCCGCTGCTGATCGACGCGGACCTGCGCCCGGAGGGCAGGAGCGGCCCCATGGTCCGCACCCTCGCCTCCTACGGCGCCTACTACCGCCGCTGGTCCCTCGTCTGGGAGGCGCAGGCCCTGCTCCGCGCCGCGCCCATGGCTGGGGACCCGGAGCTCGGACAGCGGTTCATCGAGCTGGTCGACCCGCTCCGCTACCCCGCCGAGGGCCTCGGCGAGGACGCGGCCCGCGAGATCCGCCGCCTCAAGGCCCGCATGGAGTCCGAGCGGCTGCCGCGCGGCGCCGACCCCACCCTCCACGCCAAGCTGGGCCGCGGCGGCCTCAGCGACGTCGAGTGGACCGTCCAGCTGCTCCAGATGCGGCACGGCTGGTCCGAGCCGGGCCTGCGCACCACGCGGACCCGGGAGGCGCTCTTCGCCGCCCACGCGGCCGGGCTGATCCCCACCGAGGAGGCCCAGACCCTCGACGAGGCATGGGTGCTGGCGACCCGGGTGCGCAACGCGGTCATGCTCGTCCGCGGCCGCCCCGGCGACACCTTCCCCTCGGACCCGCGCGAACTGGCCGCCGTGGGACGCTACTTGGGGTACGCGCCCGGCCACGTCGGCGAGATGGTGGACGACTACCGGCGGATCACCCGCCGCGCCCGCGCGGTCGTCGACGAACTCTTCTACGGGGCCTGAGCCGAGAGAGAGCCGGACGAGAGCCGAACGACGCGGCCGGGCCCGGCCGGTTACGATCGCGGCATGGCCCTGATCATGAGCGACGTGCACCGGTTCGAGGCGGCCCGGCCCCGGCTGGAGGCCATCGCCTACCGGATGCTCGGTTCCTCGGCCGAGGCCGAGGACGCCGTGCAGGAGACCTACCTGCGCTGGCAGGCCGCCGACACCGGGCGCGTCGAGGTGCCCGAGGCGTGGCTCACCAAGGTCCTCACCAACTACTGCCTCAACCAGCTCACTTCGGCCCGCGCCCGGCGCGAGACCTATGTGGGGCAGTGGCTCCCGGAGCCGCTGCTCGCCGGCGACCCGATGCTCGGCCCCGCCGACACCGCCGAGCAGCGCGAATCCGTCTCGTACGCCGTCCTCGTCCTCCTGGAGCGCCTGACCCCGAACGAGCGGGCGGTGTACGTGCTCCGCGAGGCGTTCGGCTACCCGCACCGGGAGATCGCCGAGATCCTCGACATCGGCGAGGCCGCCGCTCAGCAGATCTTCCACCGGGCCAAGAAGCACCTCGCGGACGGCAGGGCCCGTACCGAGATCGACGGGGCCGCCGCCCGCAGGATCGTCGAGGAGTTCCTGGCCGCCGCCACCAGCGGACGTACCGAACCCCTCGTCCGCCTGCTCACCCAGGACGCGGCCGCGATCGGCGACGGCGGCGGCAAGGTCCCCGCCCGCGCCAGGGCGTTCGAGGGCGCCCTCGCGGTCGCCACCTTCCTGCGCGGCCTCTTCAAGCCGAGCGACGCCAAGCGGGCGCTGGTCGGCGGCTCGCCCGACTTCTACGCCGCCACCGCCAACGGCGGGCCCGCGATCGTCGCCGTCGTGGACGGCCGGGTCATCGGGATCACCTGCCTGGAGGCCACCCCGGACGGCATCGTCGCCGTCCGCAGCCAGGTCAACCCGGACAAGCTGGACCGCGCCACCGGGCGCTGGGCCGCCGAGGGGCACGAGGAGGCCCCGCTCTTCACCTTCCGGGACCCCTCCCAGGGGGTGTGACGCGGGTCACATCAGCTTCCTGTCAGGAAACGCGGGGCCGTCCGGTTCAAGGGGCGAGACCACGCCGGGAAACGGCGCGGACCCCGCGCAGACAGGAGCACGGTCATGCAGCACCGCATCGTCGTCCTCGGAGCCGGATACACCGGAGCCGTCGCCGCCGGCCGCCTCGCCCGCCGGCTGCACCGCGAGGACGTGAGCATCGCCCTCGTCAACCCCGAGCCCGACTTCGTCGAGCGCGTCCGCCTGCACCAGCTCGCGGCCGGCCAGGACCTCACCCCCCGCCCCTTCGCCGAGATGTTCTCCGGCACCGGGGTCGAGCTGAGGCTCGGCCGGGTCGAGGCCGTCGACGTCGACCGCAAGGCCGTCACGGTGGACACCGGCGCCGGACCCGAGGAACTGCCCTACGACAGCCTCGTCTACGCCCTCGGCAGCGGCTGGAACCACGGCGGGGTCCCCGGGGTCGCCGACCACGCCCACGAGGTCTCCTCCCGCCCCGGCGCCCTCCGGCTCCGCGACCGCCTGGCCGCCCTGGAGGCCGGACGGCCCGTGGTGGTGGTCGGCGGCGGCCTGACCGGCCTGGAGGCCGCGACCGAGATCGCCGAGGCCCGCCCCGACCTCGACGTGGCCCTGATCGCCCGCGGCGCCCTCGGCGACTGGCTCTCGGAGAAGGGCCGCGGCCACCTGTGGAAGGTCGCGCGGCGGCTCGGCATCACCGTCCACGAGCACACGGAGGTCGCCGCCGTGGCCGCGGACCGGGTGACCACCGTCGACGGCACGGCCCTCCCCGCCGACGTCACCGTCTGGACCACCGGCTTCGCCGTCCACCCCGTCGCCGAGGCCACCGGTCTGGAGCTCGCGGGCGACGGGCGGATCGTGGTCGACGGCACCATGCGGTCGGTCTCCCACCCCGACGTCTACGCCGTCGGCGACGCGGCGACGGCCCTCGGCCCGAACGACGTGCCGCTGCGCATGTCCTGCGCCTCGGGCGTCCCGATGGCCTGGCAGGCCGCCGACGCCCTCGCCGCCCGGCTCGCCGGCGTCGAGGTGCCCCGGGTCGCCATCCGCTACTTCCAGCAGTGCGTCTCGCTGGGCCGCAAGGAGGGCCTGATCCAGTTCGTCACCGCCGACGACCGGGCCAAGGAGAAGGCCCTGACCGGCCGGACCGCCGCCCTCTACAAGGAGATCATCTGCAAGGGCGCCGCGTGGGGCGTCGCCAACCCGACCGTCGGCCTCCCGTCCCGCCGCCGGCGCGTGGCCCGGCAGGAGACCCGGGACGCCGCCCGTACCCAGGCCGCCGTCTGACCCTCAGGCGCGGCTACGGCGCCTGATCCTCGCGCGGCGGGGCCTGGGCCATCAGGCTCCGGACCTGGGCCAGGAGTGCCGCGAGCGCCAGCTCGAAGGCGTGGTCGGCGCGGCCCTCCGGGGCCGCGCCGAGCGCCGCGGCCAGGCGCGGGGTGACCGTCGCGTCGGCCACCTCCCACATCGCCTCCGGCGCCGCGAGGTCGAGCGCCGAGCCGAGCACCAGGTTCTCCAGGCCGATGATCACCGGCATGACGTCCGGCAGCGCGAACCCCGCCTCCAGGAGCCGGGTGACGGCCCGCTCGTACTGGCCGAGGACCATCGGCGCGCGCACCGGTGAGGTCATGAGCAGCGGGATCGCGCGCGGGTGCGCGGCGAAGGCGGCCCGGTAGGAGCGGGCCCAGGCGGTCATGGCCGCCTCCCAGGGCTCCAGGTCCAGGGCGGCGACGTCGATGCCGGAGGCCACCCGCTCGCGCATCAGCTCGATGATCCCGTCCCGCCCGTCCACGTGGTGGTAGACGGAGGCGGTCTGCACCCCGAGCCGCTTGGCGATCTGCGGGACGCTGAGGTCGCCCAGCTCGTCGACGACCGCGAGCGCCGTGGTGGTGATCCGCTCCCGGTCGAGGAGGGGTCTGCGCGGCCGGCCCATGCGAGGTCACTCCCTGTTCAGGTTTCCGTCAGGTCTTCCCCCGCGGACGAAGCCGAGGTTACATTGCGCCAACCGAAAGCCTTTAGGTTTCGCCTCCCCATGGACCCCCCTGCCACGGAAGGGCTTCCCCGCGCATGCCCGAAACCACCCCCGACCGGCCGCCAGGACTCCGCACCGGCACGCTCTCCACCAGCGACATCACGTTCTTCGTCGTCTCCGCCGCCGCCCCGCTCACGGTCATGGCCGGCGTCGCGCCCGTCGCCATCCTGCTCGGCGGCATCGGCGCCCCCGTCGGCTATCTCCTGGCCGGTCTCACGCTCACCGTCTTCGCCGTCGGCTTCACCACCATGAGCCGGCACGTCCGCTCCGGCGGCGCCTTCTACGCGTACATCACCCGCGGCCTCGGCGTCCCCCTCGGCCTCGCCGCCGCCCTCGTCGCGATGCTCGGCTACAACGGCATGGAGATCGGCGTCTACGGCCTCCTCGGCTCCGCCACCTCCGACACCGCCGCCGCCTTCGGCCTCGACATCCCCTGGCTCCCGGTCTCCCTCGCCGGCCTGCTGATCATCTGGTACGGCGGCTACCGCTCGATCGACTTCGGCGCCAAGGTCCTCGGCGTCCTGCTCGTCGCCGAGACCGGCATCCTCGTCCTGCTCGCCGGAGGCGTCCTCCTCGACGGCGGCGCCGACGGCCTCTCGATCGGCGGACTCGCCCCCGCGCACGTCCTCACCGGCGGCACCGCCGCCGTCCTGGCCTGCGCCTTCGCCGCCTTCACCGGCTTCGAGTCGACCGTCATCTACCGCCGCGAGGCCCGCGACCCCGACCGCACCGTGCCGCGCGCCACCTACCTCGCGGTCGCCTTCCTCGGCCTCTTCTACGCCTTCGTCGTCTGGACCGTCATCCAGGCGTTCGGCGAGGACAAGGTCGTCCAGGCCGCCGCCGACGACCCCGGCGGCCTCTTCTTCGCCGCCATCACCACGTACGTCGGAGCCTGGGCCGCCGACCTGATGCACGTCCTCATCGTCACCAGCGTCCTCGCCTCCCTCCTCGCCTTCCACAACGCCATCAACCGCTACACCCTGGCCCTCGCCGAGGAGGGCGTCCTCCCCAAGGCGCTCGGCCGGATCCACCCCCGCCACCGCTCCCCGTACCTCGCCGGGGCCGCGCAGACCGTGCTCGGCGCGGTCGTCGTCCTCGCCTTCGCGCTCGCCGGCGCCGACCCGTACCAGCAGCTCCTGCTCTGGGTGAACACCCCCGGCATGCTCGGCCTGATGTTCCTCCAACTGCTCGCCGCGCTCGCCGTGCCGTGCTTCTTCCGGAAGATTCCGCACCGCGAGGGCGCCTGGCGCACCGTGGTCGCCCCCGTCACCGCCTTCGTCCTGCTGGCCGGCGCGATCGTCCTGGTCACCGCCAACATCGAGCTCTTCACGGCGGCCTCCACCACCGTCAACACCGTCCTCGTCGCCCTCGTCCCCGCCGTCTTCGTCCTCGGCCTGCTGCTGGCGCGCCGGCTGCGCCGCACCCGCCCCGAGGTGTACGCCCGCTTCGCCGCCGAACCCACCCCCCAGGGAGAGACCCCCGCATGTCCGCCGACCTCGTCCTCGTCAACGCCCGCGTCCGCGACCCCGAGCTCACCGGCCACACCGCTGTCGCCGTCCGTGGCGGACTGATCACCGCCGTCGGCTCCACCGCCGACGCCCGCGACTGGACCGGACCCGGCACCGAGACCGTCGACCTGGCCGGTGGCACCCTCGTCCCCGGCCTCACCGACGCGCACAGCCACCCCGTCTGGGGCCTGGAGATGTCCGCCGGCACCGACCTCTCCGCCGTCACCGACCTCGACGGGCTCCGCGCCGCGCTGCGCGGCGCCGAGCGCCGCGACGGCTGGGTCCTCGGCTTCGGCCTCGACCACAACGTCTTCGGCGGCCGCCCGATCCACCGCGAGCTCGTCGAGGAGGCCCTGGCCGGCGCCCCCGCCTTCCTCCGCCTCTACGACGGCCACTCCGCGCTCGCCAGCGGCGCCGCGCTGAAGGCGGCCGGCATCGACGGACCGCGCGCCTTCAGCCAGCGCTCCGAGATCGTCTGCGACGCCGAGGGCCGCCCCACCGGGCACCTGAACGAGCACGCGGCCATGGAGCTGCTGGCCCCGGTCCTGCCCGTCACCCCCTACGCCGAGCGCCGCGACCGGCTCGTCGCCCTGCTCTCCGCCATGGCCGCCACCGGCCTCACCTCCGCCCACGTCATGGACCTCGGCGGCCACGACGTCCCCGGCCTGCTCGCCGCGATCGAGGAGGACGGCGACCTGCCGGTACGCCTCCGGCTCGCGCCCTGGTGCATGCCCGGCGCCACCGAGGAGGAACTGGACGCCCTCGTACGGCTCCAGGAGCGGGCCGGCCGGAACTGGCGCATCGGCGGCGTGAAGTTCTTCATGGACGGCACCGTCGAGGGCGGCACCGCCTGGCTGGAGCACGCCGACTGCCACGGCCAGGGCACCGACGCCTTCTGGCCCGACCCGGAGGCGTACTCCGCCGCCGTGCGCCGGCTCCACCGCGCCGGGGTCGGCACCGCCACCCACGCCATCGGCGACGCGGCGGTCCGCCACGTCCTCGACACCGTCGAGGGCCTCGGCGCCGGCGGCCCCCGCCACCGGATCGAACACATCGAGACCGTCCCCGACGGGCAGCTCGGCCGCTTCGCCGCCCTCGGCGTCGTCGCCTCGATGCAGCCCCCGCACACCGGGTACACCCGCGCCGACCACACCGACCAGTGGTCCCAGCGGCTCGGCGAGGAGCGCGCCGCGCGCGCCTGGCGCTGCCGCGACCTGCGCGACGCGGGCGCCCATCTGGCGCTCGGCTCGGACTGGCCCATCGCGCACTACGACGCCCGGCAGGTCCTCGCCACCGCCCGCGCCCCGCTCGGCGCCGCCTCGGCCCGGCACGGCCTGACCGGCCTCATGGCCCTGGAGGGCATGACCACCCACGCGGCTTACGCGGCGGGGGAGGAGGCGCTGACCGGGCGGATCACCCCGGGGCTGCGCGCCGATCTGACCGCTCTCGCCCTGGATCCGACGGAGGCCCCCGCCGACGAAACGGCTCAGGCCCCGGTCCTGCTCACGCTCAGCGGCGGTCGGATCACCTTCCGGAGCTGACCGGCTCCTCGTGCTCCGCGGCCTCGGGCGCGTCCGTCCCCCGTGCGGGGGCGGACGCCGCCGGCGCGACGGCGGTCATCGGCTCCACCCGCTTCGACAGGCGGTGCGGCCAGGTGCCGTACCAGAAGTAGGCGACGAGGAAGCCGAAGCCGAGGCAGATCCAGCCGCCGACCGCGTCCAGCCAGAAGTGGTTGGCGGTCGCGACGATCACGACCAGGGTCACCGCCGGGTAGAGCAGGCCCAGGATGCGGGCCCAGGGCGCCTTCGCCAGGAAGAAGATCGTCAGGCCGCACCACGTCGACCAGCCGATGTGCATCGACGGCATCGCCGCGTACTGGTTCGACATGTGCTTGAGGTCGCCCGAGGCCATCGAGCCCCAGGTGTGGTGCACCAGCACCGTGTCGATGAAGTCCTTGCTCTCCATCAGCCGCGGCGGCGCGAGCGGATACAGGTAGTAGCCGACCAGGGCCACGGCGGTGGTCGCGAAGAGGACGGTACGGAACGCGGCGTAACGGCCCGGCTGCCATCGGTACAGCCACACGAGCACACCGATGGTGACGATGAAGTGCAGTGTGGCGTAGTAGTAGTTCATCGCCACGATGAGCCAGGTCACCGAGTTCACGGCGTGGTTGACCGCGTGCTCGAAGGCGAGGCCGAGGGACTCCTCGGTCCGCCAGATCCAGTCGGCGTTCTTGAGCGCCGCCGCCTTCTGCTCCGGCACCGCGTTGCGGATCAGCGAGTACACCCAGTAACTGATGCCGATCAGCAGCAGTTCGAACCAGATGCGGGGACGCCGGGGCGTGCGCGCGCGCAGCCATGCCCACCGCCCGTCGGCCACGATGGGTGACGACGGGGTCGTCCGGTCGTCCAAACTCTTCACGGTCGTTTCACCCATAGGCAGAGAGTTTGCCAGATCCCCGCCCCCCGACCGATCATCCCTCGGGTGGGTTAAGGGCGCACCCGCTCCGTCTCAGGGACGAGGCCCCGGGGCGGAGGCCGTGGAACCGCGCACGACCAGCTCCGGCATGAAGACGAACTCCGAGTGCGGGGCCGGGGTGCCCCCGACCTCCTCCAGGAGCGCGCGCACCGCCGCCTGTCCCATCGCCTGCACCGGCTGCCGGATGGTGGTGAGCGGCGGATCGGTGAAGGCTATGAGCGGGGAGTCGTCGAAGCCGACGACGGAGACGTCCTTGGGCACGTTGAGCCCCTGCTGGCGTGCCGCGCGGATCGCGCCGAGCGCCATCATGTCGGAGGCGCACACGATCGCCGTGCAGCCCTTGGCGATCAGGGCGGCGGTGGCCGCCTGGCCGCCCTCCAGGGTGTAAAGAGAGTGCTGGATCAGTTCCTCGGACTGCTCCGGGGTGAGGCCGAGACGGTCCCGCATCCCCTTCTGGAAGCCCTCTATCTTGCGGAGCACCGGCACGAAGCGCTTCGGCCCGACGGCGCGACCGATCCGGGTGTGGCCGAGGGCGGCGAGGTGCGTGACCGCCAGCTGCATCGCGGCCCGGTCGTCGGGGGAGACGAAGGGCGCCTGCACCTTGGGGGAGAAGCCGTTGATGAGGACGTACGGGACGCCCTTGCCGCGCAGCTGGTCGTAGCGGGAGGTGTCCGCGGTGGTGTCCGCGTGCAGGCCGGAGACGAAGATGATGCCGGCCACCCCGCGCTCCACCAGCATGTCGGTGAGCTCGTCCTCGGTGGACCCGCCGGGGGTCTGGGTGGCGAGCACCGGCGTGTAGCCCTGGCGGGTCAGGGCCTGCCCGATGACCTGCGCGAGGGCGGGGAAGATGGGGTTGTCCAGTTCGGGGGTGATCAGCCCGACCAGGCCCGCGCTGCGCTGGCGCAGCCGTACCGGACGCTCGTAACCGAGCACGTCGAGCGCGGCAAGGACGGATTCACGGGTGGCCGTGGCCACGCCGGGCTTGCCGTTGAGCACGCGGCTGACTGTGGCTTCACTGACCCCCGCCTGGGCTGCGATGTCGGCAAGCCGCGCGGTCATGAGAGTGGACTGTACCGGTCACAGCGCGTATTGCCCACCAGTGGGGTGGGGCCGTCTCGCCGCGGGGGAGTGCGGGTGGTTGCGGGTGCCGAACCGCAAGGTCTTGCAGGTCTTGCAGGGGAATGCATGAGGCCGTTGTTGCGGAAGGGCCGGTTCCGTGCGGGCCGGATGGCGGTTTCCGGTCGGAGATTACGGACGAAGAGGCGGAAGGCGGGCCTCCGTGCCGCTGTCAAGCGGCCCGACGGCAACCTTCGGGACACGCGGATGTAACGATCCCCGGTCCTTGCAGAAATTTCACGCAAGGTCTTTCGGCTCGTTTTCATCCCTGTTACGTTCCTGGCAACCCGGAGCGCCGCGAGGGAGCGGTCGCAATGAGGCAGGTTCCAGCCCCTCGTCACCCCGGGATCATGTTGAAGGAGTTCACATGCGGCGTGGCATAGCGGCCACCGCGCTGGTCGCGGCCCTGGGCGTCACCCTGGCGGCGTGCGGCGGAAGCGACAGCGGTTCCAACGGCGCGAAGGGCTCGGGCGAGCTCTCCGGAACCGTGACCTGGTGGGACACCTCCACGGTCGGCTCCGAGGACAAGGTCTTCAAGAAGCTCGCCGAGGACTTCACCAAGAAGCACCCGAAGGTCACGGTCAAGTACGTGAACGTGCCCTTCGGCGAGGCGCAGAACAAGTTCAAGAACGCCGCCCAGTCCGGCGGCGGCGCCCCCGACGTGATCCGCTCCGAGGTCGCCTGGACCCCCGAGTTCGCCGACCTCAGCTACCTGGCCCCGCTGGACGGCACCCCGGCGCTGAAGAACGCGGACGACTTCCTGGAGCAGGCCGCCGCCTCCACCAAGTACAACGGCAAGACCTACGCCGTGCCGCAGGTCATCGACTCCATGGGCATCTTCTACAACAAGAAGATCTTCAAGGAGGCCGGTGTCGAGGTCCCGAAGAGCATCGCCGAGCTGAAGACCGTCTCCGCCAAGATCAAGGAGAAGACCGGCAAGACCGGCCTGTACCTCCGCGGCGACGACCCGTACTGGTTCCTCTCCTTTCTCTACGGCGAGGGCGGCGACATGGTCGACGCCGAGCAGAAGACGGTCACGATCGACAACGAGGCCGGCGTCAAGGCCCTCAAGACGGTCAAGGACCTGGTCGACTCCGGCGCCGCCAAGACCGACGCCACGGACGGCTGGAACAACATGCAGACCGCCTTCAAGGAAGGCAAGGTCGCCATGATGATCAACGGCCCGTGGGCCGTCGCCGACACCTACGCCGGCAAGGAGTTCGCGGACAAGGCGAACCTCGGCATCGCCCCGGTCCCGGCCGGCTCCGCCGGTCAGGGCGCCCCGCAGGGCGGCCACAACCTCGCCGTGTACGCGGGCTCCAAGAACCTCGACGCCTCCTACGCCTTCGTGGAGTACATGACGTCGGTGGAGAGCCAGACCCAGGTCACCAAGGAGCTCAGCCTCCTCCCGACCCGCCAGTCCGCCTACCTCCAGAAGGAGGTCGCCGGGAACGAGATGATCGGGTTCTTCAAGCCGGTCGTCGAGAAGGCCGTCCAGCGCCCCTGGATCCCCGAGGGCGGCAGCCTCTTCGAGCCCATCAAGACCGAGTACGTCAAGGTCCTCACCGGCCAGGCCACCCCCGAGGCCGGGGCCAAGGCGATCGGCGACGCCTACCGCAAGCTCCTGAAGGACTGGAAGTAAGAGGAAGGCTGGCCGGCTGATGGCTGTGGACACCCCCAGCCAGTCGGTGGCGAAGGCCGCGGGCGACGACGTCGCCCGCGGCCGGAGCCGCGGGACTGGTCCGAAGCGACGGGCGCCGAAGCGCTCCCTCGCCACCCACTGGTACGCCTGGGCGATGGTCACCCCCGTGGTGATCGTGATCGCCGTGATCATCGGCTACCCGCTGGTCCGCGGCATCTACCTGTCGCTGACCGACGCCACCGAGCGCAACGTCGCGCGCAGCATCGGCGTCAACGAGATCCCGGCCACCTACGAGTTCGTCGGCCTGGACAACTACAAGGACGCCCTCACCGGCAGCCAGTTCCTCGCCACCCTGGGCTGGACGGTCGTCTGGACCGTCTCCTGCGTGGCGATCACCTTCGCCCTCGGCCTGGCCCTCGCCAACATCCTCAACCGGAAGATCGCCGGCCGCTCCGCCTACCGGATGCTGCTCGTCCTGCCCTGGGCGGTCCCCGGCTTCGTCTCGGTCTTCGCCTGGCGCTTCCTCTACAACGGCGACAACGGCCTCATCAACAAGGTCCTGGGCGGCGTCGGCATCGACGGAGTCCCCTGGCTGAACGACCCCACCTGGGCCAAGTTCGCGGTCATCACCGTCAACGTCTGGCTCGGCATCCCCTTCATGATGGTGGCCCTCCTCGGCGGCCTCCAGTCCATCCCCGGCGAGCTCTACGAAGCCGCCGAGATGGACGGCGCCAACGCCTGGCAGCGCTTCAGGAACATCACCATGCCGGGACTGCGGTC
This sequence comes from Streptomyces sp. NPDC059201, assembly GCF_042754585.1. Taxonomy (NCBI): domain Bacteria; kingdom Bacillati; phylum Actinomycetota; class Actinomycetes; order Kitasatosporales; family Streptomycetaceae; genus Streptomyces; species Streptomyces sp. NPDC059201. The sequence continues at coordinate 586,541 of NZ_JBHZBB010000002.1, forward strand.
CGTCTCCACCACGGTGATCCTCCTCTCCACCATCTGGACCTTCAACATGTTCCCGGTGATCTTCCTGCTCACCCGGGGCGGACCGGGCGAGGCGACCCAGATCCTCGTCACCCAGGCGTACAAGTTCTCCTTCGAGATCAGCCCGCGCGACTTCGCCCAGTCGTCCACGTGGGGCGTCCTCATCCTGGTGCTCCTGATGATCTTCGCCGCGATCTACCAGCGCGTCCTCCGCAAGCAGGGAGAAGTCTGGTGACCACCACGAACCCCGCCCCCCAGGCGATGAACGCCCCGATCCGGGGCCGCCGCTCGCCGCTCGCCTCCGTGGCGCTGCACCTCACCCTGATCGTCGCCTCCGTCGTCGCCGTCTTCCCGGTGCTGTGGGTCCTGCTGACCTCGCTCAAGCCGGCGAAGTACGCGACCACCACGGACTTCTTCAAGGAGACGACGTTCGAGAACTACACGAACCTGCTGAGGGACACCCCGTTCCTCACCTGGTTCGGGAACTCGCTCCTCGTCGCCGGACTCACCACCGTCGTCGGCGTGTTCATCTCCGCCACCACCGGCTACGCCGTCAGCCGCTTCCGCTTCCCCGGCAAGCGCGGACTGATGTGGACCCTGCTCATCACGCAGATGTTCCCGGTCGCCGTCCTCATCGTGCCGATCTACAACATCATGGCGTCGCTGGGACTGCTCAACCAGTCGGCCGGCCTGGTCATCACCTACCTGACCATCGCCGTCCCCTTCTGCGCCTGGATGATGAAGGGCTTCTTCGACGGCATCCCGCGCGAGATCGACGAGTCGGGGTACGTCGACGGGCTCACCCCCTTCGGCACCTTCTGGCGGCTCATCCTGCCGCTCGCCAAGCCGGGCATCGCGGTGACCGCCTTCTACTCCTTCATCACCGCCTGGGGCGAGGTCGCCTACGCCTCCGCCTTCATGGTCGGTGACGAGAACCTGACGCTCGCCGGCGGACTCCAGAAGTTCGTCAACCAGTACGGCGCCCAGTGGGGCCCCATGACGGCGGCCTCCGTCCTCATCGCCATCCCCGCGGCCCTGGTGTTCCTCTTCGCCCAGCGCCACCTCGTCACCGGCATGTCCGCCGGTGCCGTCAAGGGCTGACGGCCCTGAGCGCCGAACCCGTACGCCCCTCCTTACCTCCCAGGGAAGACATGACCCAGCACCTCGCCACCGCCGCCGACGCCCCCACCACCGGCACCGACACGGGCTGGTGGAGAGACGCGGTGATCTACCAGGTCTACCCGCGCAGCTTCGCCGACGGCAACGGCGACGGCATGGGCGACCTGGTGGGCATCCGCAGCCGGCTGCCGTACCTCAAGGAGCTCGGCGTCGACGCCGTGTGGCTCTCCCCCTTCTACGCCTCCCCGCAGGCCGACGCCGGCTACGACGTCGCCGACTACCGGGCCATCGACCCCATGTTCGGCTCGCTGCTCGACGCCGACGCCCTGATCCGCGAGGCCCACGCCCTGGGCCTGCGCATCATCGTGGACCTGGTCCCCAACCACTCCTCCGACCAGCACGAGTGGTTCCAGCGGGCACTGCGCGAGGGCCCCGGCTCCCCGCTGCGCGAGCGCTACCACTTCCGCCCCGGCAAGGGCGAGACCGGGGAACTCCCGCCCAACGACTGGGAGTCCATCTTCGGCGGCCCCGCCTGGACCCGGACCGAGAACCCGGACGGCACCCCCGGCGAGTGGTACCTCCACCTCTTCGCCCCGGAGCAGCCCGACTTCGACTGGGACCACCCGGCCGTCCGCGACGAGTTCCGCTCGATCCTGCGCTTCTGGCTCGACATGGGCGTCGACGGCTTCCGCGTCGACGTCGCCCACGGCCTCGTCAAGGCCCCCGGGCTCCCCGACATCGGCGCCCACGACCAGCTGAAGCTGCTCGGCAACGACGTCATGCCCTTCTTCGACCAGGACGGCGTCCACGAGATCTACCGCTCCTGGCGCCGGATCCTCGCCGAGTATGACGGCCAGCGCGTCCTCGTCGCCGAGGCGTGGACCCCCACCGTCGAGCGCACCGCGAACTACGTGCGCCCCGACGAGATGCACCAGGCGTTCAACTTCCAGTACCTGGGCACCCACTGGGACGCCGCCGAGCTGCGTACCGTCATCGACGCCTCGCTCGAAGCGATGCGCCCGGTCGGCGCCCCCACCACCTGGGTGCTCTCCAACCACGACGTCACCCGGCACGCCACCCGCTTCGCCAACCCGGCGGGCCTCGGCACCCAGCTGCGCACCGCCGGCGACCGCGCGCTCGGGCTGCGCCGGGCCCGCGCCGCGACGCTGCTGATGCTGGCGCTGCCCGGCTCCGCGTACGTGTACCAGGGCGAGGAGCTGGGTCTGCCGGACGTCACCGACCTGCCCGACGAGGTGCGCCAGGACCCGTCCTTCTGGCGGGCCAGCGGGCAGGACGGCTTCCGCGACGGCTGCCGGGTTCCGATCCCGTGGACCGCCGAGGGTTCCTCGTACGGCTTCGGCGAGGGCGGCTCCTGGCTGCCGCAGCCCGCCTCCTGGGGCGGGCTGAGCGTCGAGGCGCAGACCGGCGACCCCGGCTCCACCCTGGAGCTGTACCGCAGCGCGCTCGCCGTGCGCCGCGAGCGCCCCGAACTCGGTGCGGGCGAGACCGTGGAGTGGCTGGAGGCACCCGAGGGTGTGCTCTCCTTCCGCCGCGACGGCTTCGTCTGCACCGCCAACACCACCGGCCGGGCCCTCTCCGTCCCGCTGCCCGGCCGGTATCTCCTCTCCAGCGGGGAGGTCCGCATCGTCGCCGTCGACGACGAGGACACCGTGGAGATCCCCGCCGACACCACCGTCTGGTGGGCGGTGTGACGATCCCCCCGCCGCGGGGCACCGGCAACGGCGCCCCGCGGCTCGCGGACATCGCGGCCCAGTCCGGGGTCAGCGAGGCCACCGTCAGCCGCGTCCTCAACGGCAAGGCGGGGGTGGCCGGCGCGACCCGGCACAAGGTGCTGGCCGCGCTCGACGTGCTCGGCTACGAGCGTCCCGTACGCCTCAAACGCCGCAGCGCGGGCCTCGTCGGGCTCGTGGTGCCCGAGCTGACCAACCCGATCTTCCCGGCCTTCGCGCAGGTCGTCGAACAGGTCCTGGCCGGGCACGGCTACACGCCGGTGCTCTGCACCCAGATGCCCGGCGGCGCGACCGAGGACGAGCTGGTCGACCAGCTGGTGGAGCGCGGGGTGGCCGGCATCGTCTTCCTCTCCGGGCTGCACGCGGACGCCACCGCCGACCCGGGGCGGTACGCCCGGCTGACCGAGCGGGGCGTGCCGTACGTCCTCATCAACGGCTACCACGAACGGATCGACGCCACCTTCGTCTCCCCGGACGACCGGGCCGCCGCCCGGATGGCCGTGCGGCACCTCGCCGAGCTCGGGCACGAGCGGATCGGCCTCGCCATCGGCCCGACCCGTTACGTGCCCTCGCGCCGCAAGGCGGAGGGCTTCGCCGCCGAGCTGTACGAGATGCTCGGCGTGGAGCGGGCGGAGGCCGAACGCTTCGTGCGGCCCACCCTGTTCGGCGTCGAGGGCGGGCACGCCGCCGCCGAGATCCTGCTCGACGAGGGCTGTACGGGCATCGTCTGCGGCTCCGACCTGATGGCGCTCGGCGTCGTCCGGGCCGCCCGCGCCCGGGGCCTCGACGTGCCCCGGGACGTCTCCGTCGTCGGCTTCGACGACTCCCCGCTGATCGCCTTCACCGACCCGCCGCTGACCACCGTGCGCCAGCCCGTGCAGGCCATGGCGACGGCGGCCGTCGGCGCGCTCCTGGAGGAGATCGAGGGAAACCCGGTGCAGCGCACCGAGTTCGTCTTCCAGCCGGAGCTGGTCGTGCGCGGTTCCACCGCGCAGCCGCCGCAACTCCCCGCGTAATCCCCAAGGAGGGGCGTGCCGGAGGTATTGACCGCACGCCTGTACGCCCCTACGGTCGCGGCTGAAAACAGTTGCTGAGAGTTTCGGCAACTTCTTGCGAACAGCTCTCGCACGCGACAGGGACGTCGTACAGGAGGAAGCATGGCAAGAAAGACCGTGGCCGCTGCACTCGCCCTCGTGGCGGGAGCCGCGGCGGCCGTCACGGCGAACGCCCCGGCCCAGGCCACCCCGCCGGGGACCAAGGACGTCACCGCGGTGATGTTCGAGTGGAAGTTCGCCTCGGTGGCCCGTGAGTGCACCGACCGCCTGGGCCCCGCCGGCTACGGCTACGTCCAGGTCTCCCCGCCGCAGGAGCACCTCCAGGGCGGCCAGTGGTGGACCTCGTACCAGCCCGTCAGCTACAAGATCGCCGGCCGGCTCGGGGACCGCACCGCCTTCAAGAACATGGTCGACTCCTGCCACGCCGCCGGCGTGAAGGTGATCGCCGACTCGGTCGTCAACCACATGGCCAACGGCTCCGGCACGGGAACGGGCGGGACCCCGTTCTCCAAGTACGACTATCCGGGCCTCTACTCCGGCGCCGACATGGACGACTGCCGGGCCACCATCTCCACCTACCAGGACCGCGGGAACGTCCAGAACTGCGAACTGGTGGGCCTCCCCGACCTCGACACCGGCGAGGACCACGTCCGCGGGAAGATAGCGGGCTACCTCAACGACCTCCTCTCGCTGGGCGTCGACGGGTTCCGCATCGACGCCGCCAAGCACATGCCGGCCGCCGACCTGGCGAACATCAAGACCCGGCTGACCAACCCGAACGTGTACTGGAAGCACGAGGCCATCCACGGCGCCGGCGAGGCCGTCTCCCCGAGCGAGTACCTCGGCAGCGGAGACGTCCAGGAGTTCCGCTACGCCCGCGACCTCAAGCGGATCCTCCAGAACGAGAAGCTCGCCTACCTGAAGAACTTCGGCGAGTCCTGGGGCTACATGCCCTCCGGCCAGTCCGGCGTCTTCGTCGACAACCACGACACCGAGCGCGGCGGCGACACCCTCTCCTACAAGGACGGCGCGAACTACACCCTCGCCTCCGTCTTCATGCTCGCCTGGCCCTACGGCTCCCCGGACGTCCACTCCGGCTACGAGTGGACCGACAAGGACGCCGGACCGCCCAACGGCGGCCAGGTGAACGCCTGTTACAGCGACGGCTGGAAGTGCCAGCACGCCTGGCGCGAGATCTCCTCCATGGTCGCCTTCCGCAACACCGCCCGCGGCGAGGCCGTCACCCAGTGGTGGGACAACGGCAACAACGCGATCGCGTTCGGCCGGGGCAGCAAGGCGTACGTGGCGATCAACCACGAGTCCTCCGCCCTCTCCCGCACCTTCCAGACCTCCCTCCCGGCCGGCTCCTACTGCGACGTGCAGTCGAACACCGCCGTCACCGTCAACGCCTCCGGCCAGTTCACCGCCACCCTGGGCGCCAACACCGCCCTCGCCCTGCACACGGGCGCCATGAACTGCGGCTCCGGCACCACCCCGCCGACCACCCCGCCGACCACGCCCCCCGCCACCGCGGGCGCCTCCTTCCACGTCACCGCCACCACGGTGATCGGCCAGAACATCTACGTCACCGGCAACCGCGCCGAGCTGGGCAACTGGTCCCCGGCCGCCGCCCTCAAGCTCGACCCCGCCACCTACCCCGTGTGGAAGCTGGCCGTGAACCTCCCCGCCGGAACGGCCTTCGAGTACAAGTACCTCCGCAAGGACGCGGCAGGGAACGTGACCTGGGAGTCCGGTGCCAACCGCACCGCGACCGTCCCCGCCTCCGGCCAGGCCGTCCTGAACGACACCTTCCGCAGCTGAGCCCCTCCCCCTCCTCAAGGGCCGCCCCCGCCGGGGCGGCCCTCCCTTCCCCGTACCTTCAGGGAGCCCCTGTGATCCGCAAGAGAACGGCGGTCGCACTCGCCGCCGCCCTGGTCGCCGCCCTCGCCCCGGCCCTTCCCGCGACCGCCGCCCCCCGCCCGCCGGCCCCGCCGTCGGACCGGGCGATGGCCGCCGAGCCGGCCCGCCAGGACCTCACCCGCGAGCAGTTCTACTTCGTGCTGCCCGACCGCTTCGCCAACGGCGACACCTCCAACGACCGGGGCGGTCTCACCGGCAGCCGTACCGCCACCGGCTTCGACCCCACCGACAAGGGCTTCTACCAGGGCGGCGACCTCAAGGGCCTCACCCAGCGCCTCGACTACATCAAGGGCCTCGGCACCACCGCGATCTGGATGGCGCCGATCTTCAAGAACCGCCCCGTGCAGGGCGAGGGCAAGGACGCGAGCGCCGGCTACCACGGCTACTGGATCACCGACTTCACCCAGGTCGACCCGCACTTCGGCACCAACGACGACCTCAAGAAGCTCATCAAGGCCGCCCACGCCAAGGGCATGAAGGTCTTCTTCGACGTCATCACCAACCACACCGCCGACACCGTCGACTACGCCGAGAAGAAGTACGGCTACCGCCCCAAGGGCGCCTACCCGTACCTCGACAAGGACGGGCGCCCCTTCGACGACCGCACGGCGATCGGGAAGGTGGACGCGGACTCGTTCCCGTACACCCCCGTCGAGAAGGCCGGCACCAAGGTCCCGGCCTGGCTCAACGACCCGGAGATGTACCACAACCGCGGCGACTCCACCTGGCAGGGCGAGTCCGCCGAGTACGGCGACTTCGTCGGGCTCGACGACCTGTGGACCGAGCGCCCCGAGGTCGTCGAGGGCATGAAGAGGATCTACGAGAAGTGGGTCCGCGACTTCGACATCGACGGCTTCCGCATCGACACCGTCAAGCACGTCGACCTCGACTTCTGGACCCAGTGGGCCACCGCGCTCGACGCCTACGCCAAGAAGCGGGGGCGCGAGGACTTCTTCATGTTCGGCGAGGTCTACTCCGCCGACACCACCGTCACCGCCCCCTACGTCACCCGCGGCCGGCTCGACGCCACCCTCGACTTCCCCTTCCAGGACGCCGCCCGCGCCTTCGCCTCCCAGGGCGCCGGCGCCGACCGGCTCGCCAAGGTCTTCGCCGAGGACTACCGCTACACCACCGACAAGGCCAACGCCTACGAGCAGGTCACCTTCCTCGGCAACCACGACATGGGCCGCTTCGGGACCTTCCTCAAGCAGGACAACCCGAACGCCTCCGACGCCGAACTCCTCCGCCGCGCCACCCTCGCCAACGAGCTGATGTTCCTCTCCCGCGGCAACCCGGTGATCTACTCCGGCGACGAGCAGGGCTTCACCGGCGCCGGCGGCGACAAGGACGCCCGCCAGACCCTCTTCGGCTCCCAGGTCGCCGACTACCTCGACGACGACCAGCTCGGCACCGACCGCACCCACGCCACCGACGCCTACGACACCGGCCACCCGGTCTACACGTCGATCGCCCGGCTGTCCCGCCTGACGAAGGACCACCCCGCCCTGCGCGACGGCGTCCAGCGGGAGCGCTACGCCGAGGGCTCCGTCTACGCCACCTCCCGCACCGACGCCCGCCAGCGCGTCGAGTACCTCGTCGCCGCCAACAGCGCCACCCAGCCGAAGACCGTCACCGTTCCGGTCGACTCCACCGCCTTCCGCGCCCTGTACGGGGGTCAGGGCGCCGTCACGGCGAAGGACGGCGAGGTCACCGTCACGATCCCGGCCCTCTCCACCCTCGTCCTCAAGGCCGACAGGCCCCTCCCGCCCGTCACCGGCAAGCCGGCCGTCACCCTCGACGCCCCGGCCGCGGGCTCCACCGGCACCGTCGAGATCAGCGCCGACGTCGACGGCGACGGCCTGAACCGGGTCGTCTTCGCCGCCCAGGTCGGCAACGGACGCTGGCAGACCCTCGGCACCGCCGACCACGCCCCCTACAAGGTCACCCAGCACGTCACCGCCCCCGCCGGCACCCCGCTGCGCTACAAGGCCGTCGTCGTCGACGCCGCCGGACGCACCGCGAGCGCCACCGCCGCCACCACCGCCGGCGCGCCCCCGGCGCCCGAGAAGCCGGTCGCCGTCGAGCGCCCCTACGCGATCGTCCACTACCGGCGCGAGGACGGCGACTACGACGGCTGGACCCTCAAGGCCGCGGGCCAGGAAGCCGCCTTCACCGGCCGCGACGCCCACGGCGCCTTCGCCTGGGTCAAGCTCCCCGAGGGCGCCTCCACCGTCCCGTACACCGTCGAGAAGGCCGGCACCGCCGACGGCCCGCAGCGCACCATCAGCCTCGGCCGCACCGGCGAGGTCTGGATCACCCAGGGCCAGGACGGCCAGTCCGACACCGCCCCCGCCCCGGTCCCGCAGGACAAGACCAAGGCCGTCATCCACTACCAGCGCGCCGACGGGAACTACGACGGCTGGGGCCTCCACCTGTGGACCGGCGCCGCCCAGCCCACCGACTGGTCCAAGCCCCTCCCGCCCACCCGCGTCGACGCCTACGGCGCCGTCTACGAGGTCCCGCTCGCCGAGGGCGCCACCTCGCTCTCGTACATCCTCCACAACGGCGACGAGAAGGACCTCCCCACCGACCAGTCCCTCGACCTGGCCGCCACCGGCCACGAGGTCTGGCTCCTCGCCGGGCAGCCGAAGCACCTCCTGCCGACCTCCGGCGGCGCCCCCGCCCTCGACCTCGGCAAGGCCGAGGCGCAGTGGATCGACCGGAACACCGTCGTCTGGAAGGTGAAGGCGAACGACTCCACCAGCCAGCAGCTCGTGTACGCCCCCGAGGGCGGCATCACCGTCACCGACGGGTCCCTCAGCGCCGAGGGCCAGTGGCTCCGGCTGAACGCCGGCACCCTCACCGACGCCCAGAAGGCCGAGTTCCCGCACCTCAAGGACTACCCCGCCTTCACCGTCGACCCGCGCGACGCCGACCGGATCCGCACCTCCCTGCGCGGCCAGCTCCTCGCCACCCAGCGCGCCGCCAACGGCGCCCTGCTCGCCGCCACCGGCGTCCAGACCGCCGGCGTCCTCGACGACCTGTACGCCGCGAAGGCCGTGAAGGCCGACCTCGGGCCGGTCTTCGACCGGAAGGGCCGCCCCACCCTCTCCCTGTGGGCGCCCACCGCCGCGTCCGTCGCCCTGGAGATCGACGGCCGCACCGTGCCCATGCGCCGCGACGACGCCTCCGGCGTCTGGAAGGCCACCGGCCCGAAGTCCTGGAACGGCAAGCCGTACCGGTACGTCGTGAAGGTCTGGGCGCCCACCGTCCAGAAGCTCGTCGAGAACCGCGTCACGGACCCCTACGCGACCGCCCTCACCGCCGACTCCGCCCGCAGCCTCGTCGTCGACCTCACCGACCCGAAGCTCGCCCCCTCCGGCTGGAAGAACCTCAGGAAGCCGGCCGCCGTGCCGCTGCGCGACGCCCAGATCCAGGAACTCCACGTCCGCGACTTCTCGATCGCCGACCCCACCGCGAAGGCCGCCCACAAGGGCACCTTCCTCGCCTTCACCGACAAGGACAGCAAGGGCTCGAAGCACCTCAAGGCCCTCGCCGACTCCGGCACCAACTACGTCCACCTCCTCCCGGCCTTCGACATCGGCACCGTCCCCGAGAAGAAGTCCGACCAGGCCGAACCCGCCTGCGACCTCAAGGTCTACGCCCCCGACTCCGAGGAGCAGCAGGCGTGCGTCGCCGCCGCCGCGGCGAAGGACGCGTACAACTGGGGCTACGACCCGCTGCACTACACCGTCCCCGAGGGCTCCTACTCCACCGACCCGAACGGCACCCGCCGCACGGTCGAGTTCCGGCAGATGGTCCAGGCCCTCAACGGGCAGGGCCTGCGCACCGTCATGGACGTCGTCTACAACCACACCGTCGCCGCCGGACAGTCCGACAAGTCCGTCCTCGACCGGATCGTCCCCGGCTACTACCAGCGGCTCCAGGCCGACGGCTCCGTCGCCACCTCCACCTGCTGCGCCAACACCGCGCCCGAGAACGCCATGATGGGCAAGCTCGTCGTGGACTCGGTCGTCACCTGGGCGAAGCAGTACAAGGTCGACGGCTTCCGCTTCGACCTCATGGGCCACCACCCGAAGGAGAACATCCTCGCCGTCCGGGCCGCCCTGGACGCGCTCACCGTCGAGAAGGACGGCGTCGACGGCAAGGCGATCGTCCTCTACGGCGAGGGCTGGAACTTCGGCGAGATCGCCGACGACGCCCGCTTCGTCCAGGCCACCCAGAAGAACATGGCCGGCACCGGCATCGCCACCTTCTCCGACCGGGCCCGCGACGCCGTCCGCGGCGGCGGCCCCTTCGACGAGGACCCCGGCGTCCAGGGCTTCGCCTCCGGCCTCTACACCGACCCCAACTCCTCCACCGCCAACGGCACCCCGGAGCAGCAGAAGGCCCGCCTCCTGCACTACCAGGACCTCATCAAGGTCGGCCTCACCGGCAACCTCGCCCCCTACACCTTCACCGACACCTCCGGGCGCACGGTCAAGGGCTCCGAGGTCGACTACAACGGCTCCCCGGCCGGCTACGCCGCCGCCCCCGGCGATGCCCTCGCCTACGCCGACGCCCACGACAACGAGACCCTCTACGACGCCCTCGCGTTCAAGCTGCCCGCCGGCACCTCCGCCGCCGACCGGGCCCGCATGCAGGTCCTCGCCATGGCCACGGCCACCCTCTCCCAGGGTCCGGCGCTCTCCCAGGCCGGCTCGGACCTGCTCCGCTCCAAGTCCCTCGACCGCAACTCGTACGACAGCGGCGACTGGTTCAACTCGATCCACTGGGACTGCCGCGACGGCAACGGCTTCGGCATCGGCCTCCCGCCGGCCGCCGACAACAAGGCCAAGTGGGGCTACGGCAAGCCGCTCCTCACCCTGCCGAACCTGACGCCGGGCTGCGCCGAGATCGACGGCGCCTCCGCCGCCTACCGGGACCTCCAGAAGATCCGCACCACCGAGCCCGGCTTCTCCCTGGCCACGGCCGGACAGGTGCAGGACGCCCTCTCCTTCCCGCTCTCCGGCAGGGACGAGACCCCCGGCGTGATCACCATGCGCCTCGGTGACCTCGTGGTCGTCTTCAACGCGACCCCGGGCGAGCGGAAGCAGACCGTCCCCGGCCTCGCCGGCACGGCCTACGGCCTCCACCCCGTCCAGGCGGACGGCTCCGACGCCGTCACCAGGTCCGCCTCGTACGAGGCCGGTTCGGGCACCTTCACCGTCCCGGCCCGCACGGTCGCCGTCTTCAAGACGACCGGCTGACGATCCTCCTCGGGGACACGGGCCCCGGCCGCCACTTGTGCGGCCGGGGCCCGCGCCGTAAAGCTGTGGCCCGACATCCCGCGCCACCAGGAGACACCGTCATGCCGCAGATCACCGTCGACTACTCCGCGCCCCTGGACCGGCGCGGTTTCGCGCTCGCCCTCCACGCCCTGGTGGTCGAGACGGTCGACACCACCCTCGACGCCTGCAAGACCCGCTTCCGCGAGGTCGAGGAGCTCGTCGTCGGCGACGGGTCCGGCGACGACCTCGTCGTCCACGTCGAGATCGCCCTGCTCTCCGGCCGTACGGACGCGACCAAGGCGCGGCTCGCGGCGGGCGTGCTCGACCTGCTGCCCCGCCACCTCAAGGCGGTGGACGGAGCCCGCCTCTCGGTCGAGGTGCGCGACCTGGAGAACTCCTACCGCAAGCGCTGACCCGGCACGGCGGCGGGCGGCGCCAGCTCCAGGAGCCGCACCACCAGCTCCGCGAACGGCCCGTCCGCCGGCTCCTCGGCCAGGATCGCGGCCAGCACCCCGGCCGCCTGCTCGTCGTAGAGGGCGCTGACCGCCGTCAGGGCCGCGAAGTCGTGCACCAGCTTCTGCTCCAGCTCCGCGCGCGGCACCCGCCGCCCGTCCAGCCACAGCAGCGCCGTCGACTCCGCGAGCGACACCCAGGACCGCACGACCAGTTCGAGCCGCGGCGAGGGCTCCGCCACCCCGAGGTGGGCGACGATCTGCTCGTACGCCGCCTGCCGGACCTCGTCGATCATCGCGTTGGTCGTCGACGAACCCACCGCCGGGCCGCCCCGCATCAGCGCAGCGAACCCCGGGCCGTGGTCGTCGACGAAGTCGAAGAACCGGCCCATCACCCGCAGCAGCCGCGCCCCCAGCGGTCCCTGCGGCGGCTCCAGGAAGCGGGCCGCGAGCTCGTCGGCCGCCCGCCGCAGCGCCGCCTCGTACAGGCTCTGCTTGCCGGGGAAGTAGTGGTAGACCAGCGGCCGGGAGATACCCGCGGCGGCGGCGATCTCGTCGATGGAGACCTCGTCGGGCGAGCGGCTGCTGAAGAGTTCGAGGGCCACCCCGATCAGCTGCTGCTTGCGCTCCTCGACGCCCATCCTGCGCCGTACACCGGTCGTCATACGAACAGCCTATCGGGGTCCGTTACGCTCCTCGTCCATGAGCGCTTCCGACCAGGACACCCCGGCCGCCGAGGGCCCCGCGACCGACGAGCCCGACGAACTCGACGAGGCGGCGGGGGAGGAGGGTGCGGAGGAGGACCGGGAGGACCTGGAGGACCAGGACCACCCCGTCGACGGCATGAGCCCCAAGCAGGCGAGGCGGCTGCGCGTGGCGGCCGCCTCGGTCCTGCTGGTGGTGATGGGCGTGGTCCTGGTGGTCCGCCTCGCGAGCCGGACCTCCGTGCTGGTCGTCGGCGTCTACGGCCTCGCGATGATTCTCTGCGGAATCGTCATCGAGCTCTCCCGCAACGGCCGCACCCGGCTCGGCACCTGGCTCCTCGTGGGCGGTCTCGCGGCCGCCCTCGCCTTCGACTGGTTGATCCTGCCCTGACGGTTCAGAGGTCCAGGACGAGCTTCTTCCCGGCGCAGCGCGAGACGCAGATCAGCATCGAGTCCGCCCGCTGGGCGTCGGTGAGCAGCTCGTCCCGGTGGTCGACCTCGCCGTCCAGGACGGTCTGCCGGCAGGTGCCGCAGAAGCCCTGCGTGCAGGAGTACATGAGGCCCGGCACCTCCTCCCGTACGGCCGCGAGCACGGACTGGTCGGCGGCGACGGCCACCGTCCTCCCGGAGCGCCGGAGTTCGACCTCGAAGGGGGTGCCGGCGGCCGGGGCGAGCGCCGAGAAGCGCTCCAGGCGCGGCGCCCGGCCCTCCGGCATCGCGGCGGTGACGGCGTCCATCAGCCCGTCGGGCCCGCAGCAGTAGACGGCCGTCCCGTCCGGCACGGACGCCAGGAACGACAGGTCGGGGTACCCCGCCTCGTCCTCGGCGACCACGGTGACGCGCTCGCCGCCGAGCCGTACGAGCTCCGCCAGGTACGGCATCGTGGCGCGGGACCGGCCGCAGTAGACCAGCCGCCAGTCCGCGCCCGCCGCCTCGGCCGCCCGGACCATGGGCAGGACCGGGGTGACGCCGATGCCGCCCGCGACGAAGACGTAGCCGGGGGAGGGGACCAGCGGGAAGCGGTTGCGGGGGCCCCGGATCTCGATCTCGGCGCCCTCGTGGAGCTGTTCGTAGACCTCGCGCGAGCCGCCCCGGCCGCCTTGCTCCTCCTCGATGAGCCGGGTCGCGATCCGGTACACGTCCGGCCTGCCCGGGTCGCCGCAGAGCGAGTACTGCCGGACCTGGCCCGAGGGGAGCACGAGGTCGATGTGCGCGCCGGGCTCCCAGGACGGCAACCGCTCGCCCTCCAGGCGCAGTTCGACGACGCCCTCGGCGGGGACGGCCCGGCCGGTGACGAGCACCCGGCGCGGGACGGTCGCCCCGCGCCCGTACCCGGAGACCGGCGTCTCCAGGGACGGCAGCGGCCACAGCGGGGCGCTGTCCATCCGGGAGCGGACCGCCCGGCGGACGAGCAGCGCGGCCCCGGCGACGAGGGCGACGGTGGTGAACCGGGGCATCAGCGGCCTCCGTTGGCGCCGGGGGAGGAGGCGAGGTACGCCACCGCCTGCGCGGTGTCACCCTCCTGGGAGGGGTGGTAGGCGCGGCTCAGGTAGCGGGGTATCGAGCGCAGCATGGCCGGGGTGGACGGCAGCACGCCCGCGCGGCCCCTGCGGTAGAAGTCGGCCCAGGACGCCTTGGGGTCGAGCAGGGTCGGGTCGTTCTCCAGGAAGAAGCGCACCCCGCGCTGCCAGAGGAAGACCAGCGCGGAGAAGGCGAGCGCCCAGGTGCGGGCGCGGCGCCGGTAGCCGCCGTCGAGGTGCATGAAGAGCTCGAAGGCGACGGCCCGGTGCTCGACCTCCTCGGCGCCGTGCCAGCGAAGCAGGTCCATCATCATGGGGTCGGCGCCGCGCCGGTCCAGCTCCTCGGCGTTGAGCACCCAGTCGCCGAGGAAGGCGGTGTAGTGCTCGATCGCGGCGATCATCGCGACCCGCTCCATCAGCCACCAGCGGCGCGGCCGGCCCGGCGGCAGCGTCCGGTCGCCCAGCAGCTTCTCGAAGAACCAGTCGACCTGCGCGGTGTACGGCGTCGGGTCGAGCCCCTGCGCGCGCAGATGCGGCAGGACGTCGTCGTGCGCCTGCGAGTGCACGGCCTCCTGGCCGATGAAGCCGATGACGTCCTCGCGCAGCCGGTCGTCGGTGATGTACGGCAGCGCCTGCTGATAGACGTGCACGAACCACCGCTCGCCGGCCGGCAGCAGAAGGTGCAGCACATTGATCGTGTGCGTGGTGAAGGGGTCGCCGGGAACCCAGTGGAGCGGGGTCTCCCGCCAGTCGAAGGCCACCTTGCGCGCCTTGAGCTCGACGTGTTCCGACGCCACCGGTGCAGGCTGCGTATTAGACATGCCGTCAATGTACTGAGGAGTAAGCACAGACAACAGAGCCGTGCACGGCCTTTTTCGCCCTGCGGCCGGCCCCGGCTCAGCCCGGCCCGGCCCGGCCCAGCCCGGCCCAGCCCGGCCCAGCCCGGCCCGGTTCAGCTCAGCCCCGGCCCAGCCCGGTTCAGCGCAGGGCGGGCATCTGGCGGCCGTCTTCCAGGGTGGCGCTCAGTTCGGCTCGGGCGCCTGCCTGGGCCGGTGCGGCGAGGACCTGGCCGTCGGCGCGGGCGGTCACCCCGCCCTTCACCTCCACCGCCGCCACGTCGGGACCGCCCGCCGCCAGCACGTACCAGCCGCCGCCCGGCGCCTGCCACAGCGCCCCGGCCAGCACTCTCGGCTCGCGCACTCCGCACGCGGGGGCGTCCTGTGCGCGGGCGGCCAGCGCGGCCGGCACCTTGCGGTCCGGCGGCAGGAACTGCGCGAGGACCCGGGCGCCGGTGCCCCGCCAGGTCTCGGCCCGGGTGCACACCCAGGTCGCCCGCCCCGCGCCCTCCGGCAGCGTCTGCCGGGCGAACCGCCACGCCTGCACCGAGCGCACACCGTGCCCGAGCACCGTCGTCAGCTGGCACGCCGTCCGCGCCCAGGCCGCCCGAGCCTCGCGCCCGGTCGCGTCCACCGGCGCGTCGGGCGCGCCCCACAGCAGCCGGGCGGGCACCAGCTCGCCCAGGTCGCCGAGCAGGCGGCCGCCGGAATCGTCCTTCGCCTCAAGGGTGTTCCACCGCACGCACTCCTTCGCGTGCGCGGGACTCGGCACGGCGTCCGTGACCCCGTGCGCGTCCCGCCCGAGCGTCCACGGCTCCTTGTCGGGCATGAGCAGATCCCGTACGGCCGTACCGGTCACCCAGGGCGCGGTCAGATAGCGCACGTTGCCCGCCGCCCGCGTGACGACGACGGCACCGGCGGCCGGGCCCTCGGCGCCGTCGGTCCGGGCGAAGTCCAGCGCGGCGCCCGCCGTCCCCGCCACCGGCTCGGCGTACCGCACGATCCGCAGCCCGTCGTGGA
This sequence comes from Streptomyces sp. NPDC059201, assembly GCF_042754585.1. Lineage (NCBI taxonomy): Bacteria > Bacillati > Actinomycetota > Actinomycetes > Kitasatosporales > Streptomycetaceae > Streptomyces > Streptomyces sp. NPDC059201. The sequence continues at coordinate 602,227 of NZ_JBHZBB010000002.1, forward strand.
AGAGCACCACCCGGGCCGCGTCCACCCGCCCCGCGAAGAGCAGCTGCGGCGGCCCCATCGGCGGCCCGACCGGCGTCCCCGGCGTCGCCGACGACTCCACCGCCCCGCCGGGCCGCGCCCACACGGCGAGCGCCCGCCGCAGCAGCGGCGCGTCCCCGGTGAGCTCCCCGCGCGCGGGCCACACGGAGAAGTCCCTCCGTACGGCCCCGGGCCACACGGCCGCGGAGACCCGCTTCACCTTCGCGGGGTCGAGGGCGGCCTCGGCGGCGGGGTTACGGGCATAGCTGGGCGCCGCAGCACCGTTTCTGCCCCACCCGTCCCCCGGCAGCCCCAGCAGCGCCCCGCACACCAGCAGCGCCGCCACCCCCACCAGCACGGCCCGCCCGTGCTGCCGTCTGCGCAGCAGGTCCCCGGGCCGCGCCTGCAAGGTGCACGGATCGAACTCCGCCGACTCCAGCAGCGAGGCGCCGCTGAGCCGAGGCCCGGCGGGCTCGGCAGAGCCCGGGTCCGTAGGAGTCCCACCCGAGCTCCGACGGCGCCCGGGCCCGGCCTGCTCACCGCCGCGCGCGACGACGGGACTGGCCGGCGGCTCGTCCTCCAGCACAGCGAGCTCGGCGAGGGCGGACTCCGGGTCCGCGGCCCCCGCCGAGGCGAGGACCCGGAGGACCTCCGCGTCCCCCTGGCGCTCCAGACCGCGCAGCACGTACGCGGCGCGGGCCGGCCCGGAGAGGCGGGAGAGCAGCTGGTCCAGGGCGAGTTCGTCCGCCCCGCCGGCCCGGGGGAACAGCCGCAGCCCCCACACCTGCGGCAACAGCGGCGGCAACTGCGCCCGGCGCGGCACCGCGAGCCGCCGCAACGGCAGCCCGGCCACCAGCGCCTGCCGCAACACCTCGCCCCGTACATACGCGTACCCGGGATCCACCGCGTCCTCGGCCCGCCGGGGCTCCGGCACGACGGGCCCCGGCACCCGCCGCCGCGGCAGCGCCCGCTGCACGAGCGCATGCGCGGTCAGCACCCGCCGGTTGCGCCCCATCGTCGGCGGCAGAACCAGATAGGCGATGCGTACGAGACGCGGATACCGCTCGACGAGCGCGGCCTCGGCCTGCTCGACATCGACGGGCCCCAAGGGCGAGGGAACGAGATCCTGGCTGCTCACATTCAGCAGAACGAGCGATTCTTCCGATGGTCACCCCGGCCCTTGGCCCCGCCGCACCGGCCGGGCGCCCGTGCCGCGCCCGCGCCCCCTCAGGCCGCGTACACCGTGAGCCGCTCCCGGACGAGTGCGGTGATCTCGTCGGGGACGCCGAGGCCGTCGCGTACGTACGCCTCCATCGAGCCGTGGCGCTGCGCGACCTCCTCCAGGCCCGCGTCCAGGTACTCGGGTAGGACGCCGATCATCGCGAGGGCCAGTTCGGGGTCGCCGCCCTGGGTGACGAAGCCTTCGATCATCGGTGCGAAGGCGTGGCGGACCGCCGGGTTGACCGCCAGGTACTCCTCTCGGACCACTGCCTCGTCCGCTCCGAGGAGGCCGAGTACGACCGTCGCCGCCCAGCCGGTGCGGTCCTTGCCGGCCGTGCAGTGGAAGAGGAGCGGGCCGGCGCCGGGGGTGCCGAGTTCGGTGAGGAGGGTTCGGTAGGAGTCGCGGGCCGAGGGGCTGGTGACGAAGGCGCGGTAGGTGTTCCGCATCGCCTCGCGGATCCGGCCGCCGCCGAGGTGCCGCTCGGCCAGGGCCGGATCCGTGAGGAGGGTCTTGAGCCGGGCGGCCGGCGGCAGCCCGCTCGCCGCCAGGTGGTCGGCGAGCACGTCGGCGACGACCAGCCGCGCCCCGTCCGGGAGCCGGTCGGGCCGCTCGGCTCGCTCGGCGGCGGTCCGCAGGTCGACGACGGTACGGATCTTCAGCCCGGCCACCGCCTCCTCCTCGGGTTCCAGCCGGTCGAGCTGCGCCGACCGCAGCACCAGCCCGGACCGGACGGACCGCCCGCCGCCCAGCGGCAGCCCCCCGAGGTCCCGGAGGTTGGCGACGGTGGTGGCGGGTATCGCGGGCATGGGGTCGGACTCCTCCTGTTGCGCGGCTTTCCTCCCGACCGTAATCGCCCCGCCCCGACTCGGCACCACCGGCCCCGCCGGAGCCTCCCGCCGTGGCCGAAAAGTAGTCCGTTCCGGACGACCGCGGGAAGCGGGAGGCGGTCCGTCCCGTCACCCCGACGGGTGACACCATGTCCCCCGATGACGCATCCCCGGTCGCCCCTGCGCGCCTTGAGAGCCGCCCTGTTCGCGGTCGTATGCGTCGTACTGGCAGCGGTAGGGCATTCGTCCATGTCTGGGATGGAAGCGCACCCGCTCGACCCGCTCACCCTCCTCGCCGCCTTCGCCGCCACGGCCGGTGTCGCCTGGTGCGCGGCCGGCCGCCGCCGCGGCCCCGCCGCCTGCGCGACCGCCACCGTGGCCGCCCAGGCCGCCCTCCACACCGCCTTCTCCCTCACCGGAGCCCACCACCCGGCAGCACCCGCCCCGCAGACCCCCACGGGCCACGAGGCACACATGGGCCACATGGGCCACATGGGCCACACAGGCCCCATGACCCACGTGGCCCCCGCGGATCCCACCGGCGACGGCATCGCCGCGCTCCTCGCGCCCCTCGCCGACGGCGGTCCCGGCATGCTCGCCGTGCACCTCCTGGCCGCGCTGGTCTGCGGGCTGTGGCTGGCGCGCGGCGAGGCCGCGTTCTTCGCGCTCGCCGAGGCCGCGCTCACCCCGCTCCGGCACCTCCTCGCCGTACCGCTCGGGCCCGTGGCCGTACCCGACGACCCGCGCCGCCCGGTCCGGCGGCCCCGCCGGAACGCCCGGCGCCCGCACGTCACCGTCCTCGCGCACGTCCTCTCCCGGCGCGGGCCGCCCCGGCTGTCCGTCCCCCGCGCCATGGTCCTCGGTCCGCTCGTCTGACGCCGGGGGCCGCTTCCCCCTGCCCGACGGCAGACCCCTCACGAGACTCCGAGGACAGTCATGACCATCGACGATCCCGCACGCCCCGACACAGTCGAAGCACCCGAAGCACCCGAAGCACCAACAGAGGCCCCCACCACCCCCCGCCGCCCCGGCGCCTGGAGCGCGCTGCGCCCCCTCCTCCTCCGGCTCCACTTCACCGCCGGTCTCCTCGTCGCCCCCTTCCTCCTCGTCGCCGCGCTCAGCGGACTGCTCTACGCGCTCTCGTACCAGGCGGAGAAGGTCGTGTACGCGCACGAACTGGAGGTCCCGGTCGGCGAAACCACGCTCCCGCTCGACCGCCAGGTCGCCCTCGCCCGCGAGGCGAACCCGGACGGCACCGTCACCGCCGTCTGGCCCGCCGCCGAACCGGGCGCGACCACCCGCGTCCTGATGGCCGACCCCGACGCCCCCGAGGGCACCTCGCTCGCCGTCTTCGTCGACCCGTACACCGGCGACGTGCGCGGGCAGCTGCCCAGCTACGGCAGCAGCGGCGCCCTGCCGCTGCGCACCTGGATCGACGGACTCCACCGCGACCTGCACCTCGGCGAACCCGGCCGGATCTACAGCGAGCTCGCCGCGAGCTGGCTCGGGGTGCTGGTCCTCGGCGGTCTGGTCCTCTGGTTCGCCCGGCGCCGCACCAAGCGGCGCGCGCTGCTGCTGCCCGAGGGCGGCCCGAAGTCCCGCCGCCGCACCCTCTCCTGGCACGGCTCGGTCGGCCTCTGGGCCGCCCTCGGTCTGCTGCTGCTCTCCGCGACCGGCCTGACCTGGTCGCGGTACGCGGGCGAGAACATCGGCACCCTCCAGGACGGCCTCGGCGGCGCCACCCCCACCCTCTCGGCGGGCGCCGCGCCCGGGGCGGGCGGCGAGCACGCGGGCCACGGCGCCGGCCACCAGCCGGCCGACACCGCCCCCGCCGGCGCCGACATGGGCGTCGACCGGGCCGTCGAGGCCGCCCGTGCGGCCGGTATCGACAGCGCCTGGCTCGCCGTCACCCTGCCCTCCGAGGGCAGCGGTTACGTCGTGAAGGAGACCGACAAGCAGTTCCCGGTCGAGCTGGACTCCGTCGCGCTGGACCCGGCCGACGGCACCGTCCTCGACCGGCTCGCCTTCGCCGACTACCCCCTCCTCGCCAAGCTGACCCGGGTCGGCATCGACGCGCACATGGGCGTCTCCCTGGGCCTGTTCAACCAGCTGGTCCTCGCCGCCCTCGCCCTCGCGCTCGCCCTGATGATCCTCTGGGGCTACCGCATGTGGTGGCTGCGCCGCCCGCGCCGCCCGGTGGGCCGGGGCGCCTGGAGCAAGGTGCCGGTGACGCTGCTCCTGCCGCTCGCCGCGGCGGTCGCGCTCATCGGCTGGTTCCTCCCGCTGCTCGGCATCAGCCTGCTGGTGCTGCTGGCGGCCGAGGCCGTCCTCACCCTGGTGGCCAGGGCGAGGACGAAGCGGACCGCCGTCTCCTAGGAGGCGGTCACGGAAGGTACTTGTAGCCGACCCGCCGCACGGTCTGGATCGTGTGGCGGTGCTCGGCGCCCAGCTTGCGGCGCAGCCGGGCCACATGGACGTCGACCGTCCGCCCGTCGCCCACGTGCCCGTACCCCCACACCGTCTGCACGAGCTGGTCGCGGGTGTGCACCCGGTGCGGGTGGGCCACGAGGTGGGCGAGGAGCTCGAACTCCAGGTAGGTCAGGTCGAGCGCCCGCCCGTCGACGGTGGCGATCCGCCGCTCGCCGTCGATGCCGACCGGCCCGTCGGCCGCCTGCCCCGGCGGCGCGGGCGGGAGCGGTTCCTGCTCGGCCGGCAGCAGGACCAGGTAGCCGACCATCGGCGGCCGGCCCGGCAGCGCCGGCAGGGCGTGCGGCGGGGCGGGCAGCAGCGTGGCGCCCGGCGGCAGGAAGTCCGCGACCCGGGCGAGGCCGGCGGCCTCGTCGGGGGCGACGGCGCGCAGGCGGGGGCGGGGAGCGGTAAGCGGGGCGGCGGCAGCCTGGGTGTGGGCCATGGGAGGACTCAGCTCTCTCGCGCGAGGTGCGGGACGGACCGGAGGTCGTACGTCATGCGTCGTGCGCGTCGGCCGAAGGCCGGGGACCGGGAATCCGCCCGGTCGGGGCTTTAGAGGGCCGACGCGTTCCTCACGCGCCGACAGCACCGGTCGTAGTCGTGGTGCTGACGGGAAGGCCAGAACGGCTCAAGGTCGTGGCGACCCCTCGCGCTCTCGTTCCGCTCCATGCTGGCCATATCCCTATTAAACCAGGAGGGAAGAGCTCCGGGCAGCCCCGGGACACCCAAAACCCTTGTCGCGCATCCCACATGACGGAAGGGGCGCCCACCGTACGGAACGGTGGGCGCCCCTTCACGGGACGTGCGTCAGCGGGTCGCTCAGACCTGGCCGGCCTTCTCCAGGGCCTCGCAGCAGGTGTCCACGATGAGGCGGGTCACCACGTACGGGTCCACGTTGGCGTTGGGGCGGCGGTCCTCGATGTAGCCCTTCTGGTCCTGCTCGACCTGCCACGGGATGCGGACCGAGGCGCCGCGGTCCGAGACGCCGTAGGAGTACTCGTCCCACGGGGCGGTCTCGTGCAGACCGGTCAGGCGCTCGTCGATGCCGGCGCCGTAGTTCTTGACGTGGTCGAGCGGCTTCGAGCCCTCGCCCAGCGACTCGCAGGCGGTGATGATCGCGTCGTAACCCTCGCGCATCGCCTTGGTGGAGAAGTTGGTGTGCGCGCCGGCGCCGTTCCAGTCGCCCTTGACCGGCTTCGGGTCGAGGGTCGCGGAGACGTTGAAGTCCTCGGCCGTGCGGTAGAGCAGCCAGCGGGCGATCCACAGCTGGTCGGAGACCTCCAGCGGCGCCAGCGGGCCGACCTGGAACTCCCACTGGCCGGGCATGACCTCGGCGTTGATGCCGGAGATGCCCAGACCCGCCTTGAGGCAGTTCTCCAGGTGCGCCTCGACGATCGGACGGCCGTGGATCTCGTCCACGCCGACGCCGCAGTAGTAGCCGCCCTGCGGGGCCGGGAAGCCGTTGACCGGGAAGCCGAGCGGGCGGGTGCCCTCGAAGAAGGTGTACTCCTGCTCGATGCCGAAGATCGACTCCTGCGCGGCGTACTTGGTGGCGACCTCGGTCAGCGCGGCGCGGGTGTTGGAGGCGTGCGGCGTCATGTCCGTGTTGAGGACCTCGCACAGCACCAGGATGTCGTTGCCGCCGCGGATCGGGTCCGGGCAGACGAAGACCGGCTTGAGCACGCGGTCCGAGGCGTGACCCTCGGCCTGGTTGGTGCTGGATCCGTCGAAGCCCCAGATCGGGAGCTCCGCCAGCGCCAGGCCCTCGCCCGCGATGATCTTCGTCTTGGAGCGAAGCTTCGCGGTCGGCTCGGTGCCGTCGATCCAGATGTACTCAGCCTTGAAGGTCACGGGGTTCATCCTTAGGGCGTGGCGTGCTGCTGCGGGGATCCGCGGCGGCTCGCGGCGCTGCGAGAAGCTGCGGTGTAGGCGACGGACGCCCGGCCGGTGTCCGGCCCGCCGTCTGAGGCGCCTTTCGTGTGACCGCAGCTTCGCAACACGGGATTTCCCTTCGGTTGCCCGTTTGTGAACCCCGTGTTACTCAGCTTTCCTTCGAATCGCGCGCGGCCTGTGCGAGACCGTGCGCGTCGAGCAGCGCGCCGAACCCAGCCGCGCGGATCCGCCGCACCAGCTCGTCCCGCGCGATGCCCAGCGCCTCGGCCGTCCGCCCCGGGTGCCAGTCGCAGGAGGCCAGCCTGCGCAGCAGATACCCCCGCCTGACCTGGGCGTCCGACAGCCGGAAGGTCTTCAGATAGGCCGTCCGCCCCTTGTGGTCGGTGATCAGCTCGCCGATGTGCTGCTCCCGCCCGTCCCGCAGGAACGGCGGCAGGAACCGGTACAGCGCGAACCGCCCCATCCGGTGGACCCGCTCGAACGCGTACGGAGTCTCCAGCAGGTCGCGCGCCATCAGCCCGTCGTGCGCCACCGCCCACCGCCGCTCCTGCTCCCGCGCCGCCGCCCGCAGGTCCGCGAGGTCCCGGATCCCGCCCGCGCCGTCCCGGATCCGGGCCGCGAACTCGGGCACAGGACCGCCGTAGTACGCGTACTGGTGCACCAGCTCGCCGAACAGGTCCTCCACCAGCGTCGGGTGCAGCACCCGGTAGTCCTCCGGGTGCGGCACGACGAAGGCCGCGGCCAGCGCGTCCGCCGTGTACACCAGCACCCCGCACTGGCCCGGGTGCACCTCGAAGATCCGCAGCGCCTCCGCGAGCCCCGGCACGTCCACGCCCGCGTACGCCGCCTCCGCCCGCGGCGACAGCCCGCGCCGCAGCGCCTCCCGCGACCACTCCTCCCACAGCACGGACGGCCCGCCGAAGTGCAGCGACAGGTACCCCTCCAGGGCGAGGTGGAGCGGCAGGAACCGCAGCCGCCGCTCGCCGCGCCGCCGCTTGGCCAGCCGGTGGTGCGGGGCGCGCAGCGGCACGGTGGCCGGCGGCCCGTCCCCGAGCCGCGTCCCGTACGCCGCCTCCTCGCGCTCCGCCCCCGACCAGTCCGCGACGAAGCCGTGCGGGATGTAGGAGGTGTAGACGGTGCCGTCGCCGACGTCCACGGACGAGGGCAGCGCGAGGTGCGAGACGTACCCGCCGTCCCTTCCCCCTTCGTCGTACCGGGCCCCGCTCCCGTACACCTCCCGGTGCAGCCGCAGCCCCTCCACCGGCGCGGACCGCACCAGCGGCACCAGCCGCACCCCGCCCCACACCTGCGAGGGCCGGACGTCGAGCCCGGTCAGATCGATCCGCGTCACGCCTTCTCCCCCTCGCCGTGCCCCGCCAGGAAGTCCGCCACCCGCCGGTCCAGATAGGCGCGCAGCTCCGTCAGCCCGGTCCGCCCCTCCGCGAACCCGGCGACCTCCACCAGCGCCGGCAGGTCCTCCGCGTCCCGGATGCCGACCGCGGGCACCGAGGGCCCCAGCCGGCGCACGTCGAACACCCCGGCGTCGTATACGGGGTTCACATGGACCGCCGCCGTCCGCCGCTCCGGGTCGAGCCGCGACCGCCACACCCGCAGCACCTCGCCCGCGAGACCCGGCGGCGCGTTGTCCCAGCCGTCCGAGACGATCACCAGCCGCTCGGGACCGCCGTCGAGCGCGTCCAGGATCCGCAGCCCCAGCGGAGTGGGCCCGTACGGCCTGACCAGCAGCGGATCCGTACCGCCCGAGGTCCACAGACCGGTGTACGCCCCCGGTGCCGCCAGCGCCTCCAGGAGGAAGTGGCAGCCGAGCGCCACGGCCAGCGGCCGGCGCCGCTTCACCGCCGAACCCGACGAGGAGAAACTGTCGTCGAGGACGGCCGCGACCCGCCCCCAGCTCCCCGCGTACGGCCCCGCCGCCCGCCGCGCCGCCGCCCGCAGCGCCCCGGTCAGCTCCGCCCGCCGCGCCGCCCGCTCCGCGAACGGCAGCGCCAGCACGTACAGCGCCAGCCGCGTCAGCGGCATCACCGCGAGCCCGGAGCCCGGCCCCGCGCCGCGCCCGGCGGCCCGCTCGGTCCGCAGCCGCTCCAGCCGGGTCATCCGGGGCGCGATCCGCTCCAGGAACACCGCCCGGTCCACCCCGTGCCGCGCCGCGAACCCCTCCGCGACCGTGAACGGCAGCGCGTAGAGCGCGGCCTCCTCGTAGTGCGCCCGCCGGTACGCCTCCAGCGTCCGGTTCTCGTACCGGACCCGGCGCCCGGGCGCGAAGAGGAAGTCGCCGGTCTCGGCGTCGGCGGCCGGTACGTGCGCGTGCCGCAGCGCGGCCTTCACCCCGGCCCGGTACTTCACGGCGTCCAGCGCCGGATCCGGCCGCGCGGCCAGCCACTCGCGCGTGATCGCGCGCGTGCGCCGGTTGTTGACCCCGGCGGCGCGCAGCACCCGGAAGAGCCGGTAGACCCGCTGCGGCGCCATCCGCGCCAGCCGGGCCGCGATCAGCCGCCCCTCCCCGGCGCCCGCCTCGCCCGGCGTCCGCAGCAGCTGCTCGACGACGAGGGCGGCGTTGTGGTCGTTGATGTCAAGCGCCAGGCAGGACGCGTACAGCGGGCGGTAGTTGACCCGTACGTACTCGTGGAGGAAGGCGAGCGAGAGGCGCTGCTCGGCGGCGGAGGAGCGGAACTCCCGCTGCCCGGTGGCGGTCACGGCCGCGTTGACGAACAACAGCACGTCCTCGGCGGCGACGAGCTCGGACACGACGTCCCCCTCCTGGCGTGTCGGTGTGCCGGCCGGGGAGAGGAAGCGCGATCAGCGAAGACGTTGCTTTACCAGGCAGGTTCCGGAAGTCACGCCGAAGTCCCGCGGCCGGCACCCCAGCACGCTAACACCGGCCCGGGGGAGCGGGGCCAGTGGATATCGGGTGCCGCCCGCCCGCCCCGGGCGGGCAGACTGGACCCATGGCGACACCCATGGCGAACCCTCCCGCGCGGCAGCGCCCCCGCATCGGACTCCTCGGCACCGGCCCCTGGGCCGCCCGCACCCACGCGCCGGCGCTCGCCGCCCACGAGGGGGTGGACTTCGCCGGGGTGTGGGGCCGGCGCCCGGAGGCGGCCGCCGAACTGGCCGCGGCCTTCGGCACGCGCGCGTACGAGGACCTGGACCTGCTCCTCGCGGAGTGCGACGCCGTCGCCGTGGCGCTCCCGCCGGACGTCCAGGCCGGCGTCGCCGTCCGCGCGGCCCGGGCCGGCTGCCACCTGCTCCTCGACAAGCCGCTGGCGACGACGGTCACGGCCGCCCGCGAGGTGGTCGAGGCGGCGGAGAAGGCGGGCGTCGCCTCCGTCGTCTTCTGCACCCTGCGCTTCGCCCCCGAGACCGCCCGCTGGATCGAGGAACGGCAGGCCGAGGGCGGCTGGTACGTCGCCGAGGCCCGCTGGCTCGGTTCGCTGTACGGCCCCGGCTCCGACAGCCCCTACGCGGCCTCCCCGTGGCGGCGCGAGAAGGGCGGCCTCTGGGACGTCGGCCCCCACGTCCTCTCCGTCCTCCTCCCGGTCCTCGGCGACGTGACGGCCCTCACGGCGGCGCGGGGCCCGGAGGACACCCACCACCTGATCCTCCGCCACAGCTCGGGCGCGAGCAGCACGGCGACGCTGACCCTGAGCGCACCGCCGGAGGCCGCGGGCGCGGCGATCACCCTCCACGGCACGGCGGGCCGCGCCGACCTCCCCGCGTGGAGCGGCGCGGCCGACGCGTACACCCACGCCGTGGACGCCCTCCTCACAGCAGCCCGCACCGGCACCCCCCACCCCTGCGACGCCCCCTTCGCCCTCCGCCTCACCGAACTCCTGACGGAGGCGGAGACCCGTGCGGAAGCCCTCTGAGGCCGCCGGTCCCGCCGCCCCCGTCCTGCGGAGGCTCACCCCTGCCGATCGGCGGCTCTGGGGGGAGGCTCGCCTCGCGGCTCTGACCGTCTCGCCCGAGGCGTTCACGATGGACTTGGCGGACTGGCGCGCGGGCGGCGAGGAGCGGTGGCAGGCCCGCCTGGACGACCCGACGGCCCTCGCGCTCGTGGCCCTCCTCGCCGGGGACCGCCCGGCCGGTCTGGCGGGCGGGCTCGTCGCCCCCGACGGGGTCCCCGAGCTGCGTTCCCTCTGGGTGGCGCCGGAGGCCCGGGGCCGGGGCCTGGCGACCCGTCTGATCGCAGCCGTGGAGGAGTGGGCCCGGGGGACCGGCGCCCCGGCGATCCGCCTGGCGGTCCTCACCACCAACACCCCGGCCACAGCCCTCTACGAACGCCTCGGCTACCGCCGCACCGGCACCCGCCCCGGCGAACACCTCATGACCAGACCCCTCACGACCGGGCCCCTCACGACCAGACCCCTCACGACCAGACCCCTCACGACCGGGCCCCTCACGACCGGGCCCGGCACGACCGACTAGCCCCGCCCGAGGGCGTCCCGCACCGCCTCCTCCGATCGCCCGACGACGGCGGAGCCGTCCTCCGCGGTGATGATGGGGCGCTGGATGAGCTTCGGGTGGGTGGACAGGGCCTCGATCCAGCGCTCACGGTCCTCCGGCTGCCGCCCCCACTCCTTCAGGCCGAGTTCCTTGGCCACCGTCTCGCCGGTTCGTGTGATGTCCCAGGGCTCCAGGCCCAGCCGCTCCAGGACGTCCCGGATCTCCTCGGTGGAGGGCACGTCCTCCAGGTACTTCCGGACGGTGTACTCGGCTCCCTCCGCGTCGAGCAGGGTGAGGGCGCTGCGGCACTTGGAACAGGCGGGATTGATCCAGATCTCCATCCCCCCAAAGTACCTCCGAACCCCGTCCGACCAGGCCCGATTGTCAGTGGCAGCCACTAAAATAGGAGCTGAAGGCAAGGGCCCCGGGGAGGGCCCCCGCCACCGTTCGCCAGGAGGTAGCCCATGGCAGCAGCCGTGATCCGCAGGCCGTCCATCGAACCCTTCACGCCACTCCTGAAGCAGCCCCTCCCGGCCGGCCGCCCGCGCGAGTGGTACGTCACCCACAACCGCCGCCTGAAGGCCATGCGCCTCGCCATCGCCCTCCTCGACGCCGGTGTCTACATCCCCTCGAAGGCCACCAACACCACCATCCGCACCACCGCCGCCCGCATAGGCATCCACCCGCCCTCCGACACCACCTGCCGCATGGTCCGAGCCCTGATCCGCTACGGCCGCTGAGCCGCGCGAGGCGAGCGCCGGGTCCGCCGTCCCCGGGACTCCCGGGAGCGGCGGACCCGGCAACCCCGCAGCCCAACTGCCCTGTGGTGCACGGAAGGAGATGGGCCGTCACCCCATCCTCGCTACGCCGTTCGGGGCTATTCTTCTGGCATGCTCGGCCGGGATGGTCCCCGGCCCTCAACGGGGAGGCGAGCGTGGCCCATATCGTCGGCGTACACGGCATCGGTTGGTCCTGGCGGTCCCGCGAGGAGATGCACGAGACATGGCACGGGGCCCTGAGCACCGGCCTGCGGAACATCCGGTACGCCGACCCCGCGTCGGTCACGTTCGAAGCGGCCTTCTACGGGCACCTGTACAACGGCGGCACGGGCAAGGCCGGCGGTGACGCGCTCTACACCGCCGCCGACGTGGCCGACGGCTTCGAGTACGAGCTCCTGGAGGCGATGGCCCGGGAGGCGGACCCGGCGGCCTTCGACGAGGAGGGCGAAGGACCGCCCTCCAAGGGCGCCGTCGTGCGCGGCGCGCAGGCGTGCCTCAGCATCCTGGAGAGGACGCCCTTCCTCGGCGGGATGACGGCCTCGGTCATCATCCGCCAGATCAAGCAGGTGCACCGCTACTTCGAGGACGCGGCGCTGGGGGAGGAGATCCGGGGCGAGCTGGAGACGGCGATCCAGGACGACACCCGGGTGGTCCTCGCCCACTCGCTGGGCAGCGTGGCCGCGTACGAGGTGCTCTGGAAGCTCAAGGACGTCCGGATCGACACCCTCGTCACCATGGGCTCGCCGCTCGGGCTGAAGTCCATCCGGCGCCGCCTGGCCCGCTCGGCCGACGCGGAACCGGGCCGCCCGCCGTCCGTGCGCCGCTGGGTGAACGTGGCCGCCGAACAGGACGTCGTCGCCCTGCGCAAGCGCCTCAAGGGCCTGTACGGCGACGACGAGGTCGAGGACTTCGTCGTCACCAACCCCCTGCTCCACATGCACGACTGCACCCGCTACCTCACCAACGTCTGGACCGCCCGCGCGGTCGGGGCAGCTCTTGGGTGAGCGGTGGTTCTTCCTGGCCGGGGAGGGCGAGTACGGCGAGGAGTCCGGCCTGGCGCGACTCGAACACGTCCCGCACGAACTGAGGGAGATGCGCCGCACCCTCCAGAGCCTGGGGATGCGGGAGATCCCCAGGCCCCCGGGGGCCACGGGGGAGCGCGGCCTGCACGAGGTGCGCCCGGAGCTCGGCGCCTGGCTCCAGTCGGTGAGGACCGGTGCGCAGGAGCCGCCGCTGTCGGTGTTCGTGTACTGCACCGGGCACGGCGAGCGGGAGAGCGACGACACGTGGGGCCTGGCCATGCCGGCGCACACGGAGTGGACGACGGCGCTCCTCAAGCCGTCGGACATCATCAACACCCTGCACGGAGGCAAAGGGGACAGGAAGAAGCAACTCTTCGAGCAGGCGGTCGTCGTCCTCGACGCCTGCTACTCCGAGCCCGGCGCGGGCGATGCCATGGAGACCCGTCGGCGTCAGTCCGCCGCCGGCCGCGCCGAGTACGACGTCTGGGTGATCGCCACGGCGCGCAGGGCGCAGCAGGCCCAGCAGCTGGCCTTCGCCCACGCCTTCGCCAAGGCGCTCTCCGGGAGCGACGGCGTGCAGGAGTTCATCGAGCCGTCCGTGCTCGTGGAGCGGATCAACGGGCACCTGCCGACGGACAGCCAGGAAGTGTGGGTGTCCTCGACCGACCGCCGGGGCTGCCGAGTGCTGCCGGATCCGGCGTACATGCCCCGGACCTCCCCCGAGTGGCTCGACCGGGAGCTCGACGAGTGGTCCCACCTCGCGCGCGGCCGGAGCGGGCGGCACCAGCCGGGCTGGTACTTCTCCGGCCGGGCCGACGAGCAGCGGCGGCTCCGCGAGTTCATCGCCGGCGGCGGACCGGCCGGGCCGCTGATCCTCCGGGGCGCGGCCGGAGTCGGCAAGAGCGCACTCCTCGGACACCTGGCCGTGAGCGGGAGGACCGAGTGGCGGCGGCTGCTGCCGCCCGTCGCCCGGCGCGGTCTGATCCTCCCGGACGGGTCGGTGCACGCGCTGGTGACCGCCGAGGACGCCGGTGTGCCGGGCCTGACCTGGCAGATCGCCCGGGCGCTCGGCCTCGACCTGGGCAACGCCCCGACCCCGGACGACCTGTGCGACGCCCTGGAGGACCTGTCTCCCCGAACCGTTCTGGTGGACGACCTCCATCTGGCGAGCGACGACCTCGTGACCGTGGTGAGGGAGCTCCTCGACCCTCTGGCCGAGTACGCGCGCACCACCGTCATCGCCGCGGCCGGCCACGCCCCCGCCGCCGACGAGGCGTGGCAGACCCTCCGGCTGCCGGTGCTCCAGCTCGGCACCGACGAGGAGGACGTCCGCGCCTACGCGCGCGCCCGGGGCGCCGAGGAGATCGCCGACGCCTGCCACGGGCACTTCGGGGCGGCGGTCCACGCGGTCGACGCCTTCCTCGGCACCCCGCGCGGCCAGGACGCCGGCGCGGGCGCGCGGCGCGCGGCGGGAAAGCGGCTGACGTACTTCCACCACAGCCTGCTCGCCGCCCGCGGCCGCGAGGACGACTGGTGCCGAGCGATGCTGGAGCCGGTAAGGGCCGCGGCGGCGGTAGGCCACGAAGCCGGCCTGACGGCCGAACACTGGTCCGCCCTCGCCACATCCGCAGACCGCTCCGGCAGGACGTACACCCCAGAGGAAGCAAGCGAAGCCGCGAACCTCCTGGCCGAAGCGCTGACGAACACCACGGCGACGGACCCCGACCCGAGCGCGGACCCCACCCCCGACTCCGACCCCGCCCCCGCCTGGCGCCTGGCCACCCCCGTTGCGCCGGAGTCGCGGGACCAGGAGTTCGCCGCGGCGGTGCGGGACTGCTTGCCCGTCCGGGCGTCCGGGGAGCCGGGGATCGACTGGACGGCTGATCTGGCGCTTACGGCGCTGTTCGCTTCCGCCGCGCGGCACTTCGAGGAGGCGTTTGTCGCCGAGTTGTCCTCGCCTGCCTTCTGGACCGCGCTGCCGGGTGGGGCCCTCGCCCGGCAGTTGGGTGGGGGAGGGGCGCGGGTGCTGCCGCCCGGGGTCGGGGACGGCGTACGGCGGCAGACGGCCGGACTGCACCCGGCGGAGCGGGCGTTCCAGGTGAAGCTCCACCTGCTCAGGTCCGGGGAGGAGGCGCGTGGTCTGAAGCCGCGCGACCTGGGCGCCGGTGCCGACGTCCTGTGGGCCACGCCCAAGGACGAGGTGCCCGTGCCCGACCTCCTGGCGGTCGCGTCCGGCGCCTCCGGCGACGGTTACGTGGTCACCACCCACGGCGACGCCTCCTTGCGGCTGTGGAACCTGGCGGACGGCGCACCGCTCGACGTGGCGGTGCGGTCGGAGCGGGACGGTATCGCCTCGCACCTGTCGCTCGCCGTCGTCGGCGGCAAGCCCGTCGTCGCGTTCGTCGCGGACGGGGCGGGACTCCTGTGGCGCCCGCTGACGGGCCGGGCCCCCGAACCGCTGCCCGCCCTGGACGGGGCGACGGCCTTCTCGCTGCACACCGACGGCCTGCTCGCCGTCGCCAGGGACACGCGGATCGAGGTCGTCGAGCCGGGCGCCGGCGGGCGGACCAGATCGCTCACCGTGCCCGGGTCCAGCCGCGTCACCCAGGTGTATCTGGCGGGCGGCACCGGCGACGGACGGCTCGTCGCCACCACCGAGTTCGGCACCGTGACCGCGCGCGTCCTGGCCACCGGAGTGACCGCGGTACGACGCCAGCCGCTGCTCATGCCCCTCGCACAGCACGCCGTGGTGTCCTCGACGGGCCGCACCGTGGGCGTGCTCGACCGCCGCGGAGGGCTGTACGTGTGGGACGAGGACCACGGGACGCGCGGACTGGAGATCCCCGCGACCCGCGACGGAACCCTCGCGTTCGCCGTCGACGACAGCCTGGCCGCCGCGGTCGGCGGCGCCCGGAAGCCCTGGCTGTGCCTCCGTCCGCTCATTCCCGCCGAGGAACGGCCCGCCTCCCGGCTGCCGCTGCCGGACCAGCCCGTCGCGCTCGCCTTCGACGCCGACGGCTCCCGCCTGGTCGTGACCGACCTGCGCGGCGTGTTCTGTCTCGACGTCGCCCCGATCCGCCCGATTCACCGCGATCCGACCGATCCGCCCGATCCGCCCCGACCGGCTCCGGCCGGCTCCGACCCCGACCCACCCGGCCCGTCCCCGACGACCGACCGCAGTGAGGAGGCAAGATGACAGCCCTGGACTCCGTCTCGCCACGTGAAGGTGTCACCGGCGCGCTGCTCGCCCTCGACGACATCCTGACGAAACGCGGGGAATCCGCCGTGCGCACGTCCCTCGGCGTCCTGCTCGGACGGCTCCACGCCCAAGGCATCCGGCCCCTGCTGGAGGAAGCCGAGCGGAGGGACCTGCGCGGCATGGCGCTCGGCCTCCCGGACCGGTTCGTGAGCGGCTCCGACCGCACCAGCCTCGAACGGCTCGTCTTCATGCTCCTGGATCCGGACGCCTGCGAGGGCCCGGACGCCGAACTGATCGCGCAACTCCAGAGCGTCGAGGGCCTGGAGGACGACCTCGTCCACCTCTACGAGCGGGCCTACGCCCCCGACAGCGGCCCGTACGACCCCGAGGAGACCCCGGCCACCGAGCACCTGGACGTCACCGTCCTGCGCCCGGAGGCCGACCCGGAGCTGCCGCCCGCGGCCTGGACGGTCCGGCTCGCCCTGGAGGGCAAGGCCGGCGACGACGCCACCGGCCACGACGACACCGTCCGGAAGCTGGCCGGCATCACCAGGAGGTGGCGGTCCGTCACCCCCGCCACCAACAGGGCCTCCGACGGAGCCGCGGAGCCCGTACGGACCCTCCTCCTCCAGCTCGGGATGGACGAGGAGGTCACGGGAGACCCGAAGCCGAGACTGGCGGCCCAGGGCCTGCTGCCGCCGAGCCGCGTCGACGACCCCACGGTGGCGCTGCCCGCCGCGCTGCGGCTCCTCTCCCGCACCCTCGCCGCCCCCGAACTGCCCCACCCCGCGCCCGGCATGTGGGCCGCGGGCGGACTCTCCCCGTCCCACCTCGGCGCGGCGACCCCGTTCGAGTCCCTCAAGCCCGGCGAGGCGCCCCTGCGCGCCGACGCCTGCGGCGGCACGCTCGTCCACCCCGGCCACGGCGGCTGGTTCCGTACCTCCGCCGGGGACGCCACGGCGACCCTCGCGGTCGCGGACCCCGGCCTCACCCTGGCGGGCGCCGCCCGCGCCTACTGGGGCGCCGCCTGGGACGACTGGACGCGGGACTGGCACACCAGCGCCCTGAAGGCCACCGGATGGAGTCTCGACGACTGGTCGCGGACGCGGCTCGACGGGCAGTGGCTTCCCGACGTCCGTACGGACCAGGTCGACAGCCTCGTGGCGATCTTCCACGACGCGGAGCGCAAGGTGGCCGTGCTGGGAGGACCGTCCGGCTCCGGGAAGAGCTGCATCGTCCGGTGCACGGCACGGGCGCTCGCCGAGGCCGGCCGGCGCGTGGTCGTCCTCTCCCCGGACGACCGGGCGTTCCCGAGCGGTGACGTCCTCGCCCGGGTCGTACGGCACGCCCTCGGCAGCCTCGAACCCCAGGAGGAGCCGGGAACCGGCTCCCCCGTCGTCATCCTCGACGACATCCGGCCGATCGGCGAGACGGACGTCGACCGCGTGCTGCGCGCCGTGTCGGCGGAGCTCGGCGTCAGCGTGCTCGCCTGCCTCGGGTACGACATCAACTCGCTCCACGACTGGCAGGCGGCGAACCTCACCGTCGTGCCGTCCATCGTCCGCCCCGCCGCCCTCCTCGACCTGGCCGCACGCGCCCGGGCGATCCACGGGGACGGCGTCGCCGCCAACCCCCGCTTCCTCGACGCGCTGGTACGCCGCTTCCCCCACGACCTCAGCCGCTTCGTCAAGGGCCTGTGCGACTACCGGGGCGGGAACGACAGGCCCGAACGCCTGGACGAGGAACTCCGGCAGGACTTCACCGAACGGCTCGGACTGGGGGCGGACACCCAGGACCTGGCCGCCGCCGTCGCGGCCGTCTCCCTGCTCGGCGGGAACGTGAGCGTCCCCGAGGACGAGCGACCCGCCCTCTCCAAGCTCGGTGCCGCGTCGGACCGGGACCCCGACCGGCTCCGCTTCCCCAGCCCCACGGACTCCCGCACCATCCTGGACGCCTACGCCGGAGAGGCGTACCCCGACGAGGCCACCCGGCCACGCCGCCACGAACTCGTCGCCGAGCTCGCCGCCAAGGAACTCTTCAAGGACCTGGGCGACCACCGCAGCGGGCTCCTGCCCATGCTGCGCGGCGCGCGCCTGTACGACGAGCGCGTCTGCCGCAGCCTCGCCGACCGCCTGCTCCGCCCCGAGCACGAGGCCGACTTCGCCAAGTGGCGCCGGAACGCCTCACCGGTCGACATCGCGCTGGTGCTGCTCGCCATGGACTCCTCGTTCGGCGACAAGCTGATGGGCAAGCTCCTGGACACCTTCGTGGCGCGGCTGCCGCAGGCCACCCTCGGGTCCGGACGCGACCTGCTCGCCGTGATCCGCGCGATCCACCGGCACCGGCACCGCTTCAGCGACTCCCGCTTCGACACCCTCGCCGCCTGGATGGTGGGGCGGTTCGGAGACCTGCTGGACGACAAGCCGAAGCCCGACGACGGCCTGTACAGCGTGCTGGAGCAGCTCAGCCGCTTCCACCACCCCGACCTCGACGAGATCGTGGCCAGACGCGGAGCCGAGACCCTGATCCGCCTCGACCCCGACAAGGCCCTCGACTACCGCACGGTCGGCCGGGTCGAACGCCTGGTGCGCCGCGCGGCCAACGACATCGGCATCCCGAACTACGCCTCCTTCGTCCAGAACGAGACCGAGGTCCGCAAGCTCCTCGACCACGATCCCGATCCCGCGCGCGGCATCGCGCTCTACATCTCGTCCCTCGTCCTGCGGCTGCGGTACGACCCCGACTACGAGGACTGGGAGACCGTCTTCCGCGGCCACGAGGTGGCCATCCGGCAGGCGCTGCGGCAGGCCGACGCGGTGGACCTGCGGTACGCCCTGGTGGACGCCCGGGACTACCGGGTCGGGTTCGTCACCAAGATGCTCAACGACAAGGAGATCAACAAGGGCGAGGGCTTCGGCGTCGCCATCCGCAACGCCCTGCGCACCGCGACCCCGACGGACGCGGCCCTGCTGATCCGGACGACCAGCGAGATCCACGACTACACCGCCCGGCACGCGCTCTACGGCGACCAGGCGGAGCGCCCCGACGCCGTTCTCGCCCGCTCCCTCGCCCAGCAGGTGCGGGACAGCCAGGACCTCAAGGGCGCCGGTCTGCTCCTGTCGGCGACGGCACGGGTCGACGAGCTGTTCCTGACCTAGAAGAAGGGCTTCGGCCAGTACCTCGCCGAGGAGATCGGCAAGGAGTGGGTGATCGACCGGCTCGGGGACGACCCGCGGATCTCCATCCAGTACCACCTGATCAAGGGGATCTGGGAGACCCACGCCTCCTTCCGGGAGGAGTGCCTGGACCAGTTCGTGGACGTCGTCGCCGGGGCGCTGAACCGCTCGATGCGCCCCTGGGGCCCGCAGGCCGCCCTGCTGCTCGGGCAGGACGAGGAGTTCGGGGCGGCCTTCCTGGTGAAGCTGCGCCGGCAGGTGGCCGACAAGAGGCTCTTCGAGGCGATGCGGGAGGCGTCGATCGGGGACGCCCGCCGCTTCTTCCACCAGCTCGGCCGCGCCATGTTCCAAGGGCTGTCGAGCCAGTACGTCAACGAGTACGACGCGGCCGGCTTCGTCGAGAAGATGGCCGCCGTCTCGCCCGCGTCGGCGGCGCTGGCCGCCCGCGAGACCGCCCGGACGCTCGTCGACGGAGGAGTGCCGAAGAGGGACGCCGGACTGTGGGTGCTCCGGAAGGACGGCACCGAGACCCCGGACGCGGTGGGCCGGCGCTGGGCCGCGCAGATCAGCCGCGGAGCCGGCGCGAACCAGCTGACCGAGGTGATGAACGTCCTGGCCGCGCTGAACCGCGACACCGCCGCGGCGGCCCTCGACGACCTGGGGACCAGGACGGTCCCCCGGCGCGGACGCAGGGACAGCCAGCTCCGGGAGAAGGCGCGCCAGGCCGTCTACAGCGACCCCGTCGACGCCGCCCGGCTGCTGACGGCGGTGGAGCGGGTCTCCGCCGGCGCCGGCGTCACGCTCATGCGCGACCTCCAGAGCGAGCGGGGGGCCTGGAACGCCTTCACCAGCGAACTCGCCCACATCCAGCACCCCACCCAGCAGTACGAGGTCGTCCGCCAGCTGGTGGCCCTCGGGCTGCGGCCGGGCGGAGTCCACTCGAACTGGGTGGACAAGCTCCGCGACCGGCACCAGGCGACGGTGCTCCAGGTGACCAGCCCGGCCGCGCTCTGCGACGTCCTGCGGCTGGCCCTGATCTGGGACGTCGGCTGGGCCGCCCGGCTGGCCGCGGACGTCCCCGGGCAGCGACTGGCCCGAAGGCTCGCGTACGCGCGCGTGAAGGACCTGATGCACCTGCCCTCGCTGCTGTCGCTGCTGGTGAGGGCCGATGCCTACGAGCCCGTCCGGTTGCTGCTCGACGAGCTGGAGCGCCTGCCGGCCGCGTCCCTGGTGAGGCGGCTCAACCCGTTCTCCGTCGACGTGCTGCTGGACGTGCTGCTCCGGGTGCGGCCGGACTACGCCCGGCGACTGGCCCCCGCCGTGGCCGAGGCGGTCGACACGCAGATACGGCGCGAGGTGGTGCTCGACGAGGCGAAGCACTGGAACGAGATCGGCTGGATGGCGCACTCCCTGCACCTGATGAAGCAGGACGGGCTGCTCACCCGGCGGGTCCCGAAGCGGAGCCCGAACCCGGCCTACCCGGACGCCTCCGTCTGGGGCGCGATGTGGCTCCCCCGCCAGGACTGGACCCGGGAGATCCTGGGCGGCGCGGCCGACCGCGTCGTGAGGCCGACGGTCTCCGGCGGCCGGCGGGTCTTCGTCGCCTACGCCTACGCGTCGGCCGAGGGCCGCACCGCCGAGCTGCGCTCCCCGGACGGCTCCTGGCCCCGGCTCGGCCGGTGCAGCGCCCGTAAGGTCGCCACCCTCCAGGGGATGGCCGAGAGGGACCCGGCCCTGCGCTCCGCGCTGCTCTCCCAGCGGGCCCAGCTGACGGCGGAGCTGGACAGGCCCGTGGCCCAGGTGGACGCGTACGCGAAGACGGCCCGCGCGTGGTTCGCCCCCGGCATCCGGCCCGCCCGGCGGGCGTAGACGGCCCGGGAGCGCGCAAAGGTGAGGGCCACCCCCTGGGGGGTGGCCCTCACCTTCACGTCAGACCGTGGTCCCGCGATTTAGAGGTCGTAGTAGAGCTCGAACTCGTGCGGGTGCGGGCGGAGCTGGATCGGGGCGATCTCGTTGGTCCGCTTGTAGTCGATCCAGGTCTCGATCAGGTCGGAGGTGAAGACGCCGCCGGCCTGGAGGTACTCGTTGTCCTCCTCCAGGGCCTTGAGCACGGCCTCCAGGTTGGTCGGGACCTGCGGGACGCTCGCGTGCTCCTCGGGGGCGAGCTCGTACAGGTCCTTGTCGATCGGCTCCATGGGCTCGATCTTGTTCTTGACGCCGTCGAGGCCCGCGAGGAGGAGGGCGGAGAAGGCGAGGTACGGGTTCGAGGACGGGTCCGGCGCGCGGAACTCGACGCGCTTGGCCTTCGGGTTCGAGCCCGTGATCGGGATGCGCATGGCGGCGGAGCGGTTGCGCTGCGAGTAGACCAGGTTGACCGGCGCCTCGAAGCCCGGGACCAGGCGGTGGTAGGAGTTCACCGTCGGGTTGGTGAAGGCGAGCAGCGACGGGGCGTGCTTGAGGATGCCGCCGATGTAGTAGCGGGCGGTGTCCGAGAGACCCGCGTAGCCGGCCTCGTCGTAGAACAGCGGGTCGCCGTTGGACCAGAGCGACTGGTGGACGTGCATGCCCGAGCCGTTGTCGCCGAAGATCGGCTTCGGCATGAAGGTCGCGGACTTGCCGTTCCGCCAGGCGACGTTCTTGATGATGTACTTGAACAGCATCAGGTCGTCGGCCGAGGCGAGCAGCGTGTTGAACTTGTAGTTGATCTCGGCCTGGCCGGCGGTGCCGACCTCGTGGTGCTGGCGCTCGACCTGGAGGCCGACCTTCTCCAGCTCCAGGGACATCTCGGAGCGCAGGTCGGCGAAGTGGTCGACCGGCGGGGCCGGGAAGTAGCCGCCCTTGTAGCGGACCTTGTAGCCGCGGTTGTTCTCCTCCGCACCGGTGTTCCAGGCGCCGGCCTCGGAGTCGATGTGGTAGAAGCCCTGGTTCGCGGAGGTCTCGAAGCGGACCGAGTCGAAGACGTAGAACTCGGCCTCGGGGCCGAAGTACGCGGTGTCGGCGATGCCGGTGGAGGCGAGGTACGCCTCCGCCTTCTTCGCGATGTTCCGCGGGTCACGGCTGTACGCCTCGCCCGTGATCGGGTCGTGGATGAAGAAGTTGATGTTGAGCGTCTTGTCGCGGCGGAACGGGTCCAGACGCGCCGTCGACAGGTCCGCGCGCAGCGACATGTCGGACTCGTGGATGGCCTGGAAGCCGCGGATCGACGAGCCGTCGAAGGCCAGCTCCTCGGACGGGTCGAAGGCCGTCGCAGGGATCGAGAAGTGCTGCATCACGCCGGGAAGGTCGCAGAAGCGGACGTCGACCATCTTGACGTCCTCGTCCTTGATGAACTTCGCGACCTCTTCGGCGTTCTGGAACCCGTGCTTGGACATCCAACTCCTCCTACTCCCGGCCCGGGGAGGGGCGGGGTTGCAGCTCGGTGATGCGGCCAGTGCGGTGGCGCACGCTCGAACCCGACCCTAGGCAGTCGGGATTTCTCAAGCATGACCCATTTGTTTCGTCGAAGTTAACCGGGGCGGGTGGCGGCCCTCCGTGTCGCGCCCCATCCGCACCCGGACCGAAGTGATCGAAAACGGGCGCAGTACGGTGGTCGGGTGGACAACAGGCAAGCACTCGGATCGTGGCTCTCCGGCCCCCGTGCCGCGGCGGAGCAAGCAGGCGTGGACTTCGGCTACCGGGGGCGGCAGCTGGGCCTCCCCGAGGAGGGACCCGGCTCCATCGCCCGCCCCGGGGCGCGACTCGGCGCGCTCGCCGTGGACTGGGGCCTCTGCCTGGTGATCGCATACGGTCTCCTCACCGACGGCTACAACCAGGCGACGGCCAACTGGGCCCTGCTCATCCTGTTCGTCCTGAACGCCCTGACCGTCGGCACCGTCGGCGCCACCCCGGGCAAGCTCCTCTTCCGCCTGCGGGCCGTCTCGGTCCACGGGGGCCGGCTCACCCTGCCGCGCGCGGTGCTCCGCGCCGCCCTCACCTGCCTGGCGATCCCCGCCCTGATCTGGGACCGGGACGGCCGCGGCCTCCACGACCGCCTCTCCGGCGCGGTCCAGATCCGGATCTGAACCCCCGGACACAGGGTTCCTGAGCACAAAGGGCGGCGCCCCGGACCTCGCAGGTCCGGGGCGCCGCCCTTCATCCGTCTCGGTGCGCGTCAGCGCATCTTCCCGCCGCGCGGCATCTTCATGCCCTTGGGCATCGGGCCCTTGGGGAGGGGCATGTTGGACATGAGGTCACCCATCGCCCGAAGTCGGTCGTTGGCCGCCGTCACCTGGGGGCCGCTGAGCAGCCGGGGCAGCTTCAGCATCTTGGTGCGGACCTTCTTGAGCGGGACCTGGCCCTCGTCCTCGTCGTTGCCGACGACGATGTCCGTCACCGGTACGTCGACCAGGATGCGGGCCATCTTCTTCTTCTCGGCGGCGAGGAGGGGCCTCAGCCGGTTCGGGTTGCCCTCGCCGACCAGGACGATGCCCTGGCGGCCGACCGCCCGGTGCACGACGTCCTGGCTGCGGTTCATCGCGACCGCCGGGGTCACCGTCCAGCCGCGCCCGATGTTCTGCAGCACCGCCGCGGCCGCGCCCGGCTGGCCCTCCATCTGCCCGAAGGCCGCCCGCTCGGCGCGCCGTCCGAAGACGACGGCCATCGCGAGCAGCGCCAGGACGAAGCCCAGGATGCCCAGGTAGACCGGGTGTCCGATCAGGAAGCCGATACCGAGGAGGACACCGAGTACGACGATGCCCACGCCGGCCACGACGAGCCCGACCTTGGGGTCGGCCTTCCGGGTCATCTTGTACGTGAGGGCGATCTGCTTCAGTCGCCCGGGGTTCGCGGCGTCAGCGCCGCCCGTGTTTGCCTTCCTCGCCATGTCCTGAAGTCTACGTGGCCCTCGACGTCCGGCCAGACGCGGCCTCCAGGACATGCTGGGCCTCGACGCGGTCCTTGGCGCGGCGGCGGTCCTCCAGGACGGAGGTCCAGGCGTTGCGGCGGGCGGTGCGCTGCCCGGCGCCCAGGAACAGGGCCTCGACGGCCCGCAGGGCTCCGGTGACGGACGGAAGGGCACTGACGCGGACGTGCGTCGACGCGGCCGGCATGAGGGGTCCTCTCTCGCGTGCGGATGAGACGAGGTGGGGGAGTGAGCGGGTGGTGGCGGTGTGTGGATCCATGCTCACAGATCGGTGTTACCAGGGCATGACCCGGCGGTCAAACACTGATGAAACGCTGATGCGGGACGCCCGTACGGCGGAGCGGCCCGTACCGCCCCGCTGAACTGCGGGGCCGTACGGGCCGCTCTCCGGCAGACGTTACCGACCGGTAACGTCCTGTGCCGCGACTCACACCGCCTGGACGGCCTCCACCGTCGTCCCGCGCTTCTCGATCGCCTGCTGGTACAGGCGGCCGGCGCGGTACGAGGAGCGGACCAGCGGGCCCGACATGACACCGGAGAAGCCGATCTCGTCGGCCTCGTCCTTCAGCTCCACGAACTCCTGCGGCTTCACCCAGCGCTCCACCGGGTGGTGGCGGAGCGAGGGGCGCAGGTACTGGGTGATCGTGATGAGCTCGCAGCCGGCGTCGTGCAGCTGCCGGAGCGCCTCGCTGACCTCCTCGCGGGTCTCGCCCATGCCGAGGATCAGGTTGGACTTCGTGACCAGACCGTAGTCACGGGCCCGGGTGATGACGTCCAGCGAGCGCTCGTAGCGGAAGCCGGGGCGGATCCGCTTGAAGATCCGCGGGACGGTCTCCACGTTGTGCGCGAAGACCTCGGGGCGGGAGGCGAAGACCTCCGCGAGGAGTTCCGGCACCGCGTTGAAGTCGGGGGCGAGCAGCTCGACCTTCGTGCGCCCGTCGGCGCGCTCGGCGGTCTGCTGGTGGATCTGGCGCACGGTCTCCGCGTACAGCCAGGCGCCGCCGTCCTCCAGGTCGTCGCGGGCGACGCCGGTGATGGTGGCGTAGTTCAGGTCCATCGTGACGACGGACTCGCCCACGCGGCGCGGCTCGTCCCGGTCCAGCGCCTCCGGCTTGCCGGTGTCGATCTGGCAGAAGTCGCAGCGCCGGGTGCACTGGTCACCGCCGATGAGGAAGGTGGCCTCGCGGTCCTCCCAGCACTCGAAGATGTTGGGGCAGCCCGCCTCCTGGCACACCGTGTGCAGGCCCTCGCTCTTCACGAGGCTCTGCATCTTGGTGTACTCGGGCCCCATCTTGGCGCGGGTCTTGATCCACTCGGGCTTGCGCTCGATGGGGGTCTGGGCGTTCCGGACCTCCAGGCGCAGCATCTTGCGTCCGTCGGGTGCGACTGCGGACACATCGGCTCCTGTAGCTTCGATTCTTCGGCGCACACCAGGGTACGCCCGTTGCTTCCATGCCTTGCTACGTCTGGCCAACCCGTGGCCAGAGCCAGGCATTCCTAGGCCGAGGCCCGTTCCGTCTCGCGTGCGATCTCGCGGGGCCTGAGCTCCGCGTTCTCCAGCACGTCCCGCAGGTGCCGCTCGGCCACCGGCAGGACGTCCTCGATCGTGAGGTCCCGCCCCAGCTCGTTGGCGAGCGAGGTCACGCCCGCGTCGCGGATGCCGCACGGGATGATCCGGTCGAACCAGGCGTTGTCCGGGTTCACGTTGAGGGCGAAGCCGTGCATCGTGACGCCCTTGGCGACCCGGATGCCGATGGCGGCGAGCTTGCGGTCCTCGCGGCGCTGGCCGGCGTTGGAGGGGGCGTACTCGGGGCCGTTCAAGCGCGGGTCGAACTCGTCGTCCGTCAGCCGCGGGTCGAAGTCCAGCGAGAGCCCGCCCAGCGAGGGCCGCTGCTCCACCGGGTCGCCCAGCACCCAGACGCCGCTGCGCCCCTCGACGCGGGTGGTCGCCACGCCGAACTCGGCGGCGGTGCGGATCAGCGCCTCCTCCAGCCGGCGCACGTGCGCGACCACGTCCACCGGGCGGGGCAGCTTGAGGATCGGGTAGCCGACCAGCTGGCCGGGGCCGTGCCAGGTGATCTTGCCGCCGCGGTCGACGTCGACGACCGGGGTCCCGTCGAGCGGGCGCTCGCTCTCCGCCGTGCGCCGCCCGGCCGTGTAGACCGGCGGGTGCTCCAGGAGCAGACAGGTGTCGCCGGTCTCGTCGGCGAACCGCGCGGCGTGCACCTCGCGCTGCTTGTCCCAGGCCGCCTGGTACTCGACGGCGTCCTCGCCGAAGCCCAGGCGGACGAATTGCAGCTCACTCACGGCCATGCCTCCTCCTGGGTGCCCGCGGCCGGGTTCCGGGGATCGTCCCGGGGCGGGAGCCGGCCCGGCACCCTGCGTCATACGCGCCCCTGCCACTGTACGGCGACACGCCCGGGAACCCTCGGGCAGGTGGAGGCCGCATCCCGGGCCCCCGGGGGGTGGGGTCCGGTCAGCGTGGAGCGACAACGGGGGTTCTGGTTCCTCACACGATCGGATGAATGTGGGGCGAAGCTGGCGGTACGGGCCGGGATGACCGCTACATTCACGCCGTTCCATGAGGGTCGAAACGGGCTGCCACCTGCGCCCGGAAGGCAGGAGACCGCACAGCCGATGACGGAACGACCACCGCAGCGCGTCCCGAACCGCCAGCTCGCCGCGCTCATCGCCGAGGCCGGGTTCTCCAACGCCGGGCTCGCCAGGAGGGTGGACCAGCTGGGCCTGGAGCACGGGCTCGATCTGCGGTACGACAAGACCTCCGTGACCCGGTGGCTGCGCGGCCAGCAGCCGCGCGGCACCACCCCCGCCCTCATCGCCGAGGTCTTCACCCGCCGCCTCGGCCGCCGGCTCACCGCCCAGGACCTCGGGCTCGACGCCTGCGCGCCGGTCTACGCGGGCCTGGAGTTCGCCGCCACCCCCGAGGAGGCCGTCGACATCGTCAGCGGGCTCTGGCGCAAGGACTCCGGCAGCCACGCCGAGCTCCGCAAGATCGCCTTCACCCCGGCCGGTCTCGTCGTGCCCAGCCGCGACTGGCTCATCGGCCGCGCCGACGAAAGGGTCGCCCGCGGCGAGCCCGCGCCCGCGCCGGCCGTCCGCCCCGCCGGGCCCGTCCTGCCGGTCAGGCAGTCCCTCACCGATCCCCGCGTGCCCCCGCAGGGCCGCTTCTCCGTCCCCCGCCAGCGCGGCACGGAGCGGGGCCCCGGCCAGCGCGTTACCGGCGGCGACATCGCCGCCCTCCGCTCCGTCGGCGACCTCTTCCGCACCCTCGACCACGCCTACGGCGGCGGCCACGCCCGCCAGGCCCTCGTCCGCTACCTGGAGCACGAGGCCGAGCCCATGCTCCGCGGCACCTACGGCGAGGCCACCGGCAGGCGCCTCTTCGCCGCCGCCGCCGACCTCACCCGGCTCGCCGGCTGGACCTCGTACGACATCGCCGCCCACGGCCTCGCCCAGCGCTACTTCGTCCAGGCGCTGCGCCTCGCCCAGGCGGCCGGGGACCGGGCCTACGGCTCGTACGTGCTCCTCACCATGAGCTGCCAGGCCGTCTACCTCGGCCACGGGCGCGAGGCCGTCCAGCTCGCCCGCGTCGCCCAGCAGGGTGTCGGGCCCGCCGCCCCGCCCGTCGTCCAGGCCATGCTGCACGCCGTCGAGGCCCGCGGCCACGCCGTCCTCTCCGAGGCCGGCGCGTGCAGCGCCGCCCTCGTCCGCGCCGAGCGGGCCCTGGAGTCCGCCCGGCCCGGCGACGAGGTGCCCTACTGGGCCCGCGCCTTCGACGAGGCCCAGCTCGCCGACGAGCTCGGCCACTGCCACCGCGACCTCCAGCAGTACCGCCCCGCCGCCCAGCACGCCGAACGGGCCCTCCAGCTCCGCGCCCCCGGCTACGCCCGCAGCCGCCTCTTCTGCCGGGTCGTCCTCGCCACCGCCCGCCTCGCCCTCGGCGAGCTGGACCAGGCGTGCGCGCTCGGCGCCGAGGCCGCCCAGCAGGCCGCCGAGATGCGCTCCGCCCGCGCGATCGAGTACGTCCGCGACTTCGAGCGGCGCCTGGAGCCCTACCGCGACGCCCCGCCCGTCCGCACCTACCGCGACCGCGTGGCCGCCCTCGGCTGACCGGCGGCCCCCGGGCCGGTCAGGCCGCCGCCTCCTCCTCCGCCTCCTCCAGGACCGGCGGACACAGGCCCAGGTCCGCCAGGACGGCGCCGGCGGCCCGGTCGCCGGAGGCCAGCGTGGAGCGCAGGGTGCCCGCCGCGCGGTGGTCGCCGCACACGTACAGGCCCGCGAGCAGCCGCACCGAGCGGCACGGGTCGTGCGCCGGGGGAGTGGCCAGCACCGCGTCCCGGGTGTGGTGCAGGGCCAGCAGCTCCCACTCGTCCGTGGAGGTCCCGTACAGCGCCGCCAGGTGCTTGCGGACCCGCCGCTCGGTGTCGTCCGGCGGCGTCCCGAGCACCGTCGAGGTGATCAGCGGCCGTCCCGCCGGCGCCCGCGTCGGGTCCACCGCGCTCATCACCGCTGTGTGCGCCACCGGCCCGCCCGGGTCCGATTCGAGGAGCAGCGTCGGGTCCGCCGTCGGCGCCACCGGCGCCGTGTGGTGCAGCACCGTCACCGGGTGGTACGCCGGGACCCGCAGGCCCGGCAGCAGTTCGGCCGCCGTCCGCGCACCCGTCGCCAGGACCACCGCCCGGCAGCCGACCGTCCCGTGCTCCGCCGTCACCACCCGGGCCGCCGACACCTCCGTGACCCGGACGCCGGTCCGCACCGTGCCCGGCGGCAGCAGCGCCGCCAGCCGCTCCGGGAGGGCCGCGGACCCGCCCTCCGGCACCGACACCCGGCCCCGCGCGAAGGCCCGCAGCGCCAGGTCCGCCCGCCGGCTGGACGAGGCCAGGTCCGGATCGGCGAGGAGCGCCGCGAGCAGCGGCCGCAGCACCGTCTGCACGGTCCGGGCCGGCAGCCGGCCCGACAGCGCCTCCCGCGCGGTCCGCTCCGGCCGGGCGAGCAGCCGCTGCGTCGGCGTCGCCGCCAGCCGCACCAGCGAGGCGCCGAGCCGCGCCTGGTCCAGCGAGGCCGCCGGATGCCGGGGGGCGCTCGCGAGGGCGCGTGCCACGGTGAACGCGCCCCTGCGGGCGCGCGGGTGCGGGGCGCCCCAGCGCGCGTACCGCCCGTCGGAGTGGATCAGCACCCCGGGCGCGAAGGGGCGCGGCACGACGCCGTCGAGGCCGGGCAGGGCCCGCAGCTCCTCCGGCGCGAGGGTGAGCAGCCGGCCCACCCGGTCGAGCCGGAAGCCGTCGGCCGTGGCGGTGGCGTGCCGGCCGCCGACGAACGGCTCGGCCTCCAGGACGGCGACCGAGAGCCCCGCCCCGGTCAGCCGCCGGGCCGCCGTGAGCCCCGCGATCCCGGCGCCCACGACGACGACGTCCACGTCCCCCGGCCCGCCGGCGTCCCCGTGCGCCGCCGTCCGGGGCCGCGGAACGGCCGTGCCCCGCGCGGCCTCCGGCACGGAGGTGGCCTCCGTGGCGTCGTCCGCGTGCTGTGCCTGCTGTGCGGTGCGTGCGGTACTGAGCACGTGCCCCTCCCCAGGTCTGCGCCGCCTGTTGGTGGCCTATGCCCCCAACGGGCCCCCGGAATGCCCGAGTTCGCGATCCGTGTCGACTGGTGGCCACCGAGGGTAGGCAGCGCTCCCACGACGGGGGGCCCGCGCGCGGCGGGCTTGCCGGAGCACGGGGGAGCGCAGGGAGCGCAGAGGGCCCGCTCAGCGGGGTGCGGCGGCCCGGATCGACGCGTCGATGGTGGGGAAGGCGAAGGTGAAGCCGGAGGAGAGCAGCCGCTCCGGGAGCACCCGCTGGCTGCCGAGGACGTCCTGCGCGAAGTCCCCGAGGACCAGCCGCAGGGCGGGCGCGGGGACCGGGAAGGGGGTCGGGCGGCGCAGCACCCGGCCCATGGCCGCGGTGACCTCCCGGTTGGTGACCGGTTCGGGGGCCGTCAGGTTCACCGGGCCGGAGAGCGAGGGGGTGTCGATCAGGTGCCGCAGGGCGGCGACCTCGTCGTGGAGCGCGATGAAGGACCAGTACTGGCTTCCGTCGCCCATCCGTCCGCCGAGTCCGGCCCGGAAGACGGGGAAGAGCCGTCCCCACGCGCCGCCCTGACGGGCCACCACCAGGCCGGTGCGGGCGTACGTCACCCGGATCCCGGCCTTTTCGGCGGGCGCCGCGGCGGCCTCCCACTCCACGCACACCGAGGGCAGGAAGCCGGTGCCGGCCGGGGCGCTCTCGTCCACCGCGCGGCTGCCGGTGTCCCCGTACCAGCCGAGGGCGGTGCCGCACACCAGCGCCTTCGGCGGCTCGGCGAGCCCGGCGAGGGCCTGCGCGATCGCGGTGGTGCCGAGGACCCGGCTGTCGCGGATCTCCCGCTTGTACGCCTCGTTCCACCGGCGCTCGCCGACGCCGGCGCCCGCCAGGTGCACGACCGCGTCGACGCCGACGAGACCGGCGGAGTCCACGTACAGCCGCTTCGGGTCCCACTCGACCTCGTCCGCCGTCCGGGCGGGCCGGCGCACGAGCCGGAGCACGTCGTGCCCGTCGGCACGCAGGGAGCGGACGAGGGCGGCCCCGATGAGCCCGGAGGCCCCGGTGACGGCGACACGCTGACGAAGGGCAGAAGGCTGCATGCCCCCCATCCTGCCCCCTCCCCACCCCCCACCCACCGCCAGCCACCCTTCCCACCGGCGGGTGCCCGCCTCTCCCGCCCGCCCGTGCCCGCGCTTCGGCTGCCCCGGGGTGCCGGGGGCGTGGCAGAGTGGCCGGTATGACCGTGGCGGAGACGTTGGTGATCCGGGGGGCGCGGGTGGGCGACGCCGAGGCGTTGGGGGTGCTGGACCGGGCGGCCTGGTCGCCGCTGCACGCGGTGCTGCCCGCGCCCTCGGAGCCGTATCCGCCGTTCTTCGACGAGCGTCACCTGCCGGGGGACTACCTGGTCGCCGAGCGGGCCGGTGTGCTGCTCGGGTACGTGCGGGTGGCGCGGCCGACGCCGCTCGACTCCAACGCCCACGTCCGCCAGATCCAGGGGCTCGCCGTCGCCGGTGAGGCGCGCGGCCAGGGGGTGGGACGGGCGCTGGTGCGGGCCGCGCTGGTCAAGGCGCGGGCCGACGGGGCCGCGCGGATCACCCTGCGCGTCCTCGGGCACAACGTGCCCGCCCGCGCGCTCTACGAGGCCGAGGGCTTCGTGGTGGAGGGCGTGCTGCCGGGCGAGTTCGTCGTCGGCGGCGCTCCCGTCGACGACGTCCTGATGGGCCGCTCGCTGCTCAGCTAGGGCCCGGGCTCCACAGCGCCACCCCGCCCATGAGTTCGCGCAGGCAGCGCAGGGCGAGGGCGGCGGGGGAGCCGGGGCCGTCGACGGGGGCGTCGGACTCGGCCCAGCTCTCCAGGGCGATGCGGATCGCGTCGGTGGCCGCCGCGGCCGCGAGCCGTACCTCCAGCGGGTCGGCGTCCGGTCCCGCGAGGACGGCCAGGACGTCACGCAGCCGCTCCTCGGACTCCTGGTTGACCCGGTACCAGACGGCCCGCAGCGCCGGGTCCTCGGCCGAGGCGCGCAGCAGCCCGCGGGTCCAGCGCAGGCCCTCCGCCCCGGCCTCGTCCACGGGGGTCAGGGAGGCGGCGATGGAGCCCTCCAGGGCGGCGGCCAGGGGGGTGCCGGGGGCGGTGGCGGAGAGCGACTCCCGCCACCGGTCCGCGCCGCCCGCGAGGAGCGGCGCGACGGCGTCCTGCTTGGAGCGGAAGTAGCGGTAGAAGGTGCGCAGCGCGACCCCGGCCCGCAGGGCGATGGACTCCGCCGTGGTGCCGTCGGGCCCGTCCTCGGTGAACAGCTCGGCCGCCGCGCGGGCGATGTCCAGCTGGGTGGCGGCCTTGCGGCGCTGGGTCAGGGAGGGCGTGGCGGCCGTCGGCCCGGGTCGGTGGTTCACCGTACGAGGGTACGCCTCCGGATACGGAAAGTGCGCGATGTGCAGGTGTGGCAAAACGTGCCATCCAGGCGTACGGTGGCCACCAAGCAAAGAAGCTTGACATCGAGAGGTCGCCGCCATGAACCAGCTCACCCGTTACGAAGGACGCCGCGCACTCGTCACCGGCGGCGGCTCCGGCATCGGCCAGGCCACCGTCCTGCGCATGCTCGCCGAGGGCGGCCGCGTCGTCGCCGCCGACATCAGCGAGGACGGCCTGAAGGACACCGCCGCCAAGGCGGGCGAGGCCGCCGACCGCCTCACCACCGTGGTCCTGAACGTCGCCGACGAGGAGTCCGTACGCGCCGGCGTCGCCGCCGCCGTCACCGCCCTCGGCGGCCTGGACGTGCTGGTCAACGCGGCCGGCGTGCTCCGCTCCTCGCACACCCACGAGACCAGCCTCGACTCCTTCGAGCAGGTGCTCCGGATCAACCTCACCGGCACCTTCCTCATGATCCGCGAGGCGATCCCCGCGCTCCTGGCGGGCGACGGCTCCGCCGTCGTCAACTTCTCCTCCACCTCCGCGCTCTTCGCCCACCCCTACATGGCGGCCTACGCGGCCAGCAAGGGCGGCATCCAGTCCATGACCCACGCCCTCGCCGCCGAGTACGCCAAGCAGGGCATCCGCTTCACCGCCGTCCAGCCCGGCTCCATCTCCTCCGGCATGACCGACGGCTCCGGCGCCAGCAAGCAGTCCATGGGCCCCGGCCTCCCCGCCGACGCCGACATGTCGCTCTTCATGAAGCTCGCCCCCGCCCTCGGCCAGGGCTTCGCCGGCCCCGAGACCGTCGCCGGCGTCGTCGCGATGCTCGCCTCCGAGGACGGCAGGTTCATCACCGGCACGGAGGTCCGGATCGACGGCGGGACGCACTTCTGATGTCCGCCGCCCCGGCCCCCGCCCCGTCCGGCACCCCGTCCGCCGCCGAGGTCTTCGCCGGGCGCGTCGCCGTCGTCACCGGAGCCTCCTCCGGCATCGGCGCCGGCCTCGCCCGGCACGCCGCGAAGCTCGGCATGAGGCTCGTCCTCGCCGACATCGCCGCCGACCGGCTCGCCGCCTTCGCCGAGGAGCTGCGGGCCACCGGCGCCGAGGTCGAGAGCGTCGTCACCGACGTCGCCGAGCCCGCCTCCGTCGAGGCCCTCGCCGACACCGCGTACACCCGGTTCGGCACCGTCGACCTCCTGGTCAACAACGCCGGGATCATGGCCATGGGCTACTCCTGGGAGATCCCCGCCGAGCGCTGGGACGCCATGCTCCGGATCAACATCGGCGGCTACGTCAACGGCATCCGCGCCTTCGTCCCCCGCATGCTGGAGCGCGGCGAGAAGGCGTGGGTGGTGAACGTGTCGTCGATCGGCGGCCTGCTGCCGAGCCCGCTCATGGCCCCGTACAGCGTCACCAAGTTCGGCACCCTCGCCCTCAGCGAGTCGCTGCACTACGAGATGCTGATGAAGGGCGCCCCGATCCAGGTGTCCGTCGTGACCCCCGGCTCGGTCAAGAGCGAGATCTTCAAGGCCGCCCGGCCCGGCGAGACCGCGCCCCCGGAGATCGCCGCGTTCAACGAGCGGCTCCAGAAGCTCGCCGACGAGCACGGGCTCACGGCCGAGGAGCACGCAGAGCGCGTCTTCGACCTGGTCGCCGAGGGGAAGTACTGGGCGATCCCGCAGCCCGAACAGCTCTTCCCGGCCCTCCAGCCGCGCACGGACATGATCCTCGCGCAGGAGAACCCCCGCCTCCAGGCGGGCTGACCCGAAGCCGCCGAGGGCCCCGGTTCCCCCGCCGGGGCCCTCGGCCATGTCCTACGCAGCCGGGCTCGGCCTACCCCGCCCCGAAGCGCTCCCACAGCCGGGGCAGCCGCGCCGCGAGCGCCGTCTCGTCCGCCAGGTCCAGCGGCGCGCCCTCCGGCTCCCCGTCGGGCATCACGATCCCCAGGTCCGGCGTCTCCGTCCCGGTCAGCGTCTCGTACGCCTCGTCCGCCGCGAAACCCAGCTCCTCGCCGTCCCCGTCCAGCTCCGGATCGAACTCCTCAAGGAGCTCCGCCAGCCCGTCAGGATCGGCGACCCCGCCCTCGTACACCTCCCGGCCCTGGCCGATCAGCCAGCAGCGGAACGCGTCGAAACCCTCCTCGCCCGCCCCGGCCCCGTCGAGCAGCACCGCCGCCGCGCCCCACACGTCCCAGTGGTACGCGCGGTTGAAGCGGGCCTCGAAATGGCGCGCGTAATCGAGCACCGTGTCCGGATCCAGCCGGGTCAGCCGCTCCACGAGCAGATCCGCCTGCTCCTCGGGGTCGCCCTCGGCGTCCGCGCGGGTGGCGTCGATGATCTCCCAGAACTCGGTCTCGTCCATCACGGGACCAGCATCCTGTGTCCGCGACGGCGACGCACCCGGAAATCCGGAATCAATCCGGACAAAAGACGTCGGTGTTTCCTGCCAGCCTGAGAACCATGACGACCGACAAGACCACCGAACCGAAGCCGCTGCGCGGACGGATCTGCCTCGTCGCCGGGGCCACCCGGGGCGCCGGCCGGGCGATTGCCGTCCAGCTCGGCGCCGCCGGAGCCACCGTCTACGTCACCGGCCGCACCACCCGCGAGAGGCTCAGCGAGGTCGGCCGCGCCAGCGAGACCATCGAGGAGACCGCCGAACTGGTGACCGCCGCGGGCGGCGAGGGCGTCGCCGTCCCCACCGACCACCTCGAACCCGACCAGGTCCGCGCCCTCGTCGACCGGATCGACCGCGAGCGCGGCCGGCTCGACGTCCTCGTCAACGACGTGTGGGGCGGCGAACACCTCGTCGTCTTCGGGAAGAAGTCCTGGGAGACCGACCTCGCCGGCGGCCTCAGGATGCTCGAACTCGGCGTGCGGACCCACGCCATCACCTCGCACCTCGCGATCCCGCTGCTGATCCGCCACCCCGGCGGGCTCGTCGTCGAGGTCACCGACGGCACCGCCGCGTACAACGGCACCCGCTTCCGCGAGAACCTCTACTACGACCTCACCAAGAACGCGCCGATCCGGATGGCCTTCGGCCTCGCGAAGGAACTGGAGGAGTTCGGCGGCACGGCCGTCGCCGTCACCCCCGGCTGGCTCAGGTCCGAACAGATGCTCGCCGCCTTCGGTGTCACCGAGGAGACCTGGCGCGACGCCACCGCGAAGATCCCCGACTTCGCCGTCTCCGAGTCGCCCGTCTACGTCGGCCGCGCCGTCGCCGCCCTCGCCGCCGACCCCGACCGGCACCGCTGGACCGGACAGTCGCTCTCCAGCGGCGGCCTCGCCAAGGAGTACGGCTTCACCGACGCGGACGGCTCCCGACCCGACGCCTGGGGCTTCATCATCGCCGGCGAGACCGGAAAGCCGGACGTAGCCGACTACCGGTAGCGCTCCGCCATGGCCCGGACCGCCTCCGCGAACCTCTCCCGACCCGACGCCCGGGGCTTCATCGTCGCCGGCGAGACCGGAAAGCCGGACCTAGCCGACTACCGGTAGCGCTCCGCCATGGCCCGGGCCGCCTCCGCGAACCTCTCCCGGAGCGTGGCCGGGGCCAGCACCTCCGCCTCCGGGCCCAGACCTAGCAGCTGTGCGAGGGCCACCTCCTCGCTCTCCACCCGCAGCACGGTCCGCAGCCGCCCGTCGTCCTCCGCGACCGCCGCCGCCAGCGCCTCCCCGGCCGCCGCCCGATCCGTCACGTACGGCAGCCGGCGCGCGCCCGCCTCCGTCAGCCGCAGCTCCACCTCCGCGCGCAGCAGCGAGCGCGCGAACTCCGCCGCGCGCTCCGCCCAGAAGGCCGCCAGATCGAAGCCGGGATCCCGCTCGAAACGCTCCCCGCCGACCGCGACCGCGGTGAACCGGTCCACCCGGTACGTGCGGAACGACCGGTCCGCCAGGGCGCACACGTACCAGACACCGGCCTTCAGCACGAGCCCGTACGGCCGCAGCTCCCGCTCCACCTCCTGGCCGTCCCCGCGCCGGTAGCGCGCGGAGACCCAGCGGTCGTCCCAGACCGCCTCCGCCATCGCGGGCAGCAGCTCCGGCGTCTCCGGCTCCTGGTACCAGCCCGGCGCGTCCAGGTGGAAACGACGGGCCGCCGAACCCGGCGCGTCCGCCAGCGAGGGCAGCAGCGCCGCCGACACCTTCAGCCGGGCCGCCGAGGCCGCGTCCTGGAGCCCCATGTCCCGCAGCGCGCCCGGCAGTCCGGACAGGAACAGCGCCTCCGCCTCGTCCCTGGCGAGCCCCGTCAGCCGGGTCCGGTACCCGCCGACCAGCCGGTACCCGCCCGTGCGCCCCCGGTCCGCATACACGGGAACCCCCGCCTCCGAGAGGGCGAGGGCATCACGCGTGACGGTCCGCTCCGACACCTCCAGCTCGGCGGCGAGCTCACCAGCCGTCATGGAAGGGCGGTTCTGAAGGAGCAGGACCATCTTGATGAGTCGGGCGGCGCGCATGACTCACATCATGCGCGCCGCCACTGACATCTGACCCTTACAGGCCGTAGCGCTCGCGCGCCTCCTTCACCGCGGTGGCCGGGACCTCGCCGCGGCGGGCGAGCTGGGCCAGGGAGGCGGCGACGATCGACTGCGCGTCGACACCGAAGTGGCGGCGGGCGGCGGCGCGGGTGTCCGAGAGGCCGAAGCCGTCGGCGCCGAGCGACGAGTAGTCCTGCTCGACCCACTGCGCGATCTGGTCCGGGACCTGGCGCATGTAGTCGGAGACCGCGAGGACCGGGGACTCGACGCCCGCGAGGGCCTGGCGCACGTACGGGACGCGCTCCTCGCCGCGCAGGAGGGCGGCGTCCGCCTCCAGCGCGTCGCGGCGCAGTTCGGTCCAGGAGGTGGCGGACCACACGTCGGCGCCCACACCCCACTCCTCGGCGAGCAGCTTCTGCGCCTCAAGCGCCCAGTGGATCGCGGTGCCCGAGCCGACGAGCTGGATCCGCGGGGCGTTGGCCGGCAGGGTCAGCCCGGCCGACTCGGCGGTGTTGAAGCGGTAGAGGCCCTTGACGATGCCCTCGTCGACGCCCGCGTGGCCCGGCTTGGCCGGCTGCGGCATCGGCTCGTTGTAGACCGTCAGGTAGTAGAAGACGTCCTGGTCCTCGCCCGGCGCGGCCTCGCCGTACATCCGGCGCAGACCCTCCTTGACGATGGCCGCGACCTCGTAGGCGAACGCCGGGTCGTAGGTCAGCGCCGCCGGGTTGGTGGCCGCGATGACGGGGGAGTGCCCGTCGGCGTGCTGGAGGCCCTCACCGGTCAGCGTGGTGCGGCCGGCGGTGGCGCCGACGAGGAAGCCGCGGCCGAGCTGGTCGCCGAGCTGCCACATCTGGTCGGCGGTCCGCTGCCAGCCGAACATCGAGTAGAAGATGTAGAACGGGATCATCGTCTCGCCGTGCGTGGAGTACGCGGTCGACGCGGCGATGAAGTCGGCCATCGAGCCGGCCTCGGTGATGCCCTCGTTCAGGATCTGGCCGTTGACGGCCTCCTTGTAGTACATCAGCTGGTCGCGGTCGACCGGCTCGTACGTCTGGCCCTTCGGCGAGTAGATGCCGAGCGAGGGGAAGAGCGACTCCATGCCGAAGGTGCGGGCCTCGTCCGGGACGATCGGGACCCAGCGCTTGCCGGTCTCCTTGTCGCGGACCAGGTCCTTCACGAGGCGGACGAATGCCATCGTGGTGGCGATCGACTGCGAGCCGGAGCCCTTGTCGAAGGAGGCGAACGCCTTCTCCGGCGCCGCCGGGAGCGGCGCGACCGGGTGGACGCGGCGGGCCGGGGCGGGGCCGCCGAGGGCCGCGCGGCGCTCCTGGAGGTAGCGGACCTCGGGGGAGTCGGCGCCCGGGTGGCCGTAGGGCACCACGCCGTCGACGAACTGCGCGTCCGAGATGGGCAGTTCAAGAAGGTCACGCATGTTCTTGAACTCGTCCGTCGTCAGCTTCTTCATCTGGTGGTTCGCGTTCTTCGACGCGAAGCCCTCACCCAGGGTGAAGCCCTTGACGGTCTGCGCCAGGATCACGGTCGGGGCGCCCTTGAACTCCAGGGCGGCCTTGTACGCGGCGTACACCTTGCGCGGCTCGTGGCCACCGCGCGAGAGGTGGAAGCACTCCAGGATCTTGTCGTCCGAGAGCAGCTGCGCCATCGCGACGAGCGCCGGGTCCTTGCCGAAGAAGTCCTGGCGGATGTAGGCGGCGTCACGGGTCTGGTACGTCTGCACCTGCGCGTCCGGCACCTCGCGGAGGCGGCGGACGAGGGCGCCGGTGGTGTCGAGCGCGAAGAGCTCGTCCCAGGCGTTGCCCCACAGCGACTTCACGACGTTCCAGCCGGCGCCGCGGAACTGGGCCTCCAGCTCCTGCACGATCTTGAAGTTGGCGCGGACCGGGCCGTCGAGGCGCTGGAGGTTGCAGTTGATGACGAAGGTCAGGTTGTCCAGACCCTCGCGGGCCGCGAGCGCGAGGGCCGCGGTCGACTCGGGCTCGTCCATCTCGCCGTCGCCGAGGAACGCCCACACGTGCGAGGCGGAGACGTCCTTGATGGCGCGGTTGGTCAGGTAGCGGTTGAACCGCGCCTGGTAGATCGCGGAGAGCGGGCCGAGACCCATGGAGACGGTGGGGAACTCCCACAGCCAGGGGAGGCGGCGCGGGTGCGGGTAGGAGGGCAGGCCGTTGCCGCCCGACTCCTGCCGGAAGTTGTCGAGGTGCGACTCGTCCAGGCGGCCGTCGAGGAAGGCGCGGGCGTAGATGCCGGGGGAGGCGTGGCCCTGGATGTAGAGCTGGTCGCCCGAACCGTCGCCTTCCTTGCCCTTGAAGAAGTGGTTGAAGCCGGTCTCGTAGAGCCAGGCGGCGGAGGCGAAGGTGGCGATGTGGCCGCCGACGCCGTGCTTGGAGCCGCGGGTGACCATCGCGGCCGCGTTCCAGCGGTTCCACGCGGTGATCTTGCGCTCCATCTCCTCGTCGCCGTCGATGACGGGCTCGGAGGAGGTGGGGATGGTGTTGAGGTAGTCCGTCTCCAGCAGCTTGGGCAGGGCCAGGCCCGCGCCCTCGGCGTGCTGGAGCGTACGGCGCATCAGGTAGGCGGCCCGGTGGGGGCCGGCGGCCTTGGTGACGGCGTCCAGGGAGGCCGCCCACTCGGCGGTCTCCTCGGTGTCACGGTCCGGGAGCTGGTCGAGCTCGCTCGGATTCTTGCCTACGGGATCGGTCATGATCGCCGCCTTCCGGACAGATGGGGGTGCAGATAAAAACGGTGGCCTTGTCTGGCAGGACAGGGCGATGGGCCGGGTAGCGGCCCGCCGAAGACTGTAAACCGCCGATCGATGATCGATCAAAGGGTTGAAGCAGGAAACCTCTTCAGATCGAGAAAGTCGGCACAGGGTGCCGCGAAAGAGGGCACCCGGTGCCGACTTTTCGAACGCCGCGGAAACGGCCCCAAGACGCCGGAAGCCCCGCCGAAGCGGGGCTCTGACCTGCGGAAACCCGCGCGGACGGGTCAGGCGCGGGGCGCGCAGCCCAGGACGTGGGCCTTCACCAGCGCCCCGATGTTCGGATCGCCCCTGCGGAACGCCTCCACGAGCTCCTGGTGCTCCTCCGCGTACGACTTCTGCACCGTGCCCAGCCAGCGGATCGACAGCGCGGTGAAGACCTCGATGCCGAGCCCCTCCCAGGTGTGCAGCAGCACGCTGTTCCCGGCGGCCTTCACCAGCTCGCGGTGGAAGCCCACCGTGTGCCGGACCTGCGCGGTGCCGTCGGAGGTCGCGTCCGCCTCGTACAGGGCCGCCACGTGGGGCTCCAGGGTGGAGCAGTCGGCGGACAGCCGGGGCGCGGCCAGCTCGGCCGCGATCTGCTCCAGGCCGGCCCGGACCGGATAGCTCTCCTCCAGGTCGGCGGCGGTGAGGTTGCGGACCCGGACGCCCTTGTTCGGCGCCGACTCGATCAGCCGCAGCGACTCCAGCTCCCGCAGCGCCTCGCGGACCGGCGTCTGGGAGACCTCCAGCTCGGTCGCGATCCGGCGCTCCACGATCCGCTCTCCCGGCTTCCAGCGGCCGCTGACGATCCCCTCCACGATGTGCTCGCGGATCTGCTCGCGCAGCGAGTGGACGACGGGGACGGTCATGGAACGGCTCCTCCGGGAGTTTCGTGACCCTTAGACAATACGGCGGTGCCCCCGCCCGGACACACATCCGGACGGGGACACCGCTGGTGAGGCTCGTTACGTTGCCTCCGGGGCGCTGAGCCCTATGAGCCCTATGAGCCCCTACGAGTCCTGCGAGTCCTTACAGACCGAGGTCCACCTCGAACTCGCCGGCCTCCAGGATCGCCTTGACGGCCGTCAGGTAGCGGGCGGCGTCCGCGCCGTCCACCAGACGGTGGTCGTAGGAGAGCGCCAGGTAGGTCATGTCGCGGATGCCGATGACCGTGCCCTCGGGGGTCTCGATGACGGCCGGACGCTTCACCGTGGCACCGATGCCCAGGATGGCGACCTGGTTCGGCGGAACGATGACGGTGTCGAACAGCGCACCGCGCGAACCGGTGTTGGAGATGGTGAAGGTCGCGCCCGCCAGGTCGTCCGGCGTGATCTTGGAGGCACGCACGGCGCCCGCCAGCTCCGCGGTCTTCTTGGAGATGCCGGCGATGTTGAGGTCGCCCGCGCCCTTGATGACCGGGGTCATCAGACCCTTCTCGGAGTCCACCGCGATCCCGATGTTCTCGGAGTCGAAGTAGGTGATCGTGCCCTCGTCCTCGTTGATCCGGGCGTTGATGACCGGGTGGGCCTTCAGCGCCTGGGCCGCCGCCTTCACGAAGAAGGGCATCGGGGAGAGCTTGACGCCCTCACGGGCGGCGAAGGCGTCCTTGGCACGGGCGCGCAGCTTCATCAGCTTGGTGATGTCGACCTCGACGACCGTGGTCAGCTGGGCCTGGCTGTGCAGCGCCTTCATCATGTTGTCGCCGATGACCTTGCGCATGCGGGTCATCTTGACCGTCTGGCCACGCAGCGGGGAGACCTCCAGGGCGGGAGTCCGCGAAGAGGCAGCCGCGGCGGCGGCCGGGGCGGCGGCGGCGGGGGCGGCAGCGGCGGCCTTCTTGGCCTCGGCGGCCGCGAGGACGTCCTGCTTGCGGATGCGGCCGCCGACGCCGGAGCCCTTGACGGACGCGAGGTCGACACCGTTCTCGGTGGCGAGCTTGCGGACCAGCGGGGTGACGTAGGCGCCGTCCTCGGCGGGAGCCGGAGCGGCGGGCGCGGCCGGAGCCGGGGTCGCCGGGACCGGGGTGACGACCGCGGGAGCGATCGACGGGGCGGCCGGGGCCACCGGAGCCGGAGCGGCGGCGGGCGCGGCCGGGGCGGCCGGCGCGGGGGCCGGAGCCGGAGCGGCCGGGGCGGCCGGAGCCGGGGCCGGAGCGGCCGGAGCCGGGGCGGCGGGGGCGGCCGGAGCGGCACCCGCGGCACCGATGACGGCCAGCTTGGCGCCGACCTCAGCGGTCTCGTCCTCGGCGACGACGATCTCCAGGAGCACGCCGGAGGCGGGCGCCGGGATCTCGGTGTCGACCTTGTCCGTGGAGACCTCGAGCAGCGGCTCATCGGCCTCGACGGTCTCGCCGACCGACTTCAGCCAGCGGGTGACGGTGCCCTCGGTGACGGACTCGCCCAGCGCGGGCAGCACGACGTCGGTGCCCTGGGCACCACCGGCGGGGGCGGCCGGAGCGGCCGGGGCCTCGGCGGCGGGGGCCGGGGCGGCCGGGGCCTCGGCGACCGGCGCCGGGGCGGGCTCGGCGGCGGGGGCCGGAGCGGCCTCGGCGGCGGGCGCCGGGGCGGCGGCGGGGGCGCCGGAGCCGTCGTCGATGATGGCGAGCTCGGCGCCGACCTCGACGGTCTCGTCCTCGGCCACCTTGATGGAGGCGAGGATGCCGGAGGCGGGGGCGGGGATCTCGGTGTCGACCTTGTCGGTCGAGACCTCGAGCAGCGGCTCGTCCGCCTCGACGCGCTCGCCCTCGGCCTTGAGCCAGCGGGTGACGGTGCCCTCGGTGACGCTCTCGCCGAGCGCCGGCAGGGTTACGGAAACCGACATGGTTTCAGTTGCTCCTAACGAATTGCGGAAGTTGGTCGTCGCGCCCTGTGAGTGACGTGAGCGTCAGTCGTGGGAGTGCAGAGGCTTGCCGGCCAGGGCCAGGTGGGCCTCGCCGAGTGCCTCGTTCTGCGTCGGGTGGGCGTGGATGAGCTGCGCGACCTCGGCCGGCAGCGCCTCCCAGTTGTAGATCAGCTGCGCTTCGCCGACCTGCTCGCCCATGCGGTCACCGACCATGTGGACGCCGACCACGGCACCGTCCTTGACCTGGACGAGCTTGATCTCGCCCGCGGTCTTGAGGATCTTGCTCTTGCCGTTGCCCGCGAGGTTGTACTTGAGGGCGACGACCTTGTCCGCGCCGTAGATCTCCTTGGCCTTGGCCTCGGTGATGCCGACGGAGGCGACCTCGGGGTGGCAGTACGTCACCCGCGGCACGCCGTCGTAGTCGATCGGGACGGCCTTCAGACCGGCGATCCGCTCCGCCACCAGGATGCCCTCGGCGAAGCCGACGTGCGCCAGCTGGAGGGTCGGGACCAGGTCGCCGACCGCGGAGATCGTGGGCACGTTGGTACGCATGTACTCGTCGACCAGGACGTAGCCGCGGTCCATCGCGACGCCCTGCTCCTCGTAGCCGAGACCGGCCGAGACCGGGCCGCGGCCGATGGCGACGAGCAGCACCTCGGCCTCGAAGGTCTTGCCGTCGGCGAGGGTGACCTTCACACCGTTCTCGGTGTACTCGGCGCTCTGGAAGAAGGTGCCGAGGTTGAACTTGATGCCCCGCTTGCGGAAGGCGCGCTCCAGGAGCTTCGAGCTGTTCTCGTCCTCGACCGGGACGAGGTGCTTCATGCCCTCGATCACCGTGACGTCGGTGCCGAAGGACTTCCACGCGGAGGCGAACTCGACGCCGATCACACCGCCGCCGAGGATGATGGCGGACTCCGGCACACGGTCCAGGGTGAGGGCGTGGTCCGAGGTGATGATGCGGTTGCCGTCGATCTCCAGGCCCGGCAGGGACTTCGGCACGGAACCGGTGGCGAGGAGGACGTGGCGGCCCTCGACCCGGCGACCGTCGACGTCGACGGAGGTCGGGGAGGACAGGCGGCCGGCGCCCTCGATGTAGGTGACCTTGCGGGAGGCGACGAGACCCTGGAGACCCTTGTAGAGGCCCGAGATCACGTCGTCCTTG
Source organism: Streptomyces sp. NPDC059201 (assembly GCF_042754585.1). Classification (NCBI taxonomy): domain Bacteria; kingdom Bacillati; phylum Actinomycetota; class Actinomycetes; order Kitasatosporales; family Streptomycetaceae; genus Streptomyces; species Streptomyces sp. NPDC059201. Next base: position 645,425 of record NZ_JBHZBB010000002.1, read on the forward strand.
TACTTGTGCACGCCCTTGATGTCGATGCCCTCGAAGGAGGCCCTGACACCGAACTGCTCGGCCTCGCGCGCCTGGTCGGCGACCTCGCCGGCGTGGAGCAGGGCCTTCGTCGGGATGCAGCCGTTGTGCAGGCAGGTGCCGCCGAGCTTGTTCTTCTCGATCAGTGCGACGTCCAGGCCCAGCTGCGCTCCGCGCAGCGCCGCGGCGTAACCGCCGCTACCGCCGCCGAGGATCACTAGGTCGAAAACGGTGCTGGCGTCGTTCGCCACGTCACGTCCTCCATGCATGTGCGCTCGTCGCCGGTCGTCGATGACCGGGCGGCGGCTCCGGTGTCCGGCCGCATTATGTCGGCCCTGTGGTGGGGGCCCTGTCCTGCCGAGAACCCATCTTCGCACTTGTTGACGGATGGCGGGACGCGGGGCCGGTGGATGAGACCGGGGGATCGTCCGTCCGGGCGTCCACCAGGGCGTACGAATCTACGGATTTCGTCGGCAGCGAACAGCGGCGCGGGAACGGGGGAGGCCCCGGAGCCGAAGCGTCCGGGGCCTCCCTCAGGCGTCGGCGGGCTCAGAGCTCGCCGGCCGCCGTCAGCTCGGCGAGACGGACCAGGGTGCGGACCGAGGAGCCGGTGCCGCCCTTGTGGGTGTAGCCGTACGGGGCGCCCTCGTGGAAGGCCGGGCCCGCGATGTCCAGGTGGGCCCAGGTGATGCCCTCGCCCACGAACTCCTGGAGGAAGAGGCCGGCGATCAGGCCGCCGCCCATCCGGACGCCCATGTTCGCCATGTCGGCGGTGGGGGAGTCCATGGTCTTGCGCAGGTCGGCCGGGAGCGGCATCGGCCAGGACTGCTCGCCGACCTCGCCCGCGACCTCGTGGATCGCGGTGCGGAAGTCGTCGTCGTTGGCCATGATGCCGAAGGTACGGTCGCCGAGCGCGAGGACCATGGCGCCGGTGAGGGTCGCCACGTCGATGATCGCGTCCGGGTGCTCCTCGGACGCCTTGGTGATCGCGTCCGCGAGGACGAGCCGGCCCTCGGCGTCGGTGTTGAGGACCTCGACGGTCTTGCCGCTGTACATGCGCAGCACGTCACCCGGGCGGGTGGCGGAGCCGGACGGCATGTTCTCGGCGAGGGCGAGCCATCCCGTGACGTTGACCTCCAGGCCGAGGCGGGCCGCGGCGACGACGGTGGAGAACACGGCGGCGGCGCCGCTCATGTCGCACTTCATCGTCTCGTTGTGGCCGGCCGGCTTGAGGGAGATGCCGCCCGAGTCGTAGGTGATGCCCTTGCCGACCAGGGCCAGGGTCTTCTCCGCCTTCGGGTGGGTGTACGCGACGCGGACCAGGCGCGGCGGGTTCTCCGAGCCCTTGCCGACGCCCAGGATGCCGCCGTAGCCGCCCTTGGCGAGCGCCTTCTCGTCGAGGACCTGGACCTTGAGGCCGTGCTCCTTGCCGGCGGCCTGGGCGGCGGCGGCGAAGGAGGCCGGGGTCAGGTCGTTCGGCGGCATGTTGATCAGATCGCGGGCGCGGTTGATCTCCTCGGCGACGGCCTGGGCGCGCTCCGCGGCGGCCTTGTGGGCCTTGTCGCGCGGCTTGGCGCCGAGCAGGGCCACCTCGGCCAGCGGCTTCTTCGCGGCGGGGGCGTCCTTGTCGGCCTGGCCCTTCCACGCGTCGAAGAGGTACGCGCCGAGCAGCGCGCCCTCCGCGATGGCGCCGGCGTCCTCGGCGGAGGCGACGGGCAGCGCGAACGCGGCCTTCTTCGAGCCGAACAGGACGCGGGCGGCGGTGCCGGCGGCGCGGCGCAGGGTCTCGGAGTCGTACGACTCGCCGTCCTCGGGGGCGGAGCCGAGGCCGACGGCCAGCACGACGGGGGTCTTCAGGCCGGCGGGCGCGGGGAGCTTGGTCGCCTCACCCTCTCCACCCGAGGCGCCCAGGGTCTCCAGGACGGCGGCGAGCCGGCCGTCGAACGCCTTGTCCACGGCCTCCGCGCCCGGGGCGACGACGAGCGTCTTCCCGGCCTTCGCGACACCGACGACGAGGGCGTCGGCACGCAGCGTCGCCGCTCCGGCAGTGCTGAGAGTGAGAGCAGTCACGGTGGTGAAATCTCGCTTCCATTGAGTTCTGTGGCGGTCGAGGGATAGGCCGACCGAGCCCGCCGCATCGTATTTCGGCCCGATGAGCGCCGAGAACGAGCCTACGCTCGCTCACCCGGTTCGCTCACCGGGGCTTCGGTTCACTCATCCGAGGTGTCTCTTTCATGTTTGTCCTTCCGGCTCACCCACCGGCGCCACACTCGCCTCATTCACACAAGCGCGGCACTCACGCCTTCGCTTCATCTCCACAGGTCCCCCCGCTTCGGTGGACCTGCCGAGGGGGGACACCACACCATGCACGCGAACAGATCCCGCATGCCCGCGGCCGCGCCGAGGAAGTCCGGAAACAAGGGGGTGCCGCGCCGCGCGGGCCGCACCGCGGGCGCGCTCGCCGCCGCCGCGCTCCTCGCCACCGTGCTCCCGTCCGCGCAGGCCGCCGCCGCGCCCGCGCCCCGGATCGACCTCACCGTCCTGGTCGTCGACGACGGCGGCAGCGCCATCGAGGCCATCACCGCCGAGCTGAAGGGCTCCGGCGTCCCGTACCGCGTCCTCGATCTGAACGACCCGGACCGGCCGGTCCTCACCGCCGCCTTCCTCAGCGACACGGTCGACGGCAGGCCCCGCGCCAAGTACCAGGGCGTCGTCCTGCCCCACGAGACCGCCTTCGGCCCCGACTCCGCCGAACACACCGCCCTCCAGACGTACGAGCGCGCCTTCGGGATCCCGCAGGTCGACGCGTACACCTGGTCCCACCCCGGCGTCGGCCTCGACTACACCACCGACGGCGGCTGGTCCGGCGTCCTCGACGGCGTCACCGCCGGCGTCACCCCGGCCGGGAAGTCCGGCCCCTTCCGCTACCTCGCCGGCAGCCTGACCTTCGAGGACAACGACCCGGCGGTCTCCGAGAGCTACGGCTACGCGGGCCGCCCCCGGGCCGGCTACACCAGCTACCTCGACGTCCCCGTCGAGGGCGCCGGACCCGGAGCCCGCGCCAGCCTCGTCGGCGAGTACACCGCCGACGGGCGCCGCGAACTCGTCGTCACCTTCGCCTACAACCAGCACCAGCGGCAGTTCCGCGCCCTCTCCCGCGGCATCGTCGAATGGCTCACCCAGGGCGTCCACCTCGGCCAGTCCCGCAACTACCTCTCCGTCCACGTCGACGACGTCTTCGCCCCCGACGCCCGCTGGGACACCGTCCGCAACTGCACCCCCGGCGACCTCGACTGCGTCGGCGGAGACGGAGAGCCCGAGAACCCCATCCGGATGACCGCCGCCGACGCCGCGTACGCCGCCGCCTGGCAGAAGTCCTCCGGCTTCACCCTCGACATGGTCTACAACGGCGGCCAGGGCGAGCAGTGGAAGGCCGAGCACGGCGGCTCCGACCCGCTCGCCGCCCGGCTGATCGCCGACCGCGCCCAGTACCGCTGGATCAACCACACCTACACCCACCCCTTCCTCGGCTGCGTCCAGGACAACAGCACCGTCCCGTGGCGGTGCGCCGAGAACGCCGCCGGCGCCACCCTCTGGGTCAGCCGCGCCGAGCTCTCCGCCCAGATCCGCGACAACGTGAACTGGGCGATGGGCAAGGGCATCTCGATCGACCGCTCCGAACTCGTCACCGGCGAGCACTCCGGTCTCAAGACCCTGCCCCAGCAGCCCGTCGACAATCCGAACCTCGCCGGCGCGCTCGCCGACAACGGCGTGAAGTGGACGGCGAGCGACAACTCCCGCGAGCCCCGCCAGCGGGCCGTCGGCGCCGCGAAGACCGTGCCCCGGCACCCCATGAACGTCTACTACAACGTCGGCACCGCCGCCGAGATGGCCGACGAGTACAACTGGATCTACACCTCCCGCGCCGACGGCGGCAGCGGCGCCTGCGAGTCCAACCCCGCCTCCACCTGCCTGCCCGCCCCGCTCGACACGGCCACCGGCTACGCGGCGTACATCGTCCCGCAGGAGGCCCGCATCGCCCTCTCCCACGTCATCGCCAACGACCCCCGCCCGCACTACGTCCACCAGTCGAACCTGGCCGAGGAACGCCTCCTCTACCCGGTCCTCGACCGGCTCCTCGCCGACCACGCGGCCCTCTTCGCCGCCAACACCCCGATCGTGAACCCGCGTCAGAAGGACGTCGGCACCGAACTGACCCGCCGCGACGCCTGGGACGCCGCCCTCGCCGCCGGCAAGGTCACCGCCTACCGCATCGGCGACAAGGTCACCGTCAAGGCACCCTCCGGCGTCCAGGTCCCCGTCACCGCCCCCGAGGGCACCCGCAAGCAACTCCTCCTCGGCACCACCGCCTTCGGCACCGCCTACGCCGGCGGCCGCTCCGCCTGGACCGCGCCCGAACTGCTCCAGACCGCCGTCACACTCCAGCTCCCGACCGCCTGACCAGCACGTCCTGGGGGGACACGCACATGCCGAGCAGTGGCCGTCACGTCACCATGCTCACCGAAGGCACCTACCCGCACGTCCACGGCGGCGTCAGCACCTGGTGCGACCAGCTCGTCCGGGGCATGCCCGAGGTCACCTTCGAGATCCTCGCCCTCACCGGCAGCGGCCGCGAACCCGTCACCTGGGAGCTGCCGCCCAACATCACCCGGCACACCGCGTTCCCCCTCTGGGGCCACCCGCGGGGACCGGCCGCGCCCACCCGCGCGCGCCGGCCCCTGCGGGGACGCGAACGCCGCCGCTTCCTCGCCGGATACGAGCACTTCCTGCTCGCCCTCCTCGACCCGGAGGCCGGACACGACCTCGCCGGCAGCCTCTACGACCTCGCCGCCCTCGCCCGCGACGGCCGCCTCACCCCGGCCCTGCGCTCCGAGGCGGCCCTCCGCTCCCTCATGTGGATCTGGACCATGCCGCACCTGCCGACGCGTGCCGCCGGGCCCACCGTCCACGACGCCCTCACCGCCACCGACCTCCTCGAACACGCCCTGCGGCCGCTCGGCGCCCGGATATCCGACGGCAGCGTGGCCCACGCCGTCTCCAGCGGCCTCGCCACCCTGCCCGCCCTCGCCGCGCAGCACTTCGAAGGGGTGCCCTTCCTGCTCACCGAACACGGCATCTACCTCCGCGAGCGCTACCTCGGCTACCGCACCGAGGCCCAGCGCTGGCCCGTCAAGGCCCTCATGCTCGGCTTCTACCGCGAGCTGAACTCCCTCGGCTACCGGCAGGCCGACCTCATCACCCCCTGCAACCAGTACAACCGGCGCTGGGAGGAGCGCGGCGGCGCCCCCGCCGACCGCATCCGCACCGTCTACAACGGCGTCGACCCCGCCCTCTTCCCCGAGGCGGGACCCGAACCCGAGACGCCGACCCTCAGCTGGTGCGGCCGGGTCGACCCGATCAAGGACCTGGAGACCCTGATCAGGGCGTACGCGATCTCCCGCGCCGAACTCCCCGAGCTGAGGCTCCGCCTCTTCGGCCCGGTCCCCGCGGGCAACGAGGACTACCTCACCCGCCTGGAGAAGCTCGCCGCCGAACTCGGCGTCGCCGACGGCGTCTCCTTCGAGGGCCGCGTCTCCGACGTCCCCTCCGCCTACGCCGCCGGCAGCGTGGTGATGCTCTCCTCCATCAGCGAGGGCTTCCCCTTCTCCCTCATCGAGGCCATGTCCTGCGGCCGGGCCACCGTCTCCACCGACGTCGGAGGCGTACGGGAGGCGGTCGGCGACGCCGGAGTCGTCGTCCCGCCCCGCGAACCGGCCGTCATGGCCGCCGCCGTCTCCGCCCTCCTCCGCGACGGCGCCCGCCGCGCCGCGCTCGGCCGGCAGGCCCGGCAGCGGGTCATCGACGAGTTCACCCTGCACCGCTCGGTCGACGGCTTCCGCCGCATCTACCGCGAACTCGCCGCCCCCCGCACCCCCGTGCCCGCGCCCGCCCCCGCGCCGCTGCGCGTCAGCATCCCGTCCCCGCGCCGCGGCGCGCCCCGCGTCCCGGAAGGCACCCCGGCATGAGCGGCTCCCTCTGGCTGAAACCGCCGACCGCGACCGCGACCCCCGTGCTCGCGGCGCCGCCCCGGCCCCGGGAGCCCGAGGCATGGCCCGGGGTCGGGGGAGGGTCGTCCGGCACCGCCGTCGATCCCCTCGACGAACTCGCCCTCCGCCTGGACGAGTTCGTGGCGGAGGCCGTCCACCCCGACGAGATCGCCGCACTCCTCGAATCCGACGGCATGACCGACGCCCACATCCGCCTCACCTACGGGCGGAACGATTCCTTCACCCTCGCCGAGGACCTGTACGCGCGCGTGGAGCGGCGCCACCCCGAGCCGCCCCGGAAGGACCGGAGCGGCCCGGCCTGGTCGGACGGGCTCGGCGGCTGCCTGATACGCGGCCTCGTCTTCGCCCTCCCCGGACTCGCGTACGTCCTGGCGGGCCCGCTGCTCGCCGGACCACAGGGGCGGTACGGGCTGCCCTCCGGCACCGTGCCGCTGCTCGCGGGCGCCGTCACCGGCTGGGTGTGGAACCAGGTCCTCTCCCACCGCGCCTACACCTGGCTCGGCCTCGGCGACCGGGCCGCCGCCGCCCGCGCCCTGCTCCTCGGCGCCCCGGCCGGCGCGCTCGCCGGAACCGCCGTCGCCCTCGCCGCCGCCCGCGACGGCGAACTGCCCGCCGCCGTCTTCGCCGCGGGCCAGTCCCTCTACCTCGCCGCCGCCACCGTCCTCCTCGTCCTCGGCCGCGAACGGGCCCTGCTCGCCGCCCTGCTGCCGCTCTTCGGCGCCCTCCTCGTCCTCCGCTGGGACCTGCCCGACCCGGTGCGGGCCGCCCTGCCGGCCCTCTCGCTCACCGCCGCCTGCCTCGTCGCCGCCCGCGCGCTGCGCCCCGGCACCGCGCGCGGCGCCGCCGGGCGGGGCGGACCGCCGCTCGCGGCCTCGATCCCGTACGGCCTCTTCGGCCTCGGCAGCGGGGTGCTGGTGCTGCACGCCGGGCTCGGCGACGCGCTGGCCACCGGGACCGGCGCGGTCATCGCGCTCACCCTCTCCATGGGGCCCGCCGAATGGCTGCTGCACCGCTTCCGGGGCGCGGGCCTCGCCCGGCTGCGGACCCTCACCACCGCCCGCGAGTTCCGCCGCGCCCTCACCGGCACGCTGGTCCTCTGCCTCGGCGGCTACCTCACGGTGCTGCTCGCCCTCACCCTCGCCGCGACCCTGCTGTGGCCCGGCTCCTCCTGGCCCACCCCGGCCCGGCTGCTCGCCCTCCTCCTCATCGGCACCGTCCTCTGGCTCGGCCTGCTGCTCCAGGCGTTCGGCGCCGTCACCGCGGCCGCCGCGGTCTGCCTGCTGGCGGCCGCCGCGCAGACCCTCCAACCGGCGGCGGGCCTCCTCGCCGCCGGGGGAGCGGCGGCGGCGCTGGCCGTCCTCAGCCGAGTCCTGCTGGCCCGCCCGACCGCCCACCGCCCCTAGGTAGGAATCTCAGGACGTGAATCGTTTCCTCCTGGTGCCGTACTACGAGCACCCCACCGACCGCCCCGAGGGCTGGGCGGCCCTGATCGCGGCGGCGCCCCGCCTCCACGGCGTCGTCCTCAACCCGGCGAACGGCGCCGGCGAGGCCCCCGACCCGGCCTTCGCCGAGGCCGCGGGACGGCTGCGCGCCGCCGGGGTGCGGATCCTCGGCTACGCGGACACCGCCTACGGCCGCCGCCCGCACGCCGAGGTCGTCGTCGACCTGCTCCGCCACCGCGACTGGTACGGGGCCGACGGGGCCTTCCTCGACCAGGTCGCGACCGCGCCCGACGCGCTGCCGCACTACCGGCGGCTCGCCGTAGCCGCGCGGGCCGCGGGCGCCTCGACCCTCGTCCTCAACCACGGCGCCCACCCCGACGAGGGGTACGCCGAACTGGCCGACCTGCTGGTCACCTTCGAGGGCCCCTGGGACACCTACCGCACCCTCGACCTGCCCGTCGCCCCCCACCACTGCCACCTCGTGTACGAGGCTCCGCCCGGCTTCCGCCCCGCGACCGAGGTGCACTGCGCGGTCCCGGGGACGGGCGCCCACCCCTGGGGCACCCTGCCGCACGAGATCCTGGAGCCCGCCCGATGAGACGCCCGCTGCCCCTCCTCGCGGCGGCCCTGCTGCTCCTCCTGGTCACCGCCTGCACCTCGGGCTCCGGCCCGGACCCCAAACCGGACCGCGCGCGCTGGCGCCCGACGGCGGGCCTCGCCTGGCAGTGGCAGCTCAGCGGGAAGCTGGACCCGACCGTCGACGTGCCCGTGTACGACATCGACGGCTTCGACCACCCGGCCTCGACCGTCGCCGACCTGCACCGCCGGGGCCGGAAGGTGATCTGCTACCTCTCCACCGGCGCGTGGGAGGAGTTCCGCCCCGACGCGGGCCGCTTCCCGGAGTCGGTCCTCGGCGAGGGCAACGGGTGGAAGGGCGAGCGGTGGCTCGACATCCGCCGCACCGACGTCCTCGAACCGCTGATGGCCGAGCGGATCGAGATGTGCCGCGCCAAGGGCTTCGACGCGGTGGAGCCCGACAACATGGACGGCTACCGCAACCGCACCGGCTTCCCGCTCACCGCCGCGGACCAGCTCCGCTACAACCGCCTCATCGCCCGCCTCGCCCACGACCGCGGCCTCGCCGTCGGCCTCAAGAACGACCTCGACCAGATCCCCCAGCTCCTCGCCGACTTCGACTTCGCGGTCAACGAGCAGTGCGCCGAATACGCCGAGTGCCACCGCCTGACCCCCTTCATCGCCGCGAACAAACCCGTCTTCCACGCCGAGTACGAACTACCCCCGGCCGGGTTCTGCCCGCAGACCCGCGAACTGGGCCTCAGCTCCCTGCGCAAGAACTACGACCTGGGCGCCTGGCACCATGCTTGCTGAGAGCCCGGGGGTCAGGAGAGCCGGAAGCAGGTGGCCCAGCCCTCGCCCCGGTCCCGCCACTCCTCCGATGTCGACCAGGCGTGCCACGTCCCGAACCCCTTCTGGCCGGCGCACGCCCGCTCGGCACGTTCCCGGGCGGCGTCCGGCCCCGGGTAGGCGGCGCCCAGCGCGTGCTGCCCGGTGATCCTGGCGTCGTGGGGGCCGTCGCAGGACAAGCGGGTCACCAGCCTGCGGTGCCGCATCCCCGTGTCGACGTCCACGCAGCTCCCGGAGGCAGCCTCGTACAGCGGGACGACCGACCGGGCGGCGTCCAGGACCTGCCCGTCCGGGGTGGCGCCGACGGCGGGCGCGGGCGCGCCGAAGCCGCTCAGGGCCAGCTCGACCCAGAGTCCGGTCACCTCCGCGAGCGCGCTGTCCGCCGTGGTGGGGAGGACGGCGGCGAGGTCGGCCCGTGCCCGTACGATCCGGCCCTCGCCGTCGACCTCGACGGTCACCGGGACGGGCGCGCCGGGGGAGCCGGCGAAGAGCGGCTCCGGCGCCAGCTCATGCCGCAGGTCCATCGGGAAGAGCGCGAGGGCCTGGGCGAGCGGGAAGTCCGCCCGGTAGGTCCGGCCGCCGCCCGGGGCGGCTTCGCCCTTGGCATGCGGCCGCACGCCGCCCAGCACCTCCAGGAGCGTGCCGCCGACGGCGCTCTCGGTGCCCCGCAGATGACTGACGGAGTCGATGCCCCAGAGCGGTTTGATGTCGCCCTCGTACCGCAGCCAGTACCCGGCGGAGCCGGCCCGGTAGTGGATGGCGCGGGTGTCGACGGTGTACCGCCCCCGCGCGGCGCCGGTCTCCAGCGCGGCCAGGTGACCGAGGAGCGTGTCCTGCGCGGCCATCGGGAAGTCGGGGGCGATCCGCCACTCGCTCGACGCCTCGCCGCGCGCGCCGGCGAAGTCCACCCGGCCGGCGACGGTCTGGACGGCCGTGGTCCGCCCGGCGGTGAAGGTGACGGTCTGCCGGAGGGCGGCGCCACCGGTCTCCTGGGTGTGCCGGAGAGCGAGGAGCACCTGCCGGGCCGGCGGCGCGGAGAAGACGGGGTGGGCGGCGGGCGTCGCCTCGGCGCCCCCGTCGCTCCCGGTGCAGGCGGTGAGGAGCAGGGCGGCGGTGGTGAGCGCGGCGGCGAGGCTTCTGGACATGCTCCGATGACCGGCGCGGGGGGCGGATGGTTGCCCGTCCTCCGGTCACGAAACGATCACCGCCGCCTCAGCCCAGGGTCAGCGCCAGCAGCGTCACCGTCGCCGCCGTCTCCTCGACCGCTCCGAAGACGTCGCCGGTGACGCCGCCGAAGCGGCGGACGCAGCGGCGGAGGAGGAGGGCGGAGGCGGCGAGGCCGGCGCCCGCCGCGAGGACGGCGTGGACGGCGTCGTACGGGGAGAGCAGCAGGCCCGTACCGGCGGCGAGCAGCAGCACGGCCGCCGTGCAGAGGGTCGCCGCCCGGACCGGCACCGTGGCCGCGACGATCGCGCCGAGCCCCTCGGGCCGCGCCGCCGGGACGCCCTGCCGGGACGCGTGGGTGAGGGCGAGCCGCGCGACGGTGGCCGCCAGCGCGACGCCGACCGCGCCGTGCGCCCACCCCTCCCCGTACAGCTCGTACACCGCCGCGACCTGCGCGAGCAGCGCGAGGACGAGGGTGATGACCCCGAAAGGACCGATGTCGGACTGCTTCATGATGCGCAGCGCGTCCTCCGCCGGCTTCGCGCTGCCGAGCCCGTCGGCGGTGTCGGCGAGCCCGTCGAGGTGGAGCCCCCGGGTGAGCGCGGCGGGCACGGCGACGGTGACGACGGCGGCGATCAGCGGCCCCGAGCCCAGCGGCAGGAGCACCCCGCCGACCGCCGCGGCGACGAGGCCGACGGCCAGTCCGGCGACGGGTGCGCAGAGCATGCCGGCGCGCGCCGCGTCCCGGTCCCAGCGGGTGATGCGGGCGGGGAACACGGTGAGGGTCCCGAAGGCGAAACGCAGGCCGTCCATCCGGGCAGGGTAATCGCCGGGGCAGGACGGTAGATTGCCCATTCGTTACGTATCGGGCATAGCGGAACGGGGTGGCATGGGTCACTGGTTCTCCCGCAACATCGTCGAGCCGGGCAAACTCCCGATGCTCCTCGCGCTGACCTCCTTCGTCCTGACCTTCCTGCTCACCCGCACGGTCACCCGGCTGATCCGCGCGGGGAAGGGCCCGTTCCGCAACGTCTCCTCGGGCGGGCTGCACATCCATCACGTCGTGCCCGGCGTGGTCCTCAGCGTGCTCGGCGGCTTCGGCGCGGTCGCCAGCGGCCGGCACGGCTTCGGGGCGGCCGCCTTCGCCGTGGTCTTCGGGATCGGCGCCGGTCTCGTCCTGGACGAGTTCGCGCTCATCCTCCATCTGGACGACGTGTACTGGTCGGAGGAGGGCCGGCAGAGCGTCGAGGTCGTCGTCCTCACCGCCGCCCTCGTCCTGCTCCCGCTCAGCGGCTTCTCCCCGCTCGGCGTCGACGACATCACCGAGGAGGAGCGCCAGGACCGGGTGAGCTTCCTGCTCACCCTGGTCCTGAACTTCGCCCTCATCCTGGTCGCCCTGGTCAAGGGCAAGCTGCGGATGGCGCTGATCGGCGTCTTCGTGCCCTTCGTGGCGATCGTCGGCGCCGTCCGGCTGGCCCGCCCCGGCTCCTGGTGGTGGCGGCGCTTCTACCGGCGCCGCCACCGCGCCCGCGCGCGGGGCACGGTCCGCGCCTACCGGCACGACAAGCGCTGGACCCGGGTGCGGCGGAAGGTTCAGGACCTGATCGGCGGCTTCCAGGAGCGGGTCCCGGGCCGTGGGCCGGGCTCGTCCTGACCCCGCCGCCGCCACGCCTGGAACCCCATCAGCACGAGGACGCCCGCGATGGCCGCCAGGTGCTCCTTGCCCGCCAGGTTCGGCTTGACGATCACCTCGATCACCATCGCCAGCACGACGGCCGCGCCCGTCCAGTACGCCCGCCGCCGCCAGCAGACGTAGACGGCGAGCCCCACCACGGCCGCCGAGGGCCCGGTGTCCACCACCTGCGCGTCGGAGGCGGGCAGCCCGAAGGGCGTGCCGGGGCCCAGGGCGATGCCCACGCGCGCGTACAGGGTCCCGGAGAGGGTCGCCAGATAGGCGATCCCGAGCATCCGCCACCGGCCCAGGCAGATCTCCGCGATCCCGAAGACCAGCAGGACCTGGGCGAGCGCGCCCCAGACGGGCAGGTCGAGCGCGGGGACGAAGAGCGAGAGCGGGGTACGGAGCAGGGCGAGCCAAAGCGGGTCCTCGGCCCGCACCGCGCCGATCGCCTGCACCGGCCCGTACCCCCACTCCTGGTTCTGGACGAACTGGAAGAGCGCGGTGAGGCAGACGGCGGTCAGCGTCAGCGGCACCGCCCTCCACCGCCGGGCCGTCAGTTCCCCGCGTACGGCGCCGAAGAGCGGCCCCCACTCGCGGCGGGCGAAGCTCCGCACCGCCCCGCTCAACGCCCGCCCGCCAGGTGCTTGCGGTGCAGCCTCCCCCAAGGACTTCGTCCAGGGGGTGCCCCCAGCAGGCCCGGCGCCTCCAGGAAGCCCTCGGCCCGGCCGGCGGCCAGGCCGATGCGCAGCAGGTCGGCGCTCTTCTCGAAGAGCATGAAGCGGGGCTCCCAGATCGGTCGGTACTTGGCGTTGGCGCGGTACAGCGACTCGATCTGCCACCAGCGGGAGAAGAAGCTGAGCAGTGAGCGCCACATCCTCAGCACCGGTCCGGCGCCGAGCTTCGAGCCGCGTTCGAAGACGGACCGGAACATCGCGAAGTTCAGCGAGACCTGAGTGATCCCGATCTCCTTCGCCCGCTGGAGGAGTTCGATCACCATGAACTCCATCAGCCCGTTCTCGGAGTCCCGGTCCCGCCGCATCAGGTCCAGCGAGAGCCCCTTCGGCCCCCACGACACGAAGGAGAGCACCGCCCGCAGCTCCCCCTCGCCGTCCGAGCACTCCAGCATCACGCAGCGCCCGTCGCGCGGGTCCCCGAGCCGGCCGAGCGCCATCGAGAAGCCGCGCTCGGTGGCCCCGTCCCGCCAGTCGTCCGCCTTCCGCAGCAGCTCGGCCATCTCCTCGGCCGGGATGTCCTCGTGGCGCCGGATCCGCACCTCGTACCCGGCCCGCTTGACCCGGTTGAACGCCTGCCGGACGGTCCGCATCGCCCGCCCGTCCAGGGTGAACTCGTCGGTCTCCACGATCGCCTCGTCGCCCAGCTCCAGGGCGTCCAGACCGTGCCGGGCGTAGATCACCCCGGCCTCCTCGCTCGCCCCCATGACCGCCGGGATCCAGCCGTGCTCCCGGGCCTCGGCCAGCCACGGCTCGATCGCCCCCGGCCACGCCTCGGGGTCGCCGATCGGATCGCCGGAGGCCAGCGACACCCCGCCCACCACCCGGTAGGCGATGGCCGCCTTCTCGCTCGGCGACCAGACCACGCTCTTCTCGCGGCGCAGCGCGAAGTAGCCGAGCGAGTCCCGGTCCCCGTGCCGGTCGAGCAGCGCCCGCAGCCGCTCCTCGTCCCCCTCGGTCAGCGGGTCGACCGCCCGGCGGGAGCGGAAGGCGGCGAAGAGCACCGCGAACAGCAGCAGCGTGGACATCACGTTGATGACCACGTCGACCCAGCCCGGGGTGGTGATGGACGGGAACCGCGAGTCGTCGGCGGCCAGCGTGATCAGCCGCATCACGCCGTACCGCCAGCGCTCCAGGAAGGTGGCGTGCCCGGCGGCCGTGTTGGTGACGGTGACCAGGAGGGCGGCGAGCAGCGAGGTGACGAGCAGGCCGCCGACCGCGACGAGCGCGGCGAGCAGCGGGTTGGAGCGGTCGCCCTTCGCGTAGAACTCCTTGCGGCCGAGCAGCAGGGCGGCGAAGAAGGCCGCCGTCAGGGCCAGCGAGATCCAGTTCTGGGCGTGCTGCCGGACCTCCGGGAAGAGCATCACCAGCGCGAAGAGCAGCAGGAAGAGCCCGCTCAGCACGAGGTTGAGGATCCAGGCCGCCCGCTTGCGGCGGCGCATCGTGATCGCCAGGAAGAGCGTGAAGACGCCGGAGGCGAAGCCCGCCGTCAGCATGTACGGCGTGAAGTAATCGTCCTCGTTGTGCCGTCGCAGGTCCTGCCCGAAGGAGACCCAGACGGCACTCAGGAAGTTGATGAACGTGACGACGCGGAGGTACCAGACGGCGAACGCGGCACTGCGCCGCGAGCGGTCGGTGCCCCGGGGCGTTCCTTCGGCGGACAAACGGACCTCTCCCATGAAAAGCGATCATATGGGGCACCGCTTCCCATGCGGCGACGCCGGAGACGGCCGCCCCCGCGTCGCGGGCGGCCGCCTCCCGGCCGCACCCATCCGAGTACGCCTCCCCGTCAGACCGCCCCGACGGAGCCGGCCTCGTCCGCAGTGGTCGGCTCCGGACGCTCGGGCAGTTCGGCGGCGAGTGCCGCCGCGGCCCGGACGAGGGGAAGCGCGAGCAGTGCCCCGGTTCCCTCACCCACCAGGACGCCCTGGTCGAGCAGGGGGTTGAGCGCCATCCGGTCCAGCGCCTTCGTCTGCGCCGGCTCACCGGACACCTGACCCGCCAGCCACCAGTCCGGCGCCCGGAACGCCGCCCGCTGCGCCACCAGCGCACACGCCGCGCCCACCACACCGTCCAGGATCACCGGCATCCGCCGCACCGCCGCCTGGAGCAGGAAGCCGGTCGTCGCCGCCAGGTCCGCCCCGCCGACCGCGCCGAGCAGCGCCAGCTGGTCGCCGAGCACCGGCCGGGCCCGCCGCAGCGCGTCCCGGATCGCCGCGCACTTGCGCATCCACGCCAGATCGTCGATCCCCGCGCCGCCGCGCCCCGTCACCACCGAGGCGTCCGTCCCGCACAGCGCCGCGATCAGCGTCGACGCCGGAGTCGTACCGCCCACGCTCAGATCACCGAGCACCACCAGATCGGTGCCCGAGTCGGCCTCCTCGTCGGCGATCGCCATCCCGAGCCGCACCGCCGCCTCGGTCTCCTCCGGCGTCAGCGCGTCCTCGACGTCGATCCGGCCGCTGCCGCGCCGCACCCGGTGCCGGGTCACCGCCTCCGGCAGCAGCTCCGGGTCGCAGTCCAGAGCCACGTCCACGACCCGCACCGGCACGTCCATCGAACGGGCCAGCACCGCGAGCGGGCTCGCCCCGTCGAGGAGCTCCCGCACCAGCACATGGGTGGTGCCGGCCGCGCGGCCCGAGACCTCCTGGGCGGCGATGCCGTGGTCGCCGGCGAAGACGACCACCTTCGGCTGCTCGATCGCCCGCACCCGCACCGCCGACTGGGCCGCGGAGAGCCATTCGCCCAGCTCGTCCAGGCGCCCGAGCGCGCCCGGGCGGACGGCGAGCCGCTCCCGGAGCTCCTCGGCGTCACGCCGGATCCCGCCGTCGGGGCGCTCGATCAGATCGGAGAAGTCGTCGAGATTCATGGGGTTCACGGGGTGCAGAGGGTCCATCGGGGGTTCCGCCTTGTGACATCAGCGAGGTTCGGCACGCAGGCCCATCGGGATCAGCACCCTACCCGCGCAGCACCAGCGCCTGACCGGCGACCACCAGCACCACCTGCTCGCACTCCTCCGCGAAGGCCGCGTTCAGCCGCCCCAGCTCGTCCCGGAAGCGCCGCCCGGCCGCCGTCGCGGGCACCACGCCCGAACCGACCTCGTTGGTCACCGCCACCACCGTCCGGCCGGTCGCCCGCACCGCCGCCACCAGCTCCGCCGTCCGCTCCCGCAGCGCCGCCTGCCCGCCGTCCGCCCACGTGGCGTCGGACCAGGCGCCCACCTGGTCCATGACGTCCGTCAGCCACAGCGACAGGCAGTCGATCAGCAGCGCCGGGCCCTCCCCGGCGAGCAGCGGGACCAGGTCGGTGGTCTCGGAGGTACGCCACGAGCCCGGCCGCCGCTCCCGGTGCAGGCCCACCCGCTCCGCCCACTCCGGGTCGCCCTCCCGGGTCCCGCCGGTCGCCACGTACACCACCTCGGGGAAGGTCTCCAGGCGCCGCTCGGCCTCCACCGACTTCCCCGACCGCGCCCCGCCGGTCACCAGCGTCCGCCGCGGCACCTCCGGCAGCTCGTGGTACTCGCCCAGGTACAGCACCGTCCCGTCCGGCACCGCCCGCGCCCCGGCCGCCGCCAGCCGCCGGTCCAGCTCGGCCCCGGTCGGCGCGTCGTGGTCCAGATGGACGGCGATCACCTCCGTGCCCGGCCCCACCGCGCCGGTCGCCCGCAGCCGCGCCAGCGCGTCCGGCCGGCCCGTCACGTCCGCCGCCACCAGGTCGTACGGCTCCTGATGGTTCTCCGGCAGCCCCGCGGGCGACCCGCCCGGCGGCAGGTACAGCAGCCGCTCGCCCTCGGTCGACACCACCTCGTACCCGGTCCCGGGGGAGTCCATCGGCACCGCCCGCACCCGGTGCCCGCTGATCAGCGTCAGCTCCCGTCCGTCGGGCACCCGCCCGGCCGTCGGCAGCCCGGCGGGCACCTCCACCGCGGGGCCGTCGTGCGGATGGGTCAGGAGCACCTGCCGCACCCCCACGAGCGAACGCCCCGCGCGGGCCGCGGCGAGCGCCGCCCCCGGGGTGAGGTCGAGCAGCAGCGCGCCGTCCACGAGCAGCGCGGTCGCGGCACGCGCGCGCGTGCCGCGGGAGCGCGCGCACACCGCGCAGGGGCAGTCGGGGCGGGGCAGACCGAGCGGGGAGCCGGTGCCGAGCAGAGTCAGTTCCACGCACTGATCCTCCCGCGCCCCCGCGCGAGGTGCTCGCCCGGCTACGCTGCGGGCAGGAAACCGATCATCCGGTGAGCCCAGGAGGCGGACATGGCATGGACGTGGCGGTTCGAGAAGTCCGACGGCACAGAGGTCGTGCCGGTGGTGACCCCGGAGGAGTTCGGCACCCAGGGCGACGCCGAGAGCTGGCTAGGCGAACACTGGCGCGACCTCCTCGCCGGCGGCGCCGACCAGGTAACCCTCTCCGAGGACACCGCAAAGATCTACGGCCCGATGCCCCTGGACGCAGAAGGCGCTTGACGGCGTGACCGCCCGAGAGCGTGACCGCCTGAGGGTGTGACCCCCTGGCGGCGTGACCGCGTGGGCGGCCCGCCCGCGCACGGGCCCGCGGGGCCGGAGGCCGGCTCACGCCGCCTGGCGGCGGGACCGCCGGGTGGCGTGAGCCGCCCGAGGGTTACCGCCTGACGGCGGGACGCCTGACGGGGTGACCGCGTGGGCGACCCGCCCACGCACGGGCCCGCAGGGCCGGAGCCGGCTCACGCCGCCTGACGGCGTGACCGCCCGGTGGTGTGACCGCCTGACGGCGTGACCGCCCGAGGGTTTACCGCCTGAGGGCGGGACGCCTGATGGCGTGACCGCGTGGGCGACCCGCCCACGCACGGGCCTGCGGGGCCGGAGGCGGGCTCACGCCGCCCGACGGCGCGACCGCCCGAGGGTGTGGCCGCCTGGCGGCGGGACCGCCCGAGGGTTTACCGCCTGGAGGCGGGACGGCCTGGTGGTGTGACTGCCCGAGGGTTTACCGCCTGACGGCGGGACGCCTGACGGCGGGACCGCGTGGGCGACTCGCCCGCGCACGGGCCCGCAGGGCCGGAGCCGGCTCACGCCGCCTGACGGCGTGGCCGCCCGGTGGTGTGACCGCCTGACGGCGTGACCGCGTAGGCGACTCGCCCGCGCACGGGCCCGCGGGGCCGGAGGTCGGCGGTCACATCTCGCCGAGTGTGACCTCCGCCTTGCGGGTCTCGGTGCCGCGCACGTACGTCACGGCCACCTCGTCGCCCGGGGCGCGGTCCGCCAGGGACTCGGCGAGCGAGGTGATCGTCGTGATGTCGTCGTCGGCGAGCCGGGTGATCACGTCACCCGCACGCAGCCCCGCGGCGGCCGCCGCGCCGCCCGCTTCCACCTCCACCACGGCCACGCCGGCCGGCTCGTAGGTGTCGTTCAGGACCGTGCGGCCGGTGATGTCGAGGGCCGCCCGGCCCGAGTCGGTGACCCTGCCGTCCTTGATGATCTGGTCGGCGACCGTCCGCACCATCGAGGCGGGGATCGCGAAGCCGATGCCGGGCGCGGAGCCGCCGCCCAGCTCCGGGTCGGTGGCCGCCAGCGTCGGGATGCCGACGACCTCGCTGTCCAGGTCGACCAGCGCGCCCCCGCTGTTTCCGGGGTTGATCGCGGCCGAGGTCTGCACCATGTTGCCGATGGTCGCGCCGGTGCCGCCGCCGGTCCTGCCCTCGCTGACCGTGCGGCCGGTGGCCGAGACGATGCCCTGGGTGACGCTGCCGGACAGGCCCAGCGGCGACCCCATCGCCAGCACGATCTGCCCCATCTCGACCGCCGAGGAGTCGCCGAACCGGGCCGGCTTGAGCCCGTCGGGCACCGACTCCAGCCGGATCACCGCGAGGTCCTGCTCCGGGTAGGCGGCCACCAGCCGGGCCGCCACCGGCTGCCCGCCGGTGGCGGCGGTGACCTGGAAGGTCCTCTCCCGGCCGACCACGTGCGCGTTGGTGACGATGTGCCCCTTGTCGTCGTAGACGACCCCGGAGCCGAGGCTCTCCGCCGCGTCGATCTGCACCACCGACGGCAGGACGTCCCTGATCACGCTCTGGTAGTCGTCCTCCAGCTCGTTCGCGGCGCGCGGCGCCGCCGCCTGCGAGGTGGACCGCTCCGGCGCCGCGGCCTCCCCGGGGTCCGAGGAGCAGCCGGCGGTCAGCGCGGCGGCGCAGACCCCCGCGGCGAGGGGGAGGCCGAGGCGTCGGGTACGGGAGCGGGCGCGGGTGACATCCATGTCCGGAGTATCCGTTCCGCCCCCTTCGCCCGTCCCGGTGGACGCCTCCGATCAGGCGTACCGCCCGTCGGACGTCCACGGCGTCAGGCGTACTCCGCGCCGGACGGGGCAGGGGTACGTGTCGGGAGAAGGCGATACGCGAAAGGGCCGGCGCGCCGCGTCGGCGCACCGGCCCTCGGCCGTGTCATGAAGGCGGGGGAGGGCGCTTCAGCCCCGGACCCCGCACAGGTGCAGCAGCGCCGCCACCCGCCGGTACGGATCGGTCCGCCCGGCCCGCTCCTCGGCGGCGAGCAGCCGCTCCAGCTCCCCGGCGGCCGGAAGCCCCGCCTCCGGGGGCACCGCGTCGGTGAAGACCCGCACCCCGTACCAGGCGTGCAGCGGCGCCGCGATCCCCGCGAGCGTCGAGGTCAGCGCCTCCAGGCGGTCGGCCCGCACCTTCACGCCGTCGTCGTCCTGGTAGACGTCCGACTCGAAACCGGCCAGCGCGCCCACCCAGTCCCCGGCGAGCCCCGGCCGCATGGCGAGGGCGTCCGCGTTCCGTACCACCAGGGAGAGCAGGCCGCCGGGCGCCAGCATCCGGGCCAGGCCTGCCAGCAGCGCGTCCGGCTCGTCGGCGTACATGAGCACGCCGTGGCACAGGACCACGTCGAAGCTGCCCGGCAGGAAGTGGACACCGGTCTCGCGCCCGTCGCCCTCGATCAGCCGGACCCGCTCGCGGATCCCGGCCGGCTCGGTCGCCAGCGACTCCCGGGCCGCCTTCAGCAGCTCGGGATCGGCCTCCAGGCCCGTGACCGTGTGTCCGGCCCGGGCCAGCCGCAGCGCCTGCGTACCGGCTCCCATGCCCGCGTCGAGGATCCTCAGCCGCTGCCCCACCGGGTAGCGGCCGGTTATCTGCTCGTCGACCTGGCGGGCGACGATCTCCTGCCGGATGGTGTCCCGGAGCCCGCCGTGACCGGCGGGCCAGTGGACGACCGCGGGCAGCACAGGACCGCCCGTCCCGGTGGCGGCCACGCCGAAGGCATGACCGCCGGAGACCGAGCTGTCCGCGCTCAGGGCCGCTCTCCGCGCTTGACCTGCGGCTTCGGAAGCCGCAGACGGCGCATCTGGAGCGTTCGCATCAGGCCGTACGCGATCGCGCCGCGCTTCGGCGTGTCGGGGAAGCGCGCGTTGAGCTGCTTCTTCAGACGGATCCAGATGCCGATCGAGTCCAGGATGATCAGGATGATCACGCCGAGCCAGAGCAGCAGCGAGATGTTCTGGAGCGAACGGTTCGTGTTGCCGAAGAGCGAGAGCACGAGGATGACCACGGCCATCGGCAGGAAGAACTCGGCGATCGCGAACCGCGAGTCGACGAAATCGCGCACGAAACGGCGCACCGGACCCTTGTCACGGGCCGGCAGATAACGCTCGTCACCACTGTTCAGCGCCTCGCGCTGACGCGTCAGGTCGGCCCGCCGCGCCTCACGCTGGCGCTTGCTGGCCTCCTTGCGGTCGAGCGGGACGGTCTGCGCACGACGACGCTGGGTCTGGGCCTCACTCCGCTTCGGGGTCGGGCGGCCCTTGGGGGCCTCAGGGTCGCGGGGCTGCTTGGAGAGGTCCGCCGTCACCTTGTCGGTGGGGGCCTTCTCATCCTTCGAACGGCTACGGAACACAAAACCCAAGGGTACGGGGTGGCGGGCATGGAACCCCAGTCCGGGAGGGAACGATCCGCTCACAGCCGGCGTCGTAGCCGGTACGCACACCAGGACGCGCGGTGCCAGGGGTCTCCCGGAGATCCGTCTACTCCTCCCGCCGGAGGAGGAAGAGGTGCCACTCGTCCTTGGGGAGGAGCGCATCCGGCTCCGAACAGTGCGGTAATGGATGCAGGGACCGTACTGTGGATCCTGACGAAGAGCTGGTGCCAAGTCCGTCAGAAGGGGGCGCGCGAAGCCCATGAGCGGTGTCATGAAGCGTATGGGGATGATCTTCCGCGCGAAGGCGAACAAGGCCCTTGACCGGGCCGAGGACCCGCGCGAGACCCTCGATTACTCGTATCAGAAGCAGCTGGAGCTGTTGCAGAAGGTGCGCAGGGGCGTCGCCGACGTCGCCACCTCCCGCAAGCGGCTCGAACTCCAGCTGAACCAGTTGCAGGGCCAGTCCTCCAAGCTGGAGGACCAGGGCCGCAAGGCGCTGGCGCTCGGCCGCGAGGACCTGGCGCGCGAGGCGCTGTCCCGCCGCGCCGCGCTCCAGCAGCAGGTCAGCGACCTGGAGGTGCAGCACCAGACGCTCCAGGGCGAGGAGGAGAAGCTGACCCTCGCCGCGCAGCGGCTCCAGGCCAAGGTCGACGCCTTCCGCACGAAGAAGGAGACCATCAAGGCCACCTACACGGCCGCCCAGGCCCAGACCCGGATCGCCGAGTCCTTCTCCGGCATCTCCGAGGAGATGAGCGACGTCGGCCTCGCCATCCAGCGGGCCGAGGACAAGACCGCCCAGCTCCAGGCGCGGGCCGGCGCCATCGACGAACTCCTCGCCTCCGGCGCGCTCGACGACCAGTCGGGCCTCGCCAAGGACGACATCCAGGCCGAGCTGGACCGCCTCTCCGGCGGCACCGACGTCGAGCTGGAGCTCCAGCGCATGAAGGCCGAGCTGGCCGGGGGCCCCTCGGCCCAGCAGCAGGCCATCGAGGGCGGCGCCGCGGGCACCCCGCAGCAGAACCAGCAGCAGTCCCACCCCCGCTTCGACAAGCAGTAGCAAGGACGGCGTCATGATCGTACGGATCATGGGGGAGGGCCAGCGCGAGCTGGCCGACAGCCACTTCGCCGAGCTGAACAAGCTCGACGACGAACTGCTCGCCGAGATGGAGTCGGGCGACGAGGAGGGCTTCCGGCGCACCCTGAGCGCCCTCCTCGACGCCGTCCGCCGCCTGGGCACACAGCTCCCGGACGACTCCCTGGAACCCTCGGAACTCATCCTCCCGTCCCCCGAGGCAACCCTGGACGAAGTCCAGCAAATGCTCTCCAACAACGGCCTGATCCCCGGCTGACGCCCCCGCCACCCCGGTACCCGCCCGCCCCCGTACCCGCCCCCACCCCCACCCCCACCCGGTGTGGGCAATCGTTCCGCTGGGGCGGAACGGGTGGGCACACCGGAACGGCGCCCTCTGCGGGCGCCTCCGCACCCGCCCCTCCCCGCAGGACGGCGCCCGTTTCCCGGGCCGCCAGCACGCCGTACCGTTTCCGGCGTGACCCGCACAGGACCCGCCCCCCCCCCCCGCCTCGCCGCCCGCCTGTGCGCCCGCTTCCGCGACCACCCCCTCGCCTCCGACACCCTCCTCGCCGCCGCCGTCCTCCTCGCGATGATCGCCGCCTCCTTCACCGACCCCCACGGCAGCTCCACCGGCCCCACCTTCGGCGACCGCGCCCCCACCCCCCTCGGCGTCCTGATGATGACCGCCGCCGCCGTGGCCCTCATCCTCCGCCGCCGCAGGCCCTTCGCGGTCCTCGCCTTCACCGGCGCCCTCAGCCTCGTCGAGCTGCTCGGCGAGACCCGCCCCGCGCCCGTCACCATCAGCGCCGTCGTCGCCCTCTACACCGTCGCCTCCCGCACCGACCGCCCCACCACCTGGCGCGTCGGCCTCGCCACCATGACCGCGCTCGCCGTCGCCGCCATGGCCTTCGGCCCCACCCCCTGGTACGCCCAGGAGAACCTCGGGGTCTTCGCCTGGACCGGCATGGCGGCCGCCGCGGGCGACGCCGTCCGCAGCCGCCGCGCCTTCGTCGACGCCATCCGGGAACGCGCCGAACGCGCCGAACGGACCCGCGAGGAGGAGGCCCGCCGCCGCGTCGCCGAGGAGCGGCTGCGGATCGCCCGCGACCTCCACGACGTCGTCGCCCACCACATCGCCCTGGTCAACGTGCAGGCCGGGGTCGCCTCCCACGTCATGGACAAGCGCCCCGACCAGGCCAAGGAGGCCCTCGCCCACGTCCGCGAGGCCAGCCGCTCCGCCCTCGACGAGCTCCGCGCCACCGTCGGCCTGCTCCGCCAGTCCGGCGACCCCGAGGCCCCCACCGAGCCCGCCCCCGGCCTCGCTGTCCTCGACGGGCTCCTCGACAGCTTCCGCAAGGCCGGACTGCCCGTCTCGCTGGCCCACGCCGACGGCGGCCGCCCCCTCCCGGCGGCCGTCGACCTCGCCGCGTACCGGATCGTCCAGGAGGCCCTGACCAACGTCCGCAAGCACGCCGGGCCGGACGCCCGCGCCGAGGTGAGCGTCGTCCTCGTGGGCCGTACGGTCGAGATCACCGTCCTCGACGACGGCGCCCCGCCCGCCGGACCCGCCCCGGAGCCCTCCGGCGGGCACGGCCTGCTCGGCATGCGCGAGCGGGTCACCGCCCTCGGCGGCGCGCTCACCGCCGCACCCCGCTACGGCGGTGGCTTCCGAGTGCAGGCGATACTGCCGCTGACGCCCGGGACGGCCCGGGAGGCGGGGGAGGACGACAGATGACGATCCGGGTGCTGCTCGCCGACGACCAGGCCCTGCTGCGCAGCGCCTTCCGGGTGCTGGTCGACTCCGAGCCCGACATGGAGGTCGTCGGGGAGGCCGCCGACGGCGCCCAGGCCGCCGCCCTCGCCCGCTCCGAACGGCCCGACGTCGTCCTCATGGACATCCGGATGCCCGGCACCGACGGCCTCGCCGCCACCCGCGCGATCACCGCCGACCCCGAGCTCTCCGAGGTCCGGATCGTCATGCTCACCACCTTCGAGATCGACGAGTACGTGGTCGAGTCGCTGCGCGCCGGCGCCTCCGGCTTCCTCGGCAAGGGCGCCGAACCGGAGGAGCTGCTTGGCGCGATCCGGATCGCGCACGCCGGCGAGGCACTGCTCTCCCCGGCCGCCACCAAGGGCCTGATCGCCACCTTCCTCGCCCAGAGCGCCGCCGCCGACCCGGTCGGCGCCGGCGCCAGGGTCGACGCCGGACGGCTCGCCGCGCTCACCGCCCGGGAGCGCGAGGTCCTCGTCCTCGTCGGCGGCGGCCTCTCCAACGACGAGATCGCCGACCGGCTCGACGTCAGCCCGCTCACCGTGAAGACCCACGTCAACCGCACCATGGCCAAGCTCGGCGCCCGCGACCGCGCCCAGCTGGTGGTCACCGCGTACGAGACGGGACTGGTACGCCCGAGGGTGGAGTGACCCCGCCCGCGGGCGTACTCCAGACGCGGTACGCGCCCGGCCGGGAAACGAGCCCGGGGGCCGAGGACTTCGCGCCGCGGATGCCGGATGCTTGTTCGCCTGGGGGGCGCTCCTGGCTGCCCGCCGCCTGCCGACGAGTACGCCACAGAAGAGAGACCCCATGTCCTGGCTGTCCAGATTCAGCCTCGCGCAACGGGCCCTGATCGGGCTGATGTCCATCATCGCCATCGTCTTCGGACTGATCGCGATACCGCAGCTGAAGCAGCAGCTGTTCCCGTCGATCGAGCTCCCGATGGTCTCGATCATCGCCCCGTACCAGGGCGCCTCTCCCGACGTGGTCGAGAAGCAGGTCGTCGAGCCGCTGGAGAACAACCTCAAGGCCGTCGACGGCATCAAGGGCATCACCTCCACCGCCTCCGAGGGCAGCGCCGTCATCATGGCCTCCTTCGACTACGGGGACGAGTCCACCAAGCAGCTCGTCGCCGACGTCCAGCAGGCCGTCAACCGCGCGCGGGCGATGCTGCCGGAGTCGGTCGACCCGCAGGTCGTGGCCGGCTCCACCGACGACATCCCGACCATCGTCCTCGCCGCCACCTCCGACCGGGACCAGCAGGCCCTCGCCGACCAGCTGGAGCGGACCGTCGTCCCCGCCCTGGAGGACATCGACGGCGTCGGCCAGGTCAGCATCGACGGCGTCCAGGACCTCCAGGTCTCCGTCACCCCCGACGAGCGCAAGCTCGCCGCGGCCGGACTGACCTCCATGAACCTCGCCCAGGCCCTCCAGGGCGGCGGCGCCACCGTGCCCGCCGGCTCCTTCTCCGAGGCGGGCAAGAGCCGCACCGTCCAGGTCGGCGGCGGCTTCACCTCGCTCCAGCAGATCCAGGACCTGCGCATCAAGCCCGCCAAGGGCAAGGCGGTCCGGCTCGCCGACGTCGCCACCGTGAAGCAGGAGGAGTCCACCCGGGTCTCGCTGACCCGCACCGACGGCAAGCCCAGCCTCGCCGTCATGGCGACCATGGACAAGGACGGCAGTGCCGTCGCCATCTCCGAGGCCGTCGAGGACAAGCTGCCCGGGCTGCGCGAGCAGCTGGGCGCGGGCGCCGAGCTGACCGTCGTCTCCGACCAGGGCCCGGCCGTCGCCAAGTCGATCTCCGGCCTCACCACCGAGGGCGCCCTCGGCCTCGTCATGGCCGTCCTGGTGATCCTGGTCTTCCTCGCCTCGATCCGCTCGACGCTGGTCACCGCGGTCTCCATCCCGCTCTCGGTCGTCCTCGCCCTGATCGTGCTGTGGACCCGCGACCTCTCGCTCAACGTGCTGACGCTCGGCGCGCTCACCATCGCGATCGGCCGGGTCGTCGACGACTCGATCGTGGTCCTGGAGAACATCAAGCGGCACCTCGGCTACGGCGAGGACCGCCAGTCCGCGATCATCACGGCCGTGAAGGAGGTGGCCGGCGCGGTCACCTCGTCCACCCTGACGACCGTCGCCGTCTTCCTGCCGATCGGCCTGGTCGGCGGCATGGTCGGCGAGCTGTTCGGCTCCTTCAGCCTCACCGTGACGGCCGCCCTGCTGGCCTCGCTGCTGGTGTCGCTGACGGTCGTCCCGGTGCTCTCGTACTGGTTCCTCCGCGCCCCGAAGGGCACCTCCGAGGACCCGGACGAGGCCCGCAGGCTCGCCGAGGAGAAGGAGGCGAAGAGCCGCCTCCAGCGCGCGTACGTGCCGGTGCTGCGGTTCGCCACCCGCCGCCGTCTCACCAGCGTCGCGATCGCGCTCGTCGTGCTGGTCGTCACCTTCGGCATGGCGCCGCTGATGAAGACCAACTTCTTCGACCAGGGCGACCAGCCGGTCCTGACGGTCAAGCAGAAGCTGGCCCCCGGCACCGCCCTGGACGCCTCCGACGAGGCCGCGAAGAAGATCGAGAAGGTCCTCGCGGACACCGACGGCGTCAAGAACTACCAGGTCACCGTCGGCTCCTCCGGCTTCATGGCGGCCTTCGGCGGCGGCACCGGCGCCAACCAGGCGTCCTTCCAGGTGACCCTGGAGGAGTCCGCCTCGTACGAGAAGACCCGGGACGCCATCGAGTCGGCGCTCGGCAGGCTCGACGGCATCGGCGACACCTCGATCGCGGCCGGCGACGGCTTCGCGAGCCAGGACCTGAGCGTCGTGGTGAAGGCCGGCGACCGGGAGCTGCTCCAGAAGGCGTCCGAGCAGGTCCAGAAGGCCGTCGCGGAGCTGGAGGACGTCACCGACGTCCAGAGCGACCTCTCCCAGTCGGTCCCGCGGATCTCCGTGCGGGCGAACGCGAAGGCGGCCGACGCCGGCTTCGACGACGCCACCCTCGGCATGGTCGTCGCCCAGGCCGTCCGCGGCACCCCGGCCGGCCGGGCCACC
The DNA here is from genome assembly GCF_042754585.1 of Streptomyces sp. NPDC059201. Taxonomy (NCBI): domain Bacteria; kingdom Bacillati; phylum Actinomycetota; class Actinomycetes; order Kitasatosporales; family Streptomycetaceae; genus Streptomyces; species Streptomyces sp. NPDC059201. The sequence goes on from NZ_JBHZBB010000002.1 coordinate 671,731, forward strand.
CTCGACGACACCGAGCGGGACGTCCTCATCACCTCGGCCGCCCCGGCCACCACCCTCGCCGAGCTGAAGGCGCTGCCCCTCGGCCCGGTGAAGCTCGGTGACATCGCCACCGTCGAGCTGGTCCCCGGCCCGGTCTCCATGACCCGGATCGACGGCGCCCGCGCGGCGACGATCACGGCCAAGCCGACCACGGACAACACCGGTGCCATCGGCACCGCGCTCCAGTCGAAGATCAGCGCCCTGGACCTGCCGGAGGGCGCCTCGGCCTCCATCGGCGGCGTCTCCGAGGACCAGAACGAGGCGTTCCTCAACCTGTTCCTGGCGATGCTCGCGGCCGTCGCGATCGTCTTCATGCTGCTGGTCGCGACCTTCCGGTCGCTGATCCAGCCGCTGATCCTGCTGGTCTCCATCCCGTTCGCGGCCACCGGCGCGATCGGCCTGCTGGTCGCCACCGGCACCGCGATGGGCGTCCCGGCGATGATCGGCATGCTGATGCTCATCGGCATCGTCGTGACCAACGCGATCGTCCTGATCGACCTGATCAACCAGTACCGGGCGCAGGGCTACGGCGTCGTCGAGGCGGTCGTCGAGGGCGGCCGTCACCGGCTCCGCCCGATCCTGATGACGGCCCTGGCGACGATCTTCGCCCTGCTGCCGATGGCCCTCGGCATCACCGGCGAGGGCGGCTTCATCGCCCAGCCGCTCGCCGTGGTCGTGATCGGCGGCCTGATCAGCTCGACCCTGCTGACCCTCCTCCTCGTCCCGACGCTCTACGCGATGGTCGAACTCCGCAAGGAGCGCCGCGCGAAGAAGAAGGCGGCGAAGAAGGCGTCCCAGGAGGGCGACGCCCAGGTCCCGCCGCAGGCGAAGGAACCGGCGAACGCCTAGGCACCAGACGAAGGGGCGCCCCCACGAACCCGTGGGGGCGCCCCTTCGGCGTACGTACCGGAGAACCGATACGGAGAACCGCTACGGCAGAGCGAGCATCCGCTCCAGCGCGAGCTTCGCGAAGCTCTCCGTCTCCTTGTCGACCTGGATCTGGTTGACGAGGTTGCCCTCGGCCAGCGACTCCAGCGTCCACACCAGGTGCGGCAGGTCGATCCGGTTCATGGTCGAGCAGAAGCAGACCGTCTTGTCGAGGAAGACGATCTCCTTGTCCTGGTCGGCGTAACGGTTCGCCAGACGGCGGACCAGGTTCAGCTCCGTGCCGATGGCCCACTTCGAGCCGGCCGGGGCCGCCTCCAGGGTGTTGATGATGTACTCGGTCGAGCCCACGTGGTCCGCGGCGGCGACGACCTCGTGCTTGCACTCCGGGTGGACCAGCACGTTCACGCCGGGGATCCGGGCGCGCACGTCCTCGACCGACTCCAGCGAGAAGCGGCCGTGCACCGAGCAGTGACCCCGCCACAGGATCATCTTGGCGGCGCGCAGCTGCTCGACGGTGAGCCCGCCGTTCGGCTTGTGCGGGTTGTAGAGCACGCAGTCGTCCAGGGACATGCCCATGTCGCGGACGGCGGTGTTGCGGCCCAGGTGCTGGTCGGGCAGGAAGAGCACCTTCTCGCCCTGCTCGAAGGCCCAGTTCAGGGCCCGCTCGGCGTTGGACGAGGTGCAGATCGTGCCCCCGTGCTTGCCGGTGAACGCCTTGATGTCGGCCGAGGAGTTCATGTACGAGACGGGCACCACCTGGTCGGCGATCCCGGCCTCGGTCAGCACGTCCCAGCACTCGGCGACCTGCTCGGCGGTGGCCATGTCGGCCATCGAGCAGCCGGCCGCGAGGTCCGGCAGGACGACCTTCTGCTCGTCGCCGGTGAGGATGTCGGCGGACTCGGCCATGAAGTGCACGCCGCAGAAGACGATGTACTCGGCCTCCGGCTTGGCGGCGGCGTCCCGCGCGAGCTTGAAGGAGTCGCCGGTGACGTCGGCGAACTGGATGACCTCGTCACGCTGGTAGTGGTGGCCGAGGACGAAGACCTTGTCCCCGAGCTTCTCCTTGGCCGCGCGGGCACGCTCCACCAGGTCGGGGTCGGAGGGAGACGGCAGATCGCCGGGACACTCCACGCCGCGCTCGCTCTTGGGGTCGGCCTCGCGGCCGAGCAGCAGCAGGGCGAGCGGCGTCGGCTGGACGTCCAGGGGGGTCTGGGCGGTGGTCACGTCACGCACCCTTTCTTCGGGGAAGCCTTTTCGTCTAAATGACGCTATCTATCATAACCCCTTCACGTCATCCTGACGATGGCCATAGTGTCGATGTGACGAATTCGCCCTCCGCGTCTCTGGACAGGGTGTGCGAGCATGAAGGAGGGAAATCCCGCTCGACCCGGAATGAATCCGGGGCACCGTCGGTTGCAACCGTCGGCAAGCAGTCTCCGTACAACCCGGGAGAGATGTAGATGTCCGTATCGGACGAGACCGGCACCGTCACCGACGGCATCATCGTCACCGACGCCGCCGCGGCGAAGGTCAAGGCTCTGCTGGAGCAGGAAGGCCGTGACGACCTGGCGCTGCGCGTCGCCGTCCAGCCCGGCGGCTGCTCCGGCCTGCGCTACCAGCTGTTCTTCGACGAGCGTTCGCTCGACGGCGACGTCGTCAAGGACTTCGACGGCGTCAAGGTCGTCACCGACCGCATGAGCGCCCCGTACCTGGGCGGCGCCTCCATCGACTTCGTCGACACCATCGAGAAGCAGGGCTTCACGATCGACAACCCGAACGCCACCGGCTCCTGCGCCTGCGGCGACTCGTTCAGCTAGGCCGTCGCGCAAGCGACGACCGAAGGGCGGTGGCCCGGGAGACCGACCTCCCGGGCCACCGCCCTTTCTCCGTCCAGGCCATCTGGCTAGCGCCGGGGCAGGGCCTCGTTGCTCGCCGCGTCCACCACCGGCCGGTCGCCCAGCGGCGCCTCCAGGGTCACCTCCACGGTGATCTCCTTGGCGACCAGGATGCAGGCCCGCCCCGGGTCCTGCTGCTTCTCGTCGATCCGCACCCGCACCTGCCGCGGGTCCTCGGCGGCGTGCGCCGTATAGGTGCTGCACACCCCGCCCCAGAACGTCAGTGCCAGCGTCCGCCCGTCGTCCCGCACGGTGAAGGACTCGATCCGCCGCACCGGCTCCGTCCCCTCGGAGGGCTCCGGCACGCTCGGCGTGGGCTCCGGGGACGGCTTCGCCGGCGGCACCAGGTACTTCGGCTCCACCGCCGTCGAGGTCACCGTGTACGGCGCCGCGTCCGCCGGATCCGCCGTGAACAGCCACGCCGGTACGAGCGCCCGCCCGTCCGCCGTGTCCGTCGCCGCCAGGCCGAGCACCGCGCCGGTCACCGGCACCTCGTCCGGCGCCGCCATGTCCACGATCGTCTGGCAGGGCGCGTCCTTCCCGGGCTCGCCTGGGGCCTGCGGCTCGCCGGGCGCCTGCGGCTCCCCGGCCGGCGGGGCCGTGGCGCAGCCGCCGATCCCGATCGGGCCGGTCCCCTGGGACTCCTCGTTCAGCCGCGCCAGCGCCCGCTCCGCGGACACCACCGGGTACGTCTCGTCCTTCGCCGGCTCCTTGAGCGTCCCGCTGCCCGCGACCGGCCGCCCGTCCGGGCCGATGTGCAGCCCCGTCGACCAGCCGTACGTGGGCAGCCCGCCGATCACCGGATCGGCGTTCACCACCCGCACCGAGCCGTTCATCACCTGCGTCGCCGACACCTTGGCGTCGTCCTGCCCCAGGACCTTCAGCACCGGCGCGGCCGCCGCCTTCGCCGCCGCCTCGCTCACCGGGGAGCCCTTGGCCGGCGGCTTCGCCTCACCCGGAGGCGGGCACGCCCGGCCCTTCAGACAGGTGTCGCCGGCCGGACCGCCGTCGTACCAGGAGTACGTCCAGTTCCCCGGAGCCTGCCGCGACACGTCCAGGCGCGGCCCCTGACCGTCCTTCTCCGGCCGGATCGTCCACACGTCCCCGACCAGCGCCGGGCGCCCCTCGATCCCGAGGACCCCGGCCAGCCTGGCCACCTCTTCCGAGGTGACCAGGCCCTCCGGCCGGTGGACCGCGGCCGACGAGGGCCCTTGGGGGAGTGGGCCCTCGGCTCTGTAGACCGTCCCGTTCGGGCCGCCGCCCGGGTCCGGTTCGCCCGGCGCGATCCCCGCGCCCGGGCCCGTACCACCGCTCCCGCCCCCGAGCCGCAGGGGCGGTGGCGCGGGCGCACCCGCGGCCCGGGACGCCGTACCGTCCTCACCGCCCCCGTCGTCACCCGAGGCGGTCAGATACAGCCCACCGCCACCGGCCAGCAGCACACCCGCCGCCACCGTGGCGACGAGCGCGGTCCGCCGCCCGCGTCCGCTCTCCGTACCGCTCACCGCAACGCTCCCTCGTGTCGTTCGGACACCGGTGGGACGGGGCGGGGGCGCGGACGGTTCCGTCCGTCAGCCGCCGTACTCGGCGGTGGCGGCGATCAGCCGCGCCGACGCGTCCGGTACGACCACCCCGTGGATCGAGGCGGGGGAGACCGGGGCGGGCGCCGGATCGGCGGGCGTCACCCAGTGCGGGACCATCCGGGCACTGGCGCCGCGCAGCTCGGCGAGGCTCAGTTCGGACTCGTGTCGCTCTCGAGAAGCGGTGTACGTGGTCATGGGCGCACCGTATGCACCACCCGCCTCCCCGGAAAAGCCCTACTCTGAGGTAGTTTCCACTGTTCGGCAGCGCGCCCCGCACCGGGTAGCGTGAATCGTCGTCCCCGCCCGTCTCCCATCCTTGATTCCGCAGGAGCGCCCAGCCGTGCGTATCGCAGTCACCGGCTCCATCGCCACCGACCACCTCATGACCTTCCCCGGCCGGTTCGCCGACCAGCTCGTGGCCGACCAGCTCCACACGGTGTCCCTCTCCTTCCTCGTCGACAACCTCGACGTCCGCCGCGGCGGGGTCGGCCCCAACATCTGCTTCGGCATGGGGCAGCTCGGGGGGAACCCGATCCTCGTCGGCGCGGCCGGCTCCGACTTCGACGAGTACCGCGCCTGGCTCGACCGCCACGGCGTCGACACCGGCTCGGTCCGCATCTCCGAGGTGCTGCACACCGCGCGCTTCGTCTGCACGACGGACAAGGACCACAACCAGATCGGGTCCTTCTACACCGGTGCCATGAGCGAGGCGCGCCTCATCGAGCTCAAGGCCGTCGCCGACCGGGTGGGCGGGCTCGACCTCGTCCTCATCGGCGCGGACGACCCCGAGGCGATGCTGCGGCACACCGAGGAGTGCAAGGCCCGGTCCATCCCGTTCGCGGCGGACTTCTCGCAGCAGATCGCGCGGATGGACGGCGAGGAGATCCGTACGCTGCTCGACGGCGCGACCTATCTCTTCTCCAACGAGTACGAGAAGGGCCTCATCGAGGCGAAGACCGGCTGGACCGACGAGGAGATCCTGTCCCGCGTCGGCCACCGCGTCACCACGCTCGGCTCGCGCGGCGTGCGCATCGAGCGGGTGGGCGAGTCGGCGATCGAGGTCGGGTGCCCGGAGGAGGAGGCGAAGGTCGACCCCACCGGCGTCGGCGACGCCTTCCGCGCGGGCTTCCTGACGGGCCTGTCGTGGGGCGTCGGCCTGGAGCGGGCGGCGCAGGTGGGCTGCATGCTGGCGACGCTGGTCATCGAGACCCTCGGCACGCAGGAGTACACCCTCCGCCGCACCAACTTCATGGACCGCTTCACCAAGGCATACGGCCAGGAACCCGCCACCGAAGTCCAGTCCCACCTCCCCTGACCCCGCGCGACCCCGCCCCGCCGGGCCCGTATGGGCCCGCGCCCTTCGCTGCACCTCCGTGTGGGCATGCGTCCCGCTAGGGGCGGGACGGGTGGGCACACGGGACGGCGCCCCTTGCCGGGCCTAGGCTTTCCGCGCCTGAACCCGCACCCGATGCACGGAGCGGTACGGGTGCGGGTCCAGGCACCGGTGCGGAGGCACCCGCGAAGGGTGCCGTTCCGTTGTGCCCACCCGTTCCGCCCCAGCGGAACGATTGCCCACAACGAAACGGCGGCGGCGGGTCCAGGCGCGGGGGTGGGCACCGCACCAGCGGAACGTATGCCCACAACGGAGCGGCGGCGCGGCTGCCCGCAGCGAAACGGCGGCGGCCGCGCGGGCCCGGGCGCGGGGGTGGGCACCGCCCTGGCGGCGCGGCTGGCCGCAACGGGGCGGCGGTGCGGCCGGTCGCAACGGTGCGGCCGCGCGGGCCCGGGCGCCGAGGTGGGCGCCGCGCTAGCCGTGCGGGCGCGGTAGTTACGAGGTGCGGCGGACTACGTAGGCCGTGCCGCCCTGGGGGGCGGGGGACTCGCCTTCGTAGTGCTGGTGCCGCATCTCGCACCACGCGGGGATGTCCAACCGCGCAGCCGCATCGTCCGACAGCACCGTCACCGTCCCCCCCACCGGTACCCCCCCGATCACCTTCGCCAGCTCGATCACCGGGATCGGACACCGCTTCCCCCGCGCGTCCACCACCACATCGCGCCCGGCGACGCCCGCCGCCACCACGCCGCCCGCGCCGCCCAACCGCTCCCGTACCGACGCCACCACCCCCGGCAGCACCGCGAGGAAGCGGTCCACGTCCTCCTCCGTGGTTCCTCCCGGAAGCGAGACCCGGACGTTGCCCTCGCTCAGTACGCCCATCGCGCGCAGCACATGGCTGGGCGTCAGCGTCGAGCTCGTACACGACGAACCGGACGAAACGGAGAAACCCTCCCGATCCAGCTCCGACAGCAGCGTCTCCCCGTCGACGTACAGACAGGAGAAGGTGACGAGATGGGGGAGGCGCCGCACCGGATCGCCCACGACCTCCACGTCCGGCACCAGCTCCGGCACCCGCGCCCGGATCCGGTCCACCAGCGCCCGCAGCCGCGCGCCCTCCGCCGCCGCCTCGGCCCGTACCGCCCGCAGCGAGGCCGCCGCCGCGACGATCGCGGGCAGGTTCTCGAAGCCGGGCGCCCGCCCCGACTCCCTTTCGTCGGACGGGCCTTGGGGCGCGAACCGCACCCCCTTCCGCACGGCCAGCAGCCCCACCCCCGCCGGCCCGCCCCACTTGTGCGCGCTCGCCGTCAGCAGCGACCAGCCCTCCGGCACCGGCCCCCAGCCCAGCGACTGCGCCGCGTCCACCAGCAGCGGCACCCCGGCCTCCCGGCACGCCGCCGCGACCTCGGCCACCGGCTGCTCCGTGCCCACCTCGTGGTTGGCCGACTGGAGACAGGCCAGCCCGACCCCTTCCCCGTGACCGAGACCGAGCTCCGCCGCGAAGACCTCCGGGTCCACCGCGCCGCTCCGGCCGACCGGAACCTCCGTCACCACCCCGCCCGCCGCCGCGTGCGCCTCGCCCGCGTGCAGCACCGACGAGTGCTCGACGGCCGAGACCACGAGCCGGGCGCCCACCCGCCGGCGCCCCGCGAGCGCCCCCGACACGCCCGAGTGCACCGCGCGCGTCCCCGAAGGGGTGAAGACGAGTTCGTCGGGGCGACAGCCCACCGCCTCCGCCGCGGCCTCCCGCGCCGCGTCGAGCAGCAGCCGGGCCCGCCGCCCCTCCCGGTAGAGCCGGGCGGGGTCGGCCCACCCCTCGTCGAGGGCGGCGAGCAGCGCCTGACGGGCGACGGGGTGCAGGGGAGCGGCGGACGCGGTGTCGAAGTACGGCATCCGCCCACGGTAGAGCCTGCCGCCGACGAGCCCCGGCCGGCCGCGGCCCGGCACGGGTGAGGACTCGTCAGGAGTGCGCCCCCAGCCGCGACCAGACCCCCGAACGGGCGCTTCCGCCCCCTCTCCGGAACCCCCGGGTCCACCCCTTCGGGGACTCGGACGGCGCGTTGGGCACCCTCCCCGCGCGACCCCAAATAGCGTCCAGTAGGGTTTGGTCCGCATAAACATCCAAACCCCTGCCCGCGGCCGGGGCGGCGACCGACCAGCGAGACGGACGGCCGTGGCCGACCAACGCGGGCCGAGACTCTCGGGAAGGCGCTACGTGAGTCCCAACGGCTCCGACCGCTCGTCGCGGCGCCCGATGCGGCGGAAGCTGCCGCAGGTGCTGACTGCGGGCCTGATCCTGGCGACAGCCACCGGCTGCTCGTACAACTGGGAAGACTTCCCCCGCCTTGGCATGCCCACCCCCGTCACGGAAGAGGCGCCTCGGATCCTCTCCCTGTGGCAGGGGTCCTGGGCCGCCGCGCTCCTCACCGGCATCCTGGTGTGGGGCCTCATCCTGTGGTCGGTCATCTTCCACCGGCGCAGCCGGACCAAGGTCGAGGTACCTCCGCAGACCCGCTACAACATGCCCATCGAGGCGCTGTACACGGTCACCCCCCTCATCATCGTCTCGGTGCTCTTCTACTTCACCGCGCGCGACGAGTCGAAGCTCCTGGCCCTCTCGGACAAGCCGGCCCACACGATCAACGTGGTCGGCTACCAGTGGAGCTGGGGCTTCAACTACATCGAGGACGTGCCGGGTGTCGAGGGCGACGCCAAGACGGACAAGAACCTCGCGTCCATTCCGGACAAGTTCATCAAGCAGTTCCCGGAGAACGCGGGCGGCGTCTTCGCCGCCGGCATCCCCGGCGACCGCAACCCGCAGACCGGCAACCCGGGCCCGACCCTGTGGCTGCCCAAGGGCGAGAAGGTCCGGTTCGTCCTCACCTCGCGTGACGTCATCCACTCCTTCTGGGTCGTGCCGTTCCTCTTCAAGCAGGACGTCATCCCGGGTCACACCAACGTCTTCGAGGTGACCCCGACCCGTGAGGGCACCTTCCTCGGCAAGTGCGCCGAGCTGTGCGGTGTCGACCACTCCCGGATGCTCTTCAACGTCAAGGTGGTCTCCCCGGAGCGCTACCAGGCGCACCTGAAGGAGCTGGCCGAGAAGGGTCAGACCGGCTACATCCCGTCCGGCATCGAGCAGACGGACCCGGCCAGGAACGCGGAGAAGAACCAACTGTGAGCATCCCCAACGAAACCAAGGGTGCCGCGGCTGAGGACTCGTACGAGAACGAGGTTCCCGTCCGCCGTAAGCAGCCCGGCAATGTGGTGGTGAAGTGGCTGACCACCACCGACCACAAGACCATCGGTACGATGTACCTGGTCACGTCGTTCGTGTTCTTCATCATCGGCGGCCTGATGGCGCTCTTCATGCGCGCCGAGCTGGCCCGTCCGGGCACGCAGATCATGTCGAACGAGCAGTTCAACCAGGCGTTCACGATGCACGGCACGATCATGCTGCTGATGTTCGCGACGCCGCTGTTCGCCGGTTTCGCGAACTGGATCATGCCGCTCCAGATCGGCGCGCCCGACGTGGCGTTCCCGCGGCTGAACATGTTCGCCTACTGGCTGTACCTCTTCGGCTCGATCATGGCGGTGGCCGGCTTCCTCACCCCGCAGGGTGCGGCCGACTTCGGCTGGTTCGCCTACTCCCCGCTGTCGGACGCGGTCCGCTCGCCGGGTGTCGGCGCCGACATGTGGATCATGGGTCTGGCCTTCTCCGGCTTCGGCACGATCCTCGGTTCGGTCAACTTCATCACCACGATCATCTGCATGCGCGCTCCGGGCATGACGATGTTCCGCATGCCGATCTTCACCTGGAACGTGCTGCTGACCGGTGTCCTGGTCCTGCTCGCCTTCCCGGTCCTGGCGGCCGCGCTGTTCGCCCTGGAGGCGGACCGCAAGTTCGGTGCCCACGTCTTCGACGCGGCCAACGGCGGAGCACTGCTCTGGCAGCACCTCTTCTGGTTCTTCGGACACCCAGAGGTGTACATCATCGCCCTGCCGTTCTTCGGCATCGTCTCCGAGGTCATCCCGGTCTTCAGCCGTAAGCCGATGTTCGGCTACATCGGTCTGGTGGCCGCGACCATCGCGATCGCCGGTCTGTCCGTGACCGTGTGGGCCCACCACATGTACGTCACCGGCGGCGTGCTCCTGCCGTTCTTCTCCTTCATGACGTTCCTCATCGCCGTACCGACCGGCGTGAAGTTCTTCAACTGGATCGGCACGATGTGGAAGGGCTCGTTGTCCTTCGAGACACCGATGCTCTGGACGATCGGCTTCCTGATCACCTTCACCTTCGGTGGTCTGACCGGCGTCATCCTGGCCTCGCCGCCGATGGACTTCCACGTCTCGGACTCGTACTTCGTGGTGGCGCACTTCCACTACGTCGTCTTCGGCACCGTCGTCTTCGCGATGTTCGCCGGCTTCCACTTCTGGTGGCCGAAGTTCACCGGCAAGATGCTGGACGAGCGCCTCGGCAAGATGACCTTCTGGACGCTGTTCATCGGCTTCCACGGCACCTTCCTGGTGCAGCACTGGCTGGGCGCCGAGGGCATGCCGCGTCGTTACGCGGACTACCTGGACGCCGACGGCTTCACCGCGCTGAACACGATCTCGACGATCTCGTCGTTCCTGCTCGGCCTGTCGATGCTGCCGTTCTTCTACAACGTGTGGAAGACCGCCAAGTACGGCAAGAAGGTCGAGGTCGACGACCCGTGGGGCTACGGCCGCTCGCTCGAGTGGGCGACGTCCTGCCCGCCGCCGCGGCACAACTTCCTCACGCTGCCGCGGATCCGTTCGGAATCGCCCGCGTTCGACCTGCACCACCCTGAGATCGCGGCTGTCGACCAGCTGGAGAACAAGCCGCACGAGGCCGCGGCCCTCACGGGCAGCAAGGAGGCCGGCAAGTGAAGATCCAGGGCAAGATGTTCATCTGGCTGAGCGTCTTCATCCTTGCCATGGCGGTCCTGTACGGCGTCTGGAGCAAGGAGCCGGTCGGCACGACGGCGCTCTTCCTGGCCTTCGGCCTGTCCATCATGATCGGCTACTACCTGGCCTTCACGGCCAAGCGGGTCGACGCGATGGCGCAGGACGACAAGGAGGCCGACGTCGCGGACGAGGCCGGCGAGGTGGGCTTCTTCGCCCCCCACAGCTGGCAGCCGCTGTCGCTGGCCATCGGTGGAGCGCTCGCGTTCCTCTCGGTCGCCATGGGCTGGTGGATCATGTACTTCTCCGCCCCGCTGATCCTCGTCGGCATCTGGGGCTGGGTCTTCGAGTTCTACCGCGGTGAGAACCAGAACCAGTAGCAGGACCCCGTAACACCCCGAGGGGCCCGGTCACTTCGTACGCGAAGCGGCCGGGCCCCTCTTTTGCCGCGCTCGGCGCGCCCGCGCGGGGAACAGTCCTTAGCGTGAGGTCATGAACGACACGCCGCGCATTCGGACTGTTCTGAGCTGCACCCTCCTGGCCCTCACCGTCACCGCCGGCGCGACGGCGTGCGCGGGCTCCGACGGGCACCCGCTGTCGGCGAGCCCGTACGACGCCGCCGACCAGATCGCCTTCGCGGCGGCGGACGGTACCCGACTGGACCCCGAGAAGCCGCTGGAGATCACCTCCACCGGCGAGGAGGGCCGGATCAGCGACGTCACCGCCACCGACGCGGCCGGCCGCCACCTGGCGGGCGAGCTGACCGCGGACGGGCGTACGTGGCGCTCCACGGGCTCCCTGGCCGCCGGGACCCGCTACACCGTCAGAGTGGCCACGGAGGACGCGGACGGGGCCCCAGGCGCCCGTACGTACACCTTCGAGACGGCTCCGGCCAAAAGGGCGCTGACCGTCACCTTCGGGCCGGAGGCGGGCACCTACGGCGTCGGGCAGCCGATCACGGCGGAGCTCACCCTGCCCGTCAAGGACCGGGCCGCGCGCGCCGTCGTCGAACGGGCTCTCAAGGTCCGCTCCACGCCCGCCGTCGAGGGCTCCTGGTACTGGGTCGACGACAAGAAGCTGCACTTCCGGCCCAAGGAGTACTGGCCGGCCGGCACGCTCGTCTCCGTCACCGCCAGGCTCGACGGCCTCCGGGTCGGCGACAAGCTCTACGGCGGCGCGTCCAAGCCGCTCCAGCTGAAGATCGGCGACCGGATCGAGGCCCTCGCCGACGCCGGCTCGCACCAGATGACGGTGCGGCGCAACGGAGAAGTGATCAACACCATTCCGGTGACCACCGGGAAACCGGGCTTCTCCACCCGTAACGGGATCAAAGTGGTGCTCGGCAAGGAGTACTACGTCCGGATGCGCGGCACCAGCATCGGCATCGCCGAGGGCAGCTCGGAGTCGTACGACCTGCCGGTGTACTACGCCACCCGGGTCACCTGGAGCGGCGAGTACGTGCACGCCGCCCCCTGGTCCGTCGGCTCCCAGGGCGTCGCCAACGTCAGCCACGGCTGCGTGGGCATGTCCACCGGCAACGCGGCCTGGTTCTACGAGACCGTCCGCCCCGGCGACATCGTCAAGACCGTCAACAGCTACGGCGAGATGATGGACCCCTTCGGCAACGGCTTCGGCGACTGGAACCTCTCCTGGGACAAGTGGCGCCGAGGCAGTGCCCTGGTGGCCGAGAAGGGCGACCCCTCGGCCACCGAGGTCACCAAGGCCCGCCTCAGGCCGTCTCTTTAGAGGCTCGACTCACTCGCCGGGCAGGTGCCTCAGGCGCCGATCGCGAGGCGGGTGCGGAGGAGGGTGGCGAGGGACGCCGCGAAGTCGACCGGTTCCACCGGAAGGGTGAGCGCGGCGTCCGCGCGGCTCCAGGTGGCCAGCCAGGCGTCCTGCGGACGGCCGATGAGCAGCAGCACCGGAGGGCACCGGAAGACCTCGTCCTTGATCTGCCGGCAGACCCCCATGCCGCCCGCCGGGACGGCCTCGCCGTCCAGCACGCAGACGTCGATCCCGCCCTCGTCCAGCCGCTTCAGCAGGGCAGGGAGCGTCGCGCACTCCACGAACTCCACGGGGGGCACATCGGCCGCGGGCCGCCGCCCGGCGGCGAGCCGGACCTGCTCCCGGGTGTTCGCGTCGTCGCTGTAGACCAGGACCGTGGCACTCGACTGCATCGTTCCTCCGTCCGGAAGGCGGGCCGGTCGTCCTCGACCGGTGCGCGGGAGCCTACTCCGGTCCACACCCCGTCAACACCCGTTCAACACCTGTTCGAAGGGTGCCGGGAGGGCCTCCGGATGGGCCGTTCGGGCTGGACACACCCCTCTGACACTCCGAACGGCACCCCCCGGAGTGAGGGCGGGATAAGCGACCGACATAATGTCGGTCGTGGCGACAGTAACGACAGTAGATACCGGGCACGCGCACCCGTCGGTCAATCGACCGAACCTCACCAGCGTCGGAACCATCATCTGGCTGAGTTCCGAGCTGATGTTCTTCGCGGCCCTCTTCGCGATGTACTTCACCCTGCGATCGGTGACCGGTCCCGAGTTCTGGACGGAAAAGGCAGACGCCTTGAACTTCCCGTTCTCGGCGACCAACACCACGATCCTGGTGCTCTCCTCCCTCACCTGCCAGCTCGGCGTCTTCGCCGCCGAGCGCGGTGACGTGAAGAAGCTCAGGACGTGGTTCATCATCACGTTCGTGATGGGTGCGATCTTCGTCGGCGGCCAGGTCCTGGAGTACACCGAGCTGGTCAAGCACGAGGGCCTCTCGCTCTCGTCCGACCCGTACGGCACGGTGTTCTACCTGACCACCGGCTTCCACGGCCTGCACGTGACAGGCGGTCTCATCGCCTTCCTGCTGGTCCTCGGCCGGACGTACGCCGCCAAGAGGTTCACTCACGAGCAGGCAACCGCCGCCATCGTCGTGTCCTACTACTGGCACTTCGTCGATGTCGTCTGGATCGGCCTCTTCGCCACGATCTACATGATCAAGTAGTCGGTCACCGCCCGTCGCGGCGGACCGACATCCAGCAAGCATCGACGCAGAAGATCCTGACACCGGGGTAATCCGTGAAAAAGCTCTCCGCACGACGACGCCATCCGCTGGCGGCGGTCGTCGTCCTACTTCTCGCGCTGGCGGCCACGGGGGGGCTGTACGCCGCGTTCGCGCCCGCGGGCACGGCGAAGGCCGATGAAACCGCCCAGTCCCTCGCCATCGAGGAGGGCAAGAAGCTCTACTCCGTCGGCTGCGCCAGCTGCCACGGAACCGGCGGTCAGGGCACCACTGACGGCCCGTCCCTCGTCGGCGTGGGCTCCGCCTCCGTGGACTTCCAGGTCGGCACCGGCCGTATGCCGGCCCAGCAGCCGGGCGCCCAGGTCCCGAAGAAGAAGGTCATCTACTCGCAGGCTGAGATCGATCAGCTCGCGGCGTACGTCGCCTCTCTCGGTGCCGGCCCGATCACGCCGAAGGAAGGCCAGTACGACCCCGCCGGCGCCAACTCGGCCCGCGGTGGCGAGCTGTTCCGCAACAACTGCGCGCAGTGCCACAACTTCACCGGTGAGGGCGGCGCGCTGACGCACGGCAAGTACGCCCCGAACCTCGAAGGCGTGAGCCCGAAGCACCTCTACGAGGCCATGCAGACCGGCCCGCAGAACATGCCCTCGTTCCCGGACACCACCATGCCGGAGCAGCAGAAGAGGGACATCATCGCGTACGTCCAGGCCGTCAACAGCGACAAGACCGACAACCCGGGCGGCCTCTCGCTCGGTGGACTCGGCCCCGTCTCCGAGGGTCTGTTCGCCTGGATCTTCGGTCTGGGTGGACTCATCGCAGTTGCCATCTGGGTCGCGGCCCACACCGCTAAGGCCAAGAAGTCATGAGTACCCAAGAGATTCCAGAAGAGAACCTGCCGGCAGGGCAGGACACCGCGCACGGCGCGGTGAAGGTCGCGGACAACCCGTTCGCCGACCCGGGCCTCCCGCCCCACAAGCCGCGCATCCAGGACATCGACGAGCGGGCCGCCCGTCGGTCCGAGCGCGCGGTCGCCTTCATGTTCGTGCTGTCGATGCTGGCCACCGTCGCCTTCATCGCCTCGTACGTGATCTTCCCGGTCGACAAGATCGTGTACATCTGGCCGTTCGGCCGGGTGTCCGCGCTCAACTTCGCGCTCGGCTGGTCCCTCGGCCTCGCCCTCTTCTTCATCGGCGCGGGCGCGGTCCACTGGGCCCGCACCCTGATGTCCGACGTGGAGATCGCGGACGAGCGTCACCCGATGGCCGCGACGCCGGAGGTCAAGGCGAAGGTCATGGCGGACTTCGCGGCCGGTGCCGCCGAGTCCGGCTTCGGCCGCCGCAAGCTCATCCGCAACACGCTCTTCGGCGCGCTGGCCCTGGTGCCGCTCTCCGGCGTCGTGCTGCTGCGTGACATGGGCCCGCTGCCCGAGCGCAAGCTCCGGACCACCCTGTGGGCCAAGGGCAAGCTGCTCATCAACATGAACACGCACGAGCCGCTGCGTCCCGAGGACGTCGCCGTCGGTTCGCTGACCTTCGCGATGCCCGAGGGCCTCTCGGAGCACGACCACCACTTCCAGACCGAGATCGCCAAGGCCGCCCTGATGATCGTCCGGATCCAGCCGGAGGACATCAAGGACAAGCGCGAGCTGGAGTGGTCGCACGAGGGCATCGTCGCCTTCTCGAAGATCTGCACCCACGTCGGCTGCCCGATCTCGCTGTACGAGCAGCAGACGCACCACGTGCTCTGCCCGTGCCACCAGTCCACCTTCGACCTGTCCGACGGCGCCCGAGTCATCTTCGGCCCGGCCGGTCACGCCCTCCCGCAGCTGCGGATCGGCGTGAACGACGAGGGCTTCCTCGAAGCGCACGGCGACTTCGACGAGCCCGTCGGTCCCGCATTCTGGGAGCGCGGATGAGCACTGTGACCAACACGCAGAAGAAGGCGCCCGCCGGTGAGCGGGTCGCCGACTGGGCCGACGGACGCCTGGGGATCTACACGCTGGCCAAGGCCAACATGCGGAAGATCTTCCCGGACCACTGGTCCTTCATGCTGGGCGAGATCTGCCTCTACAGCTTCCTCATCATCATCCTGACGGGCGTCTATCTGACGATGTTCTTCCACCCGTCGATGAACGAGGTGGAGTACGCCGGTCCGTACGTCCCGCTCCAGGGACAGCTGATGTCCGAGGCGTTCAACTCGACCATGCACATCTCGTTCGAGGTGCGCGGTGGTCTGCTGATCCGGCAGATCCACCACTGGGCGGCGCTGATCTTCCTCGCCGGCATGTTCGTGCACATGATGCGCGTCTTCTTCACGGGCGCGTTCCGCAAGCCGCGTGAGATCAACTGGCTGTTCGGCTTCCTGCTGTTCTTCCTGGGCATGTTCACCGGCTTCACCGGCTACTCGCTCCCGGACGACCTGCTCTCCGGCACCGGTGTCCGCTTCATGCAGGGCGCGATCCTGTCGGTGCCGATCGTCGGCACCTACCTGTCGATGTTCCTCTTCGGCGGCGAGTTCCCCGGCGGCGACTTCGTGGCCCGGTTCTACTCGGCGCACGTGCTGCTGCTCCCCGGCATCATGCTGGGCCTGGTGGTCGCTCACCTGATCCTGGTGTTCGTCCACAAGCACACGCACTTCGAGGGCCCCGGCCGGACGAACAAGAACGTCGTCGGCATGCCGCTGCTCCCGGTGTACATGGCGAAGGCCGGAGGCTTCTTCTTCCTGGTCTTCGGCGTCATCGCCGTGATCGGCGCGATCGCCTCGATCAACCCGATCTGGGCCATCGGCCCGTACCGCCCCGACATGGTGTCCACCGGCGCCCAGCCCGACTGGTACATGGGCTTCGCCGAGGGTCTGATCCGTGTCATGCCGGGCTGGGAGATCAACCTGTGGGGCCACACGCTGGTCCTCGGCGTGATGATCCCGCTGGCGATCTTCCCGGCGGTCCTGGCGGCCATCGCGGTCTACCCCTTCATCGAGTCCTGGATCACGGGCGACAAGCGCGAGCACCACATCGCGCAGCGCCCGCGCAACGCTCCGACGCGCACCGCCTTCGGTGTCGCCTGGATCACCGCGTACATGATCATGCTCGTCGGTGGTGGAAACGACCTCTGGGCCACCCACTTCCACCTGTCGATCAACTCGATCACCTGGTTCGTGCGGATCTTCTTCTTCGTCGGCCCGGTCATCGCGTTCATCGTCACCAAGCGGATCTGCCTCGGCCTCCAGCGCCGGGACAAGGACAAGGTGCTGCACGGGCGGGAGTCCGGCATCATCAAGCGCCTGCCGCACGGTGAGTTCGTCGAGGTCCACGAGCCGCTCAGCCAGGGCGAGCTGTACAAGCTCACCGCGCACGAGCAGTACGAGCCCGCGGCGCTGCCGCCGGCCGTCGACGAGAACGGCGTGGAGCGGAAGATCGGCGCGATGGAGAAGCTCCGGATCAAGCTCAACAAGGGCTACTTCGGCGACGACAACCAGGTCGCCAAGCCCACCCTGGAGGAGTACAAGGAGATCCAGAGCGGCCACGGCCACCACTGAGACCCTCCTGACCTCCTGATGTAGGTCGCCACGGCGAGAGCCCCGTCCATTCGATGGACGGGGCTCTTTGCCGTACCGGCGGCTCGATAGGCTGGACCCCGTATCCGACGCGCGATCATCAGGAGCTGCCATGAGCGCTGTGACCCCCGCTGGAGGACCGACCACGGCGGGCCGCTCCTGGCCCGCCCTTCTGAACGGCCTCCTGGAAGGGAGGAATCTCTCCGCCGACGACACCGCCTGGGCGATGGACCTGATCATGAGCGGCGAGGCGACCGACGCCCAGATCGCCGGCTTCATGGTGGCGCTCCGGGCCAAGGGCGAGACCGTCGAGGAGATCAGCGGGCTCGTCCGGACCATGTACGCGCACGCCAACACGATCGAGGTGCCGGGCCCGGCCGTCGACATCGTCGGCACCGGCGGCGACGGCGCCAAGACCGTCAACATCTCCACGATGGCCTCGATCGTCGTGGCCGGCACCGGCACCAAGGTCGTCAAGCACGGCAACCGGGCCGCCTCCTCCGCCTCCGGCTCCTCCGACGTCCTGGAGAAGCTCGGCATCAACCTCGGCCTCACCCCCCAGCGGGTGGCCGAGGTCGCCGAGGAGGCCGGCATCACCATCTGCTTCGCGGTGAAGTTCCACCCCTCGCTGCGGCACGTGGCCGCGGCCCGCGGCCAGCTCGGCATCCGCACCACCTTCAACGTGCTGGGCCCGCTCACCAACCCCGCCCGGGTGAAGGCCCAGGCGGTCGGTGTCGCCGACCCGCGGATGGCGCCGATCGTCGCCGGCGTCTTCGCCGAGCGCGGCAACTCGGCGCTGGTCTTCCGCGGCGACGACGGCCTGGACGAGCTGACCATCACCGGCACCTCCCGGGTGTGGGTGGTCCGCGACGGCTCCGTCCGCGAGGAGGTCTTCGACCCGAAGGACGTGGGCCTCGCCTACGCG
The DNA here is from genome assembly GCF_042754585.1 of Streptomyces sp. NPDC059201. NCBI lineage: Bacteria > Bacillati > Actinomycetota > Actinomycetes > Kitasatosporales > Streptomycetaceae > Streptomyces > Streptomyces sp. NPDC059201. The sequence goes on from NZ_JBHZBB010000002.1 coordinate 689,890, forward strand.
CCCCTGGAGGCGCTGCGCGGCGCCGACGCCTCGTACAACGCCGACGTCGCCCGCCGGCTCCTCGCCGGGGAGACGGGGCCGGTACGGGACGCGGTGCTGCTCAACGCGGCGGCGGCGCTCACCGCGCTGGAGCCCGGCGAGGGGACCCTCGCGGAGCAGCTGCGGGCCGGGATGGCGCGGGCCGCCGAGTCGATCGACTCCGGCTCCGCCCGCGCGGCCCTGGACCGCTGGATCTCCGCCAGCAACGCCTGATTCCCGCCGCGCGGACCGCGCGGCCCCGTTCCGGAATGCGGACGGGGTTGCGCGGACCGCGAGCGGTGGCATACGTTCGGCGACAGGTCATGAGTGACAGCCCTCAAGCCCCGGCTGGCTGTCCGGCAACCCTCCGTCCGTGGCGGGGTGCCCCGGGTGAAGACCAGGCCGTGGACAGCAAGGTCCTCGGCAAGCGCGGACCCCTGCGCCATCCCTGGGGTCCTGGTCCTCTTGGGAGCGGTCTCGTGAGCAAGCGAATGCGATAGGGCCTCCGGCCCCTTCTCCACCCCTCCGTGCGGCCCCGTTCTTGCCGCGCGTCGAGGCAACACCCGTACGTGGCACGCCTGTTCGCGCTGCCCTGCGGGCCCTTCACGCCACTCGCCTGTCCCGCCGGGAGATACCGCCATGTCCGCACGCCCGAACGCCGCCGCCCTCAACTCCTCCGCCGCCTCCGCCGTCGCCTCCGAAGAGTCCGCCGACGCCTGCTGCACCGGCCCGCTGCCCGTCCTCGGGCGTGACGTCACCGTCCCGCTCGTCACCGGCGGCGAGGTGAGCTACGCGGCCCTCGACTACGCGGCCAGCGCCCCCGCCCTCCAGCGCGTCTGGGACGACGTCGCCGCCTACGCCCCGTACTACGGCAGCGTCCACCGCGGCGCCGGCTACCTCTCCCAGCTCTCCACCGACCTCTTCGAGCAGAGCCGCGTCACCGTCGCCGAGTTCCTCGACTGCCGCGAGGGCGACCAGGTCGTCTTCACCCGCTCCACCACCGACTCGCTCAACCTGCTCGCCCAGGTGGTCCCCGCCGACTGCCAGGTCTTCGTCTTCGAGACCGAGCACCACGCCTCGCTGCTGCCGTGGCGCGACGCCCAGGTCACCTACCTCAACGCGCCGCGCACCCCCGCCCAGGCCGTCGAGACCCTGGAGCGCGCCCTCGCCGACCGCGACCCCTACGGCCCGGCCCTGGTCTGCGTCACCGGCGCCTCCAACGTGACCGGCGAGCTGTGGCCGGTGCGCGAACTCGCCGCCGCCGCCCACGCGCACGGCGCCCGGATCGTCCTCGACGCCGCGCAGCTCGCCCCCCACCACCCGGTCTCCGTGCGCGACCTGGACGTGGACTGGGTCGCCTTCTCCGGGCACAAGCTGTACGCGCCCTTCGGCTCCGGCGTCCTCGCGGGCCGCGCCGACTGGCTCCAGGCGGCCGAGCCCTACCTGGCCGGCGGCGGCGCCTCCCGTACCGTCGCCCGCCGCGCCGACGGTGGCGTGGACGTCGAGTGGCACACCACCGCGGCCCGCCACGAGGCCGGTTCCCCGAACGTCATCGGCGTCTACTCCATCGCCTCCGCCTGCAAGGCGCTGACCGAGGCCGGCTTCGACACCCTCGTCGCCCGCGAGCAGCGGCTCATCGACACCGTCCGCGCCGGGCTCGCCGAGGTCCCCGAGGTCCGCGTCCTCTCCCTCTTCGGCGACGACGCCCCGCGCGTCGGCGTCATCTCCTTCGTCGTCGACGGCTGGAACAGCTCGCACTTCGCCGCCGCCCTCTCCGCCGAGTACGGCATCGGCGTCCGCGACGGCCTCTTCTGCGCCCACCCGCTCGTCCGCACCCTCCTCGGCTCCGACGCCCAGGACCCGGGCGAGTGCGGCGCGCCCGAGCCTGCGGCCCCCGGCGAGCGGTCCCTCAACGCCATCCGAGTGAGCTTCGGCGCCGGTACGCCGGACGAGCACGTCGAGCGGTTCGTCGGCGCCGTGAAGGAGCTCGTCCGCGACGGCGCCCAGTGGAAGTACCGCACCGAGGACGGCCGCTGCGTGCCCGACCGCGGCTGAGAGCCCGGCCTCAGGCCGCGAGCCGGGTGCCCAACAGGACCATCCGCAGGGCCCGTTCGGCCGCGTCCGCGAGGAACTCGGCGCCCCGGTCGAGGGCTTCGGGCAGCGCCACCGGTGCGGGCAGGATCGAGCCGTAGGCGTCGACCCCGACCGCCCGCACCTCGTGGGCGCCCTGCCCGAGCGTCCCGGCCAGGGCGAGCACCGGCACCCCGTGGGCCTTGGCCCGGCGCGCCACCTCCGCCGGGACCTTGCCCCGCACGGTCTGCCCGTCCAGGGCGCCCTCCGCGGTGATCACCAGATCGGCGCGGGCCAGCCGGGCGTCCAGGTCCACATGGTCGAGCAGCACCTCGAAGCGGGGGAGCAGCCGGGCCTCGAGCGCCGCCAGCCCGGCGCCGAGCCCGCCCGAGGCGCCCGACCCCGGAGCCGTACCGATCGCGGGCGGCGCGCCCAGGTCCCGTACGAGCAGAGCGGCCCAGCGGTCCAGGGCCGCCGCCAGCTCCTCGACCCGCTCCGGGCGCGCGCCCTTCTGCGGGCCGAAGACCCGGGCGACGCCCCGCTCGCCGCAGAGCACGTTGTACGGATTGCAGGCCACGAGCAGCTCGGCCGCCGCCAGGCGGGGGTCGAGACCGGCCGGGTCGATCCGGTCCAGCCGCGTCAACGCGGCACCCCCCAGGGGGAGTTCGACTCCCTCGGCGTCCAGGAGCCGGGCGCCGAGGGCCTGGAGCGCACCCGCTCCGCCGTCCGAGGTGCCGGAGTCGCCGCAGCCGACGAGGATGCGGCGGGCTCCGGCGTCGAGCGCGGCCCGGATCAGTTCGCCCACGCCGTACGTGGTGGTGGCGCCCGGGTCGCGCCGGCCGGCCGGCACCAGGGAGAGGCCCGCCACGGCCGCCATCTCGACCACCGCGGAGGAGCGGTCGAGCAGCGCGAAGTGGGTCCTCACCGGGAGGCCGAGGGGGCCGGCCGCGACCCGGGGCAGCAGCCTGCCCCCGGTCGCGGCGGCCAGCGCCTGCGCGGTGCCCTCCCCGCCGTCGACCAGCGGGATCAGGTCGACGACGGCGTCCGGGCGGACCCGGCGCAGCCCCTCGGCGATGGCCTCTGCGGCCTCGGGCGCGGACAGGGACTCCTTGAAACCGCTGGGGGCGACGGCGATGTGAAGGCTCACGGCTGGGACTCCAGGAGGACGGGCACGCCGAGCAGCGGCCAGACGGCGAGGGCGAAGAGCAGCACCAGGGCGGCGCTGAGAGGTGCGAGCACGGCGGAGAGCCGCAGCAGGTCGCGCGGGGTGAAGGTGGGCACGCCGTCCGGTGGTTCGGCGAAGAGCGCGACCGGTTTCGCGGAGGCGGGCAGCGTCTGGCAGAACCCGGCGGCGGCCGTGGAGGCGAGCGCGGCGGCCACCGGGTTGATCCCGGCGCCGGCCGCCGCGGCCACCACCAGCGGCACGAGGACCGAGGAGCGGGCGGAGCGGGACTGGAGCACCAGATGGGCGGCGGTGCTCACGGCGACGACGACGGCGAGGAAGGCCCACGGGGGCACCCCGCCCGGCAGCCCGCCGACCAGCCATCCGGCCGCGCCGGACTCGACCAGGGCCACGCCCATCGCGGTCGTCGCCGCCATGAAGAGCAGCATCGGCCAGGGCACCGACGTCAGCCCGTCCTTCATCCGGACGGTGCCGAGGGCGGGGGAGGAGGCCACCACCGCGCCGATCAGCGCGACCACCGCGGGCGAGACCCCGTGCAGCGGCTCGGCGCACCAGAGCGCCACCACCGTGCAGAGCAGCAGCAGGCAGCGCTGCTCGGGCGGGGAGAGGGGGCCCGACACCGGGGTGGGGGAGTGCTCCTGGATCGCGGCCGGGGTGATCCGGACGGGTCCCGTCCGGTCCTCGCGGCGGGTGGTGGTGAGCAGGACCGCCTCCGCCGCCAGATGGGAGGAGACCACCGCGAGCGGCAGGCCGAGGACCAGCCAGCGCGCGAAGCCGATGCCCTCGCCCGTCTGCTCCAGGAGCACCCCGACCGTGATGAGGTGGGCGCCCGCGCCGATCAGGGTGGCGACCGCCGACAGCAGGATCACGGTGGGGAAGAGCAGGGCCAGCATCACCACGAGCCGGCGCCGTCCGGCGAGCGCGTGGGCGAGGGCGAGGAAGACCGGCAGGGCCAGCGCGGCCCGCCCGGAGGTGGCCGGGACGGCGAAGGCGGTGACGACAAGCGCGGCGGTGGTGACGTGGACCAACTGGCGTACGGACCGGGCCCCGGTGACCAGGAAGGCGGCCGCGCGGCCGGCGAGCCCGGTCCTGGTCACGGCCGCCGCGAGGACGAAGGCGCAGATCAGCAGCCAGACGGTGGCGTCGCCGAGGGTGGCGAAGAGGGTGTCGGCGCTGATCACTCCGGTGACGGTGAGGGCGAGCCCGGCGCCGAGCGCGATGTAGGTGTCGTCGACCGGGGCGGCGATCCAGGCGCAGGTCGCGAGGGCGAAGACGGCCAGGGTCAGCCGGGCCTCGCCGCCGAGACCGGGGGCGGTGCCGGGGACGGCGAGCACCGCGCAGGCGCTGAGCGCGAGGCAGAGCCAGACCGTCTGGCGGAGGGAGAGGTTCACGGGATCCACCCTCCGGGCGGCCGGTGAGTCGCCGATGAGCCCTCCATGAAGGAAGGTTCACGCAGCCCCCTTCACGCACCCCCGGTCGCGCGCCCCGCCTGTGCATGTCACGGCATCCGGTACCCCATGCCCCGTACCGTCTCCAGCCGCTCCGCGCCCAGCTTCTTCCGCAGCGCCCGGACGTAGACGTCCACGATGTTGGAGCCGGGATCGAAGTCGTACCCCCACACGTGGGAGAGGATCTGCTCCCGCGAGAGCACCTGCCCCGGGTGGCGCAGGAACAGCTCCAGGAGGACGAACTCACGGGCGGTCAGGTCCACCGTCCGGTCCCCGGAGCGGGCCCGCCGGGTGCGCAGGTCCAGGCCGAGGTCGCCGCTGCGCAGCACCGTGACCTCGGGGGCGCGGGCGGCGGTGCGCAGCCGCAGCCGGATCCGGGCGAGCAGCTCCTCGAAGCGGAAGGGCTTGGTCATCCAGTCGTCGGCGCCGCCCTCCAGGCCGGCCACCGTGTCGCGTACGGAGTCACGGGCCGTCAGGACCAGGACGGGGAGGGTCACCCGGGCCTCGCGCAGCTCGCGCAGGACGGTGAAGCCGTCCCGGCCGGGCAGGCCGATGTCGAGGACCATCAGGTCGAAGGCCCCGGTGAGCGCCAGGGCGAGCGCGGTGTCGCCGTCGGCGGCCACGGTGGTGGTGAAGCCGTTGGCGCGGAGCCCCTTCTCGACGAAGGAGGCGATGCGCTCCTCGTCCTCGGCGATCAGGACGCGGTTCATGGTCTCTCCTCTGCGCACCGAGGATTCACTCCTCGAAGACAAGTACGAAAGTGGCGCCGCCGCCCTCGGTCGGACGCAGCTCGACGGAGCCGCCCCGGTGCCCCTCGGCGATGGCCCGGACGATGGCGAGTCCGAGCCCGGCCCCGCTGGTGCGGGCGCCGCGCCGGGCGGTGCCGCGGCGGAAGCGCTCGAAGATCACCTCGGCGTCCGCCTCCTGCACGCCGGGGCCCCGGTCCGCCACGTACAGCTCGATCCGTCCGGCGGCGGCCCGGGAACCGATCGCGATCCGGGCGCCCGGCACGGTGTGCTGGACCGCGTTCTGCGCCAGTTGCACCATCGCCTGGGTGATCCGCTGGGCGTCGAGCGACGCCTCCCGGTCGGCCACCCCGTCGAGCACCCAGTCGCGGTCGCCCAGCGCCCTGGCCTTCACGAAGACGTCGGCGGTCAGCTCGCCCAGCTGCACCGGGCCGGTCCGCACGAAGTCCGGCCGCTCGGCCTTGGCGAGCAGCAGCAGGTCCTCCACGATCCGGCTCATCCGGTCCAGTTCGTCGGTGACGAGGCGGACGGTCTCCGCCCGCTCGGCCGGGTCGTCGCCCATCAGCTCCAGATGCCCGCGGACGATGGTGATCGGGGTCCGCAGCTCGTGCCCCGCGTCGTCCACGAACTGCCGCTGGCCCGCGAAGGCCCGCTCCAGCCGGTCCAGCATCGCGTTGAAGGTCTCGGCGAGCGCCGCGATGTCGTCCTTGCCCTGGACGGGGATCCGCTGGGTGAGGTCCCGCTCGGTCAGCTCGGCGGCGGTCGTCCGCACCACGCGTACGGGGGCGAGGATGCGGCCCGCGACCACCCAGCCGATGCCGGTGGTCAGTAGCAGAGCCACCCCGGATATGGCGAGCAGGATGCGGAACGCCTCGTCGGCGATGGCCTGCTGCCGGTCGGCGTGGAAGGCGACGACGAAGGCGGGACCAGGGCCGCCGGTCTCGATCGGCACCTTCGCCCACCGCACCTCGCCCTGCTTCCGGTCGATCCGCCCCGAGGACTCCGGCGCGGCGGCGATGGCGTCGAGCGCGGGCCGGTCGAGGTGGAGCGGCAGCGCGCTCGGTATGTCGCGGGACTGCCGGACGACCCGCGGCCCCGGCCCGCCGGTGCCGACCAGGCCGAGCAGCTCCTCGTCCGGGTCGGAGTACTGCCGGTGGAGGAAGACCCGCAGCAGCGCCTCGGGTTCGGTGAAGCCGCGGCCGGTCTCCGGGTCGACGCCCTGGGTCACGAAGGTGGCGAACTCCCCGGTCTCCTGGGTGAGCAGTTGGTTGATGCGGTGGTCGGCGTCCCGCAGCAGCAGGGTGCGGGTCACCACGGCGACCGCGGCGAGCGCGACGGCCATGACGAGCAGCAGCCAGAGCAGGATGCGGACGCGGGCGGAGAGACGGTGTTCGGTGCGCTTCACTCGTGATCGTCATCGTCGTCGTCGCCCGTGGTGGAGGGCCCGGGCACGACGGAGTCGGAGGGCGGGGGCGCCGAGGACGGGGAGCCGGTCGGCGACGGCGTGGCGGACCCGGTGGGCTTCGTGGGGGTCGGCGGGGTCGGCACGGTGGAGAGGTGCACGGCGGGCGGGACCCGGGGCGCCTCCGGCCGGTCGGTCAGCGCGTAGCTGGTCGCGGCGATGCCGAGCGGGACGGCCACGACGGCGACGAGGCCGGCCATGCGGTGGGTGAAGGACATGGCGCCAGGGTGGGGCGCGGAGGCGCGCCCCAGGATGAAGCCCGGATGAGGATTCCTTCATCCGGGCGCCACGACGACACGGGGCCGGGGCCAGGGTCGGTGCCGGGGTCGGTGCCGGAGCCGGGGCCAGGGCCGGCGGGGTCCCGGCTCAGGACTCCAGGCCGATGGCGAAGGCCGCCTCCAGGTCGTGCTGCGAGTACGTGCGGAAGGCGACGTGCGTGTCGGTGCCCTCGACGCCCGGGATCTTGCTGATCCGGCCGGGGATGATCTCGGCCAGGTCGTCGTGGCGGGGCACCCGGACCATCGCGATGAGGTCGTACGTACCCGTCACCGAGAAGACCTCGCTGACGTTGTCGAGCGCGGCGATGGACTCCGCGATCTCGGGGATGCGGTCCACGCTGGTCTTGATGAGGACGATCGCGGTGATCACGGCTGGCTGTCTCCCTCGGTCGCCGCTGCTGGGGTTTTCACTCTATCCCCACCTCGGAACCGCACCCAGGCGTAGAGGAAGCCGAGCGAGAACCCCACGACGTGCGCCAGATAGGCGACCCCGGGCCCCGCGCCCGCCGCCCGCGCCGCCAGCCACTGGAGCGTGAACCAGAACACGAGCACCGCCCAGGCCGGGAAGCGCAGCGGCAGGAAGAAGAGGAAGGGGAAGAGGCTGGTGACCCGGGAGCGCGGGAAGAGGAAGAGGAAGGCGCCGAGCACCGCCGAGATCGCCCCCGACGCCCCGACCAGCGTCTGCTCGCTGTCGGCGTGCGCGACCGCGTAGCCCAGCAGGGCGAGATAGCCGGTGCCCAGATAGAAGAGGGCGAACTCCGCGTGCCCCATCCGCTCCTCCGCCATCGCCCCGAAGACCCAGAGGAAGAGCATGTTGCCGAGCAGGTGGAGCCATCCGCCGTGCACGAAGAGGGCGGTGAAGGGGGTGAGCAGCGCGCCCGGATCGCCGCGCGTCAGCTCGGCCGGCACCACGCCCCACTTCCGGAAGTACGCGCTCTGCGCCGCGAGCACCTCGTCCCCGGTCCCGTACGACGGGTTCAGCCCGGAGACCGGGCTGACAATGAAGAGGAGACAGCAGGCGGCGATCAGTCCGTAGGTCACCGCGGGTCCGGTACGGACGCCCCGATAGGCGCCCAGGGCCGTGCCTCGCCAGTCGATCATGGACAGATCATGACCCAAGAGGGACGAAGTGGACAGAGTGCCTCGCCGGGCCGGGCGCCGTCCGGTGAGGCCGTAGGGTTACGGGATCGAGCACCGCAGTCCGACGGCGCACCGCGGCTCCGCACCTGGTACCACCACGAACAGGAAGAAGGACGGCGACCATGACGACGGTTCCCCTGCCGACCGACGAGACCCGCTGGCGCTGCACCCTGTGCGGCAATCTGACCCGCTTCGACGTGACGCGTTCGTCCAAGGTCGTCGAGTACGTCCATCTGGACCTGGCCGGGGAGCCGAAGGTCGAGGAGCGCGAGGTGCTCAGTGAGACCATCGAGTCGGTCCGCTGCCGCTGGTGCAACGCGGTGGACCAGATCGAACTGGTGGACAAGCCGGGCGTCGAGTCCTGACGGACGGCGCCGACGACAGTAGGGGTGACGGATCGTGGAGCAGCCCGCGCACGGTGACGAACCGGCCGGCGCGGCAGGTGACGCTGCCGAGACGCTCGACCATCCTCTGCCGGAGGGGGTACGGCGGCGGGTGATCGCGCTGGTCGCCGACGCCTTCGGCGGCCTGACCGTCGCCGAGCTGCCCGCCCCGCTGCGCCAGTACGCCCGCTTCACCGCGAGCCGCCGCGCCAAGTTCGCCGGCAACGCGATGGCCGCCGCCCTGGAGGGCGACACGCTCTTCCGGCAGCGGATCGGCGAACGGTTCAAGCAGTCCCAGCCGGAGCTGGCCGGAGCCGTGGAGACCGGCACCCCGCCCGCCGCCGCCGACCCCGTCGACGTGGCCGCGGCGGCGTACGTGCTCCGCCCGCCGGGCTGGGCCAAGCTGGTGGCCGCCGCCGGCGAGGAGGTCCAGCGCGCCGACGCCGAGCGCGCCGACGAGGCGGGCCGGCGCGAACTGGAGCGGCTCCGCGAGGAGCTGGCCGGCGCCCGCGACCGCACCAGGGGCGAGACCGAGCAGCTCCGGCACGACCTGGAGGCCGCCCGAAAGGAAGCGGAATCGCTTCACCGCAAGCTGCGCAGCGCGCAGAGCGACGTGAAGCGCGGCGAGGCGGCGCTGCGCCGGGCCCAGGCCGAGATGGAGGCCGCCCGCGCCGAGTCCGCCGCCCAGGTCTCCGCCGCCGAGAGCGAGTCGCGGCGGCTCAAGGCCCGGCTCGGCGAGGCCGAGGCGGCCCTGGAGGCGAGCCGCCGGGCCGCCCGCGAGGGGCGTTCGGTGGAGGACATGCGGCTGCGGCTGCTGCTCGACACCGTCCTCGACGCGGCCCAGGGGCTGCGGCGCGAACTCGCCCTGCCGCCCGTGTCGGTGCACCCGGCGGACACCGTGGACGCCGTGGAGCCGGGGCGGATGTCCCCGAAGGACATCGCGGCCCGCGCCCTGTCGGAGACCGATCCGGCCCTGCTCGACCAGTTGTTGGAGCTGCCGCAGACCCATCTGGTCGTCGACGGCTACAACGTCACCAAGACCGGCTACCCGACGATGCCGCTGGAGAAGCAGCGGCTGCGGCTGCTCGGCGGGCTCTCCGCCCTCGCGGCCCGCTCGGGCGCCGAGGTCACCTGCGTCTTCGACGGGGCGGAGCTGGCCGCGCCGGTGCTCCTCGCGCCGCCGCGCGGGGTGCGGGTGCTCTTCTCCAAGCCCGGTGTCACGGCCGACGAGTTGATCCGCCAGCTGGTGCGGGCGGAGCCGCCGGGCCGGCCGGTCGTCGTGGTCTCCACCGACCGCGAGGTGGCGGACGGCGTCGCGAAGGCCGGAGCGCGCCCGGTGGCGTCGGCTCTGCTCCTCAAGCGCCTTTCGCGGCTCTCGTAACGACTCACCCGGCTTGCAACTCTTGGGGTTTATGCCCGAATTCTGGAGGGCAGACGGTCAAGTGGCCGTCACGCGCCGTGTGATGCGTGTAAATAAAGTGGTGTGTGAGCGAGTTTTTTGCCATCGGGATTTGAACTGATCACAACTTGGTCACTAGGGTCGGGGCTCGAACCTTCGCGCGGTTGATCACCCATCAGGGCGGTCCGTGGAGGAACCGCCTGCCCCTGACCGGCCGGGCGGCTCTGAGGAAGAAGGAGCTCGCCTTCGTGGCGTCCCACCGTCGACCCAAGCAGCCGAGCCGCACCCGTGTGACCGTGCTCACCGCGACCGCGGCCGCCGCCGTCGCGTTCTCCGCCCAGACCGGTGCCCAGGCGGCCCCCAAGCCGAAGATCGACGAGGTCAAGTCGAAGGTCGACAAGCTGTACCACGAGGCCGAGGAGGCCACGGAGCAGCACAGCCTGGCCGAGGAGCGCCGCGGCAAGCTCCAGAAGGAGATCGGCCAGATCCAGGACCGGGTGGCGCGTGGTCAGCAGGAGCTGAACACCCTCCGGGACCAGATCGGTTCGGTCGCCAGCGCCCAGTACCGCTCCGGCGGCATCGACCCGGCGCTCCAGCTCTTCCTCTCGGCGAACCCGGACGACTACCTGGACAAGGCGTCCGCCATCGGCCGGGTCACCGACCAGCAGGCCGACGTCCTCGCCACCATCCAGGACAAGCAGCGCACCCTCGCCCAGCAGCGCGCCGAGGCCACTTCCAAGCTCGCCGACCTCGAAGAGGTCCGCAAGACGCTGGCCGAGAAGAAGCGCAAGGTCCAGGGCAAGCTCGCCGACGCCCGCGAGGTCCTCAACACCCTCACCGCCGAGGAGCGCGCCCGCATCCAGCAGGAGGAGCAGGAGAAGGCCGAGCGCGCCAGCCGCGCCGCCTCCGACCGCGTCGAGCTCGGCAACGAGGTCCCGGCCAGCGGCCTGGGCGCCGCCGCCCTCGCCAACGCCGCCACCCAGGTCGGCAAGCCGTACCAGTCCGGCGCCGAGGGCCCGTACGCCTACGACTGCTCCGGCCTGACGATGTGGGCCTACGGCAAGGCCGGCGCCCGCCTCACCCGCACCACGTACACCCAGCAGAACGACGGCACCAAGATCGGCCGCAGCCAGCTCCGCCCCGGCGACCTGGTCTTCTTCAACGGCCTGTCGCACGTCGGCCTGTACGCGGGCAACAACACGATCCTGCACGCCCCCAAGCCGGGCGCCAGCGTCCGCTACGAGTCGATGAACTACATGGGCACGTTCCAGTTCGGTGTCCGCATCGGCGGCTGACCCGCCCGGCATGCCGCCCGAACGGGTGGTTCGCCGCACGCTGAGCTGACCTGACGCCCCGCCGGTGACCTTGTGATCTCCGGCGGGGCGTCATTTTGTGTGCCCGGCGGCTTCGTTGGACGAGGGACGGGGAACGGCTACTGTCTGCCGCGCCAAGTCCGCACGAGCCGAACGGAGCGCGAGCCGTGGCCTCCCACCGCCGACCCGCCCGGGTCACCGTCCTGACCGCAGCCGCCGCGGCCACCGCGGCGGCCTCCCTCGGCGCCGTCCCCGCGACCGCCGACCCGGGCGCCGGCACCGAGGCCACCCGCGCCAAGGTCGACCGCCTCTACGAGGAGGCCGAGCGGGCCGCCGAGGGCTACAACCAGGCGGACGAGAAGGCGGACGCGCTGCGGCGCAAGGTCGCCCAGGCCCAGGACAGCCTCGCCCGCGGCCAGGAGCGCATCAACCGGATGCGGGGCGCGCTCGGCGCGCTCGCCGGCGCCCAGTACCGCTCCGGCGGCCTCGACCCGGCCCTGGTCCTGCTGCTCTCCTCCGACCCGGACAGCTACCTCGACCGCGCCTCCGCCCTCGACCGGGTCACCGCCCGGCAGACCGCCGCCCTCACCGAGCTCCAGCGCGAGCGCCGCCGGCTCGACCAGGAGCGCGCCGAGGCCCGGACCGCCCTCGGCGAGTTGGAGCGGAGCCGCGCGGAGGTGGCCCGCCACAAGCGGTCGGTCGAGGGGAAGCTCGCCGAGGCCCGCCGGGTCCTCGCCTCCCTCACCGCCGCCGAGCGCGCCGACTACGAGCGGGCCTCCCGCTCCGGCGGACGCTCCGGCGGCCCGGCCGAGGAGCTGCCGCCGCAGGCCGACCTCGGCCCCGCCGACTCGCGGGCCGCCGCCGCGGTGCTCGCCGCCCGCAGCGCCGTCGGCAAGCCGTACGTCTGGGGCTCGACCGGCCCCACGGGCTTCGACTGCTCGGGGCTGATGGTCTGGTCGTACCGGCAGGCCGGGATGAGCCTGCCGCGCACCTCGGCCGCCCAGCGGCACGCGGGCCGGCAGGTGCCGCTCTCCCAGGCGCAGCCCGGGGACCTCGTCACGTACCGCGGCGATGCCAGCCACGTCGCCATCTACGCCGGGAACGGCCAGGTCATCCACGCCCCCTACCCCGGCGCCCGGGTCCGCTACGACCCGGTGAACATGATGTCCCACGTGACCGTCACCCGCCCCTGAGACCCCGCTCCGGGGCGGGGTCCAGGAGCTCCGCCGCGGCTCCGGGAGGCGCGACCCCGTCACCCTTCCGTACGATCTGAGGCGTGGTGGAACAGGGGTGCGGCGCGCGACGGCCGGGGGGAGCGCTGCTCGCCCTGCTCCTCGCGCTCGCCGCGCTCGTCGGCTGCGGCACCGCCGCCCGGCCCGCCGACCCGGCCCTTCGCGAGGTGCAGGCCCTCCTGGACCGGCACGCCGAGGCCCTCCTCGACCGGGACGAGACCGCCTGGCTCGCCGCCGCCGATCCCTCCCACCGGGCCGCCGCGCGGAGCGAGTACCGCAGGCTCGCCCAGGTCCCGCTCGCCGGGTGGAGCTACCGCGTCACCTCCGTCGACCGGACCGGCGAGGGCCGCCTCACCGCCCGCGTCGAACGCGGCCACCGGGTCGAGGGGTACGACCCCGGCCCCCTCGCGAGCGAGCGGGTCATGGACCTCGCCGAGCGGGACGGACGCTGGTACGTGACCGGCGAGCGGCCAGCCGAGGGCGCCCCGGTACGGCTCTGGGAGCAGGGCGAGGTCACCGCGGTGCGCGGCGCCCGCTCGCTCGTCCTCGGCGTCGGCCAGGACCGGGAGCGGCTGGCCGAGATCGCCCGGCTCGCCGACCGGGCCGTGCCCGCCGTCGACGCGGTCTGGAGCGAGGACTGGGCCCGCCGGGTGCTGGTCCTCGTCCCCGCCTCCCTCGACGGCATGGGCGGTCTGCTCGCGGTGGACGGCTCGCAGTACCGGGGGATCGCGGCGGTCACCACCGGGGAGACCACGCGGCGCGCCGACGCGCCCGCGGACCGGGTGATCGTCAACCCGGAGGCGTACGGGGTGCTCGGCGCCTTCGGCCGGGAGGTGATCCTCACCCACGAGACCGTCCACGTCGCGACCCGCGCCCACACCTCGGCGTCCACCCCGGTCTGGCTCTCCGAGGGCTTCGCCGACTGGGCCGCCTACCGGGGCGGCGACCGCACCCCCGCCCAGGCCGCCCCCGAGCTGCGGCGGGCCGTCCGGGCCGGCGACCTGCCCGCCGCCCTCCCCGAGGACGCCGACTTCGGCTTCGAGGGCGACGGCGAGGCCCTGGCCCGCGCCTACGAGAGCGGCTGGCTGGCCTGCGCGATGATCGCCGACCGCTGGGGCGAGGACCGCCTGACCGCCTTCTACCGCGAGATCGGCGCCCACCCCGGCCGCGACGGCGCCCTGGAGAACGCCCTCCGGAAGGTGCTGGACACGACCCCGGAGCAGTTCACGGCGGACTGGCGGACGTACCTCAAGGAGAAGCTGGCCTAGGGCCTGGCCCCGCCCGCGCGGCTCAGGCCGAGCGGGTGAGGACCTTCTCGGGTTCCGGCTGGTCCGAGGGGACCGGGATGACCGTGCCGGCCTCGGTGACCGTGTGCTTCCAGAGGATCCGGCAGGCCATCAGGGTCGCCGCGATCAGCAGGCCGTTGCGCAGGAACAGCACGCCGATGCCCAGCCAGTCGCTCTGCGTCACGTGGGAGAACCAGACCGGGAACTCGAACTGCGTCACCGCGGTCGCCCACAGGATCAGGTACGCGGGCGTCCGCATCCGGCTCGACCGGTACACGAGGCAGACGGCCGCGACCCCGACCAGCCAGATCATGTACTGGGGGGAGATCACCCGGCTCGTCGCGGTGAAGAGCAGGACCGCCACGAAGGCCGCGTCCGCCACCGTCGAGGAGGTGAAGCGGCGCGCCTTGAAGCGCCACAGCAGCAGCCAGCCGAAGGCGGCCACGGTCAGCGCCATCGCGCCCTTCGACACCCAGGAGACGTACGGGCCGAGGAACTCGATCGAGCCGTAGTTCATCCGCGCCTCGCCGTCCCAGCCGAAGTGCCGGGCGATGTGGAAGACCATCGCGCCCAGCGACTCGACCTCGGTGCCCCGCTCGCTCTGGAAGGAGAGGAAGGCAAGGCCGCCCGGCATCCAGGCCATGCACAGCGCCAGCACGCCCGCCGCCGTCCCGGCCGCCACCGGCCAGGAGCGCCAGGTCGCCCGGCCCTTCGGGGTGCCCGCCAGGATCAGCGCCGGCCACACCTTCAGCACCGCGCCGAAACCGGCCATCGCGCCCAGCACCCGCGGGCTGCGGATCGCGGCGAGCAGACCCGCCACGGCGACCGCGGTGACCATGATGTCGTAGCGGGCGTACGCGGTCGGGCCCATCAGCGGCACCGCCGCCAGCCACAGCCACGCGCCCCGCATCGTCCGGCCCGGCCGGCCGCCCGTGTGCACCAGGAGCCCGAAGACGAAGGCGTCGCAGAGCAGGGCCAGCAGGAAGAACGCGGCAGAGTAGCCGAGGAAGGGCACCAGGGCGGGGGAGAGGATCGCGAGGGCGGCCGCCGGCGGGTACTGCCAGGTGACGTCGTCCTGCGGGTACGTGCCGGTCTTCAGGACCTCGTACCAGCTCTGGTAGATCTGCTCCACGTCGCTGGTCACGTCCGGGCCGGGTACGACCACGATCTTGAAGACGCACACCAGCAGGATGATTCTGGTCAGCGCCCACAGCCCGAGCGGCAGACGCAACTCCCGCAGCCGTGCAGCCGTGCGTGAGCCGATCTCCACTGCGCCCGTCATACCTGTCCTGTTCCTGTCCTGTCGGTCCGCTCGCGCGGAAGGGGGTGGTGCCGGGCGAAGGGTGCGATCGCGTGCCATCACGTACTGTCTGTCACGATGCACAAGACCCTGATCGTAACGAACGACTTCCCGCCGCGTCCCGGCGGAATCCAGGCGTTCCTGCACAACATGGCGTTGCGACTGGACCCTGACCGGCTCGTGGTCTACGCCTCCACGTGGAAGCGAGGCCGCGAAGGGGCGGAGGCCACCGCACTGTTCGACGCTGAACAGCCTTTCACGGTTGTCCGGGACCGCACCACCATGCTGTTGCCTACGCCACGTGTGACCGCCAGGGCGACCGCGCTGCTGCGCGAACACGGCTGTGAATCGGTCTGGTTCGGCGCCGCCGCGCCGCTCGGCCTGATGGCGCCCGCGCTGCGCCGGGCCGGCGCGAAGCGGCTGGTGGCCACCACCCACGGGCACGAGGCCGGCTGGGCGCAGCTGCCCGCCGCCCGGCAGCTGCTGCGGCGGATCGGCGAGGGCACCGACACGATCACGTACCTCGGGGAGTACACCCGCTCCCGGATCGCCTCGGCCCTCACCCCGGCCGCCGCGGGCCGCATGGTGCAGCTGCCGCCCGGCGTCGACGAGAAGACCTTCCACCCCGGCTCCGGCGGCGACGAGGTCCGGGCCCGGCTCGGCCTCACCGACCGCCCGGTCGTGGTCTGCGTCTCCCGTCTCGTCCCGCGCAAGGGCCAGGACACCCTGATCCGCGCCCTGCCGCGGATCCTGCGGCGGGTGCCGGACGCGGTCCTGCTGATCGTCGGCGGCGGCCCGTACGAGAAGGACCTGCGGAGGCTCGCCGCCGAGACGGGCGTCGCCGCCTCCGTCCGCTTCACCGGCGCCGTCCCCTGGTCGGAGCTCCCCGCCCACTACGGCGCGGGCGACGTCTTCGCCATGCCCTGCCGCACCCGGCGCGGCGGTCTCGACGTCGAGGGCCTCGGCATCGTCTACCTGGAGGCGTCGGCGACCGGTCTCCCGGTCGTCGCCGGCGACTCCGGCGGCGCCCCCGACGCCGTCCTCGACGGCGAGACCGGCTGGGTCGTCCGGGGCGAGTCCGCGGAGGAGACCGCCGACCGCGTCACCGCCCTCCTCCTCGACCCGGAGCTCCGCGCCCGCATGGGCGAGCGGGGCCGCGCCTGGGTGGAGGAGAAGTGGCGTTGGGACCTGCTGGCGGAGCGGCTCAGAGAGCTGCTGTGAGACAGGCATGAGGGAGGCGCCCGGCGCACGCGCCGGGCCCCTCCCTCATGGCCTCACTTGCTGTAGAGCGCCTCGATCTCGTCGGCGAAGTCCTTCGCCACCACGTTCCGCTTCAGCTTCAGCGACGGGGTGATGTGGCCCGCCTCCTCGGTGAACTGGGACGCCAGGACGCGGAACTTGCGGACCGACTCCGCCTTGGAGACCGCCGCGTTGCCGTCGTCGATCGCCCGCTGGACCTCGGCGATGAGCTCCGGGTCGTCCCGCAGGGTGGCGGCGGTGACGCCGGCCGGCTTGCCGTGCTCGCTCGCCCAGCGGCCCAGGAACTCCTCGTCGAGGGTGACCAGCGCGCCGACGAACGGGCGCCCGTCGCCGACCACCATGCACTCCGCGACCAGCGCGTGCGCGCGGATCCGGTCCTCGATGACCGCCGGGGCGACGTTCTTGCCGCCCGCCGTCACCAGGATCTCCTTCTTGCGGCCGGTGATCGCGAGGTAGCCGTCCTCGTCGAGGGTGCCGATGTCCCCGGTGTGGAACCAGCCGTCGGCCAGCGCCTCGGCCGTCGCCGCCTCGTTGTTCCAGTACCCCGTGAAGATGTGCTCGCCGTGCAGCAGCACCTCGCCGTCGTCCGCGATCCGCACCACGGAGCCCGGCAGCGGCTGGCCCACCGTGCCGATCTTCGGGCGGTCCCACGGGTTGAAGGCGGTCGCCGCGCAGGACTCCGTCAGGCCGTAGCCCTCCAGGACGGTGAAGCCGATGCCGCGGAAGAAGTGGCCGAGCCGCTCGCCCAGCGGTGCGCCGCCGGAGATCGCGTACTCGCCCCGCCCGCCGAGGACCGCGCGCAGCTTCGCGTACACGAGCTTGTCGAAGACCTTGTGCTTGAGCCGCAGGCCGAGGGACGGGCCGCGCGGGGTGGCGAGGGCGCGGCTGTAGGCGATGGCCGTGTGCGCGGCCTTGTCGAAGATCCTGCCCTTGCCGTCGGCCTGCGCCTTGGCCCGCGCCGAGTTGTAGACCTTCTCGAAGACGCGCGGGACGCCCAGGATCAGCGTCGGGCGGAAGGAGGCCAGCTCGTCCGTGAGGGTCTTGATGTCCGGGAGGCAGCCCAGGCGGATCGGGGCCATCACCGAGGCCACCTCGATCAGCCGGCCGAAGACGTGCGCGGCGGGGAGGAAGAGGAGCACCGAGGACTCGCCGGTACGGAAGAGCGGCTTCAGGCGCTCCACCACGTTGCCGCACTCGGCGAAGAACGCCCGGTGCGTCAGCACACAGCCCTTGGGGCGGCCCGTCGTGCCCGAGGTGTAGACGATCGTCGCCGGGTCGTCCGCGTTCGCCGCCGACATCCGCGCGTCCAGCGTCGCGTCCGCGACCTCCGCGCCGGCGGCGGTCAGCGCGGCGATCGCGCCGTCCTCGATCTGCCACAGCCCCTTGAGGGCCGGCAGCCCGTCCCGTACGGACTCCACCGACGCCTGGTGCGCCGCGGACTCCACGACGGCCACCGAGGCGCCCGAGTCGCCGAGGATCCACTGGATCTGCTCCGGCGAGCTGGTCTCGTACACCGGCACGGTCACCGCGCCCGCGCTCCAGATCGCGAAGTCGAGCAGCACCCACTCGTAGCGGGTGCGGGAGAGCAGCGCGACGCGGTCGCCGACCCCGACCCCGGCGGCGATCAGGCCCTTGGCGGCCCCGCGGACCTCGGCGAGGAACTCCTTGGCGGTGACGTCCGTCCACCCGCCGTCGACCTTGCGGCCCATCACGGCGACGTCTGGGTGCTGGGAGGCGTTGCGGCGGATGAGATCCGTCAGGTTGCCGTCCGAAGGGACCTCGTACAGGGCCGGAAGGCTGAACTCGCGCAAGACTGCTGCTCCTCATCGGGCTCCGGTGCCACGGCTCTGTGTGACGCACCGGTGCGGTCCATGATCGGGCAGGTGCTCGGTGGGGGTGAGCACGACTGTGGACTGCCCGGACGTTACCCACCAGTACGTGGTTCCCGATAGGGGGTCCCGGCCAGATGTTCCGTGCGTCACACCAGCGTGACGCCACTCTCCGCACAGTAATCCACAGCTTTCCCGACTCCCAAGTAACCGCAGGTCCGACGGCCTAAGGTGGGGCACATGCGAGTCCACGTGGTCAGCGACGTGCACGGCAACACCGACGCCCTCGCCCGGGCGGGGGACGGTGCCGACGCCCTCATATGCCTCGGCGACCTGGTCCTCTTCCTCGACTACGCCGACCACAGCCGGGGCATCTTCCCCGACCTCTTCGGCGTGGCGAACGCCGACCGGCTCGTCGAGCTGCGCACCGCCCGCCGCTTCGACGAGGCCCGTGACCTGGGCCGCAGCCTCTGGGCCGGACTCGCCGTCGACCGCGAGACCGCCATCGAGTCCGCCGTCCGCCGCCAGTACGCCGAACTCTTCGCCGCCCTCCCCACCCCCACGTACGCCACCTACGGCAACGTCGACATCCCCACCCTCTGGTCCGAGTACGCCGGTCCCGGCACCACCGTCCTCGACGGACAGCGGATCGAGCTCGGCGGCCTCGTCTTCGGCTTCGTCGGCGGCGGCCTGCGTACCCCCATGCTCCCCCGAGCTCTCAACTCCGTTCGAGCAGGGGGGACCCCCATCCCGTACGAGATCCCGGACGAGGAGTACGCCGCCAAGGTCGAGGCCCTCGGCGAGGTCGACGTCCTCTGCTCCCACATCCCGCCGGACGTCCCCGAGCTCACCTACGACACCGTCGCCCGCCGCTTCGAGCGCGGCAGCCGCGCCCTCCTCGACGCCCTCCACCGCACCCGCCCCCGCTACTCCCTCTTCGGCCACGTCCACCAGCCGCTGGCCCGCCGGATGCGGATCGGCGCCACCGAGTGCGTGAACGTCGGGCACTTCGCCGCGACCGGCCGCCCCTTCGCCCTGGAGTGGTGACGGGGCCGGCACGGGGGCGCGATAGCCTTCCCCCGGCACGTGTCCGTGCCGCTTGACTTCCGCCGGACCGCACAGTGGAGGAGCCACCGCGATGGCCGAACACACCAGCTCGAGCATCACCATCGAGGCGGCGCCGGCCGACGTCATGGGTGTGATCGCCGACTTCGCCCGCTACCCCGACTGGACCGGCGAGGTCACCCAGGCCGAGGTCCTCGCGACCGACGACACCGGCCGCGCCGAGAAGGTCCGGCTCGTTCTCGACGCCGGCGCCATCAAGGACGACCACACCCTCGCGTACACCTGGACCGGCTCCGACGAGGTCAGCTGGACCCTGGTGAAGTCCCAGATGCTCCGCTCCCTCGACGGCTCCTACCGGCTCACCCCGCTCGCCGGCGACCGCACCCAGGTCACCTACCAGCTCACCGTCGACGTCAAGATCCCCATGCTCGGCATGATCAAGCGCAAGGCCGAGAAGGTCATCATCGACCGCGCCCTCGCCGGCCTGAAGAAGCGCGTGGAGTCCCAGGTCTGAGCCCCGGGCACCGGGAGACCGGCCCCCGGCCCCCGGCGGGCCCGCGATAGCGTCACCCGCATGCGGATCATCCTCGTCACCGGAGCCGGCGGCGCCGGGCGCACCACGGTCGCCACCGCGACCGCCCTCGCCGAGGCCCACGCGGGCCACCGCGTCCTCCTCGTCCCCGGCGACACGGACCCGGCGGGGGGATCAGAGGAAGCCGGGCCCGCCGAGGACGCCGCCCGCGCCGCCGGACCCGGCACGCTCACCGTCCTGCGGCCCGACCCCGCCGGGGACTTCCGGCGCGAGTTCCTCGCCCTCCAGGCCCGCTCCGGGACCGTCCTCGACCTCCTCGGGGCCGCGCCGTTCGAGGACGCCGAACTCACCGAACTCCCCGGCAGCCGCCAGTTCGCCCTGCTCCGGGCGGTGCGCGAGGCCGCCGCCGGCGACCACGACCTCGCCGTCGTCGACCTCCCGCCGCTCCGCGAGGCGCTGACCGTCCTCGCCCTCCCCGAGCAGCTCCGCCGCTACCTCCGCCGCCTCCTGCCGCCCGAGCGGCAGGCCGCCCGCGCGCTGCGCCCGATGCTCGCCCAGCTCGCCGGCGTCCCCATGCCCGCCCAGTGGCTGTACGAGACCACCGCCCGCTGGGAGCGCGAGCTCGCCGCCGTCCAGGCGGTCGTCGAGGCCCCGGACACCACCGTCCGCCTCGTCCTCGAACCCGGCCCGGCCGCCGCCGCCACCCTCCGCGACGCCCGCCTCGGCCTCGCCGTCCAGGGCCTCGCCCTCGACGCCGTCGTCGTCAACCGGCTCCTGCCCGCAGCCTCCGAGGACCCCTGGCTCGCCGCCCTCACCGCCCAGCAGCACCGGCACCTGGAGACCCTCCGCGCCGACGCCGGGGACCTCCTGCACGAGCTGCCGCACCTCGGCCGCGACCCGCGCGGCCCCGAGGACCTCGCCCTGCTCGCCGCCGCCCGGCCCGGCCCGCCGCCCGCCGCCGCACCCGCGCCGACCGTCGAGGACCGGCGCGCGGAGGACGGCGTCCTCGTCTGGCACCTGCCGCTGCCCGGCGCCGTCAAGCAGGACCTCTCGCTCGTCCGCAGGGGCGACGAGCTGCTCCTCGGCGCCGGCCCCTTCCGCCGCACCCTGCCCCTCCCGCCCGCCCTGCGCCGCTGCACCGTCACCGGCGCCGGGCTCGTCGACGGCGACCTCGCGATCCGCTTCGCCCCCGACCCGGGACTGTGGCCCAAGCCCTCCTGACCACCGCCCCGGGCGTGTACCGTCGAAGGCAGGGAAGCGACGGAGGAGTACGCCATGAGCAGCGATCCGGACCCCTGGGCCGACGCGTGTGCCGAGGACCTGGAGGCGGAGAAGGCCCGCCGCCGTGCGCGGCACGGGGCGGAACCCGGCTCGCCCGCCGAGGAGTTCCGCAAGCTCTTCGAGGCCGTCACCGAGAAGCTCGGCGGCGGACTCGGCGCCGCGGCCCCGCTGTTCGGCGGGCACGGTGCCGCCGGAGCGGCCGCCCAGGCCGCCGAGACGGTCATGGGACTCGTCAACCAGGCGAAGGCCGCCGTCGAGCCGGTCATCGAGCGCAACCCGCAGGTCTTCGACCACCTCGCCGCCGCCGGGAGCGAACTCCTCGCCGCCTACCGCTCGGCCGTCGAGGGCCACGAGACCCGCTGGACCCGCGGCCCCGGCCTCTCCGAGGACGACCCCCGCCGCACCGCCGACACCGGTCGCGCGCCGGACGGCGACGCCGGGGACGTCGGCGAGGACCGTCCGGACGACCGCCGGGACGGCGAGGACGGGCCCACCACGGGCCGTCCCATCGACCTGGACTGATCAGTACGGCGCCTCCCCTCGGGTACGGTGGGCCCTAGCGGGGCTCGACCGAAAACTGAGGGACTCATGGGACTCACCATCGGCGTCGACATCGGCGGCACCAAGATCGCGGCCGGCGTGGTCGACGAGGAGGGCAGCATCCTCGGGACGCACACGGTGCCCACCCCGCCGACCCCCGAAGGCATCGTCGACGCCATCTGCGCCGCCGTCTCCGAGGCGGGCAAGGGCCACCAGATCGAGGCCGTCGGCATCGGCGCCGCCGGCTACGTCGACGACAAGCGGGCCACCGTCCTCTTCGCGCCGAACATCGACTGGCGGCACGAGCCGCTGAAGGACAAGGTCGAACAGCGCGTCGGCCTGCCCGTCGTCGTGGAGAACGACGCCAACGCCGCGGCCTGGGGCGAGTACCGCTTCGGCGCCGGCCAGGGCCACGAGGACGTCATCTGCATCACCCTCGGCACCGGCCTCGGCGGCGGCATCATCATCGGCAACAAGCTGCGCCGCGGACGCTTCGGCGTCGCCGCCGAGTTCGGCCACATCCGGGTCGTCCCGGACGGCCTGCTCTGCGGCTGCGGCAGCCAGGGCTGCTGGGAGCAGTACGCCTCCGGCCGCGCCCTCGTCCGGTACGCCCGGCAGCGCGCCGCCGCCACCCCCGAGCACGCCGGGGTCCTCCTGGGGCTCGGCGACGGCACCCCCGAGGGCATCCAGGGCAAGCACGTCAGCGAGGCCGCCCGCGCGGGCGACGCGGTCGCCATCGACTCCTTCCGCGAGCTGGCCCGCTGGGCCGGCGCCGGACTCGCCGACCTCGCCTCGCTCTTCGACCCCTCCGCCTTCATCGTCGGCGGCGGCGTCTCGGACGAGGGCGAGCTCGTCCTCGACCCGATCCGGAAGTCCTTCCGGCGCTGGCTGATCGGCGGCAGCCACCGCCCGCACGCCCAGGTGCTCGCCGCCCAGCTCGGCAACAAGGCCGGCCTCGTCGGCGCCGCGGACCTGGCCCGCCAGGGCTGACCCCGGCCCCCGGGCCCGTCGTATCCGGTCGATGCCCGTCGCGCCCCCCGGGGGCGGGGCGGGCATCCGCCCTATCGTGGGCCCATGGCCCTCGACGCGACCGGCGCGCTGCCCGCCTCCCGTACCGAGCCCGACGGCTCGGCCGTGGTACGGATCCTCAGCTACAACATCCGCTCGATGCGCGACGACGAGGACGCCCTCGCCCGGGTGATCCGGGCCTGCGCCCCCGACGTCGTCCTCGTCCAGGAGGCCCCGCGCTTCTTCCGCTGGCGCAAGCACGCGGCCCGGCTGGCCGCCAAGAGCGAACTGGTCGTCCTCTCCGGCGGGGCCACCGCCGCGGGACCGCTGCTGCTCTGCTCGCTGCGCGCCACCGTCGAGCGGACCGAGGACGTCCTGCTGCCGCTCACCCCCGGACTGCACCGGCGCGGCCTCGCCACCGCCGTCGTCCGCTTCGGGGCCGCCCGGCTGGGCCTGATCAGCTGCCACCTGAGCCTGCGGAAGGACGAGCGGTACGCCCAGGCAGGGCTGGTCCTCGACCGGGTCGCCGCGCTGGGGACCCCGTACACGATCGTCGCCGGCGACCTCAACGAGCCGGCCGGCGGCCCGGCGCACACCCGGCTCACGGGGACGCTCCGGGACGGCTGGGAGGCCAGGCCCCGGGGAGCCGAGCACACCTACCCCCCGGCCGAGCCGCGCCGGCGCATCGACGCGATCCTCGCGACGGACGGCGTCGAGTTCCTCGGCTGCGGCGTCCCCACCCACCTGGACCACGCCGACCTGACCGCCGCCACCGATCACCTGCCGGTGCTGGCGGCGGTCAGGCTCCGGGCGCCCGCCTGAGCGCGCGCCCGAGGTCCGGCCGAGGGGCTGTCAGACCACCGCGCCGCGGCCCGGGTCGTCGTAGCCGTCGTCGTCCTCGTCGTCGCCCTTCATCCGGGCCACCAGGGTCACGAAACCGCCCAGGAAGCCGCCCACGCACAGGGTCGTGAGCCACCAGGTCATGTCCCACTGGAGCATGACCGCGAGCAGCATCAGGACCGGCCCGCCGACCACCCCGAGCCACGCGAACTTGGTGGTGGTGTCCGCCTCCGGCAGCGGCGGCGGCTCCGGCGGCACGAAGTGCCCCTCCTCCGAGACGCCCCCGGCGCCCTCCTCCGGCTCCGCCAGGCTGTAGTCGCGCGGGCCGCCGCTCGGGCGCACCCCGGGCGCGAAGGTGATCGAGCTGCCGAGGGCCGGCTTCCCGTCCTCCTCGTCGCCCGAGTCGGGACCCGGCTCCGGCTCCGGCACCAGCGGCGACGGCGCCGCCGGCGTCGGCTGCTCCCGCTTCGGCTGCTCCGGCTTCCGCTGCTCCGGCTTCGGCTTGTCCGGCTTCGGCACGTCACTGCCCGAGGCGGCCCGGGCCTCGCGGGCCTCCAGCTCCTCCGGCTCCGGCAGCCTCAGGTTCTCGATCGGCCGGTAGGGCCGCGCCCCCGGAGGGTCCGCGGGCTCCTCGCCGTACCCCGCGACGATCGCGGCCCACGCCGCCTCCTCGTCGATGGGCTGCGGCTCCCGCTCGCCGCCGTCCTGCTGGTCAGTCACCGCTCCTGCTCCCCTTCCCGCCCACGAGTCCCGGGGCGAGACGCTCGACGAACGCCAGACTCTCCTCGAAGATCCTCTCCGCGTCATGGTCCAACGTCGCCACGTGGTAGCTCTGTTCCAGGAGGATCTCCCGGACGTCCGTGGAGGACACCCGGCTCAGCACGCGGGCCGAGTCGACGGGCGGCACCACGTGGTCCTGGGGGCTGTGCAGCAGCAGGAGCGGCTGCGTGACCTGCGGCAGCTCGCCGTCGAGCAGCCGGAAGAACCGGCGCAGCGAGTGCGCCGCGTGCAGCGGGACCCGGTCGTACCCGACCTCGGTCACGCCCTCCTTCGCGATGTCGTTGGAGACGCCCTTCGTCGTCGGGACGAGGTGCCGCACGACCGGCAGGGCGTGCGCGGCGAGGCCGTGCACCTTGTTGCCCGGGTTGACGAGCACGACGCCCCTGACCGCGTCGCCGTGCTTCGCGGCGAGCCGCAGGGTCAGCGCCCCGCCCATGGAGAGGCCGAAGACGAAGACGGTGGAGCAGCGGGCGGTCAGCTCGCGCAGCGCCCGGTCCACCTCCGCGTACCAGTCGTGCCAGGTGGTGAGCTGCATGTCCTGCCAGCGCGTGCCGTGCCCGGGCAGCAGCGGCACCGACACCGTCAGACCGCGGCCCGCGAGGTACTCGGCCCACGGGCGCATCGACTGCGGGGAACCGGTGAATCCGTGACAGAGAAGGACGCCGACCTCTCCGCCCTCATGGCGGTACGGCTCGGCTCCGGGAAGGACCGGCACCGGGGTCTCCTGTTCGGTTTGCGGCTCAGGCGCGTCGGGGGCGCCGGAGTCGTACGTCGATGGGGGAAGGACCTTCACGGTACGCGACCGGACCGACACCGACCAGGGCCGCAGCGGGGGCGGCGCGCGGGTACGGGATAAAGTCGGGGCGACGGCACACGGAAGGCTTGGCGAGTTGATCTACGGCGCAATGAAGTTCTCCATCGGCGGGTCCCTGAAGCTCGCCTTCCGGCCCTGGGTGGAGGGCCTGGAGAACGTGCCCGCCGAGGGGCCCGCGATCCTTGCCAGCAACCACCTGTCCTTCTCGGACTCCTTCTTCCTGCCCGCGGTCCTGGACCGCAAGGTCACCTTCATCGCCAAGGCGGAGTACTTCACCACGCCCGGTCTGAAGGGCCGGCTGACCGCCGCCTTCTTCAAGGGCGTCGGCCAGCTCCCGGTCGACCGCTCGGGCGCCCGCGGCGCCGGCGAGGCGGCGATCAAGGCCGGCATCGAGGTCATCGAGGGCGGCGGCCTCTTCGGCATCTACCCCGAGGGCACCCGCTCGCCCGACGGGCGTCTCTACCGCGGCAAGCCCGGCGGGCTCGCCCGGGTGGCGCTGGCCACCGGCGCCCCGGTGATCCCCGTCGCCATGATCGACACCGAGAAGATCCAGCCGCCCGGCAAGGTCGTCCCGAAGCTGATGCGCCCGGGGATCCGGATCGGCAAGCCGCTGGACTTCTCCCGCTACCACGGCATGGACGGCGACCGCTTCATCCTGCGCTCGGTGACCGACGAGGTCATGTACGAGATCATGAAGCTCTCCGGGCAGGAGTACGTCGACATCTACGCGACCGCCGCCAAGCGGCAGATCGCGGAGGCCGAGAAGGCCGCCAAGGAGGCCGTGAAGGCCGAGATCGCCGCACGGGAAGAGTCCGGCGCCTGACGCTCCCGACAGGGGCGCGCCGGTGGGGGTGGGGAGATGGCCAAGCGCGAGCGTGTCGTGCGCATGTCGGTCGAGCAGCCGTTGTGGCGGGCGCTGACCGGATACCGCGTCCTGACGATGGTCTACGCGGTGCTGATCTTCGCCACCGGCCGGGACCGCTACGAGCGGCCCTGGATCGGCGTCGCCTACCTGGCGGTGCTGTGCGTCTGGACCCTCGCCACCCTCCCCAGGGTGGCGAACGCGGCCAGCTGCACCAAGCGCTTCCTCGCCGCCGACCTCACCCTCGCCCTCACCGGCATCCTCCTCACCCCGCTCGCCGACGCCCACGCCCAGTCCGTGGACGGCCCCACGCTGCCGTCCATATGGACGGCCGGCTCGGTCCTCGCCTTCGCCATCAAGGGCGGCTGGCGCTGGGCGGGCCTCGCCTCCTCCCTCGTCGCCGTCGCCAACATCATCGAGCGCGCCCACCCCAGCCGGGACACCGTCCACAACGTGGTCCTGGTCTGGGTGGCCTCCATCGCCATCGGATACGTCGTCGAGGTCGCCCGCGCCTCCGAGCGCACCCTCGCGCGTGCCCTGGAGATCGAGGCCGCCACCCGCGAGCGCGAGCGGCTCGCCCGCGACATCCACGACAGCGTCCTCCAGGTCCTCGCCATGGTGCAGCGGCGCGGCACCGCCCTCGGCGGGGAGGCCGCCGAGCTGGGCCGGATGGCGGGCGAGCAGGAGGTCGCCCTGCGGACCCTGGTGGCCGGCGGTCTCACCCGTACCAGTCATGTCTCCGAGGACGAGTCCGAGGGGGCGGTCGTCCGGGTCGTCGAGGTCGACGACGAGCCCGCCGACGACACCCCGGTCGACCTGCGCACCCTGCTCGCCCCGCGGGCCGGCGCCAAGGTCACCCTCTCCGACCCCGGCGTGCCCGTGCCGCTGCCCTCCGCCGCCGCGCGCGAGCTGGCGTCCGCCGTCGGCGCCGCCCTGGACAATGTGCGGGTGCACGCGGGCGCGGACGCGCGCGCGTGGATCCTGGTCGAGGACTGGGACGACGAGGTCATCGTCACCGTCAGGGACGACGGGCCCGGCATCCCGGAGGGCCGCCTCGCCGAGGCGGAGGGCGAGGGCCGGATGGGCGTCGCGCTCTCCATCCGGGGGCGCCTGCGCGACCTGGGCGGCACGGCCGAGCTGATCTCGGTCCCCGGCCAGGGCACCGAAGTCGAACTGAAGGTCCCGCGACCGGCGCGGGGCGCACGGGGGAAGGCAGGAGAGAAGTGAACGAGGCACACAGCGGGGCGGAGCAGGGGCGGCCCATCAAGGTGATGGTCGTCGACGACCACCCGATGTGGCGGGACGCCGTCGCCCGCGACCTGGCCGAATCGGGCTTCGACGTGGTCGCCACCGCGGGCGACGGCGAGCAGGCCGTCCGCCGGGCCCCGGCCGCCGCCCCCGACGTCCTCGTCCTGGACCTGAACCTGCCGGCCAAGCCGGGCGTCCAGGTCTGCAAGGAGCTGGTCGGGACGCTGCCCGGGCTGCGGGTCCTGGTCCTCTCGGCGAGCGGCGAGCACGCCGACGTCCTGGAGGCCGTGAAGTCCGGCGCCACCGGCTACCTGCTGAAGTCGGCCAGCACCGAGGAGCTGACCGACGCGGTCCGCCGCACCGCCGCGGGCGACCCCGTCTTCACCCCGGGCCTGGCCGGCCTGGTCCTCGGCGAGTACCGCCGCCTCGCCTCCGAGCCCGCCCCCTCCGGCGGCGCCGGGGAGCCCGAGGCGCCGCGCCTGACCGACCGTGAGACCGAGGTCCTGCGGCTCGTCGCCAAGGGCCTGAGCTACAAGCAGATCGCCGAGCGGCTGGTCATCTCGCACCGCACCGTGCAGAACCACGTCCAGAACACCCTGGGCAAGCTCCAGCTGCACAACCGCGTCGAGCTCGTCCGGTACGCGATCGAGCGCGGCCTCGACGAGGGCTGACCGGCCGGGGCACCGGGCGCGGGGCCGGACAGGGCCGTATATTCGCGGTGGTACGGGCGAAAACGCCCCAATCGCACCGAGGGGACGGTCGTCGTGGAGATCCTGGCATTCGGCGTGCAGGCGGACGAGAAGCCGATGATCGAGAAGGCGTTCGCGGGCCACCACGACGTCCGCTGCCTCGACGTCTTCCTCACCGAGGACACCGCGCCCATCGCGGCCGGCTACGAGGTCATCTCCACCAGCGTCAACGCCAGCCTCGACCACCGGGTCCTCCAGACCCTGGCGGCCGGCGGGACCCAGATGATCGCCCAGCGCTCCACCGGCTTCAACAACATCGACCTGGAGGTCGCCGAGCGCCTCGGCCTCACCGTCGCCCGGGTCTCGTACTACTCGCCCTACTCCGTCGCCGAGTTCGCCTGGACCCTCGCGATGGCGGTCAACCGGCGGATCGTCCGCGCCTCCAACCGCACCCGCGACTTCGACTTCCGCCTCGACGGGCTGATGGGCCGCGACATGCGGGGCCGTACCGCGGGCGTCCTCGGCACCGGCAAGATCGGCGAGGCGTTCGCCCGGATCGCCCACGGCTTCGGCATGCGGCTCCTCGGCTGGGACGTCGCCGAGAACCCCGCCTGCGCCGCACTCGGCATGGAGTACGTCGACAAGGACCGGCTCCTCGCCGAGTCCGACCTCGTCAGCCTCCACGTGCCGCTGCTGCCCGCCACCCACCACATCATCGACGCCGCAGCGCTCGCGTCCATGAAGGACGACGCGATCCTGGTCAACTCCAGCCGCGGCGGGCTCGTCGACACCGAGGCCCTCGTCACCGAACTGCGCGCCGGCCGCTTCGCCGGCGTCGGCCTCGACGTCTACGAGGCGGAGGCCGGCCTCTTCTTCCTCGACAAGTCCCTCGCCGGCGTCGAGGACGACACCCTGGCCCGCCTGGTGACCTTCCCGAACGTGGTCGTGACGAGCCACCAGGCGTACTACACCGTCGACGCGGTCGGCCAGATCATCGACACCACGGTCCAGAACGTCCTCGACTACACCGCCGGCAAGCGCGGCGAGAACGTCCTGGTCCCGCGTCTGTCCTCCTGAGGCCCTTTCTTCCGGGGCCGCCTCCTCCTGACCGCTAGACCAGGACCCCGGCCAGCAGCGAGGCCGTCACCGCCGCGCCCTCCAGCGTCAGCACCGACTCCGGGTGGAACTGGACGCCCGCGAAGCCCGGCCCGCGCAGCGCGTGCACCTCGCCCGTCTCCGCGTCCCGGCTCACCTCGATCCGGTGCAGCGCCAGCTCCGTCGCCTCCCGCTCGTCGCAGCGCGCCGTGAAGCTGTTGTAGAAGCCGACGACGCGCTCCTGGCCGAACAGGTCGATGCGGACCTGGGCGCCCTGGAAGGGGGTGCGCTTGCGGACGATGTCCAGGCCCAGCTCGGCGGCGATCAGCTCATGGCCCAGGCACACCCCCAGCAGGCCGTACCGGTGCCCGCGCAGCAGCTCGGCGGCGAGCCCGCGCAGGAACCGCATCTTCGGGTCCGCCGCGTCCGACGGGTCGCCGGGCCCGGGGCCCAGCACCACCGGGCCCTCGTGGGCGAGCGCCAGCTCCCGCAGCCCCGGCTCGTCGTAGCGCAGCACCGACACCTCCAGGCCCGAGGAGCGCAGCAGGTGCGCCAGCATCGCCGTGAAGGTGTCCTCCCCGTCGACGACCAGCGCGTGGCCCGTCAGCTCCGCCGACCCCATCTGCATCCGCAGCCAGAACGGCGCCAGGTCCGCCCGCCGGGCGTCCAGCGCGGCCCGCACCCGCGGATCGTCCGCCAGCCGCGGCCGCGCCGGCGCGTCCTCCGCCGCCGGGCGCCCCTCCCGCACCCCGAGCGCCGCCAGCACGCCCGCCGCCTTCGCGTGGGTCTCCGCGACCTCGCCCGCCGGGTCCGAGTGGCGCACCAGGGTCGCCCCCACCCCCACCCGGAGGCGTCCGTCGGCCGCGATGTCGGCGGTACGGATGAGGATGGGGGAGTCCAGCGTCTGCGCCCCGACCTCGTCCGTGCCGAGCAGCGCGAGCGCGCCCGCGTAGTAGCCGCGCCCGCCCGCCTCGTGACGTTCGATCACCCGGCAGGCGTTCTGGACCGGCGAGCCCGTCACGGTCGCGGCGAACATGGTCTCCCGCAGCACCTCCCGCACGTCCAGCGAGGACCGCCCGCGCAACTCGTACTCGGTGTGGGCGAGATGGGCCATCTCCTTCAGCCGGGGTCCGATCACCACGCCGCCCATGTCCCCGACCGTGCACATCATCTTCAGCTCCTCGTCGACCACCATGGAGAGCTCCTCGGTCTCCTTGCGGTCGGCGAGGAAGGTGAGCAGCCCCTCGGGGGTCGGCGCCTCCCCGTCCGGGTAGCGGTACGTGCCGCTGATCGGGTTCATGACGACGGTGCCGCCCGCCATCCGCACGTGCACCTCGGGGCTGGCGCCGACCAGGACCCGCTCCCCGGTGTGCACGACGAAGGTCCAGTACGCGCCCCGCTCGGCCCTGAGCAGCCGCCGGAAGAGGGCCAGCGCGTCGGCCCGCCCGAAGCCGGGGATCTCGCCGGTGTACGTCCTCCGGATGACGAAGTTGGCGCCCTCGCCGGCGCCGATCTCCTCCTCGATCACGCGCCGCACGGTGGCGGCGTACTCCTCGTCGGAGACGTCGAAGCCTCCGCCGGTCACGGCGACGGGGTGCGCGGGCAGCGCGTCCAGCGCCTCGCCGAGCGGGAGTTCGTACGTCTCCTCGGCGACGAGCACCGACAGCGGCGTCCCGTCGTCGCGCACGTCGAAGCCGCGCTCCCGGATCTGACGGAACGGCACCAGCGCGAGCGACGGCCGCTCGCCGACCGGCAGTTCGGCGAGCCGCTCGGCCTCGTGGACGGCGCCGATCAGGACCTCGACGGTGTCGTGGTCACGGCCGGGGGTGCGGCGGCGGAGCAGGGCGAAGGGCGGTGCGGAGTCGTCGAGGAGACGGGAGAGGTCGAAGTCCATGGGAGTGGGTTCCTTCCGGTCGAGTACGGAGAGGAACGGCCTCGCGGGTACGAGAAAGGCCGCCCCTCGGGCGGCCTTCGCGTGGTCTTCGGTACGCGTGATCAGCAGGCCGCCGGAGGGACGGTCCACCACCAGTTCTGGTCGGGAGTCGCGTACATGCGAGCACTGTAACCCAGCCGGCGACGCGGGCGGGGCCCGTTCCGCACCGTGGACGGCGCGGAACAGGCCCCGGACGGGACGCTCACCCGATCAGACGATCAGGTTGTAGACCCCCCAGCCGCCGCCGACGCGGACGCGCGCGGCGTACGGGTTCGGGTAGCCGCTGCTGTTCTTGTACGACCACAGGACGCCGGTCCTGTCGCGGGCGATCAGGTCCGGCTTGCCGTCCCGGTCCAGGTCACCGGGGCCGACCATGAGGTCGTAGGTGCCCCAGCCGCCGCCGACCTTGGCGCGCGCGGCGTACGGGTTCGGGGAGGCGCCGGTGTTCCGGTACATCCACAGGTAGCCGGTCTTGTCGCGGGCGATCAGGTCGGGCTTGCCGTCGGCGTTCATGTCGCCGGTGCTGATCAGCTCGTTGTAGACGTGCCAGCCGCCGCCGACGCGGACCCGGGTCGCGAAGGGGTTCGGGGTGGCGCCGGTGTTCCTGTACAGCCAGAGCACGCCGGTCCTGTCGCGGGCGATCAGGTCCGCCCGGCCGTCGCCGTTCATGTCGCCGACGCCGAGGATCTTGTCGTAGACGTTCCAGCCGGCGCCGACCCTCAGCCGCGTCTTGAACGGGACGGAGGGGTTGCCGGTGCCCTTGTAGTACCAGAGCACCCCCTCCTTGTCCCGCGCGACGAGGTCACCCGCGCCGTCGGCACGGAGCGTCGTCATCGGCGAGACCGTGTTGTACACCTGCCACCCCGGCCCGACCCGGTACTTCGTCAGGAACGGCGCGGCCCCCCCACTGCCGGTCCCCTGGTACTGCCAGAGCACACCGGCGGCGTCACGGGCGATGATGTTGTTGCGGTTGCTGGTGGTGACGGGCGCGGTGGCGTTGACCACCTTGACGTCCTTGGACTGCACCCACGCGATGCGGTGGTTGTAGTGGATCGGGATGAACCGCGTCGTCCCGTGGACGCGGATCCCGTCCTTGTTGTAGGCGCTGTAGTAGTAGTCGCCCGCGACCTCGGCGCCCGCGGCGATGTACGCCTGGCCCGCCGGGATCGTGTACTTGGTCAGCGGGTCCTCGTTCTTGAAGCGGCCCGCGCTGTCGTCCTGGATCGGGACGCCCGTGCCCGCGTAGTCCGCGCGGGCGGGGTAGGCGCGGCCGTAGACCTTGACCGCCGCCGTGCCGGCCGGCTTCACCACGGTCTTCGCGGTGTTCACCAGGGACGTGTACTGCCCGCCGGGGTTGTGGAACCACGCCTTCTGGCCGCCGTACCAGATGGCGGTCCAGTTGGTCGCGGTGCCCGCGACGACGTACTGGCCGCCGGCGACGACCTTGTTGCCCCAGTTGTCGCCGCTGTTCCACAC
Organism: Streptomyces sp. NPDC059201; assembly: GCF_042754585.1. Classification (NCBI taxonomy): domain Bacteria; kingdom Bacillati; phylum Actinomycetota; class Actinomycetes; order Kitasatosporales; family Streptomycetaceae; genus Streptomyces; species Streptomyces sp. NPDC059201. The sequence continues at coordinate 722,400 of NZ_JBHZBB010000002.1, forward strand.
GGCCCCGGAGATGTAGGGGTCCTTGACGGTGGCGGACGAGGTGCTCGGCTGCGTGTAGAGGTACCCGAAGTTCGTCGGCTGCGCGGGGGCGGTCTTCCGCCTCACGACGCCGTCGCTGCCCTTCTCCGTGTACGTCAGCGGGGGCTGGTTCGCCGAGGTGAACGGCGGGACCACGCGGACCGTCTGACCGGTCTGGAGCAGACCGCCGGCGCCGTCGGAGCCGATCGGGGAGCCGATCTTGGTCATGAAGCGGTTCCAGTCCCAGAACGGACCCGGATCCCAGTGGACGCCCGAGGCGAGGGGATCGGCCACGCCCGGGATCTCGTCGTGGCCGATGATGTGCTCACGGGTCAGCGGGACCTTGTACTTGGTCGCCAGGTACTTCACCAGCTCCGCGGTGGTGTCGTACTGCGACTCCTTGTACCAGTTGCTGCCGCCCTTGATGGCGTAGCCCTCGTGCTCGATGCCGATCGAGTGCATGTTGAGGGTCTTGTTGCCGGCGTGGAACGCCTCGTTCTTGGTCTCGACCATCTGCGTGACCTTGCCGGTGGCGTCCACGATGTAGTGGGCGCTGGCCCACCGCTCCGGGTCCTTGAAGGTGGCCACGGCTCCGGCGAGGGTTCCCTCGACGTCGTGGATCACGATCTGCCGGATGTCGAAGCCGCCCTGGCCGTACGGCACGCGGCTCGCGATGTTGAAGTTGCCCTTGTTCTGGACGTACGCGGCCGAGTTGTACGAGCAGGCCAGACCGGACGGGCACTCGGGCGTCGTGGCCGTGGTGGCTGCGGACGTCGCGGCGAGCGGCACGTTCGACGGCTTGACCGGTTCGACCGCCGGGTCGGCCGGCAGGACGACCTGCTCGCCGTCCGCGGTGATCTCCGCCTCGCCCGTCTTGATCGACTCGAAGACGCGCTTGGCGAACTGGTCGGCACCCTTGCGGTCCGAGGACTGGCTGTAGCGCGCCACGGCGGGGTACCAGTCGCCCGGCTCCCGCGACAGCTCGGCGCCCGCCTGCTTCTGGTACTCGGCGAGCAGTGCCGCGCCGGCCCGGATGGAGGCGTTGGGGTCGTTCTGGACGGTGTCCGTCGGGCTGTCGATCAGCTCGGCGGCCTTGTCCAGGGTGTGCAGCTTCGGGTCGTCGGTGTCGACGTCCTGCTTCGGCAGCGGCGCCAGCATCTTCTTCTTGTCGATCTTCTTGTCGATCGACGGGTCGCCGGTACCGTTGACGAGGTGCTCGATGTGCTCTTCCGAGTCCTCGAGGTCCTCCGGGTCGACCTTCGTCAGACCCATGACGTTGTAGTCACCGGTGACGCTCGGCTGCCCGTCGTGCGACTCCCAGCGCGTCTGGCGGTACGAGACCGCCATCAGGACGCTCTGCGGTACGTCGAACTCCTGCGCCGCCGCCGCGAACTGCTCCTGGAGGGTGGACGCGTCGGCGGGCTTCGCGTCGTCGGCCGTGCCGAGGAGGCCCGGCGAGGCGACCGCGAGGGTCCCGATCGTGGCGGTCGCGACGACCGCGGCGGCCGCTCCGTACAAGAGTCGTTTCTTCTTGCGATCCCTGCGGTGCCTCTGGGTCACGCCCACCCCTGTGTCGTCAGCTATGTATGTGTATGCCTGTGCAGGCAGGTTTGCTCGTTTGCTAAACGCGGGTGAGGGTAACATCACTCGATGGCGTGAAGATCGCCCACGGACATAACGGGCGCGCGTCTCAGTCACTGGGCACGGGACAGGACAGGACGAAGAACCCCGTAGTGTTGTCCGCGTGACCGTGAACGCTGAATCCCACGCCGTCGCCAAGGCGACCTGGCGAGACCTGCCCGCGGCGCAGCAGCCCGAGTACCCCGATGCCGAGGCTCTGCGCGATGTGATCGCGGACCTCGAGTCGTATCCTCCGCTCGTCTTCGCCGGCGAGTGCGACCAGCTGCGCGCCCGGATGGGAGCCGTCGCCCGTGGCGAGGCGTTCCTGCTCCAGGGCGGCGACTGTGCCGAGGCTTTCGACGCGGTGTCGGCGGACCACATCCGGGCCAAGCTGAAGACCCTGCTCCAGATGAGCGCCGTCCTGACGTACGCCGCCTCCGTGCCCGTCGTCAAGGTCGGCCGCATCGCCGGGCAGTACTCCAAGCCCCGCTCCAAGGGCACCGAGACCCGTGACGGGGTGACGCTCCCCACCTACCGGGGCGACTCCGTCAACGGCTTCGACTTCAACGAGAAGGCCCGCGTCCCGGACCCCGAGCGCCTCAAGCGGATGTACAACGCCTCCGCCTCCACGCTCAACCTGGTCCGCGCCTTCACCACCGGTGGCTACGCCGACCTGCGCCAGGTGCACGCCTGGAACCAGGACTTCGTGAAGTCGTCCCCGTCGGGCCAGCGCTACGAGCAGCTCGCCCGCGAGATCGACAACGCGCTGAACTTCATGAAGGCGTGCGGCACCGACCCGGCCGAGTTCAAGGCCGTCGAGTTCTACGCCTCCCACGAGGCGCTGCTGCTCGACTACGAGGGCGCCCTGACCCGTACCGACTCGCGCACCGGCAAGCTGTACGACACCTCCGGCCACATGGTCTGGATCGGTGAGCGCACCCGCCAGCTGGACCACGCCCACATCGAGTTCGCCGCGCAGATCGCGAACCCGATCGGCATCAAGCTGGGCCCGACGACCACGCCGGAGGAGGCGCTGACGTACATCGAGCGCCTCGACCCGGAGCGCGAGCCGGGCCGGCTGACCTTCATCGTCCGCATGGGCGCCGACAAGGTCCGGGACAAGCTCCCGGAGCTGGTCGAGAAGGTCACAGCCTCGGGCGCCACCGTCGCCTGGGTGACCGACCCGATGCACGGCAACACCTTCGAGGCGGCCTCGGGCCACAAGACCCGCCGCTTCGACGACGTGCTCGACGAGGTCAAGGGCTTCTTCGAGGTCCACAAGGCGCTGGGCACCCACCCGGGCGGCATCCACGTCGAGCTCACCGGTGACGACGTCACCGAGTGCGTGGGCGGCGGCGACGAGATCTTCGTCGACGACCTGCACCAGCGCTACGAGACGGCCTGCGACCCGCGCCTCAACCGGAGCCAGTCGCTCGACCTCGCGTTCCTCGTGGCCGAGATGTACCGCGATCAGTAAGTAGATAGATACTCCCCCAGCGCTGCCGCTGGGAGGTGCCCCCAGGGGCGCGGATCCTTGTGATCCGCGCCCCATCGTCGTATCGAAGGCTTTTACGCTCCCCGGCTGCCGGGTAAGGTTAGGTAAACCTAATCGATCTCGGCGGGAGGTGAACCGCGTGTACGTCTGCTCATGCTTCGGTGTCACGGAGAAGCAGGTCAAGGAGCACGCGGAGGCCGGCGCCTGCACGCCCCGCCAGATCGCCTCCGCCTGCAAGGCGGGCACGGACTGCGGTTCGTGCGTGCGCCGTATCCAGGCGCTGCTCGGGCGGGGCAACTGCCCGCGCCGCGAGCTGCTGGACCAGGGCGTCCCCGCCCTCTCGGCCGAGGTCTCCGACGCGGAGGTCGTCGACCTTCCCGAGGCCGCCTAGCCCGGCTGCCGCCCGGCCGCTAGCTCGGCTGCTCGATGAGCGTCGAGATGTAGAGCGCCTCGCCCAGCGACTCGATCAGCTCCAGCTGCGTGTCCAGGTAGTCGATGTGGTGCTCCTCGTCCGCGAGGATCTCCTCGAAGAGGTTGGCCGAGGTGATGTCGCCCTTGGCGCGCATGACCTCGATGCCGCGCTTGAGGCGGTCGATCGCCTCCACCTCGACCTGGCGGTCCGCCTGGAACATCTCGGTGAGGGTCTGGCCGACGCGCACGTGGAACAGCCGCTGGTAGTTGGGCAGGCCGTCGAGCATCAGGATGCGCTCGGTCAGCTTGTCCGCGTGCTTCATCTCGTCGATGGACTCTTCGCGGGTGTACTTCGCGAGCTTCGTCCAGCCCTTGTTGTCCTGGATGCGGTAGTGCAGCCAGTACTGGTTGATGGCCGTCAGCTCGCCGGTCAGCTGCTCGTTCAGAAACTCCAGGACCTCGGGGTCGCCCTGCATCGCTCCAGGTTCCTTCCATCACGGGGTGTATCCACCCCGTCACGGGGCAGGATGGCCGCATCCTCGCACTCCGAATGGGGGGCGTCCAGTAAGTGCAGGCTTAGTAGGACTTGCCCGAATGGCTGCGTCCGGGTGGGTGGCTGGTCATGACCACCCCTCGCCGTCTGTCACCATGGAGGACATGGGTCAGCCGGAGAGCGGAGTACACCGGGAAGTGGGGACGCCGGAGATTTCGCCCGAGCTCCCGCCGGGGCAGCGGCTCCAGCGCGGCTGGCCGGTCACCCATTACGGCCCCGTGCCCAAGTTCAAACCGGAGCGCTGGGAGTTCCGCGTCTTCGGCGCGACCGCCGACGGCGACAAGCGCTGCTGGGACCACGAGGAGTTCTCGGCCCTGCCGTTCTCCACGGTCGTGGCCGATCTGCACTGCGTCACCAAATTCAGCATGCTCGGAGCCGAATGGGGCGGGGTTGCCGCCCGTACGATCCTGGAGCTCGCGCCGCCCGCGCCGCATGTCACGCACGTGATGGTCTGGGCCGAGTACGGCTACAGCGCCAACATGCGGCTCGCGGACTTCGCCGCCGAGGGCACGATCTTCGCCACCCACAAGGACGGCGAGCTGCTCACCGCCGAGCACGGCTTCCCGCTGCGCCTCGTCGTGCCGCACCTGTACGCCTGGAAGGGCCCGAAGTGGGTCCGGGGCGTGGAGTACATGACGGCCGACCGCCGGGGCTTCTGGGAGGAGCGCGGCTACCACAACCTCGGCGACCCGTGGAACGAGCAGCGCTACTCGTACCAGGAGGAACCGGGCGACGGCCCGGAGCTGTAGTACGCCCCGGGCCCGTCGTTCCGTACGGCTCTCTCAGTGGTGGTACTGGTGCACCACCGCGTGGCCCTTGCCGCGTCCGATCAGCCACTTGTTCACCGGTGTGGTGACCACGAAGGCGACGAGGAAGGCGAAGGCGAGCGCGCCCCAGAAGAACGGCGCGTCCAGGTGGGCGTCCATGGCGCCCGGGACGAGCAGCAGCACGCCGTTGTCGACGATCTCCATGACGGCGATCGAGAGGGTGTCGGCGGCGAGCGCGACCTTGATGGCGGCCTTGAGGTCCAGGCCGGCGGCGAGGACGCCGCGCAGCGTGAGCGCGTAGCCGAAGAAGAACGCCAGCGCGATCGCGAGGACCATGGTCTGCGCGTTGCCCCAGCCGAGTGCCGTACCGATGATCATGCCGAGGACCTCGCCGATGGCGCAGCCGGTGAGGCAGTGGAGGGTGGCCTTCGCCGCCATGCTCCAGGACGCCCCGCCGGCGTGGCCGGCGTGGTCGGTGTGGCTGGTGTGACCAGCGTGCTCCGCGTGACCGGCGTGACCGGCGTGGCTGGTGTGGTCGGCGTGGCCTGTGTGGTGGTCGTGCGCTTCGTGCTCCATGAGGGTGCCCCCAACCTCGGGTAGCGGTTCCTGCCTACACAGGAACCGTATACCCCCATGGGGTATTCCTCAACGCGGTTTCCTCACCGCAGCTTCTTCAGCAGCTCGATGTCGGCGACGTGCCCCTCCTTGCCGCCGGGGGTCTCGATGATCAGCGGGACGCCCTCGGTGGCCGGGTGGCGCAGGAGCTGCCGGAAGGGCTCCTGGCCGATGTGGCCGACGCCGATGTTGGCGTGCCGGTCCTTGTGCGCGCCGACGACGTCCTTCGAGTCGTTGGCGTGGATCAGCCGCAGCCGGCCCTCGCCGACCGTGGCGACCAGCTCGTCCAGGGTCCGTACCGCCCCGCCCGGCTCCGCCAGGTCGTGGCCGGCCGCGAAGATGTGGCAGGTGTCCAGGCAGATCCCCAGCTTGGGGTGGTGGTCGAGCGCGTCGAAGTACGGGCCGAAGTCCTCCGCCTTGGAGCAGAGCGAGAAGCCCTGGCCCGCCGTGGACTCCAGGAGCAGGTACGGGTCGTCCTCGTGGGTCAGCTCGTCGAGCAGCGGCAGCATCCGCTCCCGCACCTGCGCCAGGGCCTCCTCGCGGGGGCGGCCGCCGGTCGCCGAGCCGGTGTGGACGACGACGCCCTGCGCGCCGATCTCCCGGCCGCGCCGCAGCGAGTGGCGCAGCGACTCCACCGACTTCTCGACGGTGGCTTCCGTGTGGGAGCCGAAGTTGATCAGGTACGGGGCGTGCACCCAGGCCGAGATCGACTCGGCGGCGCACTCCTCCCGGAACCGCTCGTCCTGGGCGGGGTTGCCGGTCGGGGTGGCCCAGCCGCGCGGGTTGGCGACGAAGACCTGGACGGTCTCGGCGCCCAGCTCGCGGGCGTAGCCGAGGCCGGTGGTGGCGAGACCGCCGGCCACGGGGACGTGGCCGCCGACGGGGTTGCGCATGGTTCTCAGATTCCCTTGATGGTGATGGCGACGGTGGAGCCCTCCGGGGCGGTCCCGCCGCCCTCGACGGACTGGCCCGTGACCTCGTCCCCGAGGAAGGGGAAGGACTTCTCCACCTTCGCCTCGAAGCCCGCGGCCTCCAGCTCCTCGACGGCCTCGTCGGTCGTCATGCCGACGACGTCCGGGACCTCGATCTGGCGCGGCCCCTTCGACACCGTCAGGGTGACCGCGTCGCCCTTCGCGGCCCGGCTGCCCTCGGCGAGGGACTGGGCGGCGACGGATCCGGCGTCCTCGGGGGAGTGCACCCGCTCCGGCGCGACGGAGACCTTGAGGCCGGCCTCCTGGAGGGTGGCGGTGGCGTCGGCGACGGTCTCGCCGGTCACGTCCGGGACGTCGACCGGGGCGCCCTTGCTGACCAGCAGCGCGACGGCCGAGTCCGGGGCCCGCTCGGTGCCCGGCTCCGGGTCGGTGCTGATGACCGCGCCCTGGGCGACGGAGGCGTCGAAGGCGGTGGAGACCACGCCGGGGGCGAGGCCCTGCTCCGTCAGGATCCGTTTGGCCTCGTCCAGCGGCTTGTTCTTCAGGTTGGGGACCTTCACGATCTCCGGGCCCCGGGAGAGGGTGAGGGTGACGGTGACGTGGCTGCGGACCCGCTCGCCGGGTGCCGGGTCGACGCCCATCACCGTGCCGCGCTCGTACACGTCGCTGAAGGCGCGCTTCGTCGTGCCCAGCTCAAGCCCGGCGTCGGTGAGCCGCTGAGTGGCCGCCTGCTCGGTCTGGCCGAGGACGGCGGGGACGCGGGTGAACTGGCCGGCGTTGATGTACCAGACGCCGGCGCCGACGCCGAGCGCGAGCAGGACGCCGAGGACGAGCAGGAGCGGGCCGCGCGGTGCCGGACGGCGGGCGCGGCGCGGGCGGGCGGCCGGCGGGGCCTCGGGGGTCGCGAGGCGGCTGGTGTGCTGCACGGCGTGCGGGTCGGTGGTCTCCGCCGGGGGCACCGGGCGGGCGATCACGCTGGTGCGGTCCTCGCCGGTGTCCCGCTGCTCGGTCCGCGCGCGCGGCGGCAGCGCGTCCAGCTGGCCGTCGGTGAGCGGGGCGCGCGCCTCGCGGAGCAGGGCGAGGAGCTCCACGGCGTCGTGCGGGCGGACCTCGGGGTTGCGGGCGGTCGCGGCGGCGACCAGCTCGTCCAGCTCAAGCGGCAGCCCGGGGACGGCGGCGGACGGGGCCGGCACGTCGGTGTTCAGGTGCTGGTAGAGGACCTGGGCGGGGGTGTCGCCCGCGTGCGGCTTGCCGCCCGTCAGCATCTCGTACAGGACGACCCCGCAGGCGTACACGTCCGCCCGGGTGTCGGCGGTGCCGTGCTCGATCTGCTCGGGGGCGAGGTACGAGACGGTGCCGAGGACCGCGCCGGTGGTGGCGGTCGCCGAGCCGACGGACCGGACGAGGCCGAAGTCGGCGACCTTGACCCGCCCGTCGTCCCCTATCAGCACGTTCTCCGGCTTCATGTCCCGGTGGACGAACCCGGCCCGGTGCGCGGCGCCGAGCGCGGCGAGCACCGGCTCCAGGATGTCCAGGGCGGCGCGGGGCTGGAGGGCGCCGCGCTCGCGGAGCACGTCGCGCAGGGTGCAGCCGGAGACGTACTCCATCGCCAGGTAGACGTACGCGCCCTCGGCGCCCTGGTCGAAGACGGCGACGACGTTCGGGTGCGCGAGGCGGGCCACGGACTTCGCCTCGCGGATGAACCGCTCGACGAAGACGGCGTCCGCCGCCAGGGCCGGGTGCATCACCTTGAGCGCGAGGACGCGGTCGAGGCGGGTGTCGACGGCCCGGTAGACCGTGGCCATCCCGCCGACGGCGATGCGCGCGTCGACGCGGTAGCGGCCGTCGAGCAGCCGCCCGACGAGGGGGTCGTGAAGGGTCGTGTCCACGGCGTCGAGTCTACGAGCCGGTACGGACACCCCCCGCCCCACGGGCCCCGACCGCAGCACGCTTGTGACGTACCCCGCCCCCAGGGGGGCGGGGGGACGGTGGCGCCGGGTCAGAAGGCGGGGCGTTCCGGGTCCAGCCGGGCGCGGCCCTCGGTGGGGGAGGACGCCTCCGCGAAGTGGCGGCGCGGGATGCGGCCCGCGCGGTGGGCCAGCCGGCCCGCCTCGACCGCGTGGCGCATCGCCGAGGCCATCAGGACCGGCTCCTGCGCGCGGGTCACCGCCGAGGCGAGCATCACCGCCGCGCAGCCCAGTTCCATCGCGAGTGCCGCGTCCGAGGCGGTGCCCGCCCCGGCGTCCAGGATCACCGGGACGCCGGCCCGCTCCACGATCAGCTCGAAGTTGTGCGGGTTGCGGATGCCGAGACCGGAGCCGATGGGGGAGCCGAGCGGCATGATCGCCGCGCAGCCGACGTCCTCCAGCTTCCGGGCCAGGACCGGGTCGTCGTTGGTGTACGGGAGGACGGTGAAGCCGTCGTCGACCAGGGTCTCGGCGGCGTCCAGGAGCTCGACCCCGTCCGGCAGGAGGGTCCGCTCGTCGGCGACCACCTCCAGCTTGATCCAGTCGGTGCCCAGCGCCTCCCGGGCGAGCCGGGCGGTCAGGACGGCCTCGCCCGCCGTGTAGCAGCCCGCCGTGTTCGGCAGCACGCGGATGCCGAGCCGGTCCAGGACGGAGAGGACCGAGCCCTGCACGGTGGGGTCCAGGCGGCGCATGGCGACCGTGGTGAGCTCGGTGCCGCTCGCCACCAGGGAGCGCTCCAGGACGTCCAGGCTGGGGGCGCCGCCGGTGCCCATGATGAGACGGGAGGAGAACTCCGTACCGCCGAGGACGAAGGTGTCGTCGGACATCGCGCTCAGCCCCCCTGCACCGCGGTCAGGACCTCGACCCGGTCGCCGTCGGCGAGCAGCGTCGCGGCCCACTCGCCGCGCGGCACCACCGTCTCGTTGACGGCGGCGGCGACCCCGGAGGGCGCGGTGGTGAGGTCGGCGACCAGGGTGGCCAGGGAGACGGGGCCGGCGAGCGCGCGCGGCTCGCCGTTCACGGACACGTTCATACGGGCTGCTCCTGACGTACGGAGAGAGCGGTGGGGAAGCGGCGGGGGGAGAAGGGGCGCGCCTCGTCGGGCAGGAGGCCGGTGGTGAGCACCTCCGCCATGACGTCGCCGGTGACGGGGGTGAGGAGGACCCCGTTGCGGTAGTGGCCGGTGGCCAGGTGGAGGCCCGGGAGGGCGCTCGGGCCGAGCAGCGGCGCGTTGTCGGGGGAGCCGGGGCGCAGTCCGGCGAGGGTCTCGGTGAGCGGCAGCTCGGTCAGGCCCGGGACCAGCTCGTGGGCGTCGCGCAGCAGCTCGTACACCCCGCCCGCGGTCACCGTGGTGTCCCAGCCCAGCTCCTCGCTGGTGGCGCCGACGACCAGCTCGCCGTTCTCGCGCGGCACCAGGTAGACGTGGCTGCCGCGGACCACGGCCCGGACGGTGCGGGAGAGGAAGGGGGCGTACGGGGCGGGGATCCGCAGCCGCAGGGCCTGGCCCTTCACCGGGCGGACCGGCGGCAGGACGGCCGGCGGCACGCCCGCGAGGCGGCCGCTGAGGCTGCCCGCCGCGAGGACGGTCTGGCCCGCGGCGAGCTCGGTGCCGTCGGCGAGGACGACCCCGCGGGCCCGGTCGCCGGTCACGACGAGCCGCTCCGCGATGGCCCGGTGGAAGGCCACTCCGGCCCGCTCGCAGGCGGTGAGCAGCGCGGTGGCCAGCCGGCGCGGGTCGACCTGGTGGTCGCCGTCCACCCGCAGCCCGCCGCGCACGCCGGGCGCCAGCATGGGTTCGAGGCGGCGGCACTCGCGCCCGCTCAGCCATTCGGAGGCGAGCCCGCAGCGGGTCTGGAGGGCGTGCAGTTCGCGCAGGTGGGCCCGGTCGTCGGCGTCGAGCGCGACGGCGAGGGTGCCGCAGGCGCGGTAGCCGACGTCGAGGCCGGTGGCCTCCTCCAGCTCGGCGACGAACGCGGGGTAGCGCGCGGCGGAGGCGAGGTTGAGCCCGAGCAGGGTCTCCTCGCCGTAGTGCAGTTCGGTGACGGCGGCGAGCATGCCCGCCGCGACCCGGGCGGCGCCGCCGCCCGGGTCGGGGTCGACGACCGCGACGCTCAGCCCGCGCCGGGCCGCCCGCCAGGCCGTGACGAGGCCGATGATGCCCCCGCCGACCACGAGGACGTCGGTGCTCTGGAGCTTTCCTTCGGAAGAACGCATGGGCGTTCCGCCCCTCCCTTCGCCGGCATGACCCGGATCAGGTTCGTACGGTCGGAGGCCGGCCAGCCTCCCTCTCAGCCCGGTGCGTCCGGGCTCCCGCGAGTGGTGTGTGCCCGCCACCCTAGCCCCCGTCCGCGGAGCGCCACAGGGCACCTCTCTTTCTGACGGCACGTCAGATGCGTAAGGTGGACGGGTGAGCGAGCAGAAGCAGACCCAGCGGCACGTCGTGATCGTCGGCGCGGGCATGGCGGGCGTCCAGACCGCCGTCGCCCTGCGCGAGCAGGGCTTCGAGGGCCCCGTCACCCTCATCGGCGGCGAACCCCACCAGCCCTACGACCGGCCCCCGCTCTCCAAGGCCGTCCTCCTCGGCAAGGCCGAGCACTCCGCCTTCGACGTCGACTTCGAGTCCCTCGGCGTCGACCTCCGCCTCGGCCTCGACGTCACCGGACTGCGCCCCGCCGACCACGAGCTCGACACCGAGGCGGGCCCCGTCCCGTACGACACCCTCGTCCTCGCCACCGGCGCCCACCCGCTCACCCTCCCCGGCAGCGACGGCGTCCCCGGCGTCCACCTGCTGCGCACCCTCGACGACGCCGTCCGCCTCGGCCCCGTCCTGGCCGGCCGCGGAAGCGTCGTCGTGGTCGGCGCCGGCTGGATCGGCGCCGAGTTCGCCACCGCCGCCCGCGAGGCCGGCTGCGCCGTCACCGTCGTCGAGGCCGCCGCCCTCCCGCTCGCCGGAGCCCTGCCCGCCGAGGTCACCACCGCCATGGCCGGCTGGTACGCCGAGAGCGGCGCCGAACTCCTCACGCACGCGCGCGTGGCCACCGTCCGGCCCGGCACCGTCGTCCTCGCCGACGGCCGCGAACTGCCCGCCGACGCCGTCGTCGTCGGCATCGGCGCCCGCCCCGCCACCGACTGGCTCGCCGGCTCCGGCATCGCCCTCGACCCGAGCGGCGCCGTCACCGCCGACGACCGGCTGCGCACCTCCCTGCCCGACGTGTACGCCGTCGGCGACTGCGCCTCCTTCCCGTCCGCCCGCTACGACGAGCGGCTCCTCGTCCACCACTGGGACAACGCCCTCCAGGGCCCCCGCACGGTCGCCGCGGGCATCACCGGCGCCGACGGCGCGGCCCCGGAGCCGTACGACCCCGTCCCGTACTTCTGGTCCGAGCAGTTCGGCCGCTTCGTCCAGTACGCGGGCCACCACGCGGGCGCCGACGCGCTGGTGCGGCGCGGCGACCCGGCCGGCGCCTCCTGGTCGGTGCTCTGGCTGCGCGACGGCGCGCCGGTCGCGCTGCTCGCCGTCGGCCGCCCCCGCGACCTCGCCCAGGGGCGCAAGCTCATCGAGGCCGGCACGCCCCTCGACCCCGACCGCGCCGCCGACCCGACCGTCCCGCTGAAGTCGGCGGTCCGGTAGCACCGGCAGCACGGGCAGCACCGGGGCACGGGCGGCGCCGGTAGCACCCCCGGACGGAGGCGGGTCGCACGGGTCCGACTACCGACTGTCGGTCCCGGATGGCAGGCTTGTCCCGTGACCGAGATTGACGCAAACATCGATGCTCTCGTCCCCGCCTGGCTCTACCTCCCCGACATCGCGGAGATGCTCGACGTCGAGGTGACGCGGGTGCGACAGCTGGTGAAGGAGGGCCAGCTGATCGCCGTCCGCCGCGGGGAGAACAACGCCCTCCAGGTGCCCGCCGCCTTCATCCAGGAGGACAAGGTCGTCAAGGGCCTCGCCGGCACCCTGACGCTCCTGCGGGACGACGGCTTCTCCGACGAGGAGATGCTGGAGTGGCTCTTCACCGCGGACCCGACCCTGCCCGGCACCCCCGCGCAGGCCCTCGGCGAGAATCGCGGCACGGAGGTGAAGCGCCGCGCCCAGGCGCTCGCCCTCTGAGACACCGGACCACCACCGCCGGTGCCGCGGCCCCGCGCCGCGGCACCGGCGCCACCCGACGGGGGGAACCACCATGCCCACGCCTCGTGAGCGGCTCGCCGACGCCCGGCTCTACCTGTGCACCGACGCCCGGAAGCGCCAGGGCGACCTGCCCGCCTTCCTCGACGCCGTCCTGTCCTCCGGCGTGGACATCGTGCAGCTCCGCGACAAGGGCATGGAGGCCGGCGAGGAGCTGGAGCACCTCGCCGTCCTCGCCGAGGCCGCCCGCCGGCACGGCAAGCTCGTCGCCGTGAACGACCGGGCCGACGTCGCCCACGCCCTCGGCTCCGACGTCCTCCACCTCGGCCAGGGCGACCTGCCCGTCCCCGCCGCCCGCGCGATCCTCGGCGACGAGGTGCTGATCGGCCGTTCCTGCCACGCCGAGTCCGAGGTGGCCGCGGCCGCCGCCGAGCCCGGCGTCGACTACTTCTGCACCGGCCCCTGCTGGCCCACCCCCACCAAGCCCGGACGGTACGCCCCCGGCCTCGACCTCGTGCGGTACGCGGCCGGCCTCGCCCAGGACCGCCCCTGGTTCGCCATCGGCGGCATCGACGCGTCCAACCTGGACGAGGTCCTGGACGCCGGAGCCCGCCGTATCGTCGTCGTCCGCGCCCTCACCGAGGCCGACGACCCCGCCGAGGCCGCCGCCTCGCTGGCCAAGCGCGTCCGCGAGCGGGCCGACGCCTGACACCCGGGTACCGACGGCCGGACCCGCCCGTCCGCCCGAGCGCGGACCCCGACCCGGATCCGAGTGCGGTACGACCCGGATCCGAGGCCGATCCGGCCCGGATCCGAGGGGACGCCGCCGTTCCGGCGCCCCCGGGGCCGTACCGGTGTCCGAAAAGGTGTCCAGAAGGCGGACGCGGTTTCCGCGCTCACCTGGACCCCGTCTAACCTGCCCGTATGGCCCTTGGAACCGCTTCCGTCCGTACGGACCGCGCCCGCACGGTCCGCGAGATCCTCGCCTCCGGCACGTCGTACTCCTTCGAGTTCTACGCACCCCGGACGGCGAAGGGCGAGAAGGTCCTCTGGAACGCGATGCGCCGCGTCGAGGCGGTCGGTCCCAGCTTCGTCTCCGTGACCTACGGAGCCGGCGGCTCCACCCGCGGCGGCACCGTCAAGGCCACCCAGAAGATCGCCTCGGACACCACCCTCACGCCGGTCGCCCACCTCACCGCCGTCGACCACTCGGTCGCCGAGCTGCGCAACGTCCTCGGGCAGTACGCCGACGCGGGCATCCGCAACATGCTGGCGCTGCGCGGCGACCCGCCGGGCGACCCGCTGGGCGACTGGATCGAGCACCCCGAGGGCGTCCGCTACGCCGCCGACCTGGTGCGGCTCATCAAGGAGTCCGGCGACTTCTGCGTGGGCGTCGCCGCCTTCCCCGAGATGCACCCCCGGTCCGCCGACTGGGACACCGACATCCGCCACTTCGTCGACAAGTGCCGGGCCGGCGCCGACTACGCGGTCACCCAGATGTTCTTCGACCCGGAGAACTACCTGCGGCTCCGCGACAGCGTCGAGAAGGCGGGCTGCGAGACCCCGATCATCCCCGAGGTCATGCCCGTCGTGAACGTGAAGACGCTCGACCGGCTTCCCCAGCTCAGCAACGCCGCCTTCCCCGCGGACGTGAAAGAACGCATCCTCGCGGTCAAGGACGACCCGGCCGCTGTACGCTCCATCGGTATCGAGTTCGCGACGGAGTTCTGCGCGCGTCTGCTGGACGAGGGTGTCCCGGGACTGCACTTCATCACGCTCAACAGCTCCACCGCGACGCTCGAGATCTACGAGAATCTCGGACTGCACCAGCAGTCCTGACCGGTCGTACCCGCCCCGACCCGCGGCGGTGGCCGTAGAGAGGGGCTGCGGGGCATGGGGTGGACGACGGTCCTCTACATCGCGTTCGGTCTGGTGGCGCTCTGGCTGCTGGGCGAGGTGCTCCTCCAGTACAAGGCCCGGCTGCGCTGGCGGATCCTCGCCTTCTGCGGCTTCCTCGGCGTGGTCGCCGGCGTGCTGCTGTCGTCGACGCTGGTGATCATCGCCGGCGCGATCGCCTTCGCCGTCGGCCAGACCTTCGTGACTCTCTCCTTCCGGCGCGGCTTCTCCACCGGCTGGGCGATCGGCGGCAACCCCGGCGCCAGCCGCCGCCGCAAGGCGGGCCAGGCCCCCGAGGCGGGCCCCACCCTGGAGGTCTCCGGCCTCTCCTACGAGGACGCCGCCGCGGCCCACACGCCCGGCCCCGAGGCCGAGGAGCTGCGCGCCGGGGACGAGCGGACCTCCGTCTACGAGCCGCAGCCCCTGCCCGAGGACACCGGCCAGTACGGCGTCTACGGCGGCGGCGAGCACGACCAGGCCCCGCAGACCCCCGCGTACGGCGGCTACGACACCGGTGCCTACGACACGGGCGCGTACGACACCGCCGGTTACGGCACCGGGGGCTACCCGCCCGCCGGGCAGGAGGCGCCCGCGGCGCCCGCGTACGACACCTACGCCGCCGCCGGATACGACCAGCAGCAGCCCGCCTACGACTACGGCACCACCGGGGCCCCGCAGCAGTACGCCGCCTACTCCGACCCGTACATCGGCCCCGGCACGGACGGCCAGCAGTACACCTCGTACTACGGCGACTCCTACGCCGCCCCCTCGTACAGCTACGACACCCCGCCCGGCGGCGTCTGGGTCCCGCAGCAGCGCGACACCGACGAGCAGCCGCCCCAGGCCCCCCAGGCGCACACCCCGGGGCAGTACGGCTACGACCAGCACCCCGACGAGCAGTCCCAGTACCGCTACTGAGGCCCCGTCCGGATCCTCGGCCGATCCCGGCCGGGCCCGGTTCGGCCGGGCCCGGTTCGGTCGGGCCCGGTTCGGTCGGGCCCGGTTCGGCCGGGTCAGGTCACTGCGAGCCGCGGAACTCCGCGCCCTCCACGATCAGCCCGGCCACCAGCGCGCCCGACATGCCCGCGTGGGCGAGCCCGCCGCCCGGATGCGACCAGCCGCCCGCGAAGTAGAGGCCGGGCACGGGGGAGAGGTTGGGCGCCGGGAGCCACTCCCCACGGGCGTCCGCCAGCGCGGGGCCCGGCACCTCGGCCGTCCCCGTCGCCGCCCGTACGTCCTCCGGGGTGCGGACCTCCTGCCAGAGCAGCCGCTCGGCCAGGCCCGGCACCGCGCGCGCGGCGGCCTCGACCATCCGCTCGGCGAGCTCCGCCGGGTCCTCCTCCGGCACCAGGTCGACCATGGTGGAGACCGTCACCGCCTCGTGGTCCGCGTCGGGCCGCAGGGCGGGATCGTCGGGCCGCAGGACCGTCACCGCCGGCCGCTCGCCGTCGCTGTGCACCACCGTGCGGTGCACGGCCCCCTCCTCGCGGGCGCCGCGGAGGGCCAGCAGGACGGTCAGCCGGCCGGTGCCGTGCCGCTGGAAGGCAGGCCACTCGTCGCCGCGCTCCCAGGGGACGGTCTGCTCGCCGTAGAGCGCGGGCACGGGCGCGCCCGCGACCACGTGGTCCGCCTTCACCGACGCGCCGGACTCCAGCCGAACGCCGACGGCCCGGCCGCCTTCGGTCAGCACCTCGTCGACGGGTGCGTCGAAGACGAACTCCACCCGCCGCTCCCGGCAGCGCTCGTACACCGCGTCGGCGAGCGCCCGGATGCCGCCGGCCACGTACCAGCTGCCGAAGGTCTGTTCCATGTACGGCAGGACGGCGGCGGACGCCGGGGCGCCCGGCGCCGGGAAGCCGTACGCCTGCGCGTAGGAGTCCAGGAGCGCGATCAGCCGGGGGTCCCGCAGCTCCCGCTCGCCGACCTGGGCGAGCGTCCGCGTCGGGCGGCGCAGCAGCCCGGCCTTGAGCGCCGGGTACGGCTCGCGGGCCAGGGCCTTCGGGTCGGCGGGCTGCGGCTCCTCCAGGAGCGGGCGGCGGGTCCGGTCCCACGCCTCGCGGGCCCGCACCAGGAAGTCCCCCCAGCGCTCGCCCGCGCCCGCGCCGAGCGCCGCGTCCAGGGCGGCGACGGTGCCGGCCCGGGAGGCGTTCGGCAGGTCCACGCGCGTGCCGTCCGCGAAGAGGTGCCGGGCGGCCGGATCGACCTGGCTCAGCCCGACGCACTCCTCCAGCGGCTTCTTGCCCGTCTTCACGAACAGATCGCGGTAGACCGCCGGCAGGTGCAGCAGCCCGGGGCCCGTGTCGAAGGCGAAGCCGTCCCGCTCGAAGCGGCCCACCGCGCCGCCGTACGTCGACGTCCGCTCGTACACCGTCACCGTGTGCCCGGCGACCGCGAGCCGTGCCGCCGCCGCCATGGCGCCGAGACCCGCGCCGATCACCACAATCCGTCCCATGTCAGGGACCCTATCGGCCCCCACCGACAGAGCGGTCCGCAGGTGGGCCGCCCTCGGCCGCCGCCAGTCTGCGCTCCTCGCGGCGCTGGGCCCGGCGGCGCAGGAAGCGCCGGATCCGGGCGGCCAGGAAGACCAGCAGCCACACGCCGAGCGCCAGCAGCACGGCGGCGATCACCGCGGCCGCGACGGGGTTGAACATCGCGAAAGTGATGACCCCGGCGACCGCGAGGTCCTCGCCCGTGCTCAGCGCGATGTTGGAGAACGGCTCGGGCGATGTGTTCACCGCCATCCGGGTCCCCGCCTTGACCAGATGGCTCATCAGCGCCGTCGAACCGCCGACCGCGCCGGCGGCGAGCTCCGGCAGCGAACCGCTCTCACCGGCGAGCAGGGCCGCCACGACGGCGCCGGCGACCGGCCGGATCACTGTGTGGACGGAGTCCCACAGGTTGTCCACGTACGGGATCTTGTCCGCGACCGCCTCGCACAGGAACAGCACGCCGGCCACGATCAGGACGTCCGTGCGCTGGAGCGCCTCGGGCACCTCGTCGGTGAGCCCGGTCGCGCCGAAGAGGCCGAGGAGCAGGACCACGGCGTAGGCGTTGATCCCGCTCGCCCAGCCGCTGGTGAAGACCAGGGGGAGTACGGACACGCTCGCGATCGTAACGAGACCGCGCCCGCCCGTCACCAGGACGCCGACCCGCCGACCGCCGACTGAGTATCCGTACCTAGACGCGGAGATGAGTACGCGCGCGGATGGGGGAAGGGCCGCCCGGAGGAGAGAGTGGAGCCCACGGAAGGGGCGCGGCTCCGGACCGCCGACACGGGGCGGCGGAACGGGGCCGCGCGCCTGCCGGCACGGGGGACGTGCACGGGGGTGTACGAAGGAAGCGCCGGTCCGGCGTGGCTCGGGGGGGATCGAGCTTCGCGGGACCGGCGCTTCTCGTTCGTTCGGATCCAACATCCGAGATCCTGGATCCGAAATCTTGGATCCAGGATCTCGGACATTGGATCCAGGACATTGGATCGGGGAGTTTGGATCCAGGATCCCGGATCCAATGTCCAGGATCTTGGATCCAAGATCCAAGATCCGACTCAGCAGCCCCCGCCCACCCGCCCGTGCAGCAGCAGCGACAGCGCCGCGTGCACGTCGTCGAGGGAGCGTTCGCTCTGGAACGCCTTCCAGTCCAGGGCGGCCACCAGGACCATGCCGACCAGGGCCGCCGCCGTCAGCTGGACGTCGATCTCCTCGCTCAGTTCGCCCGCCTCGACGCCCTCGCGCAGGACGCCCTCGACGACGGCGACCGCTTCCTGGCGGACCACCAGGAGCGTGGAGTTCCACGCGCGGTTGGTGCGCCAGAGCTCGGCCACGTACAGCTGGGTGAAGGCGGGGTAGCGGTCGATGAAGACGAGGCCCGCGCGGATCATCGCGTCCAGCGCGGCGACCCGGCTGCCGCCTGACGCCGCCGTCTCCTCGGCCGCCGTCCGCAGGGAGGCGGTGAGGAGGGAGACGCCGTGGCGCAGCAGCTCCTCGAAGAGCTCGGTCTTGCTCTTGAAGTTGTAGTAGACCGTGCCCTTGGCCACCCCGGCCCGCTCGGCGATCTCGTCGACCGTCGTGGCCGAGAAGCCCTGCTCGGCTATGAGGGTGACGGCCGCCTCGTAGAGCTTGGCGCGGGTGGCCCGGCGGCGGGTGCTGCTGCTGTCCATGGGGTCGATTCTCACAGAGGCGGTGCGGGTCACAGGGACAGTTCGGGGTGGAGCCGGTCCAGTGTCCACACCTGCTTGCGCCGTGCGGTGACCGCGGTCAGGGCGAGCGCGCCCAGGGTGAAGGCGGTCAGGACGGCGACGGCCTCCCAGACCGGGGCGAGGCCGCCGCCGGTGATGAGCCGGCGCAGCGCCTCGACCACGTGGGTCATCGGCAGGAAGGGGTGGACGGCGTTGAAGAAGCCCGGACTGGTCTGCACCGGGTAGGTGCCGCCCGCCGAGGTCAGCTGGACCATGAGCAGCGCGAGCACCAGGATCCGGCCGGCCGCGCCGAAGCGGGCGTTGAGCCACTGGATGATCGCGGCGAAGCAGCAGGTCACCAGGGCGAGGAAGCCGACCGTGCCGGCCGCCCTGGCCATCTCCAGGCCGAGCCCCCAGTGCAGGACGGACAGGAGCGCGCCGACCTGGAGGACGCCGATCGCCGCCACCGGGAACCAGCCCGCCAGCGCGATCCGCCAGGCGGAGGCGCCCGCGGCGAGGGCCCGCCGGTTCATCGGCTGGATGATCATGTACGCGACCATCGCGCCGACCCAGAGGGAGAGCGGGATGAAGTACGGGGCGAAGCCCGTGCCGTAGTTCGGCGCCTTGTGCAGCGACTGGGCGGCGAGCTGCACCGGGTCGGCCATGACCTCGGTACGCCGGTCGCGCTCGTCCTTGTCGTAGTCCGGGATCTGGTCGACGCCGTCCTTGAGACCGGTCGCGAGTGAGCCGGAGCCGTCGGCCAGCTTGAACAGACCGCCGTCGAGATCGCCGGCGCCCTTCTTCAGCTTGCCGACGCCGCTGTCCAGGCTGACCGAGCCCGCGCGGGCGCCGGTGACGCCGGTGTGCAGCTGCTCGGCGCCGTCGGCGACCTTCTGCGCGCCCTTGTTGAGCTCGTTGATCTTCCGGATGGCGCCCTCGACGTCCTCGTCCAGGTGCGGGGCGCGGGCGGCCAGCTCGTCGGCCTCCTTCTTCAGCTTCTTCAGGCGCGCGTCCAGCGTCTTCAGGTCGCCCTTGCTGTCCTTGGTCAGCGTGTGCACGTCGTCCGCGATGGTCGCCACGTCCCCGGCGGTGGTCGACGCCTCCTTCAGGGCCGCGCACACCTCCTTGGAGTCGGGGACCGTGACGCCCGGGGGAAGCGTGACGCCCTCGGGGAGGGTGACGCCCTCCGGCAGCTCGGCCGGCGGGGCCGAGGGGGTGGCGGCGGGCTTCTCGCAGGACTCGCGGTGCAGCCGGCCGAGCGTGTCGTCCGCCTTGTGGGCGGCGGTGCGCAGCAGCGGGGCGCGGCGGACCAGGTCCTCCAGGTCGTTGCGGGCGGCGGTGGCCGAGTCGGAGACCAGCTTGGCGGTGTCGCGGATCGAGGTGCCGTTGTTCGCCAGGTACGGGCGGACCTTGTCCGCGGTGCCGTTCACCTTGTCGGCGAGCGCCTGGGTGCCGTTCGCGACCTTGCGCGTACCGGTCTGGACGTCCTTGGATCCTTTATCCAGTCTCTTGAGTCCAGAGGCCAGGTCGCTGCTGCCGGCCTTGGCGTCGGTCAGGCCGTCGGAGAGGTTTTTGGATCCCTTCTTGGCCTTGTCCACGCCCTTCTTCAGGTCGGCGGCGCCCTTGGCCGCCTCGGCGGTGGCCTCGTGGATGTCGGAGAAGGAGATGAAGATCTTGTCGAGGAAGGTCCGGGAGGACTTGGTGGAGGCGGCGGTGCGCACCTCGGAGAAGACCGTCCGCGAGATCTGGCCGACGATGTAGTTGTTGGAGTCGTTCGTACGGACCTTCAGCGCGCCGGTCTCGGGGGAGTCCCCGGAGCTGGACGCGATCCGCCGGCTGAAGTCGCCGGGCACGGTCAGGGACAGGTAGTACGTGCCGTCCTCGACGCCCTTGCGCGCCTCGGCGTCGCTGACCTGGTGCCACTCGAAGGTCCTGCTCTCCAGCAGCCCCTCGGTGAGGTCCTCGCCCGCGGTGACCGGCTTGCCGTCGGCGGTGGCGCCGCGGTCCTCGTTGATGAGGGCCACGGGCAGCCGGTCGAGCTTGCTGTACGGGTCCCAGAACGAGTACAGGTACAGGGCGCCGTACAGCAGCGGCAGCAGCAGGACCGCGACGAGCGCGGCGCGCGGCAGCTTTCCCCTGCCGAAGCGCTTCAGCTCAAGCGCGGCCAGTTTCGGCGAGCGCATCGTCCGCCCCCTCCTCGGTGATGTCGTCTTCGGCGTCCGTGTCGGCGTCCGCCTCCGTGTCCTGCGCGGGCGTGCCGACCGTGGTGATCCGCAGGGCTCCGGCCGGGGCCTCGCTGCATACGGCGAGGACGGTCGTGCCGGTGTCGGCCACCGCGCGCAGCAGCGCCCATGCCTCGGCGCGGTCGGCGTCCGACAGCTTCAGGTCCGTGTCGTCCACGCCGAGCAGCCGGGGCCGGCCGATCAGGGCCAGCGCGATCGACAGCCGCAGCGCCTCCAGGCGCTCCAGATCCCGTACGGAGGTCCGCTCGCCCTTCGGCAGGGCGGCCAGGTCCAGCCCGGCGGCCGCCAGGGCCTCGCCGATCCGGGCCCGGGCCTCGGCGGCCCGGGTGCCGGGGCGGCGGAACAGGGCGCGGAACGAGCCGTCGAAGCGGCGCTGGAGCAGCGCCCGCTCGCGCAGGTGCTCGGCCACCGTCAGGGACGGGTCGAGCTCGCTCACGCCGGGCACGTGGCCGAGCGCGGCGATCCGGCGCACCGCGGCCATCCGGCGCGGCAGCGGCAGCCCGCCGACCTCGGCGTGGCCCTCCTTGGTCCGCATCCGCCCGGTGAGCGCGAGCAGCAGGCACGTGCGGCCGGTGCCGGACGGGCCTTCGAGCGCCACCAGGGACCCGGCCCCGGCGCGGAAGGACACCTCCCGGAAGGCCCAGCCGCGGGGGCCCTTGAGCCCCAGCCCCTCGACCACGAGCCCCGCACCGTCCGGAGACGGCCGTGCGGTCAGGTCGTCGGATCCCACGGATCCACCCCCCGCTTCCCCATTTTTGAACTGACTGGTCAGTCCAAAAGTTACTAGCGCGTCGCCTTACTGGCAAAAGCCCAGGTCAGAGCGATTGTCAGTGGGTGCCTTCACGATGGACACAGACGGCGACAAGGCCGTCACCCGACGACAGGAGGCTCGTTATGGCCAGTCCTTTCGCAGCAGCCGACGTCCACCCCGTGTCCCGCAGGAACAGCGCCCCGCCCGCCGCCCTCGACCTGCTCGCCAAGGCCCGCGCCGGGCTCGACGAGGCCGCCGCCCTCGACCGCCCCCACGAGAGGTACGCCACCGCGCACCTCGCCGCCCTGCGCGCCGCGGCCGCCGTCCTCGCCGCCCGCGCCCGCCCCGTCCCCCGCACCCGCCGGCGCCAGGCCATAAGGAGCGCCTGGGAGCTGCTGCCGCAGCTCGCGCCCGAGCTCACCGAGTGGAGCGCCCTCTTCGCCGCCGGGGCCCCGCGCCGGGCCCTCGCCGAGGCCGGGGTCGCCGCCGCCGCGACCCCGCGCGAGGCCGACGACCTGGTCAGGGACGCCGCCCACTTCCTGCGCCTGGTCGAGCGGCTGCTCGTGCTCCAGCCGGTGCTGCCCCGACAGCCCCCGGCGGATGGGGTCGCCGGTTGATCCGCCCGGCGGCCCCGAGGCCATAGGGTGGGGACGTCCGTACCCGTCACCGAGGAGTCAAGAGCCGTGCCGGACCCTTCCTCTGTCTTCGGCCGTGAGGCGTCGTCCCGACCGTCGCGCGCCTCCCTGCGTACCGCCGTCGTCTGGGACGTCCTCAAAGACGCCCTCGACCGCCGGGTCGGGAGCACCGGGAAGCCCGCCCTGGACGTGCTCGACACCGGTGGCGGCTCCGGCAACTTCGCGGTGCCGGTGGCCCGCCTCGGCCACCGCGTCACCGTCGTCGACCCCAGCCCCAACGCGCTCTTCGCGCTGGAGCGCCGCGCCGCCGAGGCCGGGGTCGCCGACCTGGTGACCGGCGTCCAGGGCGACGTCCGCGGCCTCTTCGACGTGGTCGAGCGCGGCGCCTACGACGCGGTGCTCTGCCACGGCGTGCTGGAGTACGTGGACGACCCGGCCGAAGGGGTACGGAACACGGTGGCCGCGCTCCGCTCCGGCGGCGCGCTCAGCCTCCTCGGGGCCGGGCTCGGCGGCGCGGTCCTCGCCCGCGCCCTCGCCGGACACTTCACCGAGGCCCGTACCGCGCTCACCGACCCCGACGGGCGCTGGGGCGCCGGCGACCCCGTGCCCCGGCGCTTCACCGCCGAACAGCTCACCGGACTGGCCGAGGAGGCGGGCCTCTCCGTGAGCGCCGTCCACGGCGTGCGGATCTTCGCCGACCTCGTGCCCGGCGTGCTCGTCGACACCGAGCCCGGTGCCGCCGAGGCGCTCCTGAAGCTGGAGGCGGCCGCCGCCGAACTGGCCGCGTTCCACGCCGTCGCCACCCAGCTCCACGTGCTCGCCGAGAAGCCCGCCTGATCCGGTGGAACTCCGGGGCCGCGCCACCCGTTCGGTGGTGCGGGCCCGGCTCTGCCACAGGCCGCCCCATATGCGGCTTCGCGCCGTATGATCGAGGGAAACCATCCGGCATGACGGGCGGACGGCTGGGGAATCAACGCCTCACCAACCGAACCGCGTGGCGGCCCGGACTGGCAGATCGGCATTGAGGGCGGGTTTCACGGGGGCGATTCCCTGCCTATCCTGAAAGGGCCGCAAACCGGTCGCCCCCGCGACCGACGACTAGGAGGACTCCGTGCCGCTCTCGGAGCACGAGCAGCGAATGCTCGAGCAGATGGAGCGAGCGCTGTACGCCGAAGACCCCAAGTTCGCGACAGCGCTCGAGGGAAGCGGGCTGCGCACGTACACCCGGCGACGGGTGTATCAGGCAGTCGCCGGCTTCCTGGTGGGTATCGCGCTCCTCATGGCCGGAATGGTCGCACAGCAGATCTGGATCAGCGTGGTGGGATTCCTCGTCATGCTGGGCTGCGCGGTCCTGGCGGTCACCGGTTGGCGCAAGGCGCCGAAGCCGGGCGAGCAGCCGCAGCAGGCGAGGGGTGGGACGGCGGCAGGTGGCCGTCAGGCCCGGGCGCGACGCTCCATGATGGACCGGATCGAGGCGCGGTGGCAGCGACGCCGCGACGAGCAGCAGGGCGGCGGCCACTGACGCCCCCCTGAGCGGAGACCCCGCACCCCCGTGACCCCGCCCCGCCGGCCCCGAGCCCCGGCGGGGCGCAGTCATACCCGAACCCGCCGTTTCATTGCGGCCAGTCACGCCCCAGGGCGGTGCCGCCCCCCGCTCCGCCGCGCCCTTGTGGACTGCCGCGCCCCGCTGCCGCTCCGTTGCGGGCAATCGTCCCGCTGGCGCGGTGCCCACCCCCGCGCCCGAGCCCGCGCGGCCGCCGCCGTTTCGCTGCGGGCAGCCGCGCCGCCGCTCCGTTGTGGGCATACGTTCCGCTGGTGCGGTGCCCACCCCCGCGCCTGGACCCGCCGCCGCACCGTTTCGTTGTGGGCAATCGTTCCGCTGGGGCGGAACGGGTGGGCACAACGGAACGGCACCCTTCGCGGGTGCCTCCGCACACGTTCCTGACCCGCACCACTTGTGCACCGCGCTAGGGGTGCGGGTTCAGGCGCGGGAAGCCTTGGCCCGGCAGGGGGCGCCGTCCCGTGTGCCCACCCGTCCCGCCCCTAGCGGGACGCATGCCCACACGGGGGTGCAGGGGAAGGGCGCCGTCCCGCAGGCGCGGGCCCGCACGGGGGTGCAGCGGAGGGCGCCGACCTGCGGGCGCGGGCCCGCACGGGGGTGGGTGCGGCACGGGCGCGGGCCCGCACGGGGGTGCAGCCGTCCGAGGCGCCGGCCGCCCGCGCTGGGCGCCCCGGGTCAGTGGTTGCGGCGGCGGAAGCGGGGGGGCGTTTGGGATTTTAGGGTGGTCCAGTGGGTGGAGGCGGACCAGTGGAGGCGGGCTGCTGAGCGGGGGGCGAGGAGGGCGCGGAGACGGGCGCCGCGCTTGGCTTGGGCGTGGAATCCGGCCCGTATACGCTCCGCGTCCTCTCCCAGGCCCGGCGCCGCCCGCGGTGACGGCGCGTACAGAGCCTCCTCCACCGCTCGTGCCACCCGCCGCACCGACTCCGCCGCCGCACCGGACAGCTCGCCCGCCCGGACGATCCGCTCGGCCGTCCGCCGCGGCGTCTGCGCGTCGTCGGGTTCGAGGCCGTAGTCCCAGGCCGTGTCGCCGATCTCCCGCCACACGGCCAGCGGCCCGGACGACGGGGCGAGCCGGCGGGCGCGGACCCGGGTCCGCCACAGCAGCGGGACGAAGGGGAGGGCCAGCACCAGCAGGGCCGCGAGGGTCCAACCCGCCACCTTCAGCAGGTCCGTACCGCCACCGGAGGACGCATCGTCCGCCGCCGCCGGGGTCTGCCCGCACTCGCCGAGGCGCCGCATCTCCGGCGGGCAGCTCTCCGAGGCGCTCGGCGCCGCCGAGGGCTGCGCGGAGGCCGACTGCGAGGGCTGTGCCGGACCCGTCGGACCACCGGTCGGGGGCACCTGACGGGTGTACGCCGGGGTGGAGCCGCGCGACGGCGTCGGCTCGAAACGGGTCCAGCCCGCGCCCTCGAAGTACAGCTCCGGCCAGGCGTGCGCGTCACGGATGCCGACCGACACCGAGCCGTCGGACTGGTTGGTGCCCGGCATGAAGCCGACCGCGACCCGCGCCGGGATGCCCAGCGTGCGGGCCATCGCCGCCATCGAGAAGGAGAAGTGGATGCAGAACCCCTCCTTGTCCTTCAGGAAGCGGGAGATCGCCTGCGTGCCCGTCCCGGACGTCACGTCGACGTCGTACCGGAAGCCGCCGTCCTCGGCGAACCAGTCCTGGAGCAGGACCGCCCGCTCGTAGTCGTTGGACGCGTCCTTGGTGACCTCCAGGGCCGTCGCCCGCACGTCGGCGGGAAGACTCCCCGGCACCTTGGTGTACTCGCGGCGCAGCTGCTCCGGCACCGGGCCCGCCTCGGCGAGCTGCTCGCGCGTGGGCTGCACGTCGAGGCTGGTCACCTGGTAGCGGACGCCCTTGGTGGTCTGCTTGTCGTCGCCGACGAGCATCCGGCCGGCCGGCTCGAACCGCCAGCGGCCCTCGATGTCGACCCGGGCGGCCGGGAACGGCATCGGCAGCCACTTCTGGTCGTACCCCTCCGAGGCGACGAAGTTGCTGGTCACCTCGGAGGTGCTGACGGACTGCGCGAGGCCGTCGGGCCAGGGCAGCACCTTCGGCACGGCCTCGATCGGGCGCACCGAGGACTTCCACGAGGTGCCGTCGAACTGGTCGAGGGAGACCAGCCGCAGATACAGCCCGCTGTTGTCCTGGGCGTTGGTCCGGTAGCGCAGGACCTCGAAGTCCTCCGGCTGGCGCAGGTTGTCCTGGAGGGAGACCAGCGGGTTCACGGCCGCGATGGTGCCGCCGCTCCCGCCGCCCTCGCCGGGACCCGAGCCGCCGCCGTTGCCGAGCAGCCCGCCGGAGAAGCCGGGCAGGACCAGCGGCACCACCAGGGCGGTGCCCATGGCGACGGCGCCGATCCGGCGGCCGGTGCGGACCGGCGCGAAGGCCGACCCGCCGGTGCCCACGGGCGCGCCGGACCGGCCGGTGCGCTGGGCGCCGCCGAAGACCCGGCCCCAGGCCGAGAGCCGGTCGCGGCCCTCGGCGAGCAGCAGCAGGAGGTAGCCGGTGGCGGCGAGCACGAACCAGAGCCGCCCGGCGCCGCCCCCGGAGAGCCCGGCGGCCACCGAGTACAGCGCGAGCAGGGGCAGACCGGCCGGGGCGGCGCGGCGGAAGGTGACCGCCAGGACGTCCACCAGCAGCCCGATCGCCAGCACGCCGGCGACCAGCATGAGCCGGATGCCGTCGGTGTCCGGGGCGGGGATCGCGTAGGTGCCGACGTCCTCGGCTCCGAGCCGGAACAGCTCGGCGATCCGCTGGATCGCGAGCGGCCCCGGCAGGAAGCCCAGGAGGGCCTGCTCCCGGGCGAAGACCACGGTCAGCGCGAGGACGCCGACCAGCAGCTGCGCGCCGACCGTCAGCGGCCGGGCCAGCGGCACCCGCCGGCACAGCAGGCCGGTGGCGCTCTGGAGGGCGAGCAGGAAGGCGGCGGTGAAGATCCAGGTGGCCGGCTGGACCAGCGGCAGCAGCGCCCCGGCGGCCATCAGGGAGGCCGCCCAGGCGGCCAGTGTCAGGCGGGTGCGCCCGCTCATGCCCATCCTCCGTAGCTGTCTGCGGCGGCGGAGTCCCGCAGCGCCCCGGCGGCCTGCTGCCAGACGTCGGCCATCCGGGCCCCGGGCGGGACGGAGACGACGGTCCAGCCGGCCTCGCGCAACTGCCGGACCCGGGCCTCGACGGCCCCGGCCACGGCGCCGCCGGTGAGCCAGCCGCCGGAGTCCAGGACGAAGGCGACGGCCTGTCCGGCCCGGCCGCGCATCCGGCCGGCCAGGGCTCCCTGCTCCTCGTCGAGGTCGCCGAGGAAGGCGACGAGCAGCCCGTCGCTCCCGGTGCGCAGCACGTCCGAGGCGCGGGAGAGCCCGGCGCCGTCGGAGTGGTCGACGATCGCGAGGGTGTCCATCATCAGTCCGGCCGTCTCCACGGAGTCCGCGCCGGACGTGCCGGCGTAGCCGTCGGAGCCCTCGCCGGGGACCGAGGAGCCGGTGTCGGTGAGCAGCCGGACCGCGTAGCCGCGCTCCAGCATGTGGGTGAGGACGGAGGCGGCGCCGGAGACGGCCCACTCGAAGGCCGAGTCGGGGCCGGAGCCCTGGTAGCCGACCCGGCGGGTGTCGAGGAGGACCGTGCAGTGGGAGCGCTGCGGCTGCTCCTCGCGGCGGACCATCAGCTCGCCGTACCGGGCGGTGGAGCGCCAGTGGACCCGGCGCAGGTCGTCGCCGTGCCGGTAGGCGCGCGGGATGACGTCGTCGTCGCCGGCGAGGGCCAGCGTGCGCTGCCTGCCCTCTCCGTATCCGGCCGCCTCGCCGCCGAGGCCGACCGGCGGCAGCGCCGTGGTGCGCGGGACGACGGTCAGGGTGTCGTACGCGTGGAAGGAGCGGGTGAGCTCGCACATGCCGAAGGGGTCGCTCAGCCGGAGCTGGAGCGGCCCGAGCGGGAAGCGGCCGCGCAGGTCGGAGCGGACCCGGTAGGAGACCTCGCGCCGGCCGCCGGCCTCGACCCGGTCGAGGACGAAGCGGGGGCGGGGTCCCAGCATGTACGGCACGTGGTCCTGGAGCATGAGCAGCCCGGTGGGGAGCTTGGAGACGTTCTCCATCCGGAGCTGGACCCGGGCCTCGGTGCCCGCCTCCACCCGCTGCGGGGTGAGCCGGCGGGAGGTGGCGACCCGGTAGCGGGTGCGGTGCAGGACGAAGGCGCAGATCAGCGGCAGGGCGGCGAGCAGCAGGCCGACCCGGAGCAGGTCGGCCTGGCCGAGCACGTAGGCGCAGACGGCGGCGGCCGCCCCGGCGGCCAGGAAGGACCGGCCGCGGGTGGTGAGACCGCCGAGGGCGGCCCGCAGGCCGCCCCGTCCGTCCTCCGCCCGGGGGCCGGCGCGGTCGTCGGCCCGCGGCCCCTCGGGTGCGGCGGGGGTCGCCATCACAGCTGCCGGCCCCCGGGCTGCCGGCCGTAGGGCGGGCCGGCGGGCGGGGCCGCGGACGGGACGGGCGTGCGCTGGAGGATGTCGAGGACGACCTGCTCGGCGTTGCGCCGGTTGAGCTGGGCCTGCGCGGTGGGCAGCAGCCGGTGCGCGAGCACCGGCACGGCCAGCGCCTGGAGGTCGTCGGGCAGCACGTACTCGCGCCCGGCGAGGGCGGCGGAGGCGCGGGCGGCCCGCAGCAGGTGGAGCGTGGCGCGCGGGGACGCGCCCAGCCGCAGGTCGGGGTGGTTGCGGGTGGCGGCGACGACGTCGACCGCGTACCGCCGGACGGCGTCGGCGACGTGCACCGAGCGGACCGCCTCGATCAGCTTGAGGATCTCGTGGGCGTGGGCGACCGGCTGGAGGTCGTCCAGCGGGTTGACCGCCCCGTGCACGTCGAGCATCTGGAACTCGGCCTCGGCGCTCGGGTACCCGATGGAGACGCGGGCCATGAAGCGGTCGCGCTGGGCCTCGGGCAGCGGGTAGGTGCCCTCCATCTCGACCGGGTTCTGGGTGGCCACGACCATGAACGGGCTGGGCAGCTCGTAGGTGTGCCCGTCGATCGTGACCTGGCGCTCCTCCATGGACTCCAGGAGCGCGGACTGCGTCTTGGGCGAGGCCCGGTTGATCTCGTCGCCGATGACGATCTGGGCGAAGATCGCGCCCGGCTTGAACTCGAACTCCCGCCGCTGCTGGTCGAAGATCGACACGCCGGTGACATCCGACGGCAGCAGGTCGGGCGTGAACTGGATGCGGCGCACCGAGCAGTCGATGGACCGCGCGAGCGTCTTGGCGAGCATGGTCTTGCCGACACCGGGTACGTCCTCGATGAGGAGATGCCCCTCGGCGAGCAGCACCGTCAGCGCGAGACGTACGACCTCGGGCTTGCCCTCGATCACGCTCTCCACCGAACCGCGGACCCGCTCCGCGGTGGTGGTCAGATCTGTGAGGCTCGCTCGGTCGTCATAGGTCGTCACCCCGGCCCTCCTCGGCCTTGCAGGAACACGGACACCTGCCCCCGGTGGGATGTACGGGGGGTGTCACCCGAGCATTCTTGTTGGGATTGCCGGGCCGTGTCACTCGCCTGTGGACAACTGCGGGCGAAATGCCGGTGTTTGTCGT
This sequence comes from Streptomyces sp. NPDC059201, assembly GCF_042754585.1. Lineage (NCBI taxonomy): Bacteria > Bacillati > Actinomycetota > Actinomycetes > Kitasatosporales > Streptomycetaceae > Streptomyces > Streptomyces sp. NPDC059201. The sequence goes on from NZ_JBHZBB010000002.1 coordinate 751,740, forward strand.
CTTACGTGGTGGCGGAAGTTGTGCTCGGCCCGGTGCCGGAACCATTCTCCACAGGGTCGATCGCCCGCGGTGCCCGGGTGCCCGGTGCCGCCGATCGGGTGAAGCGCCCGGAATGTCCGCGCCCGTGTGCGGCGCCGCGCGGCGCGCCAGCCGGTTGATTGACCGGCCCCGTCCGTGGACTAGAGTGACGCGGAGTCCATGGAGACAATCGAGCGATTCGCGGCGGTTTCTCCCCCGTGTGCGCGGCGGTACCCACGGCTCGCCCCTCCCGCTCGCCGGTCGGCCGACGCGCCCCTCCGGGCGCCCGACGACCGCGTGTCGACCGCGTGTCGACCCCAGAGCGGTCGGGAGCCCGGCCCCCGTACCCCCGCGTCCGTTCTGAGAGGGTGCGTTGAGCAACGACCGACACGTCCCGGTGATGCTCCAGCGGTGCCTGGACATGTTGGCCCCTGCCCTCCAGAACCCCGGTGCGGTCGTCGTCGACTGCACCCTGGGCCTCGGCGGACACAGCGAGGCCCTGCTCCGCGCCTTCCCCGAGGCCCGGCTCGTCGCCCTCGACCGCGACAAGGAGGCCCTGCGCCTCTCCGGCGAGCGGCTCGCCCCCTACGGGGACCGCGCCACCCTCGTCCACGCGGTCTACGACGAACTGCCCGAGGTCCTCGACCGGCTCGGCATCGACAAGGCCGACGGCGTCCTCTTCGACCTCGGCGTCTCCTCCATGCAGCTCGACGAGGCCGACCGCGGCTTCGCCTACGCGCAGGACGCCCCGCTCGACATGCGCATGGACCAGACGACCGGCATGAGCGCCGCCGAGGTCCTCAACACCTACCCGGCCGGCGAACTCGTCCGCATCCTGCGCGCGTACGGCGAGGAGAAGCAGGCCAAGCGGATCGTCTCCGCCGTCGTCCGCGAGCGCGACAAGGAGCCCTTCACCAACAGCGCCCGGCTCGTCGAACTCATCCGCGACGCCCTCCCGCAGGCGGCCAAGCGCACCGGCGGCAACCCCGCCAAGCGCACCTTCCAGGCCCTGCGCATCGAGGTCAACGGCGAGCTGAGCGTCCTGGAACGGGCCATCCCGGCCGCCGTGAAGGCCCTCGCCGTCGGCGGCCGCGTCGCCGTCCTCTCGTACCACTCCCTGGAGGACCGGCTGGTGAAACAGGTCTTCGCGGCGGGCGCGGCCACCACCGCCCCGCCCGGCCTCCCGGTCGTCCCCGAGAAGTACCAGCCCCGCCTCAAGCTCCTCACGCGCGGCGCCGAACTCCCCACCGAGGAGGAGGTGGCCGAGAACCGCCGGGCCGCCCCCGCCCGGCTCCGGGGCGTCGAGCGCATCCGGGAGGACGTGCTGTGAGCACGGCGAGGGGGCCGCTCAAAGGCCGGGCCGCGCGGCTCGGACGGCTGATGCCGTCCGGACCCAGCACGGCCGCCCGCACCCCCTTCGTCCTGCTCGTCGTCCTCCTCCTCGGCGGCGGCCTCATCACGCTGCTGCTGCTGAACTCCGCCCTCAACCAGGGCTCCTTCGAGCTGCGCGAGCTCAAGGACCGCACCACCGAGCTCACCGACGAGGAACAGGCCCTCCAGCGCGACGTCGACGCCAACGCCGCCCCCGACGCCCTGGAGCGCCGCGCCCGCGAGCTCGGCATGGTCCCCGGCGGCAGCCCCGCCTTCCTCGGCCCCGACGGCAAGGTCCTCGGCGAGCCCACCGTCGCCGCCTCGCCCAAGCCGTCCCCCAAGCCCTCCCGCACGCCGTCCCGCGCCCCGAAGCCGACCGCCACCGGAACCACCCAGACCGCTCCCACGACCTCCGGCAGGTGACCGAGCAGTGCCCTCGAAGGAGCCCCCGCGCCGCCGCGTCCCCGGACCCGCCCGCCCGGCCCGCCCCCGGCCCGCCGCACCGGCGGGATCCGGCGCCCGGGCAGGTGCCGGCGGCCGCACCCCCCGGCCCGCCGCCCGCCCGGCCGCCCGCCGCCCCGCGCCCCGGCCGCCCGCCCGCAGGCCCCGCACCATCACGCTCGGCAGCCCCCGGCCCCGGCTGCGCCTGATCTCCCTCGGCCTCACCCTCGTCATGCTGGTCTTCGTGGTGCGGCTGCTCCAGGTCCAGGCCGTCGACGCCAGCGCGTACGCGGCCAAGGCCGACAAGTACCGCTTCCAGGAGTACACGCTCTCCGCCGAGCGCGGCGAGATCACCGACCGCAACGGCATCGCCCTCGCCACCAGCGTCGACGCCTACGACATCACCGCCGACCCGAAGCTCTTCACCCCCGAGGAGTCCAAGGTCCGCGACGCGCCCGAACAGGCGGCCGCCCTCCTCGCCCCGATCCTGGGCCGGGAACCCGCGGACCTGGCCGAGAAGCTCCGTACCCCCAAGTCCCGCTACACCCTGCTCGCCCGCAAGCAGACCCCCCAGGTCTGGAACCAGATCAAGGACCTGAAGAAGGTCTACGCGCAGAAGGCCCAGGCCACCGGCGGCACCGGCGTCAACCTGCTCGGCGGCGTCCTCAGCGAGCCCAGCACCAAGCGGGTCTACCCCAACGGCGGACTCGGCGCCGGGATACTGGGCTACGTCAACGCCGAGGGCCGCGGCGCCGGCGGCGTGGAGTCCATGCTCGACCCCGAACTCGCCGGCCGGGACGGGAAGATCCGCTTCACCGCCTCCGGCGGCCGGCAGGTCCCCACCGCCGGCTCCCAGGGCACCCCCGCCGTCCCCGGCTCCGACATCGAGCTCACCATCGACCGGGACATCCAGTGGGCCGCCCAGCAGGCCATCAGCGAACAGGTCGAGAAGTCCAGGGCCGACCGCGGCTACGTCATCGTCCAGGACACCCGCACCGGCGAGGTCCTCGCCATGGCCAACGCCCCCGGCTTCGACCCCAACGACCTCTCCGCCGCCGACGCCGCCGACATGGGCAACGCCTCCCTCCAGGACGCCTACGAGCCCGGCTCCACCAGCAAGGTCATGTCCATGGCCGCCGTCCTGGAGGAGGGCAAGGCCACCCCCGACACCCACGTCACCGTCCCCAACCGGCTCCACCGCGGCGACCGGCTCTTCAAGGACGACATCGACCACAAGACCTGGTACCTGACGCTCAACGGCGTCCTCGCCAAGTCCAGCAACATCGGCACCATCCTCGCCACCGGCCAGCTCGGCAAGGACCAGGCCGAGTCCAACCGGATCCTCGACGGCTACCTCCGCCGCTTCGGCATCGGCAGCCCCACCGGCCTCGGCTTCCCCGGCGAGACCCCCGGCATCCTCGCCAAGCCCGAGGACTGGTCCACCTCGCAGCAGTACACGATCCCCTTCGGCCAGGGCCTCTCCGTCAACGCCCTCCAGGCCGCCTCCGTCTACTCGACCATCGCCAACGGAGGCGTACGGATCGAACCCACCCTCGTCCGCGGCACCAAGGGCCCCGACGGGCGCTTCACCCCCGCCGCCGCGCCCGAACAGAACCGGGTCGTCAGCGAGAAGACCGCCAAGACCCTCGCCCAGATGCTCGAATCCGTCGTCGACGACCGGGAGGGCACCGGCACCAGGGCCGCCATCCCCGGCTACCGCGTCGCCGGCAAGACCGGCACCGCCAACCGCGTCGACCCCGAACTCGGCCGCTACAAGGGCTACACCGCCTCCTTCGCCGGCTTCGCCCCCGCCGACGAACCCCGCGTCACCGTCTACTGCGCCATCCAGAACCCCACCAAGGGCAGCTACTTCGGCGGCCAGATCTGCGGGCCCATCTACAAGAAGGTCATGGAGTTCGCGCTCAAGACCCTCCACGTGGCCCCCACCGGCAGCGCGCCCCCCCGCCTGCCGGTCACCTTCGAACCCACCCCGTGACCCCCGGGAGCACCACCAGTGACGACGATCACCCCCCACTCCGGGAACCGGAAATCGAACTCCGGCGACGCCCGCGGCTCGTTTGGTCCCCCGCAGGGTGAGCCCGGTACGCTCACCGCCGTGCCCCACGCTGACCAGTCCCGAACCACCCCGCCCCGCCCGGAGCGGGCCCGCCCGACACCCCTGGGCGAGCTCGCGCGGCGGCTGGGCACCGAGACCCCCGACGCCGCACAGGACGTCGCGGTCTCGGGCATCACCCACGACTCCCGGGCGGTACGGCCCGGGGACGTGTACGCGGCCCTGGCCGGCGCCCGCCTGCACGGCGCCGACTACGTCGCCCAGGCGGCCGGACTCGGCGCCGTCGCGGTCCTCACCGACCCGGCCGGAGCCGACCGCGCCGCCGCCACCGGCCTGCCCGTCCTCGTCGTCGAGGACCCGCGCGGCCGGATGGGCGAACTCGCCGCCGAGATCTACGGCCGCCCCGGCGCGGACCTCCTCCAGATCGGCATCACCGGCACCTCCGGCAAGACCACCACCGCCTACCTCGTCGAGGGCGGACTGCGCGGCGCCGGGAAGCACACCGGCCTCGTCGGCACCGTCGAGATGCGCATCGGCGACGAGCGCATCAAGTCGGAGCGCACCACCCCCGAGGCCACCGACCTCCAGGCCCTCTTCGCCGTCATGCGCGAGCGGGGCGTCGAGGCCGTCGCCATGGAGGTCTCCAGCCACGCCCTCGTGCTCGGCCGGGTCGACGGCTGCGTCTTCGACGTCGCCGTCTTCAACAACCTCAGCCCGGAGCACATGGAGTTCCACTCCGACATGGAGGACTACTTCCGGGCCAAGGCGATCCTCTTCACCCCGGAGCGCTGCCGCGTCGGCGTCGTCAACGCCGACGACGAGTACGGCCGCCGGCTCGCGAAGGAGGCGCCCGTCCCGGTCGTCACCTTCTCCGCCGGGGGCCGCGCCGACGCCGACTGGCGCGCCGAGGACGTCGTCCTGGGCGCCGCCGAATCCACCTTCACGGCCGTCGGCCCCGGAGGCGTACGGATCCCCGCCACCGCCCCGCTGCCCGGCCCCTTCAACGTCGCCAACACCCTCGGCGCCCTCGCGACCCTCGCCACCGCCGGGCTCGACCCGCGGACCGCCGCCGACGGCATCGCCGCCGTCCCCGGCGTCCCCGGCCGCCTGGAGCGCGTCGACGCCGGCCAGCCGTACCTCGCCGTCGTCGACTACGCGCACAAGACCGACGCCGTCGAATCGGTCCTGCGCTCGCTGCGCGAGGTCACCGAGGGCCGGCTGCACGTGGTCATCGGCTGCGGCGGCGACCGGGACACCACCAAGCGCGGCCCCATGGGCGCCGCCGCGGCCCGGCTCGCCGACACCGCCGTACTGACCTCCGACAACCCCCGCTCCGAGGACCCGCTCGCGATCCTCACCGCGATGCTCGCGGGCGCCGCCGAGGTGCCCGCCGAGGAGCGCGGCGACGTCCTGGTCGAACCCGACCGGGCCGCCGCCGTCGCGGCCGCCGTCGCCCGCGCCAGGCCGGGCGACACCGTCCTGATCGCCGGCAAGGGCCACGAACAGGGCCAGGAGATCGCCGGGCAGGTCCGTCCGTTCGACGACCGCCAGGTCCTCCGCGCCGCGATCGAACACCGTCACCAGAACAGTCAGGGATGAAGCAGTGATCGCCCTCTCCCTCGCCGAGATCGCCGAAATCGTCGGCGGGCAGGCGCACGACATACCGGATCCGGGCGCCCGGATCACCGGGCCCGTCGTCATCGACTCCCGTGAGGTGAAGCCCGGCAGCCTCTTCGCCGCCTTCGCCGGGGAGCGCGTCGACGGCCACGACTACGCGGAGCGCGCCGTCGGCGCGGGCGCGACGGCCGTGCTCGCCGCCCGCCCCGTCGGCGTCCCCGCGATCGTCGTGGACGACGTGCAGGCCGCGCTGGGCGCCCTCGCCCGCGCGGTCGTCGAGCGGCTCGGCACCGATGTCGTCGCCCTCACCGGCTCGGCAGGCAAGACCTCCACCAAGGACCTGATCGCCCAGGTCCTGGACAGCCACGCGCCCACCGTCTGGACGCCCGGCTCCCTCAACAACGAGATCGGCCTGCCGCTCACCGCGCTCAAGGCCACCGGGGAGACCCGGCACCTCGTCCTGGAGATGGGCGCCCGCGGCATCGGCCACATCCGCTACCTGACCGGGCTCACCCCGCCCCGGATCGGGCTCGTCCTCAACGTGGGCACCGCCCACATCGGCGAGTTCGGCGGACGCGAGCAGATCGCCCAGGCCAAGGGCGAGCTGGTCGAGTCGCTGCCGTCCGCCGAGGACGGGGGAGTGGCGGTCCTCAACGCCGACGACCCGCTCGTCCGCGCGATGGCGAGCCGCACCAAGGCCCGCGTGATCCTCTTCGGCGAAGCGGACGAAGCGGCCGTACGTGCCGAGAACGTCCACCTCACCGACGCCGGGCGGCCTTCTTTCCGGCTTCACACACCCACCGGGTGCAGCGACGTGACCTTGCGCCTGTACGGTGAGCACCACGTGTCGAACGCGCTCGCAGCGGCCGCCGTCGCGCACGAGCTGGGCATGCCTGTCCAGGAGATCGCCACCGCGCTCTCCGAGGCCGGCTCCCTTTCGCGCTGGCGCATGGAGGTCACCGAGCGTCCGGACGGCGTGACGATCGTCAACGATGCCTACAACGCGAACCCCGAGTCCATGCGAGCCGCCCTGCGCGCGCTCGCGGCCATGGGCAGGGCCGGACAGGCCCGCGGGGCCCGCACGTGGGCGGTGCTCGGCAAGATGGCCGAGCTCGGTGACGCGTCGCTCGCCGAGCACGACGCGGTCGGACGGCTCGCCGTCCGGCTCAACGTCAGCAAGCTCGTCGCGGTCGGGGACAGGGAAGCGTCCTGGCTGCAACTGGGCGCCTATAACGAGGGTTCGTGGGGTGAGGAGTCGGTGCACGTGTCCGACGCGCAGGCGGCTGTCGACCTGTTGCGCAGGGAGCTGCGCCCGGGGGACGTGGTCCTGGTGAAGGCGTCCCGCTCGGTCGGTCTGGAGCAGGTCGCCCTGGCGCTGCTCGACGGTGAGGGCGAGGTATCGGGCCGATGAGGCAGATCCTCTTCGCGGGGGCCATCGGCCTCTTCCTGACCCTGATCGGCACCCCGCTGCTCATCAAGCTGCTCGCCCGCAAGGGATACGGGCAGTTCATCCGGGACGACGGCCCGCGCGGTCACGCCGGGAAGAAGGGCACGCCCACCATGGGCGGCATCTCCTTCATCCTGGCCACGCTCATCGCGTACGCGCTTGCCAAGGTCATCACCGGCGAGGACCCGACGTACTCGGGCGTCCTGGTGCTGTTCCTGATGACCGGCATGGGCCTGGTCGGCTTCCTCGACGACTACATCAAGATCGTCAAGCAGCGTTCGCTGGGCCTGCGGGCCAAGGCGAAGATGGCCGGCCAGCTCATCGTCGGCATCGCCTTCGCGGTGCTCTCGCTCCAGTTCGCGGACCTGCGCGGGCTCACCCCGGCCTCCGAGCGGCTCTCCTTCATCACCGACTTCGGCTGGTCGATCGGCCCGGTCCTCTTCGTGGTCTGGGCGCTCTTCATGATCCTGGCCATGTCCAACGGCGTGAACCTGACGGACGGTCTGGACGGCCTGGCCACCGGCGCGTCCGTGATGGTCTTCGGCGCCTACACCTTCATCGGGCTGTGGCAGTTCCAGGAGTCCTGCGCCAACGCGCTGACCCTCACCAACCCGAGCGCCTGCTTCGAGGTCCGCGACCCGCTGGACCTCGCGGTCGTGGCCTCCGCGCTCATGGGCGCCTGTTTCGGCTTCCTGTGGTGGAACACCTCGCCCGCCAAGATCTTCATGGGTGACACCGGCTCCCTCGCGCTCGGCGGCGCGCTCGCCGGTCTCGCCATCTGCTCCCGCACGGAGCTGCTGCTCGCGCTGCTCGGCGGCCTGTTCGTGCTGATCACGATGTCCGTGGTCATCCAGGTCGGCTCGTTCAAGATGACCGGCAAGCGCGTCTTCCGGATGGCCCCCCTCCAGCACCACTTCGAACTCAAGGGGTGGTCCGAGGTCCTGGTCGTCGTCCGGTTCTGGATCATCCAGGGCATGTGCGTCATCGTGGGCCTGGGCCTCTTCTACGCCGGATGGGCAGCCGACAAGTGAGCGAAGAGCTGGACTGGCAGGGCAAGCACGTCACGGTCGCGGGTCTCGGGGTGTCCGGCATCCCGGCCGCCCGCGCCCTGGCCGCCCGGGGCGCCGTGGTGACCGTCGTCAACGACGGCGACGACGAGCGCTCCCGGACGCAGGCCGCCGCGCTGGAGGCGGAGGGCATCACCGTCCGCCTCGGTGACGGGGCGACCCTGCCGGCCGGCACCGAGCTGGTCGTCACCACCCCCGGCTGGCAGCCGGACAAGCCGCTCTTCAGGGCCGCCGCCGAGGCGGGCGTGGAGATCTGGGGCGACGTCGAACTGGCCTGGCGACTCCGGGGTCCCGACGCGGCCCCGTGGCTGGCGATCACCGGCACCAACGGCAAGACCACCACGACCCGGATGCTCGCCTCCATCCTGGAGGCCGCCGGGCTGCGGACCGCCGCCGTCGGCAACATCGGCGTCTCGCTCCTCGACGCCGTCCTCGGCGAGGAGACGTACGACGTGCTCGCCGTGGAGCTCTCCAGCTACCAGCTGCACTGGGCTCCCTCGGTACGCGCCCACTCCGCCGCGGTGCTCAACCTGGCGCCCGACCACCTCGACTGGCACGGCTCGATGGAGGCGTACGCCGCCGACAAGGGCCGGATCTACGAGGGCAACCAGGTCGCCTGCGTCTACAACGTCGCGGACAGGCTCACCGAGGACCTGGTCCGCGAGGCCGACGTCGAGGAGGGCTGCCGCGCGATCGGCTTCACCCTCGGCACCCCCGGCCCCTCCCAGCTCGGCGTCGTCGAGGGCATCCTCGTCGACCGGGCCTTCGTCGAGAACCGGCAGAAGAACGCCCAGGAGCTCGCCGAGGTCGCCGACGTGCAGCCGCCGGCCCCGCACAACATCGCCAACGCGCTCGCCGCGGCCGCCCTCGCCCGCGCCTTCGGCGTCGAGCCGGGGGCCGTACGCGACGGGCTGAGGGCCTTCCGCCCCGACCCGCACCGGATCGAACTGGTCGAGGAGGTCGAGGGCGTGACGTACGTCGACGACTCCAAGGCCACCAACACCCACGCCGCCGAAGCCTCGTTGGCCGCCTACGACCCGATCGTCTGGATCGCCGGCGGACTCGCCAAGGGCGCCACCTTCGACGAGCTGGTGGAGAAGTCCGCGAAGCGGCTGCGCGGGGCCGTCCTGATCGGCGCGGACCGCGCGCTGATCCGCGAAGCCCTGGCGCGACACGCCCCGGAGGTACCCGTGGTGGACCTCGACCGGACCGACACTGGGGCGATGTCCGAGGCGGTCCGCGAGGCGGCCCGGCTCGCCCGCCCGGGGGACACCGTCCTCCTGGCCCCGGCCTGCGCCTCGATGGACATGTTCACCAACTACAACAAGCGGGGCGAGGCGTTCGCGGACGCGGTCCGCGCCCTCGCCGCCACCGGGGACGCCTGACCCGACCAGAGTGAGGGTCCGGCCGTACCGGGCCTGACCGGAGGGGGCAGCGACCATGCCGAGCAAGATCGCCGGGACACGCAGACCCTCCGCCCGACCGGGCGGAGGGCGGGCGCCGGCGACCCCGAGGGGGGCGCGCGGCGGCGGCGTGCGCGGGCTCTTCACGCGGGCGCAACGGGCCTGGGACCGGCCACTGACGGCGTATTACGTGATCATCGGCGCGGGGCTGCTCATCACCACCCTCGGCCTGGTGATGGTCTACTCGGCCTCGATGATCACGGCGCTCCGCTACGAGCTGGTGCCGTCCTACTTCTTCCGCAAGCAGTTCTTCGCCGCCCTCCTGGGCACCGGACTGCTCCTCGTCGCCTCGCGGATGCCGGTCAAGCTGCACCGGGCGCTCGCCTACCCGATCCTGGTGGGCGCGGTCTTCCTCATGGTGCTCGTCCAGATCCCGGGGATAGGGCACTCCGTCGGCGGCAACCAGAACTGGATCTCGCTGGGCGGCCCGTTCATGCTCCAGCCCAGCGAGTTCGGCAAGCTGGGGCTGATCCTGTGGGGCGCCGACCTGCTCGCCCGCAAGCAGGACATGAAACTCCTCACCCAGTGGAAGCACATGCTCGTGCCGCTGGTGCCGGGGGCGTTCATGCTGCTCGGGCTGATCATGCTCGGCGGCGACATGGGCACCGCGATCATCCTCACCGCGATCCTCTTCGGACTGCTGTGGACGGCCGGCGCCCCCACCCGCCTCTTCGTGGGCGTGCTGGCGGTGGCCGGGTCGATCGGCGTGCTGCTCATCAGGACCAGCGACAACCGGATGCGTCGATTCCAGTGCATCGGCGCCACCGATCCGGGTGGTGAGGGGGCCCCGTGCCTCCAGGCCGCGCACGGAATCTATGCTCTGGCATCGGGCGGATGGTTCGGTTCCGGGCTCGGTGCGAGTGTGGAAAAATGGGGCCAACTGCCCGAAGCGCACACCGACTTCATCTTCGCGGTGACCGGTGAGGAACTGGGCCTCGCGGGGACGCTGTCGGTGCTCGCCCTGTTCGCGGCCCTAGGCTATGCGGGTATCCGCGTGGCCGGAGGCACGGAGACCCCCTTCGTGAGATTCGCCGCGGGAGGCGTGACCACCTGGATCACGGCGCAGGCCGTGGTCAACATCGGTGCGGTGCTCGGTCTGCTGCCGATCGCCGGCGTCCCGCTCCCGCTGTTCTCGTACGGGGGGTCGGCCCTGCTGCCGACCATGTTCGCCGTCGGGCTCCTGATCGCCTTCGCGCGACAGGAACCCGCCGCGAAAGCGGCCCTGGCCATGCGCCGCCCCGGCTGGGGCAAGCGGGCCGGGGTGAGATGGAAGTCGATGCGACGGCGCGTCAAGAAGCGCCCGTCCGGAGAGCGGTGAATTTCGGTGCATGTCGTACTCGCCGGCGGGGGGACCGCCGGTCACATCGAGCCGGCGCTCGCCCTCGCGGACGCCCTGCGCAGGCAGGACCCGAGCGTGGGCATCACGGCGCTGGGCACGGAGAAGGGCCTGGAGACCCGGCTCGTGCCCGAGCGGGGCTACGAGTTGGCGCTCATCCCCGCCGTACCGCTGCCCCGCAAGCCCACCCCGGAGCTGATCACCGTCCCCGGACGCCTGCGCGGCACCATCAAGGCCGCCGAGCAGATCCTGGAGCGCACCAAGGCGGACTGCGTGGTCGGCTTCGGCGGTTACGTGGCGCTGCCCGGCTACCTCGCCGCCAAGCGCCTCGGCGTCCCGATCGTGGTCCACGAGGCCAACGCCCGGCCCGGCCTGGCCAACAAGATCGGCTCCCGGTACGCGGCCGGGGTCGGCGTCGCCACCCCGGACTCCAAGCTCCGCAACGCCCGTTACATCGGGATCCCGCTGCGGCACACCATCGCCACCCTCGACCGGGCCCGGGTCAGGCCCGAGGCGCGCGCCGCCTTCGGCCTCGACCCCAACCTGCCGACGCTGCTGGTCTCCGGCGGCTCCCAGGGCGCCCGCAGGCTCAACGAGGTCATCCAGCAGATCGCCCCGGTGCTCCAGCGCTCCGGCATCCAGATCCTGCACGCGGTCGGCCCGAAGAACGAGGTGCCGCGCGTCGACAACATGCCCGGAATGCCGCCGTACGTGCCGGTACCGTACGTGGACCGGATGGATCTCGCGTACGCCGCGGCCGACATGATGCTCTGCCGCGCCGGCGCCATGACCGTCGCCGAGCTCTCCGCCGTCGGACTGCCCGCCGCCTACGTCCCGCTGCCCATCGGCAACGGCGAACAGCGGCTCAACGCGCAGCCGGTGGTGAAGGCCGGCGGCGGACTCCTCGTCGACGACGCGGAACTGTCGCCGCAGTGGGTGCAGGCCAACGTCCTGCCCGTACTGGCCGATCCGCACCGGCTGTACGAGATGTCCCGCGCCGCCTCGGAGTTCGGCCGGCGCGACGCCGACGACCTGCTCGTCGGCATGGTGTACGAGGCGATCGCCGCCCGCCGACAGGCGTAGCGGGGGACCGAGGGAAGAGGCGCGCGTGGCAGCCGGACCGACGACCGCGGAGAAGAGCGGCACCGAGAAGCGGCAGGGATCGTCGGACCGGCAGCCCCGGCCGGAGGGCGCGGGCGGACGCTTCCGCCCGACCGGACTGCGCCTCGCCCTGATCGCCGTCGGCGTGCTCCTGCTCGCCGGCGGCACGGTCTGGGCCCTCTACGGCTCCACCTGGTTCCGTGTGGAACGTGTGAAGACTTCGGGCACGGCGGTGCTCACCACGGCCCAGGTCGAGGCCGTCGCCGCCGTCCCGGTCGGCGCCCCGCTGGTCACCGTCGACACCGACGCGATCGAGGCCCGCCTCCGGGAGGAACTGCCCCGCATCGGCTCGGTCGACGTGTTCCGGTCCTGGTCGCACGGAATCGGGATCGAGGTGACCGAACGGAAACCCGTGCTCCTTCTGGAGAAAAACGGATCATTCACCGAAGTGGACTCCGCCGCCGTCCCGTTCGCGACCGTCACCACCCCGCCGCGCGGAGTGCCGCGCCTCGTCCTCGACGCGGCGGCTTCGCCCAGCCTGCGGCGCTTCGACGCGGACCGTCTGCTGGCCGAGGCGGTGCGCGTACGGAGTGAACTCCCGGACGCGATCGCGAAGGACACTCGTGTCGTACGCCTCTCCTCGTACGACTCCGTCACTCTGGAGCTGACCCGGGATCGCACCGTCTTCTGGGGCAGCGCCGAACACGGGCCCGCCAAGGCCCGGGTGCTCGTCGCTCTCATGAAGGCGACCCCCAAAGCGGGGCACTTCGACGTAAGTGCCCCCAGCGCGCCCGCCTCGTCGGGGAGTTGACGCGCATCGGCGCTGGCCAGCACCCTGGTTGGCCAGCGCTACGGGTGATCACATAGGGTGAAAAGAAAAACGGGAGGTTCGGCGTGTTCGTTGAACGCGCGCCACTCGTCGACTTAGTGTCCTGTTCGGAGAGTCCAGCGAACAGAGACACTGGTAACCCTAAACTTCAACGTTAGGGTTGGGGTCGGCGTCCGGACCACCCCATCGGCATCCGTCGTCGCGGCGCGCCAACCACCGCGCAATGACGACACGTAACTCGAGGCGAGAGGCCTTCGACGTGGCAGCACCGCAGAACTACCTCGCAGTCATCAAGGTCATCGGTGTCGGCGGCGGTGGTGTCAATGCCATCAACCGAATGATCGAGGTCGGTCTCAAGGGCGTCGAGTTCATCGCCATCAACACCGACGCACAGGCACTGTTGATGAGCGACGCCGACGTCAAGCTCGACGTCGGCCGTGAACTGACCCGCGGCCTCGGGGCCGGGGCCAACCCTGCCGTCGGCCGCAAGGCGGCCGAGGACCACCGCGAGGAGATCGAGGAGGTCCTCAAGGGGGCCGACATGGTCTTCGTCACCGCCGGCGAGGGCGGCGGCACCGGCACCGGCGGCGCACCCGTCGTCGCCAACATCGCGCGCTCGCTCGGCGCCCTGACGATCGGCGTGGTCACCCGCCCGTTCACCTTCGAGGGCCGCCGGCGCGCCAACCAGGCGGAGGACGGCATCGCCGAGCTCCGCGAAGAGGTCGACACCCTCATCGTCATCCCGAACGACCGCCTGCTGTCCATCTCGGACCGCCAGGTCTCGGTCCTCGACGCCTTCAAGTCGGCCGACCAGGTGCTGCTCAGCGGTGTCCAGGGCATCACCGACCTCATCACCACCCCGGGTCTGATCAACCTCGACTTCGCCGACGTCAAGTCGGTCATGTCCGAGGCGGGTTCCGCCCTCATGGGCATCGGTTCCGCCCGCGGCGACGACCGCGCGGTGGCCGCCGCGGAGATGGCGATCTCCTCGCCGCTCCTGGAGGCGTCCATCGACGGCGCCCGCGGCGTGCTCCTCTCCATCTCCGGCGGCAGCGACCTCGGTCTCTTCGAGATCAACGAGGCCGCCCAGCTGGTCAGCGAGGCGGCCCACCCGGAGGCCAACATCATCTTCGGCGCCGTCATCGACGACGCCCTCGGCGACGAGGTCCGGGTCACCGTCATCGCGGCGGGCTTCGACGGCGGCCAGCCGCCCGCCCGCCGGGACAACATCATCGGCGCGGTCTCGGCCAAGCGCGAGGAGCCGGCCCCGGCCCCCCGCGCCGCCGAGACCTCCCGCCCGCTCGGCGGACTCGGCACGGTGACCCCCCGCGAGGAGCCCGCCGCCCCCGCCGAGCCCGCCCCGGCCGTCAGCGAGACCCCGCTGCCGCCCGCCCCGCCGGTGGTTCCGCCGGCCCGCCCGTACGCGGACAGCCCGGCCGAGGAGCTGGACGTCCCGGACTTCCTGAAGTGATAGGGCGACGCCTCACCACGAACGGCGCGCACTTCGCCTTCACCGACAGGTGGGGCGGGGTGAGCGCCGTTCCGTACGAGGAGCTCAACCTCGGCGGCGCCGTCGGCGACGACCCGGAGGCCGTACGGGCCAACCGGGCCCGCGCCGCCGAGGCGCTGGGGCTCGACCCCGGCCTGGTCGTCTGGATGAACCAGGTCCACGGCGCCGACGTCGCCGTGGTCGACGGCCCCTGGGAGGACGGCGGGGCCGTCCCCGCCGTCGACGCGATCGTCACCACCCGCCGCGGACTCGGCCTCGCCGTCCTCACCGCGGACTGCGTCCCCGTCCTCCTCGCCGACCCGGTCGCCGGGGTCGCCGCCGCCGCCCACGCCGGGCGGCCCGGCATGACCGCCGGGATCGTCCCCGCCGCCGTCGCGGCGATGGTGGAACTGGGCGCCGAGCCCGCGCGGATCACCGCCCGCACCGGACCCGCCGTCTGCGGACGCTGTTACGAGGTCCCCGAGGCGATGCGCGCCGAGGTCGCCGCCGTCGAACCCGACGCGTACGCCGAGACCTCCTGGGGCACCCCGGCCGTCGACGTCGCCGCCGGGGTCCGCGCGCAGCTGGCCCGGCTCGGGGTCACCGACGTCGAGGACGCCGGGGTCTGCACCCTGGAGTCCGGCGACCACTACTCGTACCGACGCGACCGCACCACGGGGCGACTCGCGGGATATGTCTGGTTGGGCAGGGAAGAGGCATGACGGACCGCAAGGCCGAACTCGCGGAGAACCTGGCGCTGGTGGAGGAGCGGATCGCCGCCGCCTGCGCCGCGGCGGGACGCCCCCGCGAGGAGGTGACCCTCATCGTCGTCACCAAGACCTACCCGGCGAGCGACGTGCGGATCCTGCACGGGCTCGGGGTGCGGCACGTGGCGGAGAACCGCGACCAGGACGCCGCGCCCAAGGCGGCCGCCTGCGCCGACCTCGATCTCACCTGGCACTTCGTCGGTCAGTTGCAGACCAACAAGGTCAGATCCGTGGTGGGTTATGCCGATGTGGTGCAGTCCGTCGACCGGCTCAAGCTCGTCTCCTCCCTCTCCGCGGCCGCGGAGAGGGCCGGGCGCGAGCTCGGCTGTCTGATCCAGGTCGCCCTCGACGCCGAGGCCGGGGCGCGCGGCGACCGCGGCGGCGTCTCGCCGGACGGGGCCGAGGAGTTGGCCGCCGCCCTCGACGGGGCTCCCGGGCTGCGGCTCGACGGCCTGATGACGGTCGCCCCGCTCGTCGGGGAGTACGCCGGACGGCAACGCGCCGCCTTCGACCGCCTGATGGATTTGTCGACTGCCCTGCGCGCGACCCGTCCTGCTGCGAACATGGTGTCAGCGGGAATGAGCGCGGACCTCGAGGACGCCGTCGCCGCCGGGGCGACACACGTACGCGTCGGTACGGCGGTACTCGGAGTCCGCCCGAAGCTCGGGTAACGTCGCGAAGCAGGTCGGACCACAGCAGAAAATATGGTCATTCCGCGAACGGCGGGGTGACCCGTGGATCGCGGGCACTTGGTGACGATGCCGATCCACCACAGAGCGGAGGAATCGGAGCATGGCCGGCGCGATGCGCAAGATGGCGGTCTACCTCGGTCTCGTGGAGGACGATGGGTACGACGGCCGGGGCTTCGACCCCGACGACGACTTCGAGCCCGAGCTGGAGCCGGAGCCCGAGAGGGAACGGCGCCACACCCCTCCCCGCCAGATCGAGCGCGAGGAACCCGTGCGCGTGGTGCAGCCCCCCGCCCCCCGGGAACCCGTCGCCCACTCTGCCCCGGTACTCGCCGAAAGCGGACGTCCGGCCCGAATTGCCCCCGTGGCATCCATCACACCCGAACGCCCGAGCCTGGAGAAGAACGCACCGGTGATCATGCCCAAGGTCGTGTCCGAGCGGGAGCCGTACCGCATCACCACGCTCCACCCCCGGACCTACAACGAGGCCCGTACCATCGGGGAACACTTCCGTGAGGGCACCCCGGTGATCATGAACCTCACGGAGATGGACGACACGGACGCGAAGCGACTTGTCGACTTTGCCGCCGGACTCGTCTTCGGGCTCCATGGCAGCATTGAGCGAGTGACGCAGAAGGTGTTCCTGTTGTCGCCTGCTAACGTCGATGTCACGGCGGAGGACAAGGCCCGTATCGCAGAGGGCGGATTCTTCAACCAGAGCTGAGAACGAGACCGGACGGACCGGCCGCGAGGGCGGCCGGAGCAAGCTGAGAAAACGAGAGCCAGGGGAGAGGGAACCGCGGGATGGGCGTCGCACTACAGGTGGTCTACATCGCGCTGATGTGCTTCCTCGTCTTCCTGATCTTCCGGCTGGTCATGGACTACGTCTTCCAGTTCGCCCGTTCATGGCAGCCCGGCAAGGCGATGGTGGTCGTTCTGGAGGCCACCTACACTGTCACCGATCCACCGCTCAAGCTTCTGCGGCGGCTCATCCCGCCGCTGCGTCTCGGGGGCGTGGCACTCGACCTGTCCTTCTTCGTTCTGATGATCATCGTCTACATCCTCATCTCCGTCGTGAACTCCCTCGCGAGGTGAGTGTGGACGATACGGTCCTGCCGACTGCCGACGACTACGTAGAGGTGAAGAAGAGATGCCGCTGACCCCCGAGGACGTGCGGAACAAGCAGTTCACGACCGTCCGCCTTCGAGAAGGCTATGACGAGGACGAGGTCGATGCCTTCCTCGACGAGGTCGAGGCCGAGCTGACCCGCCTGCTCCGCGAGAACGAGGACCTGCGCGCCAAGCTGGCCGCGGCGACCCGTGCGGCCGCGCAGAACCAGCAGCAGGCCATGCGCAAGCCCCCGGAGCCGCAGGACAACCGTCCCGTCGGTCCCGGCGCGCCCGTGCCCGCCGCCATATCCGGTCCGCCGGTACAGCAGCAGCCGCCGCAGATGGGCCCGCCGCAGCTGCCTTCCGGCGCCCCTCAGCTTCCCGCCGGCCCCATGCAGGGCGGACCCATGGGTCCGGGCCCGATGCAGGGTGGTCCGATGGGCCCCGGCCCGATGCAGGGCGGCCCCATGGGTCACCCGCAGCAGCAGCAGATGCAGCCGCAGCCGCCGCAGCAGCCCGGTGGCGACAGCGCGGCCCGTGTCCTCTCGCTGGCCCAGCAGACCGCCGACCAGGCGATCGCCGAGGCCCGCTCCGAGGCCAACAAGATCGTCGGCGAGGCGCGCTCGCGCGCCGAGGGCCTGGAGCGGGACGCCCGCGCCAAGGCGGACGCCCTTGAGCGGGACGCGCAGGAGAAGCACCGCGTCGCGATGGGCTCCCTCGAGTCCGCTCGCGCCACGCTGGAGCGCAAGGTCGAGGACCTGCGCGGCTTCGAGCGCGAGTACCGGACCCGTCTGAAGTCCTACCTGGAGTCCCAGCTGCGTCAGCTGGAGACCCAGGCGGACGACTCGCTGGCTCCGCCGCGGACCCCGGCGACGGCCTCGCTGCCGCCGGCCCCGTCCATGGCGTCGGCCGGTGCGGGTGCGCCGTCCTACGGTGGCAACGGCCCGATGGGCGGGGGTCCGTCCATGGGCGGTGCTCCGTCCTACGGCGGCCAGCAGCAGATGTCGCCCGCGATGACCCAGCCGATGGCTCCGGTCCGCCCGCAGGCGCCGCAGCCGATGCAGCAGGCGCCCGCGCCGATGCGCGGCTTCCTGATCGACGAGGACGACAACTGAGGCGGCGCCCGGACGTGCCTTAGCACGTAGCCGTCGGCAGCCGAAGGGCCAGGACCTGGAGTCACTCCAGCCCCTGGCCCTTCGCCGTGCCCGGGCCCGGCTCACGCCCCCGTGGCATGCGGAAGGGCCCCGCACTCCCCAGGGAGTGCGGGGCCCTTCGGCTGTGGGTCAGGCCTTGCGGAGGTGGAAGGTGAGCGCGAGGGGCTCGTCCGTGAACGCGGGGCCGTAACCCTCGGAGGGGGCGCCCTCCGCGTACTCCGTCGCCAGGACCTCGTCCGCGATCAGGCCCGCGTGGGCCGTCAGCGCTTCCGTCGTCTCCGGGGACGTCGAGACCCAGCGCAGTGCGATGCGGTCGGCGACGTCGAGGCCGCTGTTCTTGCGGGCCTCCTGGATCAGGCGGATCGCGTCGCGGGCGAGGCCCGCCTTGCGGAGCTCCGGGGTGATCTCCAGGTCCAGTGCGACCGTCGCGCCGGAGTCGGAGGCCACCGACCAGCCCTCACGGGGGGTCTCCGTGATGATGATCTCCTCGGGGGTGACGGTGATCGTCTCGCCGTTCACCTCCAGCGGCGCCTCACCGTCCCGCAGCGCCAGCGCCAGCGCCGCCGCGTCGGCCGCGGCCACCGCCTTGGCGACGTCCTGGACGCCCTTGCCGAAGCGCTTGCCGAGGGCCCGGAAGTTCGCCTTGGCGGTCGTGTCGACCAGCGAGCCGCCGACCTCGGAGAGCGAGGCGAGGGAGGAGACGTTCAGCTCCTCCGTGATCTGGGCCTGGAGCTCGGGCGAGAGGGCCGCGAAGCCGTTCGCCGCGACCAGCGCGCGGGAGAGCGGCTGGCGGGTCTTCACGCCGGACTCGGCGCGCGTCGCCCGGCCCAGCTCGACGAGACGGCGGACGAGCAGCATCTGCTCGGAGAGCGTGCCGTCGATCAGCGCCGCGTCCGCCTCCGGCCAGGTGGCCAGGTGGACGGACTCGGGGGCGTCCGGGGAGACCGGGACGACCAGGTCCTGCCAGACCCGCTCGGTGATGAACGGGGTCAGCGGCGCCATCAGCCGGGTGACCGTCTCGACGACCTCGTGCAGGGTCCGCAGGGCCGCCTTGTCGCCCTGCCAGAAGCGGCGGCGGGAGCGGCGCACGTACCAGTTGGAGAGGTCGTCGACGAAGGCCGACAGGAGCTTGCCGGTGCGCTGGGTGTCGTACGCCTCCATCGCCTCGGTGGCCTCGGCGACGAGCGTGTTCAGCTCGGAGAGCAGCCAGCGGTCGAGGACCGGGCGGTCGGCCGGGGCCGGGTCGGCGGCGGACGGCGCCCAGCCGGACGTACGGGCGTACAGGGCCTGGAAGGCGACCGTGTTCCAGTACGTGAGGAGGGTCTTGCGGACGACCTCCTGGATGGTGCCGTGGCCGACGCGGCGGGCCGCCCAGGGCGAGCCGCCGGCCGCCATGAACCAGCGGACGGCGTCGGCGCCGTGCTGGTCCATGAGCGGGATCGGCTGGAGGATGTTGCCGAGGTGCTTGGACATCTTGCGGCCGTCCTCGGCGAGGATGTGGCCGAGGCAGACCACGTTCTCGTACGAGGACTTGTCGAAGACGAGCGTGCCGACGGCCATCAGCGTGTAGAACCAGCCACGCGTCTGGTCGATGGCCTCGGAGATGAACTGCGCCGGGTAGCGGCTCTCGAACAGCTCCTTGTTCTGGTACGGGTAGCCGTACTGCGCGAACGGCATGGAGCCCGAGTCGTACCAGGCGTCGATGACCTCGGGGACGCGGACGGCTTCGAGGGAGCAGCCCTCGGCCGGGCACCCGAAGGTGACGTCGTCGATGTAGGGGCGGTGCGGGTCGAGCGAGGACTGGTCGGTGCCGGTCAGCTCCGAGAGCTCGTCGCGCGAGCCGACGCAGGTGAGGTGGTTCTCCTCGCAGCGCCAGATCGGCAGCGGGGTGCCCCAGTAGCGGTTGCGGGAGAGCGCCCAGTCGATGTTGTTGTTCAGCCAGTCGCCGAAGCGGCCGTGCTTGACCGAGTCCGGGAACCAGTTGGTGTTCTCGTTCTCTTCGAGCAGGCGGTCCTTGACGGCGGTCGTCCGGATGTACCAGGACGGCTGCGCGTAGTAGAGCAGGGCCGTGTGGCAGCGCCAGCAGTGCGGGTAGCTGTGCTCGTACGGGATGTGCCGGTAGAGCAGGCCGCGCGCGTCGAGGTCGGCGGTGAGCGCCTCGTCGGCCTTCTTGAAGAAGACGCCGCCGACCAGCGGCACGTCCTCCTCGAAGGTGCCGTCGGGGCGGACCGGGTTCACGACCGGCAGGCCGTAGGCGCGGCAGACCTTGAGGTCGTCCTCGCCGAAGGCGGGGGACTGGTGGACCAGACCCGTGCCGTCCTCGGTGGTCACGTAGTCGGCGTTGACGACGTAGTGGGCCGGGGCGTCGAAGGGGATCAGCTCGAAGGGGCGCTGGTAGGTCCAGCGCTCCATCTCGGCGCCGGTGAAGGACTCGCCGGTGGTGACCCAGCCCTCGCCGAGGGCCTTGTCGAGCAGCGGCTCGGCGACGACGATGCGCTCGTCGCCGTCGGTGGCGACGACGTAGGTGACCTCGGGGTGGGCGGCGACGGCGGTGTTGGACACCAGGGTCCAGGGGGTCGTCGTCCAGACCAGGAGGGCGGCCTTGCCGGCGAGCGGGCCGGAGGTCAGCGGGAAGCGGACGAAGACCGAGGGGTCGACGACCGTCTCGTAGCCCTGCGCCAGCTCGTGGTCGGAGAGGCCGGTGCCGCAGCGGGGGCACCAGGGAGCGACGCGGTGGTCCTGGACGAGCAGGCCCTTGTCGAAGATCTGCTTGAGGGACCACCAGACCGACTCGATGTACGAGGGGTCCATCGTCCGGTAGGCGTCGTCGAGGTCGACCCAGTAGCCCATGCGGGTCGTGAGCTCGGCGAAGGCGTCGGTGTGGCGGGTCACCGAGTCGCGGCACTTCGCGTTGAACTCCGCGATGCCGTACTCCTCGATGTCCTTCTTGCCGGAGAAGCCGAGCTCCTTCTCGACGGCGAGCTCGACGGGGAGGCCGTGGCAGTCCCAGCCGGCCTTGCGGGCCACGTGGTAGCCGCGCATGGTGCGGAAGCGCGGGAAGACGTCCTTGAAGACGCGGGCCTCGATGTGGTGGGCGCCCGGCATGCCGTTGGCGGTCGGGGGGCCCTCGTAGAAGACCCACTCGGGGCGGCCCTCGGACTGCTCCAGGGTCTTGGCGAAGACCTTGTTCTCCTGCCAGAAGTCGAGCACGGCGTGCTCGAGCGCGGGCAGGTCGACCTGGGCGGGCACCTGGCGGTACTGGGGCGGTGTCATGCGGCGGACTCTCCTCCGGACGGACAATTCCTGCTTCCGTCGGAGGGACGAGAGCTGCGCTCCCGCGGTACCACCCTCCTTGGCTCCGGGCGTGACCGTCCGAAGCCCCCTCATTGGGGTCGCGACACCGGGTCTAGTGACCGCGCTTCGTGGTGTGTGTCCACGCGGCTTTCTTCCGGCAGCTCCGGGGTGATGCTTCGCATCGGGCTCGCCCCCGGGCTCTCACCGTCCCCGGGTCGCTCATGGCTCGCGTCCGACGCTACTGGTCCCCATCGACGCCTCTCGCTGAGGCCAGTGTACGGGGCGCGGGGGCGGCGGGCCGACCGGATTCCGGGTGACCCGAATGGGCACACGGGGCGGCGCGGGGTTCCCGGGGGCCATGTGGGGGAGCGGCCGGGCGGATAACCCGGCGGGGAGTTGGGCACCACTTCCCACGGGTCCGCCCCGAGGGCCGCGGGGTGGGCGGAAGGGGCGGCGTGCCCCGTTGCCGCGGGCCGTGGGCCGATTTATCGTCCCAGCACGATGCGCGAGCAAGATCACAAAATGTGAAGGGGCCGCGACATGGTGGCGAAGAAGACCGCCGCGAAGCAGTCCCCGGCCGCCGCCGGGGACCCCGGGGCCGCCGGTTCACCGGCCGGCTCCGGGAAGAAGCCGGCGAAGGCCCCGGCACGGAAGACGGCGGGAAAGGCGGCGGCCTCCTCCCGCGCGCCCACGCCCGAGGAGGCGGAGGAGGCCGGGGCGGCCGGGGAGGCCGGTACGGCTCCTGACGCGGCTCCCGCGGCGGAGAAGCCGGCGAAGAAAGCGGCCGCGAAGAAGACGGCCGCCGAGAGCACCGCGAAGAAGGCGAGCGCGAAGAAGACGGCCGCCAAGAGCGCCACGAAGAAGACCGCCACGAAGAAGGCGGCCGCGCAGAAGGCCGGTGCCGGGGCGGATCCCGGTGAGCCGGACGGGTCCGGGGCCGAGGCGGCGCCGGACGGCGGGAAGTCCGTGAAGAAGGCCGTCGGCCGGAAGGCCGCCGCGAAGAAGCAGACAGGAGCCAGGACGGTGGCAGCGAAGAAGACCGCGGGTGGCGTCACGACCGCCGGGGACGAGGCGGCGGTGCCCCCCGCGCGTACCGGGGAGCTCGCGGTACGGCCCGGCGAGGACCCCTGGACGCCGGACGAGGTCGCCGAGGCCCGCAGCGTGCTCCAGTCCGAGGTGCTGCGGCTGCGCAGCGAGCTGGTCCACTCCCAGGAGGAGCTGACCGGCCTGATGCGGGACTCGGGCGACGGCGCCGGCGACGACCAGGCCGACACCGGCACCAAGAACATCACCCGCGAGCACGAGCTGGCCCTGGCGGCGAACGCGCGGGAGATGCTGGAGCAGAGCGAGCACGCCCTGGAGCGGCTCGACGCGGGCACGTACGGCCTCTGCGAGGTCTGCGGCAAGCCGATCGGCAAGGCCCGCATGCAGGCGTTCCCGCGCGCGACCCTCTGCGTGGAGGACAAGCAGAAGCAGGAGCGGCGCGGCTAGCGGCCCCCGGCCCCCCGGCGTGCGGGGACCGGTGGCACGGGCTGCCGGTCTCGCACGTCTGTGCCGTACTCTCGGTGCACGGTCAGGCATCGAGGTACGAGGGACTCACTCACGTGGCAGAGGCGGAGAGCGTCATCGGTACGCCGGATTCATCAGGGGCCGAGGACTCGGCCGCCCCGGAGGAGCGGCCCGAGGGGCAGCCCAGGGGCAAGCGGCGGATCGTCGCGCTCTTCGTGGTGGCCGTGCTCGCCTACCTCCTCGACCTCGGCAGCAAGATCGTCGTGGTGGAGAAGCTGGAGGGCCGTGAGCCGATCAAGGTGATCGGCGACCTGCTCCGCTTCGAGGCGATCCGGAACCCGGGCGCCGCCTTCGGCATGGGCGAGGCGTTCACGATCGTCTTCACCTGTATCGCGGCGGCCGTGATCGTGGTGATCATCCGGCTGGCCCGCAAGCTCTACAGCCTGCCCTGGGCGATCGCGCTGGGCCTGCTGCTCGGCGGCGCGCTCGGCAACCTCACCGACCGGCTGTTCCGCTCGCCGGGCGTCTTCGAGGGCGCGGTCGTGGACTTCATCGCCCCGGCCCACTTCGCCGTCTTCAACCTCGCCGACTCGGCGATCGTCTGCGGCGGCATCCTCATCGTGATCCTGTCCTTCCGGGGTCTGGACCCCGACGGCACGATCCACAAGGACTGAGCCCGACCCGTGCGGAGGACGCGTCGTCCTCCGCACAAGGCATACTCGACGGGTGAGCACGAGTCCCGAGATCCGCACCCTGCCCGTTCCCGATGGCCTGGAAGGCGAGCGCGTCGACGCCGCCATCGCCCGTATGTTCGGGTTTTCCCGTACGAAGGCGGCCGAGCTCGCCGCGGCGGGGAAGGTCCAGGTCGACGGCTCCGTCGTCGGCAAGTCCGAGCGGGTCAGCGGCGGCGCGTGGCTGGAGGTCGAGATGCCGGGCGCCCCCGCGCCCGTACAGATCGTCGCCGAGCCCGTCGACGGCATGGAGATCGTCCACGACGACGACGACATCGTGGTGATCACCAAGCCGGTCGGGGTCGCCGCCCACCCCAGCCCCGGCTGGACCGGCACCACCGTGATCGGCGGCCTCGCCGCCGCCGGCTACCGGATCTCCACCTCCGGCGCCGCCGAGCGCCAGGGCATCGTGCACCGCCTCGACGTCGGCACCTCCGGTCTGATGGTGGTCGCCAAGTCGGAGTACGCGTACACCTCGCTCAAGCGCCAGTTCAAGGAGCGCACGGTCGAGAAGCGCTACCACGCGCTGGTCCAGGGGCACCCGGACCCGCTGAGCGGCACCATCGACGCGCCGATCGGCCGGCACCCGAACCACGACTACAAGTGGGCCGTGACCGCCGAGGGCAAGCCGTCCGTCACGCACTACGACCTCATCGAGGCGTACCGGGCGGCCTCGCTGCTCGACATCAAGCTGGAGACCGGCCGCACCCACCAGATCCGGGTGCACATGTCGGCCCACCGCCACCCCTGCGTCGGCGACCTCACCTACGGCGCCGACCCGACCATGGCCAAGCGGCTGGGCCTGACCCGCCAGTGGCTGCACGCGGTCCGGCTGGGCTTCGAGCACCCCGGCGACGGCGGCTGGGTCGAGTTCGAGTCCACCTACCCGGCCGACCTGAGCACCGCCCTCGACCGCATCGAGGCGGAGAGCCGGTGAGCGGGGCGTACGCGGTCCGCGAGGCCCTCGGCGAGGGCGACCTGGAGGCGTGCTTCGAGGTCCGCCGCGAGGTCTTCGTCGTCGAGCAGGGCGTCCCGCGGGAGATCGAGTACGACCCGTACGACGCCACCGCCGTGCACGTCCTCGCGGTCGGCGCGGACGGGGTCCCGCTGGGCACCGGGCGGCTGCTCCACGGGGCCGACGCGACCGGCAAGACCGGGGCGGACGCCTCCGTCGGCTCGCTCGGCCGGCTCGCGGTCTCCGGGGCGGCGCGCGGCCTCGGGGTCGGCGCGGCGCTGGTCCGGGCCATCGAGGACGCGGCCCGCGAGCGCGGTCTGACCGCCGTCGACCTGCACGCCCAGACGCACGCCCTCGGCTTCTACGAGCGGCTCGGATACGTCGCGTACGGCGGCGAGTTCCCCGACGCGGGCATCCCGCACCGGGCCATGCGGCGCGAGCTCTAGCCGCGGGAGCCCCGTAACCGCGCAGTCCGTAGCCGCGCGAGCTTCGTAGCACGCCGGACATGAGCCCCCATCAAGGGGGTAATCATGGCCAAAACGGACGTACGTGACAGGGTGGGGGCCGTGGATCAATTGGCCCTGCTGTTCCTGCTGCTCCTCGGCGCTCTGCTCACCGTCCCCCTGGGGGACCGGCTGGGGCTGCCCGCGCCCGTCCTCATGACGCTCCTCGGGATCGTGCTGGCCTTCCTGCCGTTCGTGCCGAACGTCGACATCCCGCCCGAGTTCATCCTGCCGCTGGTCCTGCCGCCGCTGCTCTACGCCTCGGTGCAGCGGACCTCCTGGCGCCAGTTCGCGGCGAACCGGCGGCCGATCTTCCTGCTGGCCGTCGCCCTGGTCTTCGTCACCACGGCGGCCGTCGGCACGGTCGCCAACGCGCTGGTGCCCGGCATCCCGCTGGCCGCCGCGCTCGCGCTCGGCGCGCTGGTCGCCCCGCCCGACCCGGTCGCGGCGACCGCCGTGGCCGGCTCGCTCGGGCTGCCCCGGCGGCTGGTGTCGATCCTGGAGGGCGAGGGGCTCTTCAACGACGTGACCGCGATCGTGCTCTACCACGTGGCCATCGCGGCGGTCGTGAGCGGCGAGTTCTCCTGGCCGCGGGCGCTGGGCGAGCTGGTCCTGTCGGCGGTCGTGGCGGTCGCGGTCGGTCTCGCCCTCGGCTGGGTGAGCAACAAGCTGATGGGCTTCCTCGGCGACGTCACCCTCCAGACCGGCCTCACCCTCCTCGTCCCCTTCGTCTCCTACGTCCTCGCCGAGGAGCTGCACGGCTCCGGCGTGCTCGCCGTCCTCGTCACCGCGCTCTTCCTCGCCGAGTACGCGGTCGACGCCGACGACGTGATGGGCCGGCTCGCCGGGCAGACCTTCTGGGAGGTCGTCGACACCCTCGTCACCGGCATCGCCTTCGGTCTCATCGGCCTGGAGCTGATCCACGTCTTCGGCGTCGCGGAGGGGCAGACCGGCCGGATGCTCGGCTGGGGCGCCGCGATCGTCGCCGTGGTCGTCGGGGTCCGGCTGCTGTGGCTGCTGCCGGCCACCTGGCTGGCCAAACGGATGCACGACCGGCGGGACGTCGACGAGGAGATCCCGACGAGCTGGCGGGAGACCGTCGTCATGTGGTGGTCCGGGATGCGCGGGGTGGCCTCGGTCGCGCTGGCCCTCGCCATCCCGCTCACCACCGACGACGGCTCGCCCTTCCCCGGCCGCGACGAGCTGGTCTTCCTCGCCTTCTGCGTGATCCTCGCGACCCTCGTCGTCCAGGGGCTCACCCTGCCCTGGCTGGTGCGCAGGCTCGGGGTGCGGGCCGACGCCGACGCCGAGCGGGCCTTCGAGCGGGAGCTGGCCGTACGGGCGGCCAAGGCCGCCAAGCGGCGCCTCAAGGAGATCGAGGAGGTCCAGGAGCTGCCCGAGGAGGTGGCCGAGCGGCTCCAGCGCGGGGCCTTCGACATCGGGGCGCGGATCAGCCCGGACATGGTCGACGAGGAGCGGCGGGCCGCCTTCACCGAGCGGGTCGAGCGGGTGAAGCAGCTCCAGTCGATCCAGCGGGAGATGATGTCCGCCGCGCGGCACGCCGTGCTCTCGGCGCGCAGCGAGCCGGGCGCCGACCCCGAGGTGGTGGACCGGGTGCTGCGGCAGCTCGACGTCCGCTCGATGCGCTGAGCGCGCGCCGCCGGGGGCTCCGGGGTGTCGTCGGCCCCGGGTGGCAGGATGGCGCGTATGGACATCATGCTTTTCCACTCGGTGCACGGGGTGCGCCCGGCCGTCGAGGCCGCCGCCGAACGGCTCCGGGCCGCCGGTCACCAGGTGTGGGTGCCGGACCTCTTCGACGGCTGGACCACCGAATCGGTGGAGGAGGGCATGGCGAAGAAGGACGAGATCGGCTCCGACGAGCTGCTGAAGCGCGCGGTCATGGCCGCCGCCCCCTACTCCGAGCGCGGCCTCGTCTACGCGGGCTTCTCCTTCGGCGCCTCGGTCGCGCAGACCCTGGCGCTCGGCGACGAGAAGGCGCGCGGGCTGCTGCTGCTCCACGGCACCTCGGACCTCGCGCCGAACGCCTCGGTGGACGAGCTGCCCGTCCAGCTGCACGTGGCCGAGCCCGACCCGTTCGAGACGGACGACTGGCTGTCCGCCTGGTACCTCCAGATGCGCAAGGCGGGGGCGGAGGTGGAGGTCTACCGGTACCGGGGGGCCGGGCACGTGTACACGGACCCGGAGCTGCCGGACTGGGACCCCGAGGCCGCCGAGCGGACCTGGGCGATCGCCCTCGACTTCCTCGACGGGCTGGACGAGGAGAAGTGACGGGGACGGCCCCCGGGGGAGGGTTCCCCCGGGGGCCGTTCACTCTGCGCGGACGGGCCGTCAGGCGCGGTACGCGGTCCAGTGGTCGTTCATCCGGGTCACCTGGCCCGAGGTGAACTGGTACATGCAGGCGTCGTACGTGTAGTCCATGAAGTTGTGGATCGGGTCCACACCGGACTTGTTGGCGCAGGAGTCGCGGCCGGTCGGGCACTCGTAGGCCGGGGACTTCTCGGCCGGGGTGTCGCCGACGTAGTCGCCGCTGCCGTTACAGCCGCCCTGGAAGGTGTGGTACAGGCCCATCCAGTGGCCGACCTCGTGGGTGGCGGTGTCGCCCTCGTCGTAGTTGGCCGCCGAGCCGCCCGGCAGGGAGGCGTCGAGGACGACCACGCCGTCCATCGACGGGTTGGAGCTGTACGAGGTCGGGAAGGTCGCCCAGCCGAGCAGCCCGCCGCCGAGCTTGGCGGTGTAGAAGTTCAGCGCGCCGGCGCCGCCCTTGCGGAGGGTCTGCTTCATCTGGCGCTCGGCGGTGGAGCCGGAGGACAGGTTGTACCAGGAGGCGTTGTCCGTGTAGTCGGTCCCGGCCAGCGAGAACTGGAAGCCGGTGTTGACGTTGCCGGAGCCCTGGCCGCCGTAGGCCGAATTGAGCACGGCCATCTGGCTGTTGATCTGAGCGGCGGTCAGCTTGCCGGTCGCACCGCTGTGGACGACGTGGAAGTACACCGGGATGGTGACCACGGCGGCGGCGTCGGCCTGAGCGCTCACCCGGCCGTTGGCCTTGGCGGCGGCGAGCTTCTTGCGCAGGTCCTCGTCCATGGCCTTGGCCTTGGACGCGCTGACCTCGTTGGGCTCGGCGGCGTGGTCGTGGGCGCCGCGCTCCTTGCGCGCTCCGGACAGGGCGGCCGTGTCGTCGGCGCACTCCTCGGCGGAGGCGCCGGCCAGGGTGGGGGATGCCTGGGCGACGACGGGGGCGGAGAAGGGTGCCAGGGCCAGGGTTCCGGCCAGGACGGCGGTGCCGAGTACACGACGTGAGGTACGCGGCGATATACGGACAAGAGCACGCACAGGTGACTCCTCGCGGGGGGTGTGTGGAGAGGTACTTCCTCGCCACGGCGGGGAGATTACGCGTTCATGTCAGACGTCGTTGAGCGGTGATCAGGCCCAATCATTCGTGGGGCAATTCGGTGCATCGGGAAGAAATTCTTCTGCCGCTTCCGGAGTTTGAGACGGCGACGTAACGAAAGGTGCGCCGAAGGCGGGTGGTGTGTCCGGATTCGAGTGCGCGGATCCACCACCCGCCGTAGCCATGTGATCTTCCGTTAACACAGAGGATCATGGCCGAAAATCGACGGTCGAGTGTCGGTCGGGTGTCGGGCGGCGGTCGGTCAGACGACCGGCTGGTGCACCCGCTCGACGCGCTGCGTTCCGCTGAGCGTCCGGTAGGAGCGGGCCCAGGCCGCGCTCGCGGCCGGATCGCGCTTGTCGGAGACCGTGTAGTAGTCCATCTGCGAGCGCTCGGCGGTCACGTCGAGCACGCCGTAGCCGTGGTGGTCCATGTCCACCCACTTCACGTGCCGGTTGGCCGCCCTCACCGCGCCCGTGGCCACCACCGAGAGGGTGCCGGGGGCGACGTTCAGCAGGTCGTCCAGGTTGTCCGAGGTCACCGAGGTGACCACGAACTCCGTGGCCACCGAGGCGGAGAACGGGTACGTGGCGGCCTTGGCCGGCACGTCGTTGGCCCAGGCCATGTGGATGTCGCCGGTCAGGAAGACGGTGTTCCTGATCGCCCGGGAGCTCAGGTGGCCCAGCAGCTCCTTGCGGTCGTCGGTGTAGCCGTCCCACTGGTCGACGTTGACCGCGATCCCCTCCACCGGCAGCCCCATCAGCTCGGCGAGCGGCTCCAGGAGGTGCGCGGGCAGTGAGCCGAAGGCGACCGGCGAGACCATCACCGAGGTGCCGACCAGCTGCCAGGCGGCGTCCGAACCGGCCAGGCCGGACTTCAGCCAGTCGAGCTGCGCGCGGCCCGTGATCGTACGCGCCGGGTCGTCGACCGCGCCGGAGCCCGTCTTCGCCTGGGCGGAGCGGAAGGAGCGCAGGTCGAGCAGGTGCAGATCGGCCAGCCTGCCGAAGCGGATCCGGCGGAAGACCGTGCCCTCGGTGGAGGCGCGGACCGGCATCCACTCGAAGTAGGCCCGCTTGGCGGCGGCGACCCGGGCGGCCCAGTCGCCCTCGGCGCCGGGGGTGTGGTTCTCGGCCCCGCCGGTCCAGGCGTCGTTGGCGAACTCGTGGTCGTCCCAGATCGCCACCACCGGATGGGCCGCGTGCAGCGCCTGGAGGTCCGGGTCCGTCTTGTACCGGCCGTGCCGGGTCCGGTAGTCGGCGAGCGACACGATCTCGTGCCGCGGCTCGTGCGGACGGACGGTGTCCTTCGCCGCCGGGTAGACCCCGCTGGCGTACTCGTAGAGGTAGTCGCCCAGGTGCAGGACCGCGTCCAGGTCGGCGCGGGCGGCGAGGTGGCGGTACGCGGAGAAGTGGCCGGCCTCGTAGTTGGCGCAGGACACCACGCCGAAGCGGACGCCCGGGGCGGCGGCGTCCGCGGCCGGGGCCGTGCGGGTCCGGCCGGTGGCCGAGACGGCCGCGCCCGCGGTGAAGCGGAAGAAGTAGGCGGTGGCCGGGCGCAGTCCGCGGACGTCGGCCTTGACGGTGTGGTCGGCGGCGGCGCCCGCCGTGGCCGAACCGGCGGCGACGACCCGGGCGAAGGAGCGGTCCTCGGCCACCTCCCAGTCGACGCGGACGTCCGCGCCGAGCCCGGAGCCGGGCACGGCCTCGGGGGAGGGGGTGACGCGCGTCCAGAGCAGGACGCCGTCGGGCAGCGGGTCGCCCGAGGCGACACCGTGCAGGAAGGCGGGCGCCGGGGCGTCCGCGAGGGCCGGCGCGGCCGCCGCGCCGAGCAGCGCGGGGGTGGCGACGGCGGTGACGGCGGCGGCCTTGACGACCGTGCGCCGCGTGGGGGCAGGGGATATGGAGTGACTGGTCACGGCCAGTCAGATTACTGACGGGTACGAATGGTTGACAGACGGAATCCGGAAAGTTCTCCGGGCATTCGCCCGCCGCTCACGATCTTTTCCGGACACCGCTCGCGATCTTTCCGGGCGCCCGCTCGCGGCGGGTTCCCGGTGATCCCCTCCGCTCCCCGGCCCGTGTGGGCCGGGGGCGGCGGTGGCCGAAAGGGAGGGGTCAGCCGGCCAGGGCCGGGGTGAGGGCGGCGTTGAACTGCTCGACCGTCAGCGGCGGGTTCTGCGAGCCCTCGGCCGTCAGCGTCTTGCCGTCCATCTTCAGCGTCGGCGTGCCCGTCACACCGCTCTCGGTGAAGGTCTTCGACATCTTCATCGCCCAGGCGTCGAAGGTGCCGTCTTCCACGTGCTTCTTGAAGGCGGCGTTCCCCTTCAGCGCCGGGACCGTGTCCGCGACCTCCAGCAGGTAGGAGTCCTTCGCGAACTTGTCCTCGCTCTCCTCCGGGTGCCACTTCGCGGAGTAGAGCGCCGCCTTGTACGTCAGGAACGCCTCCGGGCTGACGTCGAGCGCCGCGCCCAGCGCCGACAGGGCGTTCTTCGAGCCCTCGCCCTGGTCCATGTTGTCGATGAAGGTCGCGCCCACGTACTTGATCTTGTACTTGCCGGCCTCGACGTCCTTCTCGATGGTGGAGCCGATCGACTGCTCGAAGGTCGCGCAGACCGGGCAGCGCGAGTCCTCGTACAGCTCCAGGGTCTTCTTCGCGGACGCCTTGCCGACGACGACGGTCGTGCCGTCCGTGCCCTCGGTGTTCTTCGGGGCGGTGACCGTCTTCGCGTCGGCCGCGGTCTCCCAGGCGGTCGGCTGGTTGGCCTGGACGACCGCGTAGCCGATGCCGCCGGCGGCGGCGAGCACGGCCACCGCCGAGACGCCGACGATCAGCTGCCGGCGGGCCCGGTCCTTCTTCGCCTGGGCCGCGCGCTCGGCGCGCAGACGCTCGCGGGCGGCAGCCTTGTTGGCCTGGTTGTTGCGTGCACTCATGATCGTGAATCTCCGGAGGGGAAAAGGGGGGACGGCAGGGGAGCGTGCGCTCAGACGAGAGCGAGCGATCCCCGCGGCGGCCCCCGTCGCCCCACGGAGTGCACGAGAAGACGCGTACGGGACGCGCGCGGCCGGGGCTCCGGACGCGCCGGACCCGGCACCGCCGGACGGTCCGCGCCCACCAGGGCCGCGAGCAGCTCCAGCGGCCGGAACGCCGAGGCCGCCGCCGCGACGAGCAGCCGCGCCAGCGCCCGTTCCCCGCCGCGCAGCCACCAGGCCGCCGACAGGCCGACCAGCACATGGGCGCCGAGCAGCAGCCACGGCAGCGCCGGATCGGGGGAGGAGAGCACCGCGGCGGCCCCGCCGCCGGGCGCCGCGACCCCGGGCAGCGGCGCGCCCACGGCCCCGCCGCACAGCACCTCCACCCCGAAGGACCGCAGCGCGCCGGCGACCGGCCCGCCGGCGGGCCCGTAACAGACGGCCTGGCCGGAGGTGAAGAGCGTGTCGGCGGCGAGCTCCAGCGGGACGAGCAGCCCCGCGATGGGGCCGAAGCCGCGCTCGCGGCCGGCCAGCGCGTACGCCACGGCGAAGACGCCGACGGCGACCGGCACGACCGTGCCCAGCGGCAGCGGCACCCGGGAGAGCAGCACATGGGAAGCCACGGACAGCGTCACGACCAGTACCGTGAAGACCGCCGCCCGCAGCGCCCTCAGCCGCGTCCCCGTCATGTCCATTGTTGAACGAGTGTGCCATGGCGGGTCATAAGGGGTCCCTAAGGAGAAGCTGTGACTCCGCCTACAGGCAGCCCTCGCCCGCCGGGCGGACCCGTCAGAGGCCCGGTATCCGCCCGTTCCGGAAGAGGTCCACGAAGATCTGGTGGTCCGCACGCGCGCGTGCCCCGTACGCGTGCGCGAACTCGACCAGGAGCTCCGTGAAGCCCTCCTCGTCGGCCGCGATCACCGTGTCGATGGCCAGCTCCGTGGAGAACGGCACCAGCGAGTGGCCGCTGGACTCGTCCGCCGCCGCGTGCATGGTCGCCGTCGCCCGCCCCAGGTCGTCCACGGTCGCCGCGATGTCCTGCGGGTCGTCCATGTCCGACCAGTCCAGGTCCACCGCGTACGGCGACACCTCGGCCACCAGCTGCCCGGCGCCGTCCAGCTCCGTCCACCCCAGCCACGGGTCCGCGTGCGCCTGGAGCGCCCGCTGCGAGATCACCGTGCGGTGCCCCTCGTGCCGGAAGTAGCCCCGCACCGCCGGATCCGTCACGTGCCGCGAGACCGCCGGGGTCTGCGCCTGCTTCATGTAGATCACGACGTCGTTCTCCAGGGCGTCGCTGTGCCCCTCAAGGAGGATGTTGTACGAGGGGAGGCCGGCCGAGCCGATGCCGATCCCGCGCCGCCCGACCACGTCCTTCACCCGGTACGAGTCGGGGCGCACCAGCGAGGACTCCGGCAGGGTCTCCAGATAGCCGTCGAAGGCCGCCAGCACCTTGTAGCGGGTCGCCGCGTCCAGCTCGATCGCCCCGCCGCCGGACGCGAAGCGGCGCTCGTACTCCCGGATCTCGGTCATCGAGTCCAGCAGCCCGAAGCGGGTCATCGCGCGGGCCTGGCGCAGCGCCCCGAGCAGCGCGCCGTCGGCGGTCTCCAGGGTGAAGCCGGGCCGCCCCGGGGCGGAGGGCTCCTTGTCTCCGGTGGCCAGGGCGTGGATCCGCTCCCGGTAGGACGCCGCGTAGATCCGGACCAGGTGGCTGATCTGCTCGTCGCTCAGCGCCTTGGCGTACCCGATCAGGGCGAGCGAGGCGGCGAGCCGCTTGAGGTCCCAGGTGAAGGGGCCGACGTACGCCTCGTCGAAGTCGTTGACGTTGAAGATCAGCCGCCCGTTGGCATCCATGTAGGTGCCGAAGTTCTCCGCGTGCAGATCGCCGTGGATCCACACCCGGCCGGTCCGCTCGTCCAGGAACGGGCCCCCGTCGGCCTCCCCCTCCAGGTCCTTGTAGAAGAGGCAGGCGGTGCCCCGGTAGAAGGCGAAGGCGGAGCCGGCCATCTTCCGGAACTTGACCCTGAAGGCGGCCGGGTCGGCGGCGAGCAGCTCGCCGAAGGCGGTGTCGAAGACGGTGAGGATCTGCTCACCGCGCTCGGCGGCGGTGGGCTGGGGGACCGACATCGAGGGTGCCTCCTGGTGGCGGACGTACGGCGGGAATGTTCACGACAATGTGGACACGCGTTCCACGCTCCCCAACGAACGGCACGGAGCCCGAGTGCCCGCCGACAGTCGGTCCGGCGACGTAGACTTCCACGGTCCCCCCAGCCACCCCTGTGACCGCTACGGAGACCCCGCGCCGTGACCAAGCCGCCCTTCACGCACCTCCACGTCCACACCCAGTACTCCCTGCTGGACGGTGCCGCGCGGCTGAAGGACATGTTCAACGCGTGCAACGAGATGGGCATGACCCATATCGCCATGTCCGACCACGGCAACCTGCACGGCGCGTACGACTTCTTCCACACCGCGAAGAAGGCGGACGTGACGCCGATCATCGGCATCGAGGCGTACGTCGCCCCCGAGTCCCGGCGCAACAAGCGCAAGATCCAGTGGGGTCAGCCGCACCAGAAGCGGGACGACGTCTCCGGCTCCGGCGGCTACACCCACAAGACGATCTGGGCGGCGAACTCCACCGGACTCCACAACCTCTTCAAGCTCTCCTCCGACGCCTACGCCGAGGGCTGGCTCCAGAAGTGGCCCCGGATGGACAAGGAGACCATCGCGCAGTGGTCGGAGGGCCTGATCGCCTCCACCGGCTGCCCCTCCGGCGAGCTCCAGACCCGGCTGCGCCTCGGCCAGTTCGACGAGGCCCTGAAGTCGGCCTCCGAGTACCAGGACATCTTCGGCAAGGACCGCTACTTCCTGGAGCTGATGGACCACGGCATCGAGATCGAGCGCCGGGTCCGCGACGGCCTCCTGGAGATCGGCAAGAAGCTCGGCATCCCGCCGCTGGTCACCAACGACTCGCACTACACGTACGCGCACGAGTCGACCGCCCACGACGCCCTGCTCTGCATCCAGACCGGCAAGAACCTCTCCGACCCGGACCGCTTCCGCTTCGACGGCACCGGCTACTACCTCAAGTCCACGGACGAGATGTACGCCATCGACTCCTCGGACGCCTGGCAGGAGGGCTGCCGCAACACCCTCCTGGTCGCCGAGCAGATCGACACCGCCGGCATGTTCGAGCCGCGCGACCTCATGCCGAAGTTCGACATCCCGGAAGAGGGCTACACCAACGTCACCTGGTTCAAGGAGGAGGTGCGGCGCGGCATGGCCCGCCGCTACCCCGGAGGCGTCCCCGAGGACCGGCAGCGGCAGGCCGAGTACGAGATGGACGTCATCATCCAGATGGGGTTCCCCGGCTACTTCCTCGTCGTCGCCGACTTCATCATGTGGGCGAAGAAGCAGGGCATCGCCGTCGGTCCCGGCCGAGGCTCCGCGGCCGGCTCGATCGTCGCGTACGCCATGGGCATCACCGACCTCGACCCCATCCCGCACGGCCTGATCTTCGAGCGCTTCCTCAACCCCGAGCGCGTCTCCATGCCCGATGTCGACATCGACTTCGACGAGCGCAGGCGCGTCGAGGTGATCCGGTACGTGACCGAGAAGTACGGCGCCGACAAGGTCGCCATGATCGGCACCTACGGCAAGATCAAGGCGAAGAACGCCATCAAGGACTCCGCGCGCGTCCTCGGCTACCCCTACGCCATGGGCGACCGGCTCACCAAGGCCATGCCCGCCGACGTCCTCGGCAAGGGCATCGACCTCAACGGCATCACCGACCCCTCGCACCCGCGCTACAGCGAGGCGGGCGAGATCCGGGCGATGTACGAGAACGAGCCCGACGTGAAGAAGGTCATCGACACCGCCAAGGGCGTCGAGGGCCTGGTCCGCCAGATGGGCGTGCACGCGGCCGGCGTGATCATGTCCAGCGAGCCGATCGTCGAGCACGCCCCGATCTGGGTGCGGCACACCGACAACGTCACCATCACGCAGTGGGACTACCCCCAGTGCGAGTCGCTCGGCCTGATCAAGATGGACTTCCTGGGCCTCAGGAACCTCACGATCATGGACGACGCCGTCAAGATGGTGAAGGCCAACAAGGGGATCGACCTCGACCTCCTGGCCCTGCCGCTCGACGACCCGAAGACCTTCGAACTGCTCCAGCGCGGCGACACCCTCGGCGTCTTCCAGTTCGACGGCGGCCCCATGCGGTCCCTGCTCCGGCTGATGAAGCCCGACAACTTCGAAGACATCTCCGCCGTGTCCGCCCTGTACCGGCCGGGCCCGATGGGCATGAACTCGCACACGAACTACGCCCTGCGCAAGAACCTCCAGCAGGAGATCACCCCGATCCACCCCGAGCTGGAGAAGCCGCTCGAAGAGGTGCTCGCGGTCACCTACGGCCTGATCGTCTACCAGGAGCAGGTGCAGAAGGCCGCCCAGATCATCGCCGGCTACTCGCTCGGCGAGGCCGACATCCTCCGCCGCGTCATGGGCAAGAAGAAGCCCGAGGAGCTGGCGAAGAACTTCACCATCTTCCAGGCGGGCGCCAAGGAGAAGGGCTACAGCGACGAGGCCATCCAGGCGCTCTGGGACGTCCTGGTCCCCTTCGCCGGCTACGCCTTCAACAAGGCCCACTCGGCCGCGTACGGCCTGGTCTCCTACTGGACCGCCTACCTCAAGGCGAACTACCCCGCCGAGTACATGGCCGGCCTGCTGACCTCGGTCAAGGACGACAAGGACAAGTCCGCGGTCTACCTCAACGAGTGCCGCCGCATGGGCATCAAGGTCCTCCCGCCGAACGTGAACGAGTCGGAGTCGAACTTCGCCGCCCAGGGCGACGACGTCATCCTCTTCGGCCTCACCGCCGTGCGGAACGTCGGCTCCAACGTCGTCGAGTCGATCATCAAGAGCCGCAAGGCCAAGGGGAAGTACGCCACCTTCCCCGACTTCCTCGACAAGGTCGAGGCCGTGGTCTGCAACAAGCGCACCATCGAGTCGCTCATCAAGGCCGGCGCCTTCGACACCATGGGCCACACCCGCAAGGGCCTCGTCGCCCAGCACGAACCCATGATCGACAACGTGGTGGCGGTCAAGCGCAAGGAGGCCGAGGGCCAGTTCGACCTCTTCGGCGGCATGGGCGAGGAGACGAGCGACGAGCCCGGCTTCGGCCTCGACGTCACCTTCACCGAGGACGAGTGGGACAAGACCTACCTCCTCGCGCAGGAGCGCGAGATGCTCGGTCTGTACGTCTCCGACCACCCGCTCTTCGGCCTGGAGCACGTCCTCTCCGACAAGACCGACGCGGGCATCTCCCAGCTCACCGGCGGCGAGCACTCCGACGGCGCGGTCGTCACCATCGGCGGCATCATCTCCGGCCTCCAGCGGAAGATGACCAAGCAGGGCAACGCCTGGGCGATCGCCACCGTCGAGGACCTCGCCGGCTCCATCGAGTGCATGTTCTTCCCCGCCACCTATCAGCTGGTCTCCACCCAGCTCGTCGAGGACGCCGTCGTCTTCGTCAAGGGCCGGCTCGACAAGCGCGAGGACATCCCCCGTCTGGTCGCCATGGAGCTGATGGTCCCCGACCTCTCCAACGCCGGGACCAACGCCCCCGTGATCCTCACCATCCCCGCCCTCAAGGTCACCCCTCCGATGGTGAGCCGACTGGACGAGATCCTCCGCCACCACAAGGGCAACACCGAGGTGCGGATCAAGCTCCAGGGCCCCCGCTCCACCACCGTGCTCCGCCTCGACCGGCACCGGGTGACGGCCGACCCCGCCCTCTTCGGCGACCTCAAGGTGCTGCTCGGCCCGTCCTGCCTGGCCGGATAGCCGCCCGGCCGCGCACCGCCCGGCCGTCGACCGCCCGGCCGCGCACACGCGCAAGGGGCGCGCCCGTCGTCACGGGCGCGCCCCTTTGCCGTGTACGGGCGTCAGTTGTGGCCGAAGCGCTTCTGACGGCCCTTCCGCGCCATGTCACCGGGGGTGACCTGGGAGGCGCGGCTCTCGGCCTGTGACTCCATCGACGACTGCTGCGCCTGCTGGGCACCGCGCTCGGCCGGCGACGACTGCTGCTTCTGACGGTTCTGGTTGCGGTTCTTGGCCATGGGGGTGATGCCTCCTCGAAGGGATCTAGGGGCCAAAGCCGCTGTCAGACTCACACACGGGACAAACCGCCGCATGTTGGATCATTACGGTGCGTGAGGACGCCCCTCGCGAAGGCGGGCCGGCACTCCGCCACGCCGATGATCCAGTTCCGGCCGTCAACCCCCTGGCCTTCGGGCAGACTCGAAGGAACCCGGAACACCTGAGATCCCGAGTCCGGCCGAGATCCGAAAGAGGGTGGAGCACGTGGACCGATGCGTCGTACTGGTGGACGCCGGCTATCTGCTGGGGGCCGCCGCCAGCCTGCTCGCCGGGGAACCGGCCCGCTCCCGCATCAGCGTGGACCACGCGGGTCTCATCCAGCAGCTGAGGGAACGCGCCGAGACCGAGACCGGCCTCCCGCTCCTGCGGATCTACTGGTTCGACGGCGCGCCCGACCGGGTGCCCCAGCCCGAGCACCGCCGGCTGCGCGTGATGCCCCGGGTCACCGTCCGGCTCGGCGCCCTGACCCGCAGCGACGGCCGCTGGGCCCAGAAGGGCGTCGACGCGGCCATGCACACCGAGCTCACCGAGCTCGCCCGCAACCGCGCCTGCACCGACATCGTCCTCGTCACCGGCGACGGCGACCTGCTCCCCGGCCTCATGTCCGCCAAGGAACACGGCGTCGCCGTCCACCTCTGGGCCGTCCAGGCCGCCGACGGCGACTACAACCAGTCCGAGGACCTGGTCGCCGAGGCCGACGAACGCCGGGTCCTCGACCGGACCTGGATCACCCGGGCCGTCCGCGCCAAGGACCTCACCGGCATCTGCGCCCCGCCGCCGGTGCCCCGCCCCGAGATCGCCGCCATCCTCTCCGCCCCGCTGCCCGAGGCCGCCCTCGCCTCCGCCGAACGGGCCGCCGAGGCCGCCGCGGCCGCCGCCGTACGGAACGGGCGGCCGGCCCCCGGCGGAAGCCCCGTACCCTCCGCCGACGGGCACGGGCCCGCCGTCCCCGCCCCCACCGCCGGCAAGACCGTCCCCACCCCCAAGGACCTCGCCGGACTGCGCCCCGCCGCCGCCCCGCACCCCACCGCACCCCAGACCGCCAGCGCCCTGCGCTGGTCCTCCGACCGGGGCTGGGTCGAACGGCCCGCGACCGCCCTCGGCGAACCGCCCGAGACCGCCTCGCTGCCCACCCTCGCCCAGCTCACCAGCGCCGAGCAGCGCTGGGCCGACCGCGAGGAGGACATCACCACCGTCGGCGGCGACCCCTTCGAGGTCGGCCAGGTGTTCGCCCGGCGCTGGCTGGAGCGGCTCCCCGAGCAGAGCCACGTCCAGGGCCTCTCCGTCCTCTACCCCCGCATCCCGCACCGCATCGACGGCGAACTGCTCCGCTACGCCGCCCGCTTCGGCCTCCTCGCCCACAAGGACGACCAGATCGACGAGCACGACCGCTACGCCATCCGCGCCGGCTTCTGGCGCGAGATCGACGTCCGCGCCGCCACCGAACACGCCCCCGCGCCCGGACCCGGACCGGCGACCCCGTAGGCTCTTCCCCCGTGAGTACGGTGTGCGTGGTGCGGGAACTGGTCAAGACGTACCCCGCCACGCGCGGCAGGCGGGGCGCTCCCGCGACCCCCGAGGTGCGGGCCACCGACGGGATCGACCTGGACGTGCGCGGCGGCGAGATCTTCGGCCTGCTCGGGCCCAACGGAGCGGGCAAGTCGACCCTGGTGCGCCAGCTGACCGGGCTGATGCGCCCCGACTCCGGCACGGTCGAGCTCCTCGGCCACGACCTGGTCCGCCACCCCGAGCGCGCCGCCCGCCTCCTCGCCTACCTCGGCCAGGAGTCCACCGCCCTCGACGAGCTGACCGTCGCCCTCGCCGCCGAGACCACCGGCCGGCTGCGCGGCCTCACCGCCGCCGACGCGCGCGCCGAGCGGGACGCCGTCCTCGACGAGCTGGGCCTCGGCGAGCTGGCCGGCCGGCCGCTCAAGAAGCTCTCCGGCGGCCAGCGCCGGCTCGCCTGCTTCGCCACCGCCCTCGTCGGCCACCGCCCCGTGCTCGTCCTCGACGAGCCCACCACCGGCATGGACCCGATCGCCCGCCGCGCGGTCTGGGCCGCCGTCGACCGCCGCCGCGCCGAGCACGGCACCACCGTCCTGCTCGTCACCCACAACGTCATCGAGGCCGAGACCGTCCTCGACCGGGTCGCCGTCCTCGACCGCGGCCGGGTGATCGCCTGCGACACCCCCGCCGGGCTGAAGGAACGTGTCGCCGACGAGGTCCGCGTCGAGCTGCTGTGGCGCGAGTCCGCCCCGCTCGACCTCCCCGAGGTCGCCGCCCTGCGCGAGCTCGCCCAGGAGTCCGGCCGCCGCTGGATCCTCCGCCTCGCCCCCGACGCGGCCCGCGCCGCCGTCGCCGCGGTCACCGGCGGCGCGGCCTTCGCCGCCCTCGACGACTTCACCCTCGCCACGCCCAGCCTGGAGGACGTCTACCTCGCCCTCGGCGGCGCCGCCCGCGAAGGGCTGGTGAAGGCGTGAACCTCTTCGGCTCGTCCAGCCCCTCCGTCCGTTCGAACGCCTCCCGCACCACCGGCGTGACCCCCCACGTACCGCACGTCACCCCCAGGAGCTGTCCGCGTTGAGCACCCTGCCCGCCGAGGCCCTGCCGGCCGGCGTGCCGGCCACCGGGGCCCGGGACGCCGAGGAGGCCGCGCCCCTCGCCCCGCCCGCCCGGCTGCTGCCCTCCCTCGCCGCCGTCTACAAGGCGCAGCTCAGCCGGGCCCGGGTGGCCCGCATCCCGCTGCTCTTCGTCGCCACCTTCCAGTCCATCGGGATCATGATCCTGATGCGCGGGGTCGTCGACGGCGGCTCCGAGGCCCGCGCGGTCGTCGCCGGCTCGACCGTCCTCGTCGTCGCCTTCGTCGCCCTCAACCTGCTCGCCCAGTACTTCGGGCAGCTCCGGGCCACCGGCGGCCTCGACCACTACGCCACCCTGCCCGTGCCGCCCGCCGCCGTGGTGCTCGGCGCCGCCGGCGCGTACGCCTCCTTCACCGTGCCCGGCACGCTCGTCACCGCCGTCACCGGCGCCGTCCTCTTCGGGCTGCCGCTCGGCCACCTGTGGCTGCTCGCCGCCGTCGTCCCGCTCTCCGGCGCCGCCCTCGCCGGGCTCGGCGCCGCCCTCGGCCTGCTCGCCCCCCGCCAGGAACTGGCCACCCTCCTCGGCCAGCTCGGCATGTCCGCCGCGCTCCTCCTCGGCGTGCTCCCCGGCGAGCGGATGCCGGAGCCGATCGGCTGGGCGCGGGACCTGCTGCCGTCCACGTACGGCGTCGAGGCGCTGGCCCGCGCCTTCGACCCGCACCCCGACTGGGCGGCCGTCGCCCTCGACCTGGCCGTCTGCGGCGCCGTCGGCGTCCTGTCGCTGGCCGTCGCCACCTGGGCCTACCGCAGGGCCGCGGTCCGCTGAGGCGGGCCACAGGCACACCTGGCACGATGGCGGGGTGACCGCACCCCTGACGCCCTCCCAGCAGCCGCCGCACGATCCCGCATGGCCCCCGCCGCCCCCGCCGTACGAGGGACCGGCCGGTGACCCGATCACCGCGGCCGAGGTCCTCCAGGGCCTCGTGGTGACGGCCGCCTCCGCGGTCGCGGGCGCCGTGCTCGGCGCGCTCTGGGTGTGGCTCGCCCCGACGGTCCAGCTGATCTCCGACGGGAAGGGCGTCTACCTGCGGGACTCCGAGGGGGAGGCCGCGATCGGCGCCGACGGCACCTTCGTCCTCCTCGCCCTCGCCTTCGGCGCGGTCGCCGGACTCGCCGTCTTCCTGGCCCGCCGCAAGGGCGGCGTCCCGCTGGTCATCGGGCTCGCCGTCGGCGGCGTCCTCGGCTCGCTGCTCGCCTGGTGGCTGGGGACCAAGCTGGGGCCGACCGCGGACGTCATCGCGCACGCCAAGGCCGTCGGTCCCGAGGTCGTCTTCGACGCCCCGCTGAAGCTCCAGATGGGCGCCGCGGCGATGCTGGCCTGGCCGCTCGCCGCGATGGTCGTCCACCTGGTCCTGACCGGCGTCTTCGGCCCCCGCGACCCGGAGCCGGACCCCTGGGGCGCCCCCAGGCACTGACGCCCCCGGGCGGACCCGGTCCTAGCCGCGGCCGATCGGGGCAAGGACCGCCGAGGTGAGGGCGGCCAGGTCGGCGGGGGCCAGCTCGACCTCCAGGCCCCGGCGGCCCGCCGAGACGCAGATCGTGCCGTGCGCCGAGGCCGAGGAGTCCAGCACGGTACGCAGCCGCTTGCGCTGCCCCAGCGGCGAGATCCCGCCCCGGACGTAGCCGGTCG
Organism: Streptomyces sp. NPDC059201; assembly: GCF_042754585.1. Lineage (NCBI taxonomy): Bacteria > Bacillati > Actinomycetota > Actinomycetes > Kitasatosporales > Streptomycetaceae > Streptomyces > Streptomyces sp. NPDC059201. The sequence goes on from NZ_JBHZBB010000002.1 coordinate 793,510, forward strand.
TCCGCTCGGCCGCCGCCGGGTCCGCCATCGCCGCCCGCTTGCCGCCGACCGCCGAGGCCAGCGCCTTCAGGTCCAGCTGCCCCGCGACCGGCACCACCGCCACCGTCAGCTCCCCGTCGACGTCCGCCACCAGCGTCTTGAAGACCCGGTCGGGCGTGACGCCCAGCGCCTCCGCCGCCTCCTCGCCGTACGACGGCGTCGCCGGGTCGTGGTCGTAGGCGTGCAGGGTGTACGGCGTGCCGGCCGCGGCCAGGGCCACCGTCGCCGGGGTGCCTCCGCCGTTCTTCTGCTTCTTCTTCGCCACGGGGCGTCCTCGGTTCCCTCGGTCGGTCAGTTCGGGTGGGTGGGCGCCTGGGTCAGCTCCACCGCCGGCAGCGACGGAAGGTGCCGCAGCACCGCCGTCTCCGCGCGCAGCAGCGCCAGCTCCTCGCGCAGCCGGACCGTCGTGTCCGGCGCCTCCAGGAGCCGCTGCTTCGTCGGTACGTCCACCATGGCCGCCGCCGCCACCAGATACGACACCACCGAGGGGTCGTCGGGCAGCTCCGAGGTGGTCAGCGACCGCTCCCGCGCCCCCGCCAGCCGCTTCTGGTAGGCGCGGAAGGCCCGCAGCACGCCCTCGGCCAGCGCCTCCGCCTCCTCGCCCGGCTCCTCGGGAAGCTCCTCGGTCTCGGCCGTCAGGAACGGGCCGCTCGCGTCCACGGCACGCAGCCGCACCCGCGTGGTGCCGGTGATCATCACCTCGTACGAGCCGTCCCCCCGCTGCCGGATGCTCGCCGCGTCCGCGACGCACGCCACCGGGTGGAAGCTCCTGATCGGGTCCGGGCCGAAGCCCGCGGCCGGGCCCTTCTCCGGCAGCGCGGTCGGGTCCGGCATCCCGGGCGCGGTCGGCGCGACCTCGTGCCCGTCCCGGATCGCGACCACGGCGAAGCGCCGCGGCTCGGAGGCGTCGATGTCGAGCAGGGCGCGCATCATGGCGCGATACCGCTCCTCGAAGACGTTGAGCGGCAGCACGAGGCCCGGGAACAGCACCGCGTTGAGCGGAAAGAGGGGCAGGCGAGCGGAGGTCACAGCGGCCAAGCCTAATGGCCGGGCGGACCGCTCCGTCCGGGGATTCCCCCAGCCCGTCCCCACAGCGGAGTCCGGCGTGCCAGCTCCGCCCTCGTCCGGTCCCGGGTGGCCAGGAACCGGCGCAGCGGATCGTGGCCGCCGACCGCCCACGGGAAGGAGGTGGCGTACGGCCCCGTCCGGCCGAACTCGGCCAGCGCCTCCTCCCACCGCTCGCGCTCCACCAGCACGTGCGCCAGCAGGTTCCGCACCTCCGCGGGCCACGGATCGCCCGCCGTGAACGCCGCCGACAGCGCCAGGCCCCGGTCCGCCGCCCGGTCGATCCGCGCCCCGTCCGCCGCGGGGTGCTCCGCCGCCGTCGCCGCTGCCGCTGCCGCTGTCCGTCCGGGGCCCGGCAGCGGGCGCAGCGCCTCGTAGGCGGCGCGTACCGGCAGGGCGCGTACCAGGGAGTCCGGCGCCGCGTCGTCGGCCGCCTGCTCCGCGAAGTCGAACGCCGCCCGCTGCGAGCCGTACCACTGCGCCGACAGGTACTTCAGCGCGGCGACGTGGCAGCCGTAGTGGTGCGGGGAGCGGAGCAGGGCCTGTTCCCACAGCCCCTCGAAGACCGCGTGCCCGGCGTGCGCCCCGCGCGCGTGGTCCAGCGCGAGCCGCCACGGCACCGGGTCGCGCCCGGCCTCCTCCGTGAGCGGCCGCAGCAGCGGGTCCAGCTCGCGCAGCCGCTCCGCCCGGGCCGGCGACTCCCAGGCCCGGCGCACCGCGAGCTGCGCGGTCACCAGCAGCGCGTCGGGGTCGTGCGGGGCGGCCTCCCGCCACCGGTCCAGCCAGCCGCCCCTGCTGTACGCGAAGGTGGCGAGCCGTGTCACGTAGCGGTCCCGGTCCTCCCACTCCCCGGTGTCCCGGGTGGTGGCGAGCAGCTTCGCCGCGGGCTCCGGGTCGCCGAGCGCGGCGGCCACGAGCGCGGGGGAGAGCCGGGCGTCCGGGGCGTCCAGCAACACGTCGTCGTCCGGCGTGAGCCCGGCGGCGAGACGCGGGGCGTGCCGGGCCGAACGGGCGGTGCCGACCAGGGCGCGGAAGAAGGACATGGCAGGACGTATCTTCCCACCGAGCGCCCTTCCGAGGCCGCTCCACTACCCTCCCTTCACCCGGACCTCACCCCCTCTCCCCCCGCCCGTCACGCACCCGGGCCCGCGGGCGGGGCGGGTGGGGTGGGCCGGGCAGGCGGCCGGGCCCTGTACGCCGGGCGCGGGAGGGGAGGCCCGCCCCCTCAGCCCCTGCGCAGCGGCCGGGCCCCGTACGCCGGGCGTGGGAGGGGAGGCCCGCCCCCTCAGCCCCTGCGCAGCGGCCGGGCCCCGCACGCCGGGCGCGGGAGGGGAGGCCCGCCCCTCAGCCCCTGCGCAGCAGCCGGGAGGCGCCCGCCGCCACCGTCGTGGCGAGGATCCAGCCGAGGAGGATCAGGGCCGCGGCCGTCCACTGCCAGCCGCCCTCCAGGCGCCAGTAGCCGTCCTGGCCCAGGGTGATCACCGGGAGCAGCAGGTCGAGGGCGTACAGCGTGCCGTTCCACGCGGGGCCCTCGCCCGCCTTGATCGGGACCGGGTCGTACCGGGAGAAGGCCAGGGTGCCCGCCGCCCACAGGACCGCCATCCACAGCGCCGCCCGGCCGGGGCGGTAGCCGTACGCCACCGTCCAGTCCTGGACGTACCCCCACAGCTTCCCCGCGACCGGCAGCGTCTCGCGTCTGCGCCGCTGCTTGGCGAGCAGCACCTCCCGGGCGTCCGCGTCCTCCCCGCTGGTGCGGAGCACGGCGGCCAGCCGCTCGTACGGCTCCGGCGCGTACTCGGGGGTCGCCGCCGCCACCCACTCCAGCCGCCGGGCCAGCGGGAAGTGTCCGTACGGCACCAGGTTCTCGTAGACGAAGCCGCTCATCGCCAGCCCGCCCGGGCCCGGCCAGCTGGTGGAGAGGTCGATCAGCGTCACCACCTTCGCGCCGTTCAGCACCACCCGGCCCTCCTCCGGCCGCTCCCCGTTGAACCTCAGCTCCGGGGTGACGATCCGGCGCAGCGACAGCTCCTCCCGGCGCGCCCCGCTCAGCAGGAAGCGGGCGTGGTGCAGGTCCACCGCGTCCCCGAACCGCCCGTCGTCCAGCCGCACCCCGCCGTGGAACTCGGCCGGCTTGCGCCGGGCGTCCCGCACCGGCGCCACCCCGTAGGGCGGGGTCGCCGTGGACCGGCCGTCGCCCTCGTACACCCACGCCGTGTTCAGATACAGCGTCCGCTCCACCGTCAGCTGCGGGGCGTTCAGCGCGCGCCGGCGCTCGGCTGCGCGCAGCACGCTGCCCCGCAGGCTGAGCGAGACCCCGACCTTCGCCCCGCGCAGACTGAACTCGCCGTACGTCTCGATCAGCTCGGCCTGGAGGTCCTGCGCCACCACCATGCCGTCCGCCGTGATCGCCCGCCCGCGGGCGTCCGGCCACACCTGGATCTGGTTGATCAGCAGGTCCGTGCCGATCTGCGCGTCCGTCAGCCGGATGCCCCGCCGCACCCGGCAGCGCGGCAGGTGCAGATCGCCCTCCGTGTGCAGCCGGGCCGCCTCCAGGCGGGGGAGCGCGCAGCCGACCATCCGCAACGTGCCGAACCGCGCCTCGGGCACCACCACCTCGCCGTCGAAGCGGCAGCCGTGCAGCTCCACATAGGGCGCTATGGACCCGCCCGCCAGGTCCAGCACGCCGGTGATCCGCACCCCGCGCAGCTTCAGCGCGGCCACCCGGCCCGACCGCGCCTGCGGTCCGTCGAGCAGCAGCGCCGCCACCACGTCGGCGCGCACGCTCCGCTCCGGCCCCCACGGCAGCTCCCCGAACGGGTCGTCCCGCTCCTGCACCCCCTCCGTCAGATCGCAGGTCCTGCCGATCCGGAACGCCTGCCACACGGCCCGCTCCGGGCCCGTGAGATCCGCCGGCATCCCGTCCTCGTGCGGCTCGGTCACTGCCGCCCCCTCGCTCTCCCCGATGCGCTCCCACCACTCCGCTTTCCGGGAGTCGTGGATTCGTACAGTCGTTCTTCCCGCACTGTGACGGGCTGAACGCTAACGGTCAGGAGTGGCGAGGAGACGCCGGCGTGGCGTGTATCAGCCAGTGATACGGGCGTCCGGGCCCGATTCCCGTCTGAGAGAATTGACCCGTGATCTCTCGAATCGATCTGCGCGGCGAGGCCCTCCCCGAGGGTTCCGCCCTGCGCGACCTGCTGCCCCGTGCCGAGTTCGACGTGGAAGCCGCCCTGGAGACGGTGCGGCCGATCTGCGAGGACGTACGGCATCATGGCGCGGCCGCGGTGATCGACTACGGGGAGAAATTCGACGGCGTCCGCGTCCAGGGCCTGCGGGTCCCCGCCGAGGCCGTCGCCCGCGCCCTCGCCGAGCTCGACCCGGCCGTCCGCGCGGCCCTGGAGGAGTCGATCCGGCGCACCCGCAAGGTCCACCGCGACCAGCGCCGTACCACCCACACCACCCAGGTCGTGCCCGGCGGCACGGTCACCGAGAAGTGGATCCCGGTCGACCGCGTCGGCCTGTACGTGCCGGGCGGCCGCGCCGTCTACCCGTCCTCCGTCGTGATGAACGTCGTCCCGGCCCAGGAGGCGGGCGTCGAGGGCGTCGCCGTCTCCTCCCCGCCGCAGAAGGAGTTCGGCGGCCTGCCGCACCCGACGATCCTCGCCGCCTGCGCCCTCCTCGGCGTCGACGAGGTCTACGCCGCCGGCGGCGCCCAGGCCATCGCCATGTTCGCGTACGGCACCGAAGGCGGGACCGACGGCGAGCCCGGCTGCGCCCCCGTCGACCTGGTCACCGGCCCCGGCAACATCTACGTCGCCGCCGCCAAGCGCCTCCTCAAGGGCCGCATCGGCATCGACGCCGAGGCCGGCCCCACCGAGATCGCGGTCCTCGCGGACTCCACCGCCGACCCGGTGCACGTCGCCGCCGACCTGATCAGCCAGGCCGAGCACGACCCGATGGCCGCCTCCGTCCTCGTCACCGACTCCGAGGCGCTCGCCGAGGCCGTCGAGGCCGAGCTGAAGACGCAGGTCGCCGCCTCCAAGCACGTCGAGGACCGGATCGCCCCGGCGCTCGCCGGCCGGCAGTCCGCGATCGTCCTCGTCACCGACCTGGAGGACGGCCTCAAGGTCGTCGACGCCTACGGCGCCGAGCACCTGGAGGTCCAGACGGCCGACGCCGCCGCCCTCGCCGACCGGGTCCGCAACGCGGGCGCGATCTTCGTGGGCCCCTGGGCGCCGGTCTCCCTCGGCGACTACTGCGCCGGTTCCAACCACGTCCTGCCCACCGGCGGCTGCGCCTGCCACTCCTCGGGCCTCTCCGTGCAGTCCTTCCTGCGCGGAGTGCACATCGTGGACTACACGCGCGACGCGCTCGCCGACGTGGCCCATCACGTGGTCACCCTCGCCGAGGCCGAGGACCTCCCGGCCCACGGCGCCGCGATCAAGGCCAGGTTCGGCTGGAAGGTGCCCGAGAGCAAGTGAGCGACACGAACGACGACACCATCGGGATCGACGACCTGCCGATCCGCGAGGAGCTGAAGGGCCAGTCGCCCTACGGCGCCCCCCAGCTCGACGTCCCCGTCCAGCTGAACACCAACGAGAACCCCTACCCGCTGCCCGAGCCCCTGGTGGCCCGGATCGCGGAGCGGGTCGCCGAGGCCGCCCGCGGCCTCAACCGCTACCCCGACCGGGACGCGGTGGAGCTCCGCACCGAGCTGGCCCGCTACCTCACCCGTACCGGGAAGCACCCGCTGGGCGTGGCGAACGTGTGGGCCGCCAACGGCTCCAACGAGGTCCTCCAGCAGCTGCTCCAGACCTTCGGCGGCCCGGGCCGCACCGCGATCGGCTTCGAGCCCTCGTACTCGATGCACGCCCTGATCGCCCGCGGCACCGGCACCGGCTGGATCTCCGGGCCGCGCAACGAGGACTTCACCATCGACGTCGAGGCCGCCGAGGCGGCCGTCGCCGCGCACCGGCCCGACGTCGTCTTCATCACCTCGCCCAACAACCCCACCGGCACCGCCGTCGAGGCGGAGGTCGTGGAGCGGCTGTACGAGGCCGCCCAGGCCGCGAAGCCCTCGCTGGTCGTGCTGGACGAGGCGTACGTGGAGTTCAGCCACCGCGACTCGCTGCTGCCCCTCCTGGAGGGCCGGCCGCACCTGGTGGTCTCCCGCACCATGTCCAAGGCGTTCGGCGCCGCCGGGCTCCGCCTCGGCTACCTGGCCGCCCACCCGGCCGTGGTCGACGCCGTCCAGCTGGTCCGCCTGCCGTACCACCTCTCCGCCGTCACCCAGGCCACCGCGCTCGCCGCCCTGGAGCACACCGACACCCTCCTCGGGTACGTCGAACAGCTCAAGGCCGAGCGCGACCGCCTCGTCGCCGAGCTGCGCGCGACCGGCTACGAGGTCACCGATTCCGACGCCAACTTCGTCCAGTTCGGCCGCTTCGAGGGAGCCGAGGGCTCCCACGCGGCCTGGCGGAGGATCCTCGACCGGGGCGTCCTGGTCAGGGACAACGGCGTACCGGGGTGGCTGCGGGTCACCGCCGGCACCCCCGAAGAGAACGACGCGTTCCTCGACGCGGTTCGTGAGCTGAAGAAGGAGCAGGACGCATGAGCCGCGTAGGCCGCGTTGAGCGCACCACCAAGGAGACCTCCGTCGTCGTCGAGATCGACCTCGACGGCACCGGAAAGGTCGATGTGTCGACCGGGGTCGGGTTCTACGACCACATGCTCGACCAGCTCGGCCGGCACGGTCTGTTCGACCTGACCGTGAAGACCGACGGCGACCTCCACATCGACTCGCACCACACCATCGAGGACACCGCCCTCGCCCTCGGCGCCGCCTTCAAGCAGGCGCTCGGCGACAAGGTCGGCATCTACCGCTTCGGCAACTGCACGGTCCCGCTGGACGAGTCCCTCGCCCAGGTCACCGTCGACCTCTCCGGCCGCCCCTACCTCGTGCACACCGAGCCCGAGAACATGGCGCCGATGATCGGCTCGTACGACACCACCATGACGCGCCACATCATGGAGTCCTTCGTGGCCCAGGCGCAGATCGCGCTGCACGTCCACGTGCCGTACGGGCGCAACGCCCACCACATCGTGGAATGCCAGTTCAAGGCGCTCGCCCGCGCCCTGCGCTACGCCTCCGAGCGCGACCCGCGCGCCGCCGGAATCCTCCCCTCCACGAAGGGCGCGCTGTAACCGTGACCGGTCTGTCCACCATCCTGATCGTCGTCGGGCTCTTCCTGCTCGGCGGCATCTACTCCTTCGTCAAACAGCAGATGCCCAAGGGCCTCATCGTGCTGCTCTCCCTCGGCGCGGTGATGTGCCTCTCCGCCGGCGTGCTGCGGCTGGACGTGTGGTCATGACGACGAGCACCCCCAAGAAGGTCGTCGTCTTCGACTACGGCTTCGGCAACGTCCGCTCCGCCGAGCGCGCGCTCGCCCGGGTCGGCGCCGACGTCGAGATCACCCGCGACTACGAGAAGGCGATGAACGCCGACGGGCTCCTCGTCCCCGGCGTCGGCGCCTTCTCCGCCTGCATGCGGGGGCTCAAGGAGGCCCGCGGCGACTGGATCGTCGGCCGCCGGCTCTCCGGCGGCCGCCCCGTCATGGGCATCTGCGTCGGCATGCAGATCCTCTTCGAGCGCGGCATCGAGCACGGCGTGGAGACCGAGGGCCTCGACGAGTGGCCCGGCACGGTCGGGCCGCTGAACGCCCCCGTCGTCCCCCACATGGGCTGGAACACGGTCGACGCGCCCGCCGACACCGAGCTCTTCGCCGGCCTGGACGCCGACGCCCGGTTCTACTTCGTGCACTCCTACGCGGCGCGCGAGTGGACCCTGGAGGTCGGCAACAAGAACATCCGCGCCCCCAAGGTCACCTGGGCCACGCACGGCGAGCCCTTCGTCGCCGCCGTCGAGAACGGCGCCCTGTGGGCCACCCAGTTCCACCCCGAGAAGTCCGGCGACGCCGGCGCCCAGCTCCTCACCAACTGGATCGGAACCCTGTGACTGTGCCGTCGAGAAGCGTGCTCGAACTCCTCCCCGCCGTCGACGTCCGCGACGGCCAGGCCGTCCGGCTCGTCCACGGCGAGTCCGGCTCCGAGACCTCCTACGGCTCCCCGCTGGAGGCGGCCCTCTCCTGGCAGGGCTCCGGTGCCGAGTGGCTCCACCTCGTCGACCTGGACGCCGCCTTCGGCACCGGCGACAACCGCGACCTGGTCCGCCGGATCACCGAGGCCATGGACATCAAGGTCGAGCTCTCCGGCGGCATCCGCGACGACGCCTCGCTCGCCGCGGCGCTCGCCACCGGCTGCACCCGGGTCAACCTCGGCACCGCCGCCCTGGAGACCCCCGAGTGGGTCGCCAAGGTCATCGCCGAGCACGGCGACAAGATCGCCGTCGGCCTCGACGTGCGCGGCACCACCCTCAAGGGCCGCGGCTGGACCAGCGAGGGAGGCGACCTCTACGAGACGCTCGCCCGCCTCGACTCCGAGGGCTGCGCCCGGTACGTCGTCACCGACATCGGCCGCGACGGCACCCTCACCGGCCCCAACGTCGAGCTGCTGAAGAACGTCTGCGCGGCCACCGACAAGCCCGTCGTCGCCTCCGGCGGCGTCTCCTCCCTGGACGACCTGCGCGTCCTGGCCGGGCTCACGGAGCTGGGCGTCGAGGGCGCGATCGTCGGCAAGGCGCTCTACGCCCGGGCGTTCACCCTGGAGGAGGCCCTTCAGGCGGTGGCGACCGCATGAGCGCCGACGTCACCCGCATCTCCTCCGGCGGCCCCTACGAGGACGTCGTCGGCTACTCCCGCGCGGTCCGGCTGTCCAACGGCCTGGTCCTCGTCTCCGGCTGCACCGCCGCCGACGCCGGCGGCCCGTACGAGCAGGCCACGGCCGCCTTCGGCGTCGCCTTCAAGGCGCTGGAGCAGGCCGGTCTCGGCCCCGAGCACGTGGTCCGCACCCGCATGTACCTCACCCACGCCGGTGACGTGGACGAGGTGGGCCGCGCCCACAAGGCCCTCTTCGACGCCGTCCGGCCCGCCGCCACGATGCTGATCGTCTCCGGCTTCGTCGACCCCGCCATGGTCGTCGAGGTCGAGGTCGAGGCGTACCGGGGGGAGGGAGCCTGATGGGTCTCGCCGTACGGGTCATCCCCTGCCTGGACGTGGACAACGGCCGGGTCGTCAAGGGCGTCAACTTCCAGAACCTGCGGGACGCCGGCGACCCCGTCGAGATGGCCAAGCTGTACGACGCCGAGGGCGCCGACGAGCTGACTTTCCTCGACATCACCGCCTCCTCCGGCAACCGGGAGACCACCTACGACGTGGTGCGCCGGACCGCCGAGCAGGTCTTCATCCCGCTCACCGTCGGCGGCGGCGTGCGTGCCGCCGAGGACGTCGACCGGCTGCTGCGGGCCGGGGCGGACAAGGTGGGCGTCAACACCGCCGCCATCGCCCGCCCGGAGCTGATCCAGGAGATCGCCGAGCGCTTCGGCCGGCAGGTCCTCGTACTGTCGGTGGACGCGCGCCGCACGGCCTCCGGCTCCTTCGAGGTGACGACGCACGGCGGCCGCAGGGGCACCGGCATCGACGCCGTCGAGTGGGCGCACCGGGCCGCCGAGCTGGGCGCGGGGGAGATCCTGCTCAACTCGATGGACGCGGACGGCACCAAGGACGGCTACGACACCGAGATGATCGCGGCGGTGCGCAAGCACGTGACCGTGCCGGTGATCGCCTCCGGCGGCGCCGGCAAGCTCGCCGACTTCGCGCCGGCCGTCGCGGCGGGAGCGGACGCGGTGCTCGCCGCCTCCGTCTTCCACTTCGGCGACCTGCGGATCGGCGAGGTCAAGGGCGCGCTGCGGGACGCGGGCCACGAGGTCCGCTGAGGCATCGTTCCGTTTATGGGAAGGGCCCCCTCGGGGGCCCTTTTCGTCACCCAGATGCACAGGATTATTTGTGCAAAATTTATTGCGCAACTTTTCCTTCCTGCCTACGGTCGTGGGCATGACCTCCTCCGAGACCCGCCGGATCACCGAGCTCGGCACCCTCAAGGCCATCTCGCACCCGCTGCGCATGCGCCTCTACCGGGCCCTCTTCGTGGCCCGCACCGCGACCGCCTCGCAGCTCGCCGACCAGGTCGACGAGGCCGTCTCCCTGGTCAGCTACCACCTGCGCAAGCTCGCCGACGGCGGGCTCATCGAGGAGGCCGAGACGCAGTCCGCCGACGGGCGCGAACGCTGGTGGCAGCCCAGCTCCTACGGCTTCCGCATCAACGAGGCGGACGTCAAGGACGCCCCCGAACTCGCCGCGGCCAGCGCCGCCTTCGGCCGTACCGTCAGCGAGCAGCGGGCCGAGATGCACGCCCGCTTCCTGGACGAGCGCCTCACCTGGTCCGAGACCTGGCGCTCCGCCTCGATCAGCTCCGAATGGCTGCCCCGCCTCACCGCTGCCGAACTCGCCGCCCTCGGCGCCGAGCTGGAGGCCGTCCTCCAGAAGTACGACCAGGCCGCCCGCGCCGCCGAGGCCGCCGGGGACACCGAGGGCCGCGAGAACGTCGCCGTCCACCTCCACGGCTTCCCCTACCGCCCGTGACCGCGCTCACCGAGGCCCCCGCCCGGCCCGCCCACCGCAGCCCCCAGGTCCTGCGCTGGCTCGGCGCCTACACCGCCTCCACCCTCGGCGACAGCGTCTTCTACCTCGCCCTCTCCTGGTCCGCCGTCACCAGCGGCACCCCCGCCCAGGCCGGGCTCGTCATGGCCGTCGCCGCCGTGCCCCGCGCGCTGCTCATGCTCTTCGGGGGAGTGATCGCCGACCGGCTCGGACCGCGCCGCGTCGTCATCGCCTCCGACGCCGTCCGCTGCCTCGTCACCCTCGGCCTCGCCGCGCTCCTGTTCCTCGCCGCGCCGGGCCTGTGGGCGCTCGCCGCCGTCGCCCTCGTCTTCGGCGCCGTCGACGCCGTCTTCCTGCCGGCCGTCGGCGCCCTGCCGCCCCGGATCGCCGAGCGCGACCAGCTCGCCCGCGTCCAGGGCATGCGCGGCCTCGCCTCCCGCATGGGCTCGATCCTCGGCGCCCCGCTCGGCGGCCTCGCCGTCGCCGTCGGCGGCACCGAGAGCGCCTTCGGCGTCGCCGGCGTCCTCTTCGCGCTCTCCCTGCCCCTGCTCGCCGCGCTCAGGCTCCGCCCGCTGCCGCGGGAGGACCAGGCGCCGGGCGGCACCGCGCTGCGCGACCTCGCCGACGGCCTGCGCTACGTCCGCGGCCACCCGGTGCTCGGCCCGCTGATGATCGTCGTGCTCCTCAGCGACCTCGGCTTCACCGGCCCCCTCAACGTCGGTCTCGCCATCCTCGCCGAGCAGCGCGGCTGGGGCGCCTCCGGCATCGGCTGGGTCCTCGCCGGCTTCGGCGTCGGCGCGGGCGGCGCCTCCCTGCTCCTCACCGTCAAGGGCCACATCGCCAGGGCGGGCGTCGTCATGGGCTGGACCATGGTGCTCGGAGCCGTATCCATCGGGGCGCTCGCCTACGTCCCCCAGCTCGCCGTCGCCTTCCTCGCGGGCCTCTCCATCGGCCTGCTCGCCGGATTCTCCGGGGCGCTGTGCAACGCCCTGATCCAGACCGAGTGCGACCCCGCGTACCTCGGCCGGGTGAGCGCCGTCGCCGGTCTCGGGAGCCTCGGCATCGCCCCGCTCTGCTACCCGGTCACCGGCGCCGCCATCGGCGCCTGGGGCCCCGGCCCGGTCTTCGTCGTCAGCGCCGCGGTCTGCGCCCTCTCCGGCGTCTACGCCCTCGCGGTCCGCGCGGTGCGCCGCGCCGAACTCCCCCAGGGCCGACCGGCCGGGGCGGGCTAGAGCCCCAGCTGCTTCGTCGCGTTCAGCAGCTCGATCGCGTCCGGCTCGCCCTCCAGGCCCACCTTCGCGACGTCGGTTCGCCCGTACAGGTACATCGTCAGCTCGCCCGGCTCCCCGGAGACCGTCACCACCGGGGTGCCGCGGTGGGCGACGACCGTCTGCCCGTTCGGCCGGCGCAGCACCAGGCCGACCGGCGCCTTCCGGCCCAGCAGCCGGGCGGCCTTCTCCAGGCGGGACCACAGGGCGTCCGCGAAGACCGGGTCCAGCTCCCGCGCCGACCAGCCGGCCTGGGCCCGCCGGACGTCCTCCGCGTGGACGTAGAACTCGACCACGTTCGCGCCCTCGTCCACCTGCTTGATCGTGAACGGGGAGAAGCGCGGGGGACCCGTACGGACGAGCTGGATCAGCTCCTCGTACGGCTTCCCGGCGAACTCGTCCTGCACCCGCTGGAGCCGCTCCTTCAGCGCCGGTACGACCGTCCCGGCCGCCGCGTCCGGCCGCCGCTCCCGCACCACCACATGCGCCGCCAGGTCCCGGGTGCGCCACCCCTCGCACAGGGTCGGGGCGTCCGGACCGGCGGCCTCCAACAGATCAGCGAGCAGAAGCCGTTCACGCTTGGCATGGGTCGACATGCCCGCCAGCGTACGACCGCGCCGCGCCGTCCGCCCAGTGGACACCGCGCCGGACACCCCGCCGCGTCACGGCACAATGAGCCCATGAGCAGCACGCCCCGGACCCCCAGCGACCTCGATCCGGCCCTCGCCGCCCGCCTCAAGCGCAGCCCCGACGGCCTGGTCCCCGCCATCGCCCAGCAGTACGACACCGGCGAGGTGCTCATGCTCGGCTGGATGGACGACGAGGCCCTGCACCGCACCCTCACCACCGGCCGCTGCACCTACTGGTCCCGCAGCCGGAACGAGTACTGGGTCAAGGGCGACACCTCCGGGCACGTCCAGCACGTCAAGTCGGTCGCCCTCGACTGCGACGCCGACACCCTCCTCGTCAAGGTCGACCAGGTCGGCGCCGCCTGCCACACCGGCGCCCGCACCTGCTTCGACGCCGACGTGCTCCCGCTCTCCCAGTAAGGTCTGGCGCCATGGATCTCGAGACCTTCCGCAAGCTGGCGGCCGACCGCCGCGTCATCCCCGTCAGCCGCAGGCTCCTCGCGGACGGCGACACCCCGGTCGGGCTCTACCGCAAGCTCGCCGGCGAACGCCCCGGCACCTTCCTCCTCGAATCCGCGGAGAACGGGCGCAGCTGGTCCCGCTACTCCTTCATCGGCGTCCGCAGCGACGCCACGCTCACGGTGAAGGACGGCGAGGCCCACTGGCTCGGCACCCCGCCCGTGGGCGTCCCCACGGACGGCGACCCGCTCGCCGCCCTCCGCGCCACCGTCGAGACCCTCCACACCCCCCGGAACCTGGCGGGCGGGCTGCCCCCCTTCACCGGCGGCATGGTCGGCTACCTCGGCTACGACATCGTCCGGCGCCTGGAGCGCATCGGCGAGCACGGCCGCGACGACCTGGAGCTCCCCGAGCTCACCATGCTCCTCACCAGCGACCTCGCCGTCCTCGACCACTGGGACGGCTCGGTCCTGCTGATCGCCAACGCGATCAACCACAACGACCTGGAGACCGGCATCGACGAGGCGTACGCGCACGCCGTCGCCCGCCTCGACGCGATGCAGGCCGACCTGGCCCGCCCCGTCGCCACCACCCCCGTCGCCCTCCCGGCCTCCGAGCTCCCCGAGTACTCCGCGCTCTGGGGCGGCCCCGCCTACCAGGACGCCGTCGACGACATCAAGGAGCGGATCCGGTCCGGCGAGGCGTTCCAGGTCGTCCCCTCGCAGCGCTTCGAGACCCCCTGCGCCGCCTCCGCCCTCGACGTCTACCGGGTCCTGCGGGCCACCAACCCGTCCCCGTACATGTACCTCTTCCGCTTCGAGAACGGCTTCGACGTCGTCGGCTCCAGCCCCGAGGCCCTCGTCAAGGTCGAGGACGGACAGGCGATGCTCCACCCCATCGCCGGCACCCGGCACCGGGGCGCCACCCCGCAGGAGGACCACGACCTCGCCGAGGAACTGCTCGCCGACCCCAAGGAGCGCGCCGAGCACCTCATGCTCGTCGACCTCGGGCGCAACGACCTCGGCCGGGTCTGCGCCCCCGGCTCCGTCGAGGTCGTCGACTTCATGTCGATCGAGCGGTACTCCCACGTCATGCACATCGTCTCCACCGTCACCGGCCGGGTCGCCGAGGGGAAGACCGCCTTCGACGTCCTCACCGCCTGCTTCCCCGCCGGCACCCTCTCCGGCGCGCCCAAGCCCCGCGCCATGCAGATCATCGAGGAGCTGGAGCCCTCCCGCCGCGGCCTGTACGGCGGCTGCGTCGGCTACCTCGACTTCGCCGGAGACTCCGACACCGCCATCGCGATCCGCACCGCGCTGCTCCGCGACGGCACGGCGTACGTCCAGGCCGGAGCCGGTGTCGTCGCCGACTCGGACCCGGCCGCCGAGGACGCCGAGTGCCGCAACAAGGCCGCCGCGGTGCTCCGCGCCGTACACACCGCCAACCGGATGACGGGTTCGCCGAAGCCGTAGGGGATAGTGGGGTACGTGAGTGCCGTACCCGTACCCCAGCCCCGAGCCGCCCGCGCGGCCGTCACCTCCGGCGGCCGGCGGAGCCTCGCCCTCGCCCTCCTCCTCGGTGCCCTCGGGGCCACCGTCGTACTGCTCTCCGCCGGCCAGATCTGGGCCGAGGGCACCGCGTCGGTCGCCGGGGGCACCGTCCCCGTCGAGGCCGACGGCGGCACCGTCACCGGCGTCCCGACCGCCCTGGCGATCGTCGGCCTCGCCGCCCTCGTCGCCGTCTTCGCCGTCCGCAGGGCCGGCCGCACCCTCGTCGCCGGGCTCCTCGCCCTGAGTGGCGCCGGCGCCGCCCTCGCGGCCTTCCTGGGCGCCTCCGACAGCGCCGCGCTCGACGCCGAGGCCGCCCGGATCAGCGGAGACACCGCCGCGGCCGTCGCCGGCCTCACCCATACGGCGTGGCCGTATGTGGCCGCCGCCGGCGCCGTCCTCATCCTCGTCGCCGGCCTCTTCGCCCTCCGCTACGGCAAGAGCTGGCCCGCGATGGGCGGCCGCTACGAGCGCTCCGGCGCCCCCCGTCCGGCCCGCCGCCCCGCCGCCGGCGACCCCGACCGCCCCGAGGACCTGTGGAAGGCGCTCGACCGCGGCGAGGACCCCACACACGACGCGTGATCGTCCGGGACCCCCCGAGTCACCTCCGCGGGGTCATGTGCGGAAGAATGACGCCGTCATCACATGACAGCCGTCATCTTCGACGTCACCACCGAGCAACATCTACGAGGAGCAACTCATGGCGGGCAGCGCCCACGGACACACCCCGGCCGCCTGGACCGGTGTCATCATCTCCTTCATCGGCTTCTGCATCGCCGGAGTCTTCATGGTGGCGGCGAACATCCCCGGCTTCTGGGCCGGGTGCGGCGTCATCCTCCTCGGCGGTGTCGTCGGCCTCGCGATGAAGGTCGCCGGCCTCGGCATGCCGAAGGAGTCCCAGGCGGTCGCCGCGGCCCGCGAGACCGCGAGCGCCGCGGCCCGCGCCCGCGCCTGACCCCAGGGCCCGGTCCCCCAGGTCCGCCGCGCGACGCGCGCGGACCCCGGAACCTCAGGTTCACTCGAACGGCGCAGTCCGGCACGTCCGGACTGCGCCGTCGTGCGTCCCGGGGCGTCCCGGGCGAGAATCACCGCGTGACCGCCGAGCCGACACCGCAGACCGCCCCGCCCGCAGAGCCGTACGCCCCCGGCCTCCCGGCGGCCGAGGAGTTCCGCCGCCGCCCGCTCGGACGCCGGCTGCTCGCCCCGCTCGCCACCCTCGCCGGCACCGCCGCCGCCTTCGGGTACGTCGCCGCCGTCGACCCCAACGAACCCGGCCACTACCCCGTCTGCCCGCTGCTCCGCTTCACCGGCCTGTACTGCCCCGGCTGCGGCGGCCTGCGCAGCGCCCACGCCGTCGCCCACGGCGACCTCGCGACCGCCCTCGGTGCCAACGCGCTCGCCGTCGCCGGTTACGCCGTCTGCGCGGTCCTCCTCGTGGTGTGGCTGGTTCACGCCGTCCGCGGGGTCCCGACCCGGATCGCCCTGAAGCCCGCCTGGTGGTGGGCGATCGGCGCCCTGACCACCCTTTTCGCCGTGATCCGGAACCTTCCTTCCGGCTCCGCGCTGGCACCCTGAAGTCCCAGCAATTGGGACGCCGCGCCGATCGATGCGAACGAGAAGGCCACCTGCGGATACCATCGACATGGCTGAACCGTGTTCATCAGGTTCCGTAGAACCGACACCGTCCCGGAAGGGGGCCTCTCGCGTGAGTGTGCTCGACGAGATCATCGAAGGCGTGCGCGCCGACCTCGCAGAGCGGCAGGCGCGGGTCTCCCTCGACGAGCTCAAGGAGCGGGCCGCCAAGGCCCCGCAGGCCAAGGACGGGGTCGCCGCGCTGCGCGGCGAAGGCGTCACGGTGATCTGCGAGGTCAAGCGCTCCAGCCCGTCCAAGGGAGCCCTCGCGGCCATCGCCGACCCGGCCGGCCTCGCTGCCGACTACGAGGCGGGCGGCGCCGCCGTCATCTCCGTCCTCACCGAGCAGCGCCGCTTCGGCGGCTCGCTCGCCGACCTGGAGGCCGTGCGCGCCCGGGTCGACATCCCCGTCCTGCGCAAGGACTTCATCGTCACCGCCTACCAGCTCTGGGAGGCCCGGGCGTACGGAGCGGATCTCGCGCTCCTCATCGTCGCCGCCCTGGAGCAGGAGGCCCTCGTCTCCCTCATCGAGCGCGCCGAGTCCATCGGGCTCACCCCGCTCGTCGAGGTCCACGACGAGGAGGAGGTGGAGCGCGCGGTCGAGGCCGGCGCCCGCATCATCGGCGTCAACGCCCGCGACCTCAAGACCCTCCAGGTCGACCGCTCCACCTTCGAGCGCGTCGCCCCCGAGATCCCGGCGCACATCGTGAAGGTCGCCGAGTCCGGCGTCCGGGGCCCGCACGACCTGATCGCGTACGCCAACGCCGGCGCCGACGCGGTCCTGGTCGGCGAGTCCCTGGTCACCGGCCGCGACCCGAAGACGGCCGTCGCCGACCTCGTCGCCGCCGGCGCGCACCCTGCCCTGCGGCACGGCCGGAGCTGACCCGGCCATGACCCCTCGCCGCGCCGTGCCGACGACCCCGGGCTCCGCAGCCCGCGGGCCCGTCGGCCTGCGCGCGGTCGCCGTCCCGGCGCACGCCCGGCTGGCCCGCGGCTGCCGGCCCCGGGGATGCAGGGCGCCGGCCCGCCGTGTCCACGGCCGCCGGGTCCGCCACTGCATCGGCTCCGAACCGGGCACGGTCCCCGGCATGCGATGGCGCCCCGCCGCACACGCGCGCTGACCATCGCCGTCCCCCCGTTGTGGGCAATCGTTCCGCTGGGGCGGAACGGGTGGGCACAACGGAACGGCACCCTTCGCGGGTGCCTCCGCTGCTGCGCCTGAACCCGCACCCGTACGGAGCCGTACACCGGGTGCGGGTCCAGGCCCGGAAAGCCTTGGCCCGGCAGGGGGCGCCGTCCCTGTGCCCACCCGTCCCGCCCTGCGGGACGCCTGCCCACAGGGCCGGCGGGAGCGGCATGCGCGCGTGTGTACGAAGCGAGTCACGTCCATCGATCGCATCGCCCCGCGAGGAGCAGCATCCGCATGACCAGTGAGTTCTTCATCCCGGACCCGGAGGGTCAGGTCCCGTCGCCCGAGGGCTACTTCGGCGCCTTCGGCGGCAAGTTCATCCCCGAGGCCCTCGTCGCCGCCGTCGACGAGGTCGCCGTCGAGTACGAGAAGGCCAAGAACGACCCCGAGTTCGCCCGCGAGCTCGGCGACCTCATGGCCAACTACACCGGCCGCCCCAGCGCCCTCACCGAGGTCCCCCGGTTCGCCGAGCACGCCGGCGGCGCCCGGATCTACCTCAAGCGCGAGGACCTCAACCACACCGGCTCGCACAAGATCAACAACGTGCTCGGCCAGGCCCTGCTCACCAAGCGCATGGGCAAGACCCGCGTCATCGCCGAGACCGGCGCCGGCCAGCACGGCGTCGCCACCGCCACCGCCTGCGCCCTCTTCGGCCTCGAATGCACCATCTACATGGGCGAGGTCGACACCCAGCGCCAGGCCCTGAACGTGGCCCGGATGCGGATGCTCGGCGCCGAGGTCATCGCGGTCAAGTCCGGCAGCCGCACCCTCAAGGACGCCATCAACGAGGCGTTCCGCGACTGGGTCGCCAACGTCGACCGCACCCACTACCTCTTCGGCACGGTCGCGGGACCGCACCCCTTCCCCGCGATGGTCCGCGACTTCCACCGGGTCATCGGCGTCGAGGCCCGCCGCCAGCTCCTGGAGCGCGCCGGCCGCCTCCCCGACGCGGCCATCGCCTGCGTCGGCGGCGGCTCCAACGCCATCGGCCTCTTCCACGCCTTCCTGCCCGACACCGGCGTCCGGCTCATCGGCTGCGAGCCGGCCGGCCACGGCGTCGAGACCGGCGAGCACGCGGCCACCCTCACCGCCGGCGAGCCCGGCATCCTGCACGGCTCCCGGTCGTACGTCCTCCAGGACGACGAGGGCCAGATCACCGAGCCGTACTCGATCTCGGCGGGCCTCGACTACCCCGGCATCGGCCCGGAGCACGCGTACCTCAAGGACACCGGCCGCGGCGAGTACCGCGCGGTCACCGACGACGCCGCCATGCAGGCGCTGCGGCTGCTCTCCCGTACCGAGGGCATCATCCCGGCCATCGAGTCGGCGCACGCCCTCGCCGGGGCGCTGGAGGTCGGCAAGGAGCTCGGCAAGGACGCGCTCCTCCTCGTCAACCTCTCCGGCCGCGGCGACAAGGACATGGACACGGCCGCCCGCTACTTCGGCCTGTACGACGGGGAGGGGTCGAAGTGACGACCGGGAACATCCAGCTGCTCAGCGACACCCTGGAGCGGGCGAAGACCGAGGACCGGGCCGCGCTCATCGCGTACCTCCCGGCGGGCTTCCCGACCGTGGACGGCGGCATCAAGGCGATCAAGGCCGTCTTCGACGGCGGCGCCGACATCGTCGAGGTCGGCCTCCCGCACAGCGACCCGGTCCTGGACGGCCCCGTCATCCAGACCGCCGACGACATCGCCCTGCGCGGTGGCGTCCGGATCGCCGACGTCATGCGGACGGTCAAGGAGGCCCACGAGGCCACCGGCAAGCCCGTCCTCGTCATGACCTACTGGAACCCGATCGACCGGTACGGCGTCGAGCGCTTCGTCCGGGAGCTCGCCGAGGCCGGCGGCGCGGGCTGCATCCTGCCCGACCTCCCGGTCCAGGAGTCCGCGCTCTGGCGGAAGCACGCCGACGAGCACGGCCTCGCCACCGTCTTCGTCGTCGCCCCCAGCAGCAAGGACGAGCGGCTCGCCACCATCACCGCGGCCGGCTCCGGCTTCGTCTACGCCGCCTCCCTCATGGGCGTCACCGGCACCCGCGCGTCGGTCGGCGAGCAGGCCGCCGACCTGGTCCGCCGCACCCGGGTCACCTCCACGATCCCGGTCTGCGTCGGCCTCGGCGTCTCCAACGCCGACCAGGCCCGCGAGGTCGCCGCCTTCGCCGACGGCGTCATCGTCGGCTCGGCCTTCGTCCAGCGGATCCTCGACGCCGACGGCGACGAGGCCGCCGGACTCGCCGCCGTAAAGGAACTGGCGGCCGAACTCGCCGAGGGCGTGCGCCGCACCGCATGACGGATGTAGTCCATTCGGGTGGATATCGGACCGGGGAGGCGCGGACGCGCCTCCCCTGTTCGTTGCTGTGGGCGTGACCGAGAAGAACCGTGACGGTAGTAACAAGAGCGCGCGGGAGCGCCTCCAGCAGCAGCGCGAGCGAGAGAAGGCCCGTGAGAGGCAGCGGCGGGTCCTGATCGTGACGGCGGGAGTGGTCGGCGTCCTCGGCCTCGCCGCCGTCGTCGGAGTGATCGCCGCCAACAGCGGCAAGGACGGCGACTCGGGCAAGGCCGGCCCCGTCGTCGCCCCCACCGGCGCGATCGAGGGCGACAAGCCGGCCATCCTCACCGGCAAGGCGGACGCCCCCTCCACCCTCCAGGTCTGGGAGGACTTCCGCTGCCCCGCCTGCGCCCAGTTCGAGAACGTCATGCGGGACTCCATCCACGAGCTGGAAGCCGCCGGCGCCCTCAAGGTCGAGTACCACCTCGCCACCCTCATCGACGGCAACATGGGCGGCAGCGGCTCGCTCCGGGCGGCGAACGCGGCGGCCTGCGCCCAGGACGCCGGCAAGTTCACCGCGTACCACGACACGCTCTTCATCAACCAGCCGCAGGAGACCGACGACGCCTTCGGCAAGAACGACAAGCTGATCGAGCTGGCCGCCAAGGTCCCCGGCCTCGACACGCCGGCGTTCCGCTCCTGCGTCCAGGACGGCACGCACGACGGCTGGGTCGAGAAGTCCAACGAGGCGTTCCAGAAGGGCGGCTTCCGCGGCACCCCGTCCGTCCTGCTCAACGGAGAATCGATCTTCCCGACCAAGGGCGACGAGCAGATCTCGCCGGAGAACCTGAAGAAGTGGGTCGCCGAGGCCAACAAGGGCAAGAAGCCGGGCACGGCCTCCCCCTCGGCGGGGTAGCGCCGGCGGGTTAGTTATTCAGACGTTGCCGGGTGGGCTGCCGGTCCGCCCGCCCGGCAGGGTAGCGTCGGACCTGCCATGGACCTTGCCTACATTCCCAGCCCGTCGACCGGTGTCATCCACCTCGGACCGATCCCGCTGCGCGGCTATGCCTTCTGCATCATCCTCGGTGTCTTCGTCGCCGTCTGGCTCGGCAACAAGCGCTGGATCGCCCGGGGCGGCACCGCCGGCACCGTGGCCGACATCGCCGTCTGGGCGGTGCCCTTCGGCCTCGTCGGCGGACGCCTCTACCACGTGATCACCGACTACCAGCTGTACTTCAGCGAGGGTGAGAACTGGGTCGACGCCTTCAAGATCTGGGAGGGCGGCCTCGGCATCTGGGGCGCCATCGCCTTCGGCGCCGTCGGCGCCTGGATCGGCTGCCGCCGCCGGGGCATCCCGCTCCCGGCGTACGCGGACGCCATCGCGCCCGGCATCGCCCTCGCCCAGGCCATCGGCCGCTGGGGCAACTGGTTCAACCAGGAGCTGTACGGCAAGCCGACCGACCTGCCGTGGGCGCTGAAGATCACCGAGAGCGCCAACCGCGAGGCCGGGCTCTACCACCCGACCTTCCTCTACGAGTCGCTCTGGTGCATCGGCGTCGCCGTCCTCGTCATCTGGGCCGACCGCCGCTTCAAGCTCGGCCACGGCCGCGCCTTCGCCCTGTACGTGGCCGCCTACTGCGCCGGCCGCGGCTGGATCGAGTACATGCGCGTCGACGAGGCCCACCACATCCTGGGCCTGCGCCTCAACGTGTGGACCGCGATCATCGTCTTCCTGCTCGCCGTCGTCTACATGGTCGTCTCGGCCCGGGTCCGCCCCGGCCGCGAGGAGCTCGTGGAGCCGCGCTCGCGGAAGGCGGTCGGCTCCGAGGACGCCGGAGACGCCGACAAGGCCGACGACGCCGAGGGCTCCGAGGGCTCCGGTGACTCCGACCAGGCCGAGAACGCCGTGGACTCCGAGGACTCGGCGGACTCCGAGGACGCGGAGAACGGGGCCGGGAACGGCGCCGGGTCGGCCGCCAAGGGCTGACACCCCCTTCCGTACGGACACGAGGGCCGCCGGGACCGAGAAGGTCGCGGCGGCCCTCGCGCGTGCCCGGGTACGGGTCAGCCGGCGCGGTCCGCGAGGGCGAGGACCCGGTGGGCGCCCGCCACCACCGCCGCGTCCACGAACCGGCCGTCCGCCAGGGCCAGCGCGCCCCGGTCGGTCCCGGCCGCCGCCACCACCGCGCGGGCCGCGTCCACCTCCTGCGGGGTCGGGAGGTAGACCCGCTCGATCACCGGGAGCTGCCGGGGGTGGATGGCCGCCCGGCCGAGGAAGCCGAGGGCCCGGCCCCGGGCGCAGCCGGCGGCGAGCGCGTCGAGGTCGCCGATGTCGGGGTGGACCGACTGCACCGGCGGCGGCAGCGCGGCCGCCCGGGCGGCGACCACGATCCGGCTGCGCGGCCAGTCGAGCCCGCTGTCCTCCCGTACCCCCAGATCGGCGCGGAGGTCGGCCTCGCCGAGGGAGAGGCCGCGGACGGCCGGATGGGCGGTGGCGATGGCGTACGCCTGCTCCACGGCCAGCGCGTTCTCCAGGAGCGGGTAGAGCGGGAGGCCCGGGGCGAGCTCGCTGATCCGGTGGATGTCAGAGGCGTGTGTCACCTTGGGGACACGGAGACCGCCGAGGCCGGGGAGGGAGGCCAGGACGGGGATGTCGCGCGGGGTGTGGATGCGGACGTGCACCGGGACCGGGTGCGGGTCGGAGAGCAGTTCGACGGTGGCGGAGAGGGCGTACGCCTTGCGGTCCGGGGCGACCGCGTCCTCCAGGTCCACGATGACCACGTCGGCGCCGGAGACGAGCGCCTTGCGGACCACGTCGGGCCGGTCGCCGGGGGCGTACAGCCAGGTGAGAGGGGGACGGCGGGCGTGGCGGCGGCCGGTCACGGCGCCGGGGACGTTCGCGCCGGGGATGCTCATACCGCCCCCCGCGCGCGCAGGGCGCTGATCTCGGCCGGGGCGAAGCCGGCGGCCGTGAGGACCTCGTCGGTGTCGGCGCCGTGCGGGCGGCCGGCCCAGCGGATGCCGCCCGGGGTGTCGGAGAGCCGGAAGAGGACGTTCTGCATGCGGATCGGGCCCAGCTCCGGGTCCGGGACCTCGGTGACCGTGCCGAGCGCCTGGTACTGGGGGTCGGCGAGGACGTCGCGGATGTCGTAGACCGGGGCGATCGCCGCCTCCGCCTTCTCGAACGCGGCCATGGCGTCGTCGCGGGTGTGCCGGGCGATCCAGGAGCCGACCGCCTCGTCGAGGACGTCGGCGTGCGCGGCGCGGCCCGCGCCGTCGGCGAACCACGGCTCGTCGATCAGCTCGGGGCGGCCGACCAGGCGCAGGACCCGCTCGGCGATGGACTGCGCCGAGGTGGAGACGGCCACCCAGGAGCCGTCGGAGGTCCGGTAGGTGTTGCGGGGGGCGTTGTTGCGGGAGCGGTTGCCGGTGCGCGGCTGGACGTAGCCGAGCTGGTCGTACCAGAGGGGGTGGGGGCCGATGACGGAGAGCATCGGTTCGATGATGGCCATGTCGACGACCTGGCCCTGGCCGGTGGTCGTCCTCGCGGTGAGCGCGGTCATCACCGCGTACGCGGTGGCGAGGGCGGCGATCGAGTCGGCGAGGCCGAAGGGGGGCAGGGTCGGCGGGCCGTCCGGCTCGCCGGTGATCGCGGCGAAGCCGCTCATGGCCTCGGCGAGGGTGCCGAAGCCGGGGCGGTGGGCGTACGGGCCGAACTGGCCGAAGCCGGTGACCCGGGTCAGCACCAGGCGGGGGTTGACCGTGGACAGCTCCTCCCAGCCCAGACCCCAGCGTTCCAGGGTGCCGGGGCGGAAGTTCTCCACGATCACGTCGGCGTCGGCGGCCAGCCGGAGCAGGGCGTCCCGGCCGCCGGAGGTGGAGAGATCGAGGGTGATGGTCCGCTTGTTGCGGCCGAGGACCTTCCACCACAGGCCGACCCCGTCCTTGGCGGGGCCGTGGCCCCGGGAGGGGTCCGGCTTGCGGGGGTGCTCGACCTTGACGACGTCGGCGCCGAAGTCGCCGAGCATCGTGGCGGCCAGCGGCCCGGCGAAGAGCGTCGCCAGATCGAGGACGCGCAGCCCGTGGAGCGGAGGGAGCGGCGGGGCGGGCGTGGTGGTCGGGGGCGGGGTGGTCATGTGGGATCGGCCTCCAGGGACTCGGGGGTGCCGAGGGCCGCTTCGATCTCGGCGCGGTACGGCATCGAGGTCGAGGCGCCCTCGCGCCGGACGGAGATCGCGGCGGCCGTGCCCGCCCAGGCCAGGGCCGCCGGCATGGGACGGCCCTCGCCGAGGGCGACCGCGAGGGCGCCGACGAAGGTGTCGCCGGCCGCCGTGGTGTCGACGGCCCGCACCCGGGGGGCGGGCACGGTGAGCAGGTCCGCGCCGCGCGCCGCGTAGAGGCAGCCGGCCGCGCCGAGGGTGACGACCACCTCGGGGACGGCTTCGAGGAGGGCGAGCGCGGCGGCGTGCGGGTCGGCGCGGCCGGTGAGCGCGGTCGCCTCGTGCTCGTTGGGCACCAACAGGTCGGTGGCGTCGAAGAGTTCGGGCGGGAGGGGCTGGGCGGGGGCCGGGGTGAGGACGGTGCGCACCCCGCGCCTGCGGGCGTGCTCCGCGCCCTCGACGACGACGGAGAGGGGGAGTTCGAGCTGGAGGAGGAGCAGGTCGGCGCCGGCGATCAGGGCCTCGTCGCCGGAGGTGAGGTGGGTGACGGTGCCGTTGGCGCCGGGGACCACGACGATCGCGTTGCCGCCCTCGTCGTCCACGACGATGTGCGCGGTGCCGGAGGAGCCGTCGACGGTGCGCATCAGGTCGGTGTCGACGGAGCAGTGCTCCAGGACGTCGCGGAGGCGGTGGCCGAAGTCGTCGGCGCCGACCGCGCCGATCATGGCGACCTCGCCGCCCGCGCGGGCGGCGGCGACCGCCTGGTTGGCGCCCTTGCCGCCGGGGATCGTGCGGAAGGCGCGGCCGGTGACGGTCTCGCCGCGGGCCGGGGCCTTCGCCACGTAGGCCACGAGGTCCATGTTGGTGCTCCCGAGTACCACGATGCTGGTCATGGGCGTACGGCCTCCAGGTGGGTCAGGTCGGCGAGGGTGTCGAAGCCGATGCCGTCGAAGGACGGCACCGAGGTCGCGAGGCGGTTCTTCAGGGGCGAGGTCCAGCGGTCGGGGAGCCGGTCCGGGTGGCCGGCGAGGAGACCGGCGACCGAGCCGGCGGTGGCGCCGTTGGAGTCGGTGTCCCAGCCGCCGGAGACGGCCGCGCAGACGGAGCGGGTGAAGTCGCCGCCGGCGTGGGTGAGGGCGGCGGCGAGCAACGCGGTGTTCGGCACGGCATGGACCCAGTGGTACCCGCCGTACCGGGCGTGCAGCCGGTCGACGAGCGTGTCGAGGTCGGGGGTGGCGCGGGCGGTGGTGATGCCGTACCGGACGGCCTCGGCGAGCCGGGAGCGGGGCGGGACGACGGAGAGGCCGGCGGCCAGCGCCCGGTGGACGTCGGCGGTGCCGCCCGCGGCGGCGGCCACGGTCGCGGCGACGAACATCGCGCCGTGGACGCCGTTCCCGGTGTGGCTGAGGACGGCGTCGCGGTGGGCCTGGGCGGCGGCCGCGGCCGGGTCGCCGGGGTGGGTCCAGCCGTGGACGTCGGCCCGGATCTGGGCGCCGATCCACTCCCGGAAGGGGTTGCGGCGGGCGGCGGTCAGCGGGGGTTCGACGCCGTCCAGGAGGTTGCGGTAGGCGATCCGCTCGGCGGTGAAGGCGCGGCCGGCGGGGAGTTCGTCCAGCCAGAGGCGGGCCACGTCGGCGGTGGTGAAGCCGCGGCCGTGGCGGCGGAGGAGGAGCAGGGCGAGGAGGGGGTAGTTGAGGTCGTCGTCCTCGGGCATCCCGTCGATGGTCTCGGCGAGCGAGGTGGCGGCGGAGCGGCGGTTCCAGGGGTGGGCGGCGAGCAGCGGCTCCGGTACTCCGCGCGCGGTGAACCAGTCGTCGAGCGGCCAGTTCCCGGCGGCCCGGGCGAGCGCCCGGATCGCGTCGAGCGGCAGCTTCTCGACGGGCTTCCCGAGCAGGCAGCCGGCGGCCCGGCCGAGCCAGGCGGCGTGCAGCCGGTCGCGGAGGGCGGGGTCACGGGTGGGGTCGCCGGTGGGATCGCCGGTGGGGGTGCGGTGCGGTGTGGCGACGGGTGGGGCGGGCCAGTCGGGGCAGGCGGCGACGATCGCGTCGAGCGCGGTGGGCTCGTCGGCGGCGAGCGGGGAGGGGAGGGCGGCGAGCGCGTCGAGCAGTTCCTCGGCGAGCGGCCGGAGTTCGGGCCGGGCCCCGGGCGAGGCGCCGGCCAGGGGCGGTGCGGGGTGCCCGCCGGCCGCGTACCAGCGCTCCGCGATGCCCCCGGTGTCCCGTCCGTCCTCGGCGGCCTGCCGCAGCTCGTGCCCGACGAGGTCCTCGGGCTGCACCCAGGTGAGGCGCACGGCGTCGGGCGCGTCCCGGCCGGGGCGCGGGGTGGGGTGGGGGGTGGGGTGGGTCACCGGGGCGCGTCCGTCAGGGCGGCGCGGGCCGACTCGTGGGCGCGGCGGCGGGCGGTGTCGCGGGCGAAGACCTCGTGGGCGACGGCGGTGAGGGCCGCCGCCGGGGCGTGCAGGTCGAGGCGGCTGGCCTCCGCGACCTGCTTCGCCCAGTCCGCGGGGACCGCCGCCTCGCCGTGCAGGGCTCCGGCGATGGCGCCCGCCATGGTGGCGATGGAGTCGCAGTCGCGGCCGTAGTTGACCGTGCCGAGGACCGTACGGCGGTAGTCGCCCTCGCCGACCAGGAGCATGCCGAGGGCGATCGGCAGCTCCTCGATGGCGTGGAGACGGGAGGGGCGGCGGGCGTCGAGACCGGGGTCGCGGTAGTCGGGGCCGACGGAGTCGTACGGGGCGACCGCCCGGCGCAGCGGGGCCAGGGCGGACTCGAAGTCGCGGTGCAGGCAGGCGACTTCGGCGACCGCCTCGATCGCGGCGCGGGTGCCGTCCTTGGCGAGGGCGAGGGCGGTGTCGACGACGGTGCGCGGGGTGGCGCCGGGGACGCAGGCCGCCGCGACGGCCGCCGCGAAGACGCCGGCGGCCTCGCGGCCGTACGAGGACTGGTGGGCGCCCGCGACGTCGAGGGCCTCGGCGTAGGCGCCGTGCGGGTCGGCGGCGTTCACCAGGCCGACCGGGGCCATGTACATCGCGGCGCCGCAGTTGACGATGTTTCCGGCGCCGGCCTCGCGCGGGTCGTTGTGGCCGTAGTGGAGGCGGGCGACGAGCCACTTCTCGGCGAGGAAGATCCGCTGGAGGGGGAGGGCCTCCGCCTCCAGCTCGGGGATCCACACGGGGGTGCCCATGAGTTCGGGGACGAGGTGGTCGGCGACCGCGTACGCGTCGAGGTGGTCGCGTACCTTCTCGTACACCCGGATCAGGGCGTGGGTCATCAAAGTGTCGTCGGTGACGTGTCCGTCGCCCTTGTGGTACGGGGCGATGGGGCGGGCGGTGCGCCAGGAGTCGCCGTTCCAGGGGCCGACGATGCCGGTGACGCGGCCGCCGTGGCGCTCGGCGATCTGCTCGGGGGTGTACCCCTCCACGGGGCCGCCGAGGGCGTCGCCCACGGCGGCACCGAGGAGACTTCCGGTGATCCGGTCATCCAGTGTGGGTGTCATGTCTGAATTGTCCACCTGGGGGTGCCGGTTCCGTGGCTCCCAGGAGCCCGGCGAGTTCCACCAGGTCCGTGCCGGCGAGGCGGGGGAGCGCGCAGCCGGAGAGCGTCCGGCAGGCGTCCCGCCAGCTCGCCGGGACGGAACGGCCGCCGCCCAGCGCGCCGGTGAGCGCGCCGGCGAGGGCGGGCGCGGAGTCGGCGACCCGGGAGAGGCAGGCCGCCGCCGGGACCGCGGCCGTCATCGCGCCGCGCGCGGCGACGGTCAGGGCGAGCGCGACGGGGACGGTCTCGGCGGCGGCGATGCCGTAGCTGTAGACGTGGTCGACGATCTGGTGCTCCAGGAGGGGGACCAGGGCGAAGGCGGAGTCGGCGGTACGGGCCAGCTTCACGGCGTGGCGGGCGTTGCGGCCGATCTCGGTGGCGGGCGGGAGTTCGGCGAGGGCGGCGTCGACGGCGGTGCCGGGGTCCGCGCCGGCGAGGGCCGCGGCGACCGCCGCCGCGGTGGCGCGGGCGCCGTGGACGCCGTCGCCGTCCTGGGTGTACCGGGCGTCGAACTCGGCGAGTTCGGCGGCGGCGCGCGGGTCGCCGGGGTGGACGACCGCGAGGACGGCGGCGCGGACGCAGGCGGCGTCGTCGAAGTAGTGGGGGTTGTCGTGGCCGGTCGCGGGCGGGCGCAGACCGGTCGCGAGGTTGCCGAGGCCGGCGCGGACGGAGATGCGGGCGCGGAGGGGGAGGACGGCGGACTCGATCTCGGGGGCGCGGTCGGCGGCGGCGGCGACCTGGCCCGCGAGGTGGTTCCAGGCGAGGTCGACGGCGGCGCGGAGGCGGCGCTCGTCGGGGAAGCGGGCGAAGAGGGGGCCGGTCGAGGCGAGGATCGCCTCGGCGGTGAAGGCGGCCCACTCGGCGTCGTCGGAGGGGCCGAGGCGGAGGGGCTCGGGGGGCTGGTTGAGGGCGATGGGGACGGGGAGGGTGGTCGTCGCGTTCTGCTCGGCGAAGGTGTCGAGTTCGCGGGTGAGGCGGCGGGTCCATTCGGGCATGCGGGCGGCGCGGTGCCGTGCGGCGGGCCAGCCGGCGGCGTCGCCTGCGGCGAGGCCCAGGAGGAGGCCCTCGATCTTGTCGCGCTCCGCGCGGGCCTGGGTGGCGGGCCTGGGGGTCTCCTGGGCGGGGGCCCGGGTTGCGGTGCCCGGCATCGGGGGCGGGTCCGGCGGGGCGGGGGTCGCCGGGGCGGTGCCCGGCATCGGGGGCTGTGCCCACCCGTTCCGCCCTGCGGAACGCCTGCCCACAGCGGGGGCAGGGGGTGGGGCGGGGGTGGCGGGGGCAGCCGGGACGGCTGAGGTGGCGGGGGTGGCGGGGGCAGCCGGGACGGCTG
The DNA here is from genome assembly GCF_042754585.1 of Streptomyces sp. NPDC059201. Classification (NCBI taxonomy): domain Bacteria; kingdom Bacillati; phylum Actinomycetota; class Actinomycetes; order Kitasatosporales; family Streptomycetaceae; genus Streptomyces; species Streptomyces sp. NPDC059201. The sequence goes on from NZ_JBHZBB010000002.1 coordinate 822,242, forward strand.
GGGTGGCGGGGGCTGCCGGGGTGGCTGGGGTTGTGGGGGTGGTGGGGACGGGTGGGGTGGGGGGCATCAGGGGGTTTCCTGTTCGGTGAGGAGGTCGGCGATGTCCTGGACGTGGTAGCCGCGCATGGTGGGGAGGCAGCTGCCGGTCACGGGGGTGATGGCGGAGGCCCACTCCCCGGGGATCGCGTCGACTCCGCCGGCCGCGCCCGCGAGCGCGCCCGCCACCGCGGCGGTGGTGTCCGCGTCGCGGCCCATGTTCACGGCCGTCAGGACCGCCGTGCGGAAGTCGCCGCGGGCCGCCGCGAAGGCGCCGAAGGCGAGGCCGACCGCTTCCGGGGCCAGGTCGGTCCAGGGGTAGCCGCCGATGACGACCGCCGAGCGGACCTGGCGTTCGCGGGTGAGCGGGTCCGGCTGGACGCGCTGCGCCGCGACCACCGCGCGGCGCAGCGAGCGGGCCGTCCAGGAGTCCATCGGGATGACGGAGAGGGCCGCCGCGATGACGGACGTGACCGTGGCGCCCGACATGGCCGCCGCGACGCCCGCGGCCACCGCCTGCCCGCCGTAGATGCCCTCGCCCTCGTGGCTGACGCTGCCGTCGATGGCGACGAGCCGGGCCGCCTCCGCCGGGCGTCCGGCCGCGAAGACGCCGAAGGGCGCGGCCCGCATGGCCAGTCCGTCCGACCACGCGTGCCGGTGCTGCGCGGAGATCGGCGCCGCCAGACCGCGCCGGAGGTTCTCCAGGGTGCCGCGCTCGGAGAAGCCGGCGCCGCGGAAGGGGCCCTCGTCGAGATCGGCGATCCAGTGGTGCCACGCCCGCTCGACGTGGGCGACGGTGAGGGCCGAGCCGTGCCGGGCGAGGAGCAGCGCGGAGAAGATCGCGTACTCGGTGTCGTCGGTGCCCGCCGGACGGTCCGTCAGGAAGCCCTCGATCCGGCCCCAGCGGCGGCGGATCTCCGAGGGCTTCATGTTCTCGGCGGGGGCGCCCAGCGCGTCGCCGACGGCCAGACCGAGGAGCGCCCCTCTCGCCCGGTCTCGTGTCTCGCATGCCGTGGTCACCATGGCGCGGCCCCTTTCCTCGACGCGGTCCGCACCTCTTCGGCGGTACCCCTTCGCCTGGATCTGTGCCACGAGGGGCGGACGACTCGCGGGTGAGCGGCTTCTGTCACCCGTCTGTCAGTGGGACGCGTGAGTTTGATGGGGCGTCAAGGAAGGGTCACCACACTGAGGCGGGCCTTACTAAGTACGGCCTGCCTTGCTGGCGCGCCCCTTACATCGAGCGTATTTTCGAGGGTGTTGGGGGCGGCGGGTGCGACCCGGCCCGCCGGAACGAGGGGAGAACCATGTCCATCATCGAGGCCCAGGCACCACTGCACGAGGCGCACCGCGACAACCACACCCACCGTGACGTGAACGGCGGTTGGCTGCGGCCCGCGGTCTTCGGGGCGATGGACGGGCTCGTCTCCAACCTGGCCCTGATGACCGGCGTCGCCGGCGGCGCGGTCTCCTCGGGGACCATCGTCGTCACCGGTCTCGCCGGACTCGCGGCGGGCGCCTTCTCCATGGCGGCCGGCGAGTACACCTCCGTCGCCTCGCAGCGCGAGCTCGTCCAGGCGGAACTGGACGTCGAGCGCCGACAGTTGCGCAAGCACCCGGTCGACGAGATGGAGGAGCTCGCCGCCCTCTACGTCTCCCGGGGCGTGGAGCCCGCGCTCGCCCGCGAGGTCGCGATGCAGCTGTCGAAGGACCCCGAGCAGGCGCTGGAGATCCACGCCCGCGAGGAGCTCGGCATCGACCCGGACGACCTGCCGTCGCCGCTCGTCGCCGCCGTCTCGTCCTTCGGCTCCTTCGCGCTCGGCGCGCTGCTGCCGCTGCTGCCGTACCTGCTCGGCGCGAGCGCGCTCTGGCCCGCTGTGCTGCTCGCCCTCGTCGGCCTCTTCGCCTGCGGCGCGCTGGTCGCCCGGGTGACCGCGCGCGGCTGGTTCTTCAGCGGCATGCGCCAGCTGGTGCTCGGCGGTGCCGCCGCGGCCGTCACGTACGGCCTCGGCATGCTCTTCGGCGCCGCGCTCTAGCCGCCCCGGAGGGGTCCGCACCCGCCCGTTCCCCCGCGAGTCCGGCGGAACGGAATCCGTACCACCGCAGAAGCCCGAGAGGATCCCACAAGGGACCTTTCGGGCTTTTCGGGGTGACTTTTCGGGACCTAAGCCGCATCCTCGCTGTGACGAATATCCCTGGTCGGAACCCTCGCGGCGGTGAGACACTATGCAGGACGCCACATATGTAGCCGGTTACCCGGCGGTTTCGAACCCGTGACCAACGGGAAAGAGGCAGAAGCGTCGTTGGGCAATGAGGCCCTTCAGTGACGGGCCGGTCCGGTTCCGTCCCCGCGGAGCAGTCACGGTGCAGTCACTGCCCCCGCACCCAGAGAGAACAGGTGAACGCGCACCACCGCTCCGTATCGGTGGTGTCCGCATGCTGGAACGCGCTATCCACTAGGCGAGAATCGCTCCATCATGTAACCTGCACGAAATTTCGCGGAGGGCCAACGTCGTCCCTCGGCAGCAGCTCCCCCAGACGTGGTCTGGGAGATGCCCCCAGCCACGACGACGACGGGAGAGCCGATGCGTTCCGACGCCTGGTCGCCCATGGACGGTCGCCCCGCCCCCCAGGGCATGTACGACCCCCGTAACGAGCACGACGCCTGCGGTGTCGGGTTCGTGGCCACCCTCACCGGTGTGGCCAGCCACGCGCTGGTCGAGCAGGCGCTGACCGTACTGCGCAATCTCGAACACCGCGGTGCCACCGGCTCCGAGCCGGACTCCGGCGACGGCGCCGGCATCCTGTTCCAGGTCCCGGACGCCTTCTTCCGCGAGGTCACCGACTTCGCGCTGCCCGAGGCCGGCGCGTACGCGGTGGGCACCGCGTTCCTCCCCGTCGACACCGCCGACGAGAGCGCCGCCGCGATCGAGGCCATCGCCGCCGACGAGGGCCTCACCGTCCTCGGCTGGCGCGAGGTCCCCGTCGCCCCCGCCCTGCTCGGCGCCACCGCCCGCTCCACCATGCCGGTCTTCCGCCAGCTCTTCGTCACCGACGCAGAGACCACCGGCATCGTGCTGGACCGCAAGGCGTTCGTGCTGCGCAAGCGCGCCGAGCGCGAGGCCGCGACGTACTTCCCGTCGCTCTCCGCCCGCACCATCGTCTACAAGGGCATGCTGACCACCGGCCAGCTGGAGCCCTTCTTCCCGGACCTGTCGGACCGGCGCCTGGCCTCCGCCATCGCCCTCGTCCACTCCCGGTTCTCCACCAACACCTTCCCGAGCTGGCCGCTCGCCCACCCGTACCGCTTCGTCGCCCACAACGGCGAGATCAACACGGTCAAGGGCAACCGCAACTGGATGACCGCCCGCGAGGCACAGCTCGCCGGCGACGTCTTCGGCCAGAGCCGCGACGGCAAGGGCCTGGACCGGATCTTCCCGATCTGCACCCCGGACGCCTCCGACTCCGCCTCCTTCGACGAGGTCCTGGAGCTGCTCCACCTCGGCGGCCGCTCGCTGCCCCACTCGGTCCTGATGATGGTTCCCGAGGCGTGGGAGAACCACGACTCCATGGACCCGGCCCGCCGCGCCTTCTACCAGTACCACTCCACGATGATGGAGCCCTGGGACGGCCCGGCCTGCGTCACCTTCACCGACGGCGTCCAGGTCGGCGCGGTCCTCGACCGCAACGGTCTGCGCCCCGGCCGCTACTGGGTCACCGACGAGGGCCTCGTCGTCCTCTCCTCCGAGGTCGGCGTCCTCGACATCGACCCCGCCAAGGTCGTCCGCAAGGGCCGCCTCCAGCCCGGCAAGATGTTCCTCGTCGACACCGCCGAGCACCGCATCGTCGAGGACGACGAGATCAAGGCCGGCCTCGCCGCCGAGCAGCCGTACGCGGAGTGGCTGGAGACCGGCGAGATCGAGCTCTCCGACCTCCCCGAGCGCGAGCACATCGTGCACACCCACGCCTCGGTCACCCGCCGCCAGCAGACCTTCGGCTACACCGAGGAAGAGCTCCGCGTCATCCTCGCCCCGATGGCCCGCACCGGCCTGGAGCCGATCGGCTCCATGGGCACCGACTCGCCGATCGCGGCCCTCTCCGAGCGCCCCCGGCTGCTCTTCGACTACTTCACCCAGCTGTTCGCGCAGGTCACCAACCCGCCGCTGGACGCCATCCGTGAAGAGCTCGTCACCTCGCTGCTCTCCTCCCTCGGTCCCCAGGGCAACCTGCTCGACCCGACCGCGGCCTCCTGCCGCAGCGTCACCCTGCCCTTCCCGGTGATCGACAACGACGAGCTCGCCAAGCTCATCCACATCAACCACGACGGCGACATGCCGGGCATGAAGGCCGCCACGCTCTCCGGCCTCTACCGGGTCTCCGGCGGCGGCGAGGCCCTCGCCGCCCGCATCGAGGCCATCTGCGCCGAGGCCGACGCGGCCATCGAGGGCGGCGCCCGCCTGATCGTCCTCTCCGACCGGCACTCCGACGCCGAGCACGCGCCGATCCCGTCGCTGCTGCTCACCGCCGCCGTCCACCACCACCTCATCCGCACCAAGCAGCGCACCATGGTGGGTCTGCTGGTCGAGGCCGGTGACGTCCGCGAGGTCCACCACGTCGCCCTGCTCATCGGCTACGGCGCCGCGGCGGTCAACCCGTACCTCGCCATGGAGTCCGTCGAGGACCTGCTCCGCGCCGGCACCTTCCTCAGCGACATCGAGCCCGAGCAGGCCATCCGCAACCTGATCTACGCCCTCGGCAAGGGCGTCCTCAAGGTCATGTCGAAGATGGGCATCTCCACCGTCGCCTCCTACCGCGGCGCCCAGGTCTTCGAGGCCGTCGGCCTCGAAGCGGCCTTCGTCGGCCGGTACTTCAACGGCACCGCCACCAAGATCGGCGGCGCCGGCCTGGACGTCGTCGCCAAGGAGGTCGCGGCCCGCCACGCCAAGGCGTACCCGGCCACCGGCATCGCCTCCGCGCACCGCGCGCTGGAGATCGGCGGCGAGTACCAGTGGCGCCGCGAGGGCGAGCCGCACCTCTTCGACCCGGAGACCGTCTTCCGCCTCCAGCACGCCACGCGGAACAAGCGGTACGACATCTTCAAGCAGTACACGGACCGGGTGAACGAGCAGTCCGAGCGCCTGATGACGCTCCGCGGCCTGTTCGGCTTCTCCTCCGACCGCCCGTCGATCTCCGTCGACGAGGTCGAGCCGGTCTCCGAGATCGTCAAGCGCTTCTCCACCGGCGCCATGTCGTACGGCTCCATCTCCCAGGAGGCGCACGAGACCCTCGCCATCGCCATGAACCAGCTCGGCGGCAAGTCGAACACCGGTGAGGGCGGCGAGGACCCGGACCGCCTGTACGACCCGGCGCGCCGCTCCGCGATCAAGCAGGTCGCCTCCGGCCGCTTCGGCGTCACCTCCGAGTACCTGGTCAACGCCGACGACATCCAGATCAAGATGGCCCAGGGCGCCAAGCCCGGCGAGGGCGGCCAGCTGCCCGGCCACAAGGTCTACCCGTGGGTCGCCAGGACGCGTCACTCGACGCCCGGCGTCGGCCTCATCTCGCCGCCGCCGCACCACGACATCTACTCCATCGAGGATCTGGCCCAGCTGATCCACGACCTCAAGAACGCCAACCCGTCGGCCCGCATCCACGTGAAGCTGGTCTCCGAGGTCGGCGTCGGCACGGTCGCGGCCGGCGTGTCCAAGGCCCACGCGGACGTCGTCCTCATCTCCGGCCACGACGGCGGCACCGGCGCCTCCCCGCTGACCTCGCTCAAGCACGCGGGCGGCCCCTGGGAGCTCGGCCTCGCCGAGACCCAGCAGACGCTGCTGCTCAACGGCCTGCGCGACCGGATCGTCGTCCAGACCGACGGCCAGCTGAAGACCGGCCGCGACGTCGTCATCGCCGCGCTGCTCGGCGCCGAGGAGTTCGGTTTCGCGACCGCGCCGCTCGTCGTCTCCGGCTGCGTCATGATGCGCGTCTGTCACCTCGACACCTGCCCGGTCGGCATCGCCACCCAGAACCCGGTCCTCCGCGACCGCTTCTCCGGCAAGGCCGAGTACGTCGTCAACTTCTTCGAGTTCATCGCGCAGGAGGTCCGCGAGCTCCTCGCCGAGCTGGGCTTCCGTACGATCGAGGAGGCCGTCGGCCACGCCGAGCTGCTCGACACCAGCCGCGCCGTCACCCACTGGAAGGCGCAGGGCCTGGAGCTGGAGCCGCTCTTCCACGTGCCCGAGCTCGCCGAGGGCGCGGTCCGCCACGCCCAGATCGAGCAGGACCACGGCCTGGAGAAGGCGCTCGACAACGAGCTGATCCAGCTCGCCGCCGAGGCGCTGAACGCCGCCTCCGCCGAGGAGGCCCAGCCGGTCCGCGCCCAGATCGCGATCCGCAACATCAACCGCACGGTCGGCACCATGCTCGGCCACGAGGTGACGAAGAAGTTCGGCGGCGCCGGCCTCCCGGCCGACACCATCGACCTCACCTTCACCGGCTCCGCCGGCCAGTCCTTCGGCGCCTTCCTGCCGGCCGGTGTCACCCTCCGCCTGGAGGGCGACGCCAACGACTACGTCGGCAAGGGCCTCTCCGGCGGCCGCGTGATCGTCCGCCCCGACCGGGGCGCCGACCACCTGGCCGAGTACTCCACCATCGCGGGCAACACCATCGCGTACGGGGCCACCGGCGGCGAGCTCTTCCTGCGCGGCCGCACCGGCGAGCGCTTCTGCGTCCGCAACTCCGGCGCCCTGGTCGTCTCCGAGGGCGTGGGCGACCACGGCTGCGAGTACATGACCGGCGGCACGGCGGTCGTCCTCGGCGAGACCGGCCGCAACTTCGCGGCGGGCATGTCCGGTGGCGTCGCGTACGTCATCGACCTCGACCGGAGCAACGTCAACTCCGGCAACCAGGGCGCGGTCGAGACCCTTTCGGAGACCGACGAGGCGTGGCTGCACGACGTCGTGCGCCGCCACCACGAGGAGACCGGCTCCACCGTGGCCGAGAAGCTCCTGGCCGACTGGGACGCGGCGGTGAGCCGCTTCAGCAAGATCATCCCGACCACGTACAAGGCAGTGCTCGCCGCCAAGGACGCCGCTGAGCTCGCCGGTCTCTCCGAGCGGGAGACCACCGAGAAGATGATGGAGGCGGCGACCCATGGCTGACCCGAAGGGCTTCCTCACCACCGGCCGCGAGGTCGCCGAGACCCGCCCCGTCGCGGAGCGCGTCCGCGACTGGAACGAGGTCTACGTCCCCGGCTCCCTGCTGCCGATCATCAGCAAGCAGGCCGGCCGCTGCATGGACTGCGGCATCCCGTTCTGCCACAACGGCTGCCCGCTCGGGAACCTGATCCCCGAGTGGAACGACTACGCCTACCGCGAGGACTGGGCGGCGGCGTCCGAGCGCCTCCACGCCACCAACAACTTCCCGGAGTTCACCGGCCGCCTGTGCCCGGCTCCGTGCGAGTCGGCGTGCGTGCTCGGCATCAACCAGCCGGCCGTCACCATCAAGAACGTCGAAGTCTCCATCATCGACAAGGCGTGGGACGCCAACGACGTCACGCCGCAGGCGCCCGAGCGCCTCTCCGGTAAGACCGTCGCCGTCATCGGCTCCGGCCCGGCGGGCCTCGCCGCCGCCCAGCAGCTGACCCGGGCCGGCCACACCGTGGTCGTGTACGAGCGCGCCGACCGCATCGGCGGCCTGCTGCGCTACGGCATCCCCGAGTTCAAGATGGAGAAGCGCCACATCAACCGCCGCATCGAGCAGATGCGCGCGGAGGGCACCAAGTTCCGCACCGGCGTCGAGGTCGGCCGCGACGTCACCGCCACCGACCTGCGCAAGCGGTTCGACGCGGTCGTGGTCGCCGCCGGCGCCACCACCGCCCGCGACCTGCCCGTGCCCGGCCGCGAGCTGGCCGGCATCCACCAGGCGATGGAGTACCTGCCGCTCGCCAACAAGGTCGTCGAGGGCGACTTCGTGGCCGCGCCGATCACCGCCGAGGGCAAGCACGTCGTCGTCATCGGCGGCGGCGACACCGGCGCCGACTGCGTCGGCACCGCCCACCGCCAGGGCGCGGCCTCCGTCACCCAGCTGGAGATCATGCCGAAGCCGGGCGAGGACCGGAACGCCAACCAGCCCTGGCCGACCTTCCCCATGCTCTACAAGGTCACCTCCGCGCACGCGGAGGGCGGCGAGCGGGTCTACTCCGTCTCCACCACCCGCTTCGAGGGCGACGCGGACGGCAACGTCCAGTTCCTCCACCTCATCGAGGTCGAGTTCGTCGACGGCAAGCTGACCCAGAAGCCGGGCACCGAGCGGAAGATCCCCGCGCAGCTGGTCACCCTCGCCATGGGCTTCACCGGCACGGACGTCGAGAACGGCCTGGTCACGCAGTTCGGCGTCGCCCTGGACGAGCGGGGCAACATCGCCCGCGACGCCGACTTCGCCACCAACGTCGACGGCGTGTACGTCGCCGGCGACGCCGGCCGCGGCCAGTCGCTGATCGTCTGGGCCATCGCCGAGGGCCGCTCCGCCGCCCGCGGAGTCGACCGCTACCTCACCGGCGCCAGCTCCCTGCCGGCCCCGATCCGCCCGACGGACCGGTCCCTGCTGGTCTGACGCGCCCCTGGATGTCCCGTACAACGACGTACGGAACTGCACGACGCCCGCCCTGTCCCCGACCAAGGACTCAGGGGTGGGCGTCGTGGTGTGTTCGCTGCGCGGTCGGTGTGTGTCGGCTACGCGGTCGGTGTGTGTCGGCTACGCGGTCGGTGTGTGTCGGCTATGAGGTCGGTGTCCGGGCCCGGAAGTGGGGGATGACCTTCTCGCCCCACTGGCGGATCGTCTCCAGGCAGACCTCCTGCGGGACCGTGCCCATCTGGATCAGGCACATCACCTCGTCGACGCCGATCCGGCGGAGCCGGTCCACGTAGGCGACCGCCGTGTCCGCGTCGCCGTAGGCGTGGTCGGTGTTGTACGTGCCCGTGTCGACCGGCCGGGCCGGGATGGCCGCCTCGTGCAGCCGGGCCACCAGCTTCTCCCGCTGCTCGGCGAGCGCCCCGGTGTGGTCCTCGTCCTCCGCGTACCCGGTGGGCGCCGGCCCGCCGCCGTACCAGTGGGCGATCGACTCGGCGAAGAAGCGCTGGCCACGGGTGCCGAGCCGCAGCGCGCGGGCCGCGTCGTCCAGGACGATCGTCGGACAGAGCGCCGAGAAGTGGTCGTTGACCTCGGTGGAGACGAACCGGGAACCGTCGCGGGCGGCGATGGCGGCGTCGTACACCTGTCGCATCGCCCGCACATCCTCGGCCCCGGAGAAGCCCATCACCAGCGCCCCGATGCCCAGTTCGGCCGCCTGCCGGAGCGAGTCGTGCTGCGAGCAGGCCATGAAGAGGGGCGGGTGCGGGGTCTGCACCGGGCGCGGCAGGACCGCGCCGGGGCCGATGTCGAGCGTGCCGTGCCACTCGAACTCCTCCTCCCGCCAGGCCGCCGCGAGGATCCGCAGCGCCTCCTCCGTCTGCGGACGGGTGTCCTCGGGACGCACCCCGAACATCCGCATCTCCTGGCGCGTCGCGCCCCGCCCGGCGCCGATGTCGACCCGGCCGCCCGAGAGGACGTCGAGCATCGCGGTCCGCTCGGCCACCCGGACCGGATGCTGGTAGCCGAAGGGCATCGTGACCACGCCGTGGCCGATGCGGAGGGTGGTGGTGCGGGCCGCCACCCAGGTCAGGAAGATCTCGGACGCGCTCATGTGCGCGTACTGGCTGAGGGAGTGGTGCTCAACCGCCCAGATCCGGTCGAAGCCCATCTCCTCGGCGAGGACGGCCTGTTCGACGCAGTCGCGGATCACCTGGTGCTCGCGGGCGGGGGTCGGGTCGACGAGCTGTGCTTCGAAGATCATGGAGAACTTCACGGGCTGCTCCTCCCGTTCGATGGCACGTATGTAGGGCTGTGTAGGGCCATGTAGGCCATGTAGGGCCATGTATGCCTAGTCGAAATACTTCTAGCAGGCATAGGGGGGAGGGGGAAGAGCCGTAGACTGCGGCCCGTGGTGGACGGGGGGACGGGGGGACGGGGGACGGGGTGGACGGGGTGGACGGCGAAGCGACCAGGGCGGGGCTTCCCGCGACGAGCTGGGCCGTGCTCGGACTGCTCTCCTTCGGGCGGGAGTTGTCCGGTTACGACCTCAAGAAGTGGGCCGACCGCTCGCTCGGACTCTTCTACTGGAGCCCTTCCTTCAGCCAGATCTACAGCGAGCTGCGCCGCCTGGAGACCGCCGGTTACGCCACCTCCCGCCTGGTCGCCCCCGAGTCCGGCAGCCGCGACAAGCGGATCTACCGCATCACCGAAGAGGGCCTGGCCGCCGTCCGCGCCTGGGCCGGAACCGCCCCCGTCGATCCCCCCGTCCTCAAGCACGGGCCGCTGCTGCGGCTCTGGCTCGGCCACCTCCTCGAACCCGACCGGGTCCGGGAGATCCTGGCCGGCCACCGCGACCGCTCCGAGACCATGCGCCGGCGCGCCGCCGCCGACGCGGCGGAGGCCGGTGCCGACGAGGCGTGGGCGTACCCGCTGCTCACCCTGACCTGGGCCGAGCGGTACTACGCGGCCGAACGCGACCTGGCGGACGCCATGCTCGCGGACATCGAGAGAGCCGAGAGAGCCGAGAAGGCCGAGAGAGCCGAGAGGGCTCAGACAGCTGAGGGGGAGCGCTGACATGGCACTGAGCCTGCGGAAGGTGGAGGAGGCCGCGCCCGCGCTGGTCAGCCTCTACAAGTCGGCGGGGGAGTCGCTGCGACGGCACGGCTTCGACGGACAGCGCGTCGCCGTCTACCTGGTGATCGACTACTCCGGCTCGATGAAGCCGTACTACAACGACGGCAGCGTCCAGGCCCTCGCCGACCGGGTCCTCGGGCTCTCCGCCCAGCTCGACGACGACGGGCGCGTGCCGGTCGTCTTCTTCTCCACCGACGTCGACGCCGAGACCGAGATCCGCCTCGACGACCACCAGGGGAGGGTGGAGCGGATCGTCGCCGGTCTCGGCCACATGGGGAAGACGAGCTACCACCTCGCCATGGACGCGGTCATCGACCACTACCTCGACAGCGGGGCGACCGCCCCCGCGCTCGTCGTCTTCCAGACCGACGGCGGCCCGATCAACCGGCTCGCCGCCGAGCGGTACGTCTGCAAGGCGGCCCGGCTGCCGCTCTTCTGGCAGTTCGTCGGCTTCGGCGACCCCGGCAGCAAGCAGTTCGACTTCCTGCGCCGGCTCGACGAACTCGCCGTCCCCGAGCGGCGGTGCGTCGACAACTCCGGCTTCTTCCACGCCGGGAGGGAGCCCGGCCGGGTCGCGGACGCGGAGCTGTACGACCGGCTGGTCGCCGAGTTCCCCCGCTGGCTCACCGCCGCCCGCGCCCAGGGCATCGTCACCACCTCATGAGGCCGAGAGCCGGGCGAACTGCTCGTCCGTGAGCCGGACGTCCAGCGCGCCCAGGTTCTCCCGCAGATGGCGTTCGGAGGAGGTCCCGGGGATCGGCAGGACGTGCGGCGCCCGGTGCAGCAGCCAGGCCAGCGCCGTCTGCGACGGGGTGGCGCCGATCTCGCGGGCGACCTCCGCGACCGGCCCGTCCGGACGCGCGTGCCCGCCCATCGCGATCGGGAAGAAGGGGACGAAGGCGATCCCGCGCCCCGCGGTGTGCTCCAGGACCGCCTCGTGGTCGCGGGCCTCCAGGTTGTACAGGTTCTGCACCGCCGCGATCGGGGCCACCGCCTCGGCCTCCTCCAGCTGGGCCACGGTCACCTCGGAGAGCCCGATGTGCCGTACCTTCCCCTCCTCCTGGAGCCGCCGCAGCGCGCCGACCTGCTCGGCCACCGGCACGTTCTCGTCCAGCCGGTGCAGATGGAGGAGGTCGATCCGCTCGGTACGCAGCCGGCGCAGGCTCAGCTCGGCCTGCTGGCGCAGATAGGCGGGGTGGCCCAGCGGCACCCACTCGGTGGGGGAGGGGCGCACGACGCCCACCTTGGTCGCGACGGCGACCTCGTCCCCGTACGGGGCGAGCGCCTCGGCCAGCAGCTCCTCACCGGCCCCCAGCGCGTAGGCGTCGGCCGTGTCGAAGAGCGTCACCCCCGCCTCGGCGGCCGTCCGCAGCAGCCGCAGCGCCGCCGCCCGGTCCGCGGGCGCCGTCCAGATCCGCGCCTCGGGCCCGGCCGGGTCGCCGGGCCCGTCGGCGAGCCGCATGGTGCCGTACCCGATGCGGCGGACGGGGAGATCGCCACCGATCCGGAATACGGTGGCGGAGTCAGCGTTCGTGTCCGTGTTCGTTGTCATGGGGGAGACGCTAGGAGCTCACATGGATGTGAGCTTCAAGCGCGGGCCAGGGTGTTGTGAGGGGGATCACATGAAGATCGGTGAGCTGTCGAGGGAGACGGGCGTGGCCGTCCGGCTGCTCCGCTACTACGAGGAGCAGGGCCTGCTGGTCCCGGCGCGCACTCCGGGCGGTCAGCGCGTCTACGGCTCCGATGCCCCGGCCGTCGTCCGCCGCATCCGCGCCCTCCTGGGCGCCGGCCTCCCGACCCGCGTCATCGCCGAGGTCCTGGACTGCGTCTGCGGCAGCGAGTCCGAGATCGAGCCCTGCCTCAGCCCCCTCCTGGTGGCCCGGCTCGACGCGATCGACGAACAGATCCACGACCTCCAGGGCGCCCGCTCCTCCCTGGCGGCCCTGGTCGCCGCGACGGAGGGCAAGGGGCCGGCGGGCGGGCGGGGCGCCGAAATCGGATGACCGCCGCAGGGCCCCGGGTGGATCATGGGCCGTATGAGTTCTCTCGTACGCCACGTGACCATCGACTGCGCCGATGCCTACGCCCTCGCCGAGTTCTGGGCGAAGGTGCTGGACTCCAAGGTCTCCGACGACGACGCCCCCGGCGACCCCGAGGCCCTCGTCGAATCGGAAGGCGCCGGCCTCCTCTTCATCCGGGTCCCGGAGCCGAAGTCCGTCAAGAACCGCGTCCACCTGGACCTCCAGCCCCAGGACCGCACCCGCGACGAGGAGATCGCCCGCCTCCTGGCCCTGGGCGCCACCCTGGTGGCCGACCACCGCAACCCCGACGGCACGGGCTGGGCGACGATGGCCGACCCGGAGGGCAACGAGTTCTGCGTGGAACGCAGCAAGGCGGAGCGAAGGGACACCGAGGTCTCGCCCTGACCGACGGGCCCAGGGGCCACGGCGGCCCCGGCCCCCCGTGGCGTCCGGAGCAATCCGGACAGTAGGTGTCGGGTATCCGGTGTTTCCTGAAGCCATGCGAGACACCGGAACCAACGCCACCACCACCTGGGCGGCCTTCGAGGCAGCCGAGCCCGCGTTCGCCGCCACCGTGCGGGAGCGCTTCGGGCAGTTCACCCACCACGCGCTCGCGACCCTCCGGAAGGACGGCTCGCCGCGGCTCAGCGGCATCGAGGCCGACTTCCGGGGTGGTGAGCTGTGGCTCGGCATGATGCCGAACTCGCGGAAGGCGCTCGACCTGCGCCGGGACCCGCGCTTCTCGCTGCTCGCCAACCCCGGCGCGGGCACGGACATGGGCGGCGGGGACGTGCGGATCTCGGGACGGGCCGTCGAGGTGACCGACCCGGACGAGGTCGCGCGGTACGCCTCCGAGGCCGGGGCGCCGCTCCCCTTCCACCTCTTCCGGGTGGCGCCCGCCGAGGTGGTGCGGACCTGGGTGGAGGGCGAGGAGATCTGCTTCACCACCTGGCGGCCCGGCCGCGCCCCCCGCACCCTGCGCCGCGGCAACGACGACGCCCCGCCGCGCGAGGACGCGTGACGGGAGCGACGACAATGGGCGGGTGTCAGCGACCAAGAAGAAGAACCAGGTGAACGTCGCCGCGCCCGAGCGGCGCCGCGAACTCCTCGACACCGCCGCCGAGGTGTTCGCCGCCCAGGGGTACAACGCCACCACCGTCCGCAAGATCGCGGACGCCGCCGGCATGCTCGCCGGCAGCCTCTACTACCACTTCGACTCCAAGGAGTCGATGCTCGACGAGATCCTCTCGACCTTCCTCGCCGAGCTCTGGGAGGGGTACGACGCCGTCCTCGCCGCCGGTCTCGGCCCCCGGGAGACCATCGAGGCCCTCGTCACCGAGTCCTTCCGCGAGATCGACCGGCACCGCGCCGCCGTCGCCATCTACCAGAAGGAGTCCCGCCACCTCACCGACCTCCCCCGCTTCCACTACCTCGCCGACTCGCAGCGCAGGTTCGAGAAGGCGTGGCTCGGCACCCTGGAGCGCGGCGTGGCGGACGGAACCTTCCGCGCGGACCTCGACATCCGCCTCACCTACCGCTTCGTCCGCGACACCGTCTGGGTAGCCGCCTCCTGGTACCGCCCCGGCGGAGGCCACAGCCCCGAGGAGATCGCCCGCCAGTACCTCTCGATGGTCCTGGACGGCATCGCCACGGGCGCCTGACCCCGGGGCGGTACCGGGGCCGTACCGGTGTCGGTGCCGTGCGCGGTGGGGGGTGGGGGCGGTGCGGCGCGGCCCCCGCACGGGTCGCGCCGCGGCCGCTTCAGCCGACCAGTCGGTGGCGCAGGCCCGCCAGGGTGCGCGGGTCCAGGCCCAGGCCGGCCGTCACATAGCGGTACAGGGTGCCGTAGCCGGCGCGGACCTCGGCGAGGGCCGTGTCCAGGTACTCCAGGCGGACCTCCTGGAGCGGGATGATCAGGTCGGGGTTCTGCATGAGGCCCGCTTGTCGCAGGCCCTCGCGGACGCGGGCGTCGTGGGCGGCGCGGATGGTGTTGGAGGCCAGGTAGTCCTCGGTGGCGAAGCGTTCCGGCACGCCGACGAGCCGGAGGATCAGCCAGCTCGTCCAGCCGGTGCGGTCCTTGCCGGAGGTGCAGTGGTAGAGCACCGGGCCCGAGCCCGGCGCGGCGATCTCGCGCAGGGTCCGCCCGAAGGCCGCCCGGTTCGCCGGGTCGGTGACGAAGGTCCGGTACACGTCCGACATGAAGGCCGCACCCCGCCCTCCGCCGAGCATCTCCTCCTGTAGCACCGGGTCGCGCGAGCCGATCGCGGCGTGCAGCCGCCCGTAGAGGCCGTTGTCGGTGATCGGCCGGGCGACGGCCGTCACCCCGGCGGGCAGCCGGTCGGCGCCGTCGGATCCGACCTCCATCGGGATCCGGAAGTCGACGGCGCGGGCGAGCCCGAGCCCGCCGAGGGTGATCAGGTCGGCGTCGGTGAGCTTCCCGAGGTGGTCGCCGCGGAAGACGAGGCCGTGGCGGACCCGCTCGCCGTCGAGGGTCGGCCGGCCGCCCAGGTCGCGGACGTTCACCGCGCCCTGGAGCGGGATCTGGCGGATCGGGGTGGTCCGGGGCCGACGGGCGGCGGCCGGAGGGGCGACCGCGGCCAGAACGGCCCCGGCGCCGGCGGTGCTCAGCAGTACGCGTCTCGAAAGAGACATGGCTGACTTCCTTTCCACCAAACATTAGTTAGGTGACTCCGAGGGGGAAGGTAGCAGCCGGTGGGGGCCGTGCGGGAGGGTCGTGCGGGAGGGTCGTGCCGACTGGTCGGTTCCCGAGATTCCGCGGATCGCGGCCCGGTGGTGCTCGGTGGTGCCGGTGAGCGGCGCGGGAGTCGGGCCTCCGCGGCCGAACTCGCCGGCGGGGCCTCCGGGGTCGCGGCCTCGGGCTCCCGCGTACGGCGGCGGAGGCCGGGTGACGTGCTGTCAGCGGCGGCGTGGGGGGATCCACTCCAGGCGGGTCCTGACCCGGGTGTCTCGGACGAACTCCAGGGCGGCCAGTGCCGTCTCCCGGGGGGCGCCGTCCGGGTCGCCGTCCGCCAGGACCGACGCCAACGCGTCGACCGCGCGCGGGTCCTGACGGATCGCCAGGCCGCGGGCCGCCTCCGCCGCCGTCTCCGGGTCGGGGTCGGCGAGCCGCTCCGCCAGTGCCTCCCGTACGAGCGGGGTGTCGTCCGGGAGTTCGGCGAGGGCCAGCACCGCCCAGTCCCGCACCCGCGCGTCCCCGTCCCGGCTCAGCCCGAGCAGCACGCCCAGCGCCTCCATGTCCCCGGCGGGTACGAGCCCCGCCAGCGCGCCCGCCGCCGCGCGCCGTACGTCCGGGTCCGGATGGGCGGCCGCGCCCAGCAGTTCCGGCACGGCCGTGGGGTCCGCGCACGCCCCGAGCGCCGTCACCACGGACAGGACGGGTTCGCGCTCCGGGCCCGTCACCTCGGCGGCCAGGCGCCGCAGGACCGGTACCGCGCTCGCCGCGAACCCCGGCAGCGCGCCGAGGATCTGCGCGCCGAGCGCGCGGCGCAGGGGATCGCGGTAGGCGCACCAGGAGGCCGCCGCCACGAAGGTCTCCTCGTCGGCCCGTCCGGCCAGTTCGGCCACCGCCGTCGTCCAGTCGTCGAGCTCCGGGTCGCCGCGCCGCAGCGCCCGCGCGGCCAGCTCCTCGTGCGGGGTGCGCCGGCCGAGGGCCGCCTCCAGGAGGGTGGCGACGGCGGCGTGCCCGGTCTGCCGTTCGTCACCGCGACCGGGGCGGCCGTCCTCGCGCAGCAGCTCGACGACGACGGTCACCCCGCCGTCCTCGCGGACCCGGCGCACGACCGCCTCGTACGTGTCCCCGCCGCCGTTCCCGGCGACCAGGCCGCGTCGCAGCTCCGCCGCGATGTCGACGCCGATCCACCGCCGCGCCTCCCGCAGCGCCGGCGCGGCGCCCCGCGCGTCGTGGTCGAGCAGCGCCCGTACGCAGGCGGTCGAGCCGCGCCGGGCCGCGGCGGCCAGCGGGGCGAGGCCGTCGGGGCCGGGACGGTCGGGGTCGGCGCCGTGCTCCAGCAGGGCGCGTACGGTCTCCGCGTGGCCGAGCCGGACCGCCCAGGCGAGTGCCGTGAACCCGAACTCCTCCTGCTGGTCCGGGTCCGCGCCGGCGGCGAGCAGCGCGCGTACCGTCCCCGCGTGGCCGCCGCAGGCCGCGCCGCACAGGGGGAGGTCGCCGCGGTCCGCTCCGCTGGGGCGGGCGGGGTCGGCGCCGGCGGCGAGGAGGAGGCGGACGATGGCGGGTTCGTCGGCGAGGGCGGCGCGGTAGAGGGCGGTCTCGTGGTCCTCCACGGCCTCCGGGTCGTCTCCTGCGCGGAGGGCGCGGACGACCGCGTCCTCGTCCCCGTCACGGATGCCATCGAACAACGTCCTCATCCCCCGACCCTGACCCCCCACCCCCTCCCCAAGCAAATCCCCCCTCCGGCCGGCCCTGTTGCGGTTGCGCCGGAGCACCCCGCGCGGGCCCGCGCCGGCCCGCGCCCACGGGCCCACGGGCCCGCACCCCCGCGTGCGGCGAGCCCGCACCCTCCTGGACGGCGCCCTCCGCTGCACCCCCGCGCCCATGGGCCGGTGCCCTTCGCTGCACCTCCGTGTGGGCATGCGTCCCGCTAGGGGCGGGACGGGTGGGCACACGGGACGGCGCCCCTTGCCGGGCCTAGGCTTTCCGCGCCTGAACCCGCACCTGCTGTACGGCGCAGTACTGGTGCGGGTCAAGGCACCGGTGCGGAGGCACCCGCGAAGGGTGCCGTTCCGTTGTGCCCACCCGTTCCGCCCCAGCGGAACGTATGCCCACAACGAAACGACGGCGGCCGCCCGGCGCGGGCCCGGGCGCCGGGGTGGGCACCGTCCCAGCGGAACGATTGCCCACAACGAAACGGCGGCGGCGGGCCCGCGCCCGCGCAGGCTGAGGCGCGGGGGGTGGGCACCGGACCAGCGGAACGATTGCCCGCAACGGAGCGGCGGTGGCGCGGAGCCGGGGGGTTCAGGGGGTGCAGGTGTGGGTGGTGGTGCAGAGGCGGCAGCGGGCTTTTAGGGGGTGGCCTGTGGGGACGCGGAGGCGCTGGCGGCAGACGGGGCAGGCGAAGGTGACCGAGACGGGCGGCGGACCGCCCGAGAAGGCGTACGGGGCGCCGGGGGCCGATCGGCCCAGGCGACGGTCGAGGGCGTAGCGGCGACGGTCCGCCCACGCCGCCCCGGCCAGCGGCGGCAGCCTCCGTTCCCGCGCCGCCTCGGCCCGCCCCCGCCGCCACGCCTCGTACGCGACCGCGCTGGTGAACCACGCCGAGGGGTCCTCGCCGAAGAGCTCGGCCCGCTGCGCCAGCACCCAGCCGAACTCCTCCGGCGTCAGATACCCGAGCTTCTGGCTCTCGGCCCCGTCCTGACGGAAGGCGTCGAGAAGCAGCCAGCCCGCCCCGAGGTAGGCGGTCGTCACGTCCGTGAGGATCTCGTTCCGTCCGGTGTCGGGGAAACCGAGGCCGAGGCGGTGGAGGAATACGTGGGCGGTCTCGTGCGCCAGCGCGGCGCCGATGTCCCGGGGGCGCGCCCGGAAGCGTTCGTTCAGCTCGACGAAGTACTCCGGTCCCGCCGCGAGTTCGACCGTCGCGGCGTGCTCCATCGTCCGGAACGACACCACCATCCGCGCCTCCGGGAGGCGAAGGTGGCGCACCAGGACCCCGGCCACCCGGGTGGCGCCGAGGAGCGGGTCCTCGCCGGGGGAGAGGGCCACGTCGGCGGCGGCCACGCTGGCCGTGTACCGCCCGACACCCGTGGGCCCGAGGCGCCGGTAGAGCGCCGTGAGCGAAGCCCGTACGGCCTCCCGGTGGGGGAAGCCGTGCTCCACCCCGTGGGCGTCCTCACCGACCCGTTCGGCCCTGAAGCGGTCCGTCATCCGCGATCCCCCCTCGCCCGCCACTGTACGGTCCGGTGCGGGTGTCTGGCCGAAAAGGCTTCCTTGTGGCGGCAGTTGGAGACTGTCCATAATCTGGACACGCCTTGACGGGCGCATGTCAGCACGGCGTGCGTGACCCACCGTCAGGGCAGCACTCCCGTGAGACAACCCCCCATGTGACACCCCCCCCACGAGAGAAGGCAGACCGTGCAGAAGAACCGACTCGTCCGCACCCTGCAGAAACTCGCCGCCGCCGGCGCCGTCGCCCTCGCCGCACTCAGCCTCCAGCCCGTCTCCAGCGCCACCGCGGCCCCCGCGCCGGTCGTCGGCGGCACCCGCGCCGCCCAGGGCGAGTTCCCCTGGATGATCCGGCTCTCCATGGGCTGCGGCGGCTCGCTGATCAGCCCGCAGGTCGTCCTCACCGCGGCCCACTGCGTCAGCGGCTCCGGCAACAACACCTCCATCACCGCCACCGCCGGCGTCGTGGACCTCCAGTCGAGCAGCGCCGTCAAGGTCCGCTCCACCAAGGTCCTCCAGGCGCCCGGCTACAACGGCAAGGGCAAGGACTGGGCCCTCGTCAAGCTCGCCAGCCCCATCACCTCGGTGCCCACCCTGAAGATCGCCGAGACCACCGCGTACAACAGCGGCACCTTCACCGTGGCCGGCTGGGGCGCGGCCCGCGAGGGCGGCGGGCAGCAGCGCTACCTGCTCAAGGCGAACGTCCCCTTCGTCTCGGACGCCTCCTGCCAGTCCTCCTACGGCAGCGACCTCGTCCCGTCCGAGGAGATCTGCGCCGGCTACAGCCAGGGCGGCGTCGACACCTGCCAGGGCGACTCCGGCGGCCCGATGTTCCGCAAGGACAACGCCGGCGCCTGGATCCAGGTCGGCATCGTGAGCTGGGGCGAAGGCTGCGCCCGCGCCGGCTACCCCGGCGTCTACACAGAGGTCTCCACCTTCGCCGCCGCCATCAAGTCGGCTGCGGCCACGCTGTAACCCGACGGCCCACACCCCCGAGGGCCGGCCCTGACGGTCCGGGCCCGAGGGTCCGGGCCTGGCGGTCCGGGCCTGGTGGTCCGGGCCTGATGGTCCGGCCCCTGCGGTCCGGCCGCTAAGGCCCGACCTCCACGGACCGGACCGTCACCCCGCACGGCCTGCGCCCCCCCCACGGACCACGATCCCCCCACGGACGGAGGGGCCCCAGGACGGCACAGCGTCCCGGGGCCCCTTCCCGCGTTCCCGGGCGGTCCCATGCGGCCCCGCTGGTCCTCGGCGGTCACCGGTGGTCCCGGTGGTCCCGCTGGTCCCCGGTGGCCCCGCCGGCCCCGGGCGGTCCCGCCGGTCTCTGCGCCCCCGCCGGTCCCTCCGGCCCGCACCTCAGCCGAGCTCCACCCCCACCGCCCCCTCGCCCCAGACCCCCGGCCCCGGCGCCAGCCCCGGCTCCACCTCCACCTTCAGCCCCGCCCCCGGCTCCACCTCCAGCCCCGGCTCCACCTCCAGCACCCACACCTCGTTCGCCCCCTCCCGCAGCACCGGCCCCGGGACGAACAACCCCTCCTGCGGGCCGGCCGAAGGCCAGTAGCGGCCCAGGCAGAAGCCGTTCACCCAGACGAAGCCCCGGCCCGCGCCCGGCAGCCGCAGCTCCGCGTCCCCGGCGCCCGCTACTTCCACCGACGCCCGGTACAGGCCCCGCCCGTCCTCCCGCTCCGTCGTCACCGCGCGGAACGGGACCCTGCTCACCGCCTCCGGTGTGAACGCGTCCAGGCGCAGGCCCTGGGCTCGTACCCCGTGGACGTACTGGCGTTCGTGGAGCAGGCCGCCGGTGATGCCCTTCTGCTCGGCCAGTCTCGGGCCGTAGTTCACTCGGCCCAGGGACTCCACCCACAGGTCCACCACCGCCGGGCCCGCCACCGGGGTCGGCAGTGTCGCGTTCTCCTCCGTGAGGACTCCGGCGAAGGTGCCGTCCACCCACACCTGGGCCCGGTCCCGCAGGCCCGTGACCGTGAGCGGGTAGGGCTGCCGGGGGCCCGGTACCGTGAAGCGGTAGTGGGCCAGGCCGCGGTCCACGTTCAGGTCTTCGAGGGTCGGCGGCGCGCCGGTCTCGATCTCCGGGCCGCCCAGTTCCGTCAGGACCGCGCCCAGCGGGGCCCACTCCGTGAGGTCCGCGCGGACCGGGGCGGCCAGCCGGGGCGGGGGCTCCGGCAGCTCGGGCAGGGGGCCCGTCGCGTACTCCTCCAGGACCTCGCGGAAGCGGTGGAACTTCTCCGTGGGGCGGCCCCACTCGTCGACCGGCGCGTCGTAGTCGTACGAGGTCACCGTCGGCAGCAGCCGGCCATCGTGCAGGTCGCCCGCGCGGTTCGCGCCCGCCCAGCCGCCGAAGTTGCTGCCCCCGTGCGCCATGTAGACGTTCACCGACGCCCCGCACTCCAGGATCTCCCGCAGCGCCTCCGCCGCGTCCCGCGCGTCCCGCCCCACGTGCTCCGTGCCCCAGTGGTCGAACCAGCCGCACCAGAACTCCATGCACATCAGCGGACCCGACGGGCGGTGCCGGCGCAGCGTCGCGAAGCCCTCCTTCGCGCCCGAGCCGAAGTTCGCCGTCGCCAGCACCCCCGGCACCGAACCGCCCGTCAGCATGTGGTCCTCGGGCCCGTCCGACGTGAAGAGCGGCACCGTCACCCCGCACTCCCGCAACAGCCCGGCCAGCCACTCCAGATAGCGGGCGTCACTCCCGTAACTCCCGTACTCGTTCTCCACCTGGACCATCACCACCGGCCCGCCCCGGTGCGCCTGCCGCGCCACCACCTGCGGCAGCAGCCGCCGGAACCACGTCTCGACCCGCTCCCGGAACTCCGGGTCCCGGGTCCGCACCCGCCGCCCCAGCGGGCCCGTCACCCAGTGCGGCAGCCCGCCGTTCTCCCACTCGGCGCAGATGTACGGCCCCGGGCGCACGATCGCCCGCATCCCGGCCGCCGCCACCGCGTCCAGGAAGCGGCCCAGCGCCTCCGGATCCGCCCACCGGCCCGGCTCCGGCTCGTGCAGGTTCCACGGCACATAGGTCTCGACGCAGTCCAGGCCCATCGCCCGCAGCATCCCGAGCCGGTGCTCCCAGTGCCCCTCGTGCACCCGGAAGTAGTGCAGCGCCCCCGACAGCAGCCGCACCGGCCGCCCGTCGACCAGAAAGTCCTCGTCACCCACAGCGAACGTGCTCATGGCCTCACCCTCACCCTCTGGCGGCGGGCCGGTCCATGGACAAAGATCGTCGCAGTTTGGACGTTAGAAGTCCGGAGGTGAGAGTCCGGATGTGAGAAGTCCGGACGTGAGAAGTCCGGACGTGAGAAGCACGCGTGGAAGGACCGCCCGGCGGATGTACCACACCTGGATGCGCTACTTCACGCCCGGCCCCGTCCACCACCGCCTCGGCCTCGTCTGCCTCGGCGTCGGACTCCAGCACGGGCGGCTGCCCGTCGTCGGCCCCCGCACCCTCGACCACCACGTCGCCGTCCTCGTCTCCGCCGGCGGCGGCTGGTACCGCTCCGCCGACGGCCGCCGCACCCCCGTCGCCGCGCCCGCCCTCCTCTGGCTCACCCCCGGCGTCCCCCACCACTACGGCGCCGACCCCGCCACCGGCTGGGACGAGTCCTTCGTCGACTTCACCGGGCCCGCCGCCGCCACGTACACCGAACTCGGCTACATCGAGCCCGACCGGCCCGTCGTCCCCCTCGCCGACGCCGCCCCCGCCCGCGCCGCGATCGGGCGCATCGCCCGCGCCGCCCGGCCCGGCAACCCGCTCCTGGAGGTCGAGACCGCCGCCGCCGTCCACGAACTCCTCGTCGCCCTGCGCCGCGCCCGCGCCGACACCGACGCCGACGGCGACCCCGTCCTCACCGGACTCGCCCGCGACGCCTTCCAGCCGCTCTCCGTCGCCGAGCACGCCGCCCGGCACGGCATGTCGCCCGCCGAACTCCGCGCCGCCGTCCGCCGCGCCGCCGGATGCAGCCCCAAGGACTACCTGCTCACCGTCCGCCTCGGCCGCGCCAAGGAACTCCTCGCCGCCACCGAACTGCCCGTCGCCTCCGTCGCCCGCCGCGTCGGCTACGACGACCCCGCCTACTTCTCCCGGCTCTTCACCCGAAGGGTCGGACTCGCCCCGGTCCGCTTCCGCGAGCAGCAGGGCCGGGCCGTCCACGGCGGCTGGAGCGACCGCGTACCGGATCCCGAACACCCGCCCACCCTCACCGGGGACTCCGTCTAAGCTCGCTGACCATGAGCGACACCAGGAACGACTCCAGCGACATCGACCCCGCCGTCAGCGCCGAGCTGACCCGGCTGCGCGAGTCGATCGACAACATCGACGCCGCCGTCGTCCACATGCTCGCCGAACGCTTCAAGTGCACCCAGCAGGTCGGCGTCCTCAAGGCGCGGCACCAGCTGCCGCCCGCCGACCCGGCCCGCGAGGCCCGTCAGATCGCCCGGCTGCGCGAACTCGCCGAGAGCGCCAGACTGGACCCGGCCTTCGCGGAGAAGCTCCTCAACTTCATCATCGCCGAGGTCATCCGCCACCACGAGACGATCGCGGACGAAGCACGCTGATGGCCCGCGTCACGGTCTTCACCCTCGGAGGGACCATCTCCGCGCGAGGCGGTGACGCGACCCGCATGACCGGCCCCGAGGTGCTCGCCGCACTCGGCGCCCCCGAGGACGTCGAACTGCGCGACTTCCGCCGGCTGCCCTCCTCCTCCCTCGCCCCCGAGGACCTCGCCGCGCTCGCCGCGGAGGTGGGCGAGGCCGTCGACGGCGGCTCCGGCGTCGTCGTGGTCCAGGGCACCGACACCCTGGAGGAGACGGCCTTCCTCCTCGACCTGCTCTGCCCCACCGAGCGGGCGCCCGTCGTCGTCACCGGCGCCATGCGCCGCCCCGACCTGCCCGGCGCCGACGGCCCCGCCAACCTCGCGGCCGCGCTCGCCGTCGCCGCCGACCCCGCCTGCCGGGGCCTCGGCGTCCTCGTCGTCCTCGCCGACGAGATCCACGCCGCCCGGCACGCCCGCAAGACCCACACCACCTCGGTCGCCACCTTCGCCTCGCCCGGCGCGGGCCCCCTCGGCACGGTCGTCGAGGGCACCCCGCGGATCCTGCTGCGCCCCGCCGTGCCCACCGCGCCCCGCCGGCTCTCGTACGACCCCGGGGTCCGGATCGCCCTGCTTACCCTGACCCTCGGCGACCGCGGCGAACTCCTCTCCGCCGTCGACGACCGCTTCCAGGGCCTCGTCGTCGCCGCCTTCGGCGCCGGGCACGCGCCCGCGTGGCTCGTCGAACCCCTCGCGGAGCTCGCCCGCCGCATCCCGATCGTCCTCGCCTCCCGTACGGGATCGGGCACCGGCCTCAGCGACACGTACCGCGGCCCCGGCTCCGAGTACGACCTCCTCCACCACGGCCTGATCCCCGCCGGCCCACTGGACCCCGCCAAGGCCCGCCTGCTCCTGGCCGCCCTGGTCTCCTCCGGCGCCGCGGGCCCCGCCGGCTACGACCGCCCCCGCATCACCGCCGCCTTCACCCACCTGGACGGCACCTCCCGCGCCTGACCCCCCGGAGGCCCGCGGAACGGCCCCGACCCGCACCGGGCCCCCGACCCGCACCGGGCCGCCCGATCCGCACCACCTCTGCCCGCCGACCGGTCGATCGGGCAGCATAGGGCGCATGTCCGTACTGACGCGCGACGAAGCGCAGACCCGTGCCCAGCTGCTCGACGTCCACCGCTACACGGTGGAACTCGACCTCACCACCGGCGACGAGACCTTCGGGTCCACCAGCCTCATCCGGTTCACCGCCCGCGCCGCCGGGGACACCTTCGTCGACGTCAAGCCGGACATCCTGCACTCCGTCACCCTCGACGGAAAGCCCCTCGACCCCGCCGCCCTCGTCGAGAACCGGCTCCCGCTCCGCCTCACCGAGGGCGAGCACGAGCTGAGCCTCACCGCCACCATGCGCTACTCGCACACCGGCGAGGGCATGCACCGCTTCCTCGACCCCACCGACGGCGAGTCCTACGTCTACACCCAGCTCTTCATGGAGGACGTCCAGCGCGTCTTCGCCGCCTTCGACCAGCCCGACCTCAAGGCCGTCTTCGAGCTGACCGCCACCGTCCCCGAGGGCTGGACCTTCCTCTCCAACGGCATCACCGAGCGGCAGGACGACGGCCGCTGGAAGGCCGCCGCCACCCAGCCGCTCTCCACCTACTTCGTCTGCGTCGCCGCCGGCCCCTGGCACTCGGTCCGCACCGAGCACGCCGGACTGCCCTTCGGCCTCCACTGCCGCCGCTCGCTCGCGCCCTACCTCGACGCCGACGCCGACGAGATCCTCGCCGTCACCAAGGCGTGCTTCGACCGCTTCCACGAGAAGTTCGACGAGCCCTACCCCTTCGACTCCTACGACCAGGCGTTCGTCCCCGAGTTCAACTCCGGCGCCATGGAGAACCCCGGACTCGTCACCTTCCGCGACGAGTTCGTCTTCCGCTCCGCCGTCACCGACACCGAGCGGATGACCCGCGCCATGGTCATCGCCCACGAGATGGCCCACATGTGGTTCGGCGACCTCGTCACCCTCCGCTGGTGGGACGACATCTGGCTGAACGAGTCCTTCGCCGAGTACATGGGCTACCAGACCATCAACGAGGCGTGCTCCGACCTCTTCGCCGACACCTGGATCGACTTCGGCGTCGCCCGCAAGTCCTGGGGGTACGACGCCGACCAGCGCCCCTCCACCCACCCCGTCGCCCCCGACCCCGAGGCCGTCCCCGACACCGCCTCCGCCCTCCTCAACTTCGACGGCATCTCCTACGCCAAGGGCGCCTCCGCGCTGCGTCAGCTCGTCGCCTGGCTCGGCGAGGAGGACTTCCTCGCCGGCATCAACATCCACTTCAAGCGGCACCGGTTCGGCAACGCCACC
Organism: Streptomyces sp. NPDC059201; assembly: GCF_042754585.1. Lineage (NCBI taxonomy): Bacteria > Bacillati > Actinomycetota > Actinomycetes > Kitasatosporales > Streptomycetaceae > Streptomyces > Streptomyces sp. NPDC059201. The sequence goes on from NZ_JBHZBB010000002.1 coordinate 847,895, forward strand.
CTCGCCGACTTCATCGACAACCTCGCCGCCGCCACCGACCGCGACGTCCACGCCTGGGCCGAGCAGTGGCTCCGCACCACCGGCGTCGACACCCTCACCCCCCGCCTCACCGGCGAGGGCAGCCGCTGGGAACTCACCGTCGACCGCGCGGGCAGCCGCCCCCACCGCATCGAGGCCGGCCTCTACGACCGCCGCCCCGACGGCGAACTCGCCCTCCGCGCGCGCGTCGCCCTCGACGTGCCGCAGACCGAGCCCACCCGGCTCACCGGCCCCCGCCCCGCCCTCGTCGTCCTCAACGAAGGCGACCTCAGCTACGCCAAGCTCCGCTTCGACGAGGTCTCCGAGGAGTCCGCCCTCCGCGGCCTCTCCCGCATCCCCGACCCGCTCGCCCGCGCCGTCGTCTGGAACAGCCTGCGGGACATGGTCCGCGACGGCGAACTCGACCCCGCCGCCTACCTGGAGACCGCCCTCGCCCACCTCCCCGAGGAGAGCGAACTCGGCATCGTCCAGGGCGTCCTGGCCTTCGCCAGGCAGCAGATCGCCGACCGTTACGTCTCCGAGGCGCGCCGCCCCGACGCCCTCGCCACCCTCCGCCAGATCGCCCGCGCGCTGCTCCGCCGCACTGAGGACGGCGAGGAGCCCGGACTGCGCCTCACCGCCGTCCGCGCCCTCGTCGACAGCGCCACCACCCCCGACCAGATCGCCACCTGGCTCGACGAGGGCACCGTCCACGGCGGCCCCGAGCTCGACCCGGAGCTGCGCTGGCGCATCCTCGCCCGGCTCGCCGTCCTCGGCGCCACCGACGAGGCCGCCATCGCCGCCGAGCTGGCGCGCGACCCCAGCGCCACCGGCCAGGAGGGCGCGGCCCGCTGCCGCGCCGCGCTCCCGGACCCGGCGGCCAAGGCGGCGGCCTGGGCGGCCATGTTCGACTCCGACGACCTGTCGAACTACCTGTTCACCGCCACCGCCCTCGGCTTCTGGCAGCCCGAACAGTCCGAACTGGTCAGCGGTTACGTAGACCGCTTCTACGCCGCGGCCATCGCCCTGGGCGACCGCCGCGGCCCCGTCATGGCCGAGGCCGCCGGCCGCCACGCCTTCCCCGCGTACGCCATCGACCCCGCGTCCCTGGCCCTAGGCGAACGCCACCTCACCGACGACACCATGCTCCCCGCCCTCCACCGCAAACTGGCCGACCAACTGGACGACCTGTCCCGAGCGCTCCGCGTCCGCGAGTCCTGACGGGGACAGGGGACGACCCGCCCGCGCCCGCAGGCCCCGGCTCCCACCGGGACGGCACCCCCGTCCTTCCGCGTCCGCGAGGGCTGACGGCGACCGCTCCGGCACGCCGCCCGAAGCCCTCCGCGTCCGCAGAGGCTCGCGCCCACCGGTACGGCGCCCCGCGCCCTCCGCGCCCGCGAGGGCTGCGGGCGTGCGCGGCCCTTAGCGCCCGCGGAGGCTGACGCCCACCGGGACGACCCGCCCGCGGCCTTCCACGTCGCGGGGGCTGACGGCGACCGCTCCGGCACGCCCGAAGCCCTCCGCGTCCGCGGGGGCTCGCCCACCGGTACGGCGCCCCGCGCACCCCGCCCCCGCCCGCCCCCGCTCCCACCCAGCCGCCCCCCCCCGCCAAGGTGCCGTCCCTCGTTCGGGTCACGTGACAGCGGTCGCCGGACAGGGCGGGGGCGGCACCGGCACCCTGTCGTCCATGCGTGTCGCACCTCCGGCAGCTCTTGCTGCTCAGCCCACTTCGCTCAGCCGGCTTCTCGGGATCGCGCTGGACGCGCTGCGTACCGGCGCGGAGGAACGGGGTGGTCCGCTGCCCGCCGGCGGGCCGGAGGCGGTCGGCGCGCGGGTGCGGGCCGCGCTCGGAGACGTACTCCCCGAGACCGGTACGGGACAGGACGAGGCGCTGCGCACCCTCGTCCACCTGGTGGCCGCGGGCGCGGCCGACCCCGCGCACCCGCTGTGCGCCGCCCATCTGCACACCCCGCCGCTCGCGGTCGCCGCCGCCGCCGACCTGGCCGCCGCCGCGCTCAACCCCTCGATGGACTCCTGGGACCAGGCCCCGGCCGCCTCCGCCCTGGAGGCCGAGGTCACCGCCGCGCTCGCCGCCGAGGTCTTCCCCGGGGCCGCCCGCCCCGACGCCCTCGTCACCACCGGCGGCACCGAGTCCAACCAACTGGCCCTCCTCCTCGCCCGGGAGCGGCACGGCCCCGGCCTCACCACCGTCGTCGGCGCCCAGGCCCACCACTCCGTCCGCCGCGCCGCCTGGCTCCTCGGCCTGCCCGAGCCGGTCACCGTCCCCACCCCCAGCGGCCTGCTCGACCCGGCCGCCGTGGCCCGTACCCTCGCCGCCCAGCAGGGGCCCGTCCTCCTCGCCGCCACCGCGGGCACCACCGACGAGGGCCTGATCGACCCGCTGCCGGAGCTCGCCGACGCCTGCGCCGCGCACGGCGCCGAGCTGCACGTCGACGCGGCCTACGGCGGCCCGCTCCTCCTCAGCCGCACCCACCGCCGCCTCCTGGCGGGCCTGGACCGGGCCCGTACCGTCACCCTCGACCTGCACAAGCTCGGCTGGCAGCCGGTCGCCGCCGGACTCCTCGCCGTCCGCGAGTCCACCGACCTCGCCGCCCTCTCCCACACCGCCGACTACCTCAACGCCGGCGACGACACCGAGGCCGGCCTCCCCGACCTGCTCGGCCGCTCCCTGCGCACCACCCGCCGCCCCGACGTCCTCAAGGCCGCCGTCACCCTGCGCGCCCTCGGCAGGACCGGGCTCGGCGCCCTGGTGGACCTCTGCCTGGAGCGCGCCCAGGACCTGGCCGACCTGGTGGAGAAGGCCCCCGACCTGGAGCTGCGGGCCCGCCCCGCCCTGACCACCGTCCTCTTCCGCCCGGCCGGCGCCGAGGACGCGGAGGTGGCCGCGGTCCGCCGCCGGCTGCTCGCCGAAGGCCGGGCCGTCCTCGGCCGCGCCGAGGCGGACGGCCGGCTGTGGCTCAAGGCCACCCTCCTCAACCCCCACACCACCCCCGACGACCTGGCCCAGCTCATCACCCTCGTGGAAGGCGGCACCGACCGATGACCGGCAGCACCCCTCAGCAGGACCTCGACCGCCCGCACGATCTGGTGGGCGTCGGCATCGGCCCGTTCAACCTCTCGCTCGCCGCCCTCGCCGACGGCGTCCCCGGCGGCATCGCCGCCACCTTCTTCGAGCAGCGCCCCGCCTTCCACTGGCACCCCGGCCTCCTCCTCGACGGCGCCACCCTCCAGGTCCCCTTCCTCGCCGACCTGGTGACCCTCGCCGACCCGGCCAGCCCCTGGTCCTTCCTCAACTACCTGAAGGGCCGCGAGCGCCTCTTCCCCTTCTACTTCGCGGAGAAGTTCCACATCCAGCGCGCCGAGTACGACGCCTACTGCCGCTGGGTCAGCGAGCGGCTGACCGGCCTCCACTTCGGCCACCAGGTCGACTCCGTCCGCTGGAACCCCGAACGGAAGCTCTTCGAGGTCGACTTCACCCAGCTCGACCAGGACGGCGAGGCCGCCGCCCTCGGCCGCGCCTACACCCGGAACGTGGTCCTCGGCGTCGGCACCGAGCCGTACGTCCCCGAGCCGCTGCGCCCGCTCGCCGACGCCCCCGGCGTGCCCGTGGTGCACGCCGCCGACTACCTCGCCCACCGCGACGCGCTGCTCGCCGCCCGGCACGTCACCGTGATCGGCTCCGGCCAGTCCGGCGCCGAGGTCTTCCTCGACCTGCTCCGGGCCCGCCCGGCGGGCGCCGAGCGCCTCACCTGGCTCTCCCGCACCGAGGCGTTCGCGCCCATGGAGTACTCGAAGCTGGGCCTCGAACACTTCACCCCCGACTACACCCGCTACTTCCACGCCCTGCCCGAGCCCGTCCGGGGCGAACTCGTGCCCCGCCAGTGGCAGTTGCACAAGGGCATCGACGCGGACACCATCGCCGCCATCCACGACGAGCTGTACCGCCGTACCCTGCACGGCGGCTGGCCGGACGCCGTCCTCACCCCCGGGGTCCGGGTCCGCACGGCGGGCCGGGTCGCCACCACCCAGGTCGAGCTGCACCTGGAGCACGTCCAGCAGGGCTCCCGCTCCCGCCTCACCACCGACGCCGTCGTCCTCGCCACCGGCTACCGGGAGCGCCCGGTCGGCCGCATGCTCGCCGGTCTCGACCCGTATCTGCGGCACGACGCGGCGGGCCGGGCGCGGATCGACGAGCGGTACCGGCTGGTCCTCGACCCCTCGGTGACCGGCTCGGTGTACGTGCAGAACGCGGAGCGCCACACGCACGGCGTCGGCGCCCCCGACCTGGGCCTGGCCGCCTGGCGCAGCGCGGTCATCCTCAACGCGGTCACGGGCAAGGAGCCGTACCCGCTGCCGCGCCGGACCGCCTTCACCAGTTTCGGCCTGGACGCGCGGGAGGCGCCGAGCATCCCGTCCCAGGACCGGAAGCTGACGCCTCTCGTACAGCAGTAGGACTAGAACACCGGCACGCCGTCCCGGGTCAGCGTCCAGTCCACCGACGCGAACTGCCCCGGGTCGACCGTGCCCTTGGCCCGCACCCACTGGATGATCGTGTTGCGGATCTCGTCCGAGTCCGCCCACAGCTGCGGGGCCCCGGCGACGTGCGGGAAGGCGCCGCCGCCGCCGGCGCGGTAGTTGTTGACCGCGAGGACGAACCGCGCGGCCGGGTCGAGGGGCTTGCCCTCGAAGGAGAGGCCGGTGATCCGCTGCCCGACCGGCTGGGCGATGTCGATGGCGTACGTCAGCCCGGACACGGCGTCGTAGTTGTAGTCCGGGGTGCCGTCCGCGTTGGTGAGCTTCGCGGTGTCGACGGGGGCGCCCGCCGGGGTCCGGACGTAGTACTTCGCCGAGTACTCCAGGTACTCCTTCAGCTGGGCGCCCGTCAGCAGACGGGCCTCCAGGGTGTTCTCGAAGGGGTAGAGCCCGGCGGCGTCCTTGATGGTGATCTGCCCGGCCGGGATGCGGGCCGTGCGGGAGAAGCAGGACGCCTGCGAGAGCACCGGCAGGGCCGCGTACGCGCCGCCGGCCAGCGCCGCCTTCACGGTCTCGGCCTGGACGACGTTGATCAGGTCGATGATCGGCTCGTCCTTCCACGGCGCGTCGGCCGTGGTCATGGCGGCGGTGGAGGTGCCGATGACCGTGTTGACGTAGGCGACGACCTTCTGGTGCTCGTCGGCGAGCAGCCCGGTGATCTCCGGGTCCTCCTCGACGGTGTTGGAGTTGAGGACCCGCGCGGCGACCTTCTCCACCGTCCAGCGGCCCTTCGCCCACACGAGGTCGAAGTCGAAGAGGGTGAGGCGCTGGCCCCACTTCAGCGGCTCGGAGAGGACGACCTCCTTGCCGGTCTCCTTGTTGGTGATCCGGTACTCGGGGATCTCGGTGTGGGCGTGCCCGACGAGGATCGCGTCGATGCCGGGGACCTGCTCGGCGACGAGCCCGGCCGCGTTCTCGACGTGGGGGAGCTGGTCGCCGTACGAGGAGGTGCCGCTGGAGCCGGAGTGCGCGGAGACGACCACGACGTCGGCGCCCATGGAGCGCAGCCGCGGCACCCACTTCGCGGCCTGCTCCTCCAGACCGGGGAAGACCATCTTCCCGCTGACGTTGGCCTTGTCCCAGATCGCGATGCCGGGGTTGGTCAGGCCGAGCACCGCGACCTTGACGTCCCTGCCGTGCGGGGTGCGCAGCCGGTGGAAGCTGTACGGGGGGAAGGCCGGGCGCAGCGTCTTCGCGTCGAGCGCGTTGGCGCCGAGCAGCGGGAAGTCGCACTGCTCCTCGAACTTCCGCAGCACCGGGATGCCGTAGTTGAACTCGTGGTTGCCGAGCGCGGCGGCGTCGTAGCCGATGGCGTTCATGGCCTGGGCCATCGGGTGGACGGGGCCGCCCTTGCGGGTGATGGGGTCGATCTTGGCGTAGTAGTACGAGAGCTGGGTGCCCTGGATGGTGTCGCCGGCGTCGATGAGGAGGGTGTTGCGGCGGCCCTTGGCGGCGCGGACCTGGTCGACCAGGGTGGAGATCTTGGCGAGGCCGACGTCGTTGTGTGCCTTGTCGTCGAACTCCTTGTCCGTGAAGTAGTCCCAGTTCAGGACGTTTCCGTGCAGGTCGGTGGTGCCCATGACGGTGAAGGAGTACCGCTTGGCCGGCCTGTGGCGGGTTCCGTGGGCCTCGGCGGTGGCGGCGGCCCCGGCGGTGAGGGCGGCCCCGGCTCCGAGGGCGGCGGAGCTCTCAAGGAAGGTCCGGCGGTTCAGCGGCATGTGCGTACTCCTCGGTGTCCGTGGCGCTGTCCAGGTGCACAACGCGCGTAGATTCTGGCTCAGACGCCTCCCGGGCAACAGCCCTTTCGGGTTACGGAGTGGGAAAGTGTTCGTATGCCACCGATCCCCGGCCCGGAGGAGTCCGCCGTGACGCACGCCCACCCCACCCCGCAGGCCCCGCAGGTGACGGTCCGTGGCGAGGGCCGTCTCGAAGTCGATCCGGAACTGGCCCGGTTCTGGCTGACCGTCTCCGCGCGGGGCACCGACCGGTCCGCCGTCCTCGCGGACCTCACCCGCCGCAACGCCGAGGTGCTCGAACGGGTCAGGGCGCGCGGGGCGGCGGTGGGGAAGCTGGAGACCGGCAGCTTCTCGATCTTCCCGGAGCCGTCCCGCCGGGGGAGGGGCGAGCAGGTACGGGCCTACCGGGGGCTGGTGCGGATCGCCGTCGAGCTCACCGACTTCACCGTCCTCGGCGAGCTGGTGCCGGAGCTCGCCGACCGGGAGCAGACCGAGGTGGAGGGCCCCTGGTGGGAACTGCGCCCGGACTCGGAGGCGTACGCGGAGGCGCGCCGGCTCGCGGTGGCGGAGGCGGTGCGGCGGGCGCGGGCCTACGCGGAGGCGCTGGGCACCGCGCTGGGCTCACTCCTCGAACTGTCGGACGCGGGGCTGCCGGAGCAGGGCATGCCGAGGGGCGGCGGCTTCCAGCCGATGATGGCCTCCTTCGCGGAGGAGGGCGCCGGCGCGGCCCCCTCCCTCGACCTCGCGCCGCAGCGGCGGACGGTGACCGCCGAGGTCGTCGCGCGGTTCACGATGCTGCCGCCCGCACTCTGAGACGAGGGCCTCCGGGGCGCGGAAATCGCTCATCGGAGCAGGGCTCTGCACAGATTCAAGTCTTGTCAACAACGTTTCACGGAAAGGTTGTTGAGTAGTCATGCGGGACCCTGCGGCTACTGATGGGTAAGGCCCTAGGCTCGACTCATGCGCCGAGCGAAAATCGTTTGTACCCTTGGGCCCGCCACCGAAACATACGACCAGATCAAGGCGTTGATCGAGGCCGGGATGGACGTGGCCCGCTTCAACCTCAGCCACGGCTCCTACGCCGAGCACGAGGAGCGTTACCAGCGGGTCCGCAAGGCGGCCGACGAGACGGGCCGCAGTGTGGGCGTCCTCGCCGACCTTCAAGGCCCGAAGATCCGGCTCGGCCGCTTCCGCGAGGGTCCCGTACTGCTTGAACGCGGTGACGACTTCACCATCACCGTCGAGCCGACGGAGGGCGACCGCCACTGCTGCGGCACCACCTACTCCGGCCTCGCCGAGGACGTCACCGCCGGTGAGCGGATCCTCGTCGACGACGGCCGGGTCACCCTGGAGGTCACCTCCGTCGACGGCCCCCGGGTGCGCACCCGGGTCGTCGAGGGCGGCATGGTCTCCGACCACAAGGGCCTCAACCTGCCGGGCGTCGCCGTCTCCGTCCCGGCGCTCTCCGAGAAGGACGTCGAGGACCTCCGCTGGGCGCTGCGCATCGGTGCCGACGTCATCGCGCTCTCCTTCGTCCGCTCCGCCCGGGACATCGAGGACGTCCACCGGATCATGGACGAGGAGGGCCGCCGCCTCCCGGTCATCGCCAAGATCGAGAAGCCGCAGGCGGTCGAGAACATCGACGAGATCGTCGCCGCCTTCGACGGCATCATGGTCGCCCGCGGCGACCTCGGCGTGGAGATGCCGCTGGAGCAGGTGCCGATCGTCCAGAAGCGCGCGGTCAAGCTCGCCAAGCGGAACGCGAAGCCGGTCATCGTCGCGACGCAGATGCTCGACTCGATGATCGACAACTCCCGGCCCACCCGCGCCGAGGCGTCCGACGTGGCCAACGCCGTCATCGACGGCACCGACGCCGTGATGCTCTCCGGCGAGACCAGCGTCGGCCGGCACCCGATCGAGACGGTCCGCACCATGAGCCGGATCGTGGAGGCCGCCGAGGAGGACGTCCTCGCCAAGGGCCTCCCGCCGCTGACCGAGCGGAACAAGCCGCGCACCCAGGGCGGCGCGGTGGCCCGAGCCGCCGCCGAGATGGGCGACTTCCTCGGTGCGAAGTTCCTGGTCGCCTTCACCCAGTCCGGCGACACCGTGCGGCGGCTCTCCCGCTACCGCTCGCCGATCCCCCTGCTCGCCTTCACCCCGGACCCGGCGACCCGCTCCCAGCTCAACCTCACCTGGGGCGTCGAGACCTTCCTCGGCCCCCACGTCGACTCCACGGACGCGATGGTCGCCCAGGTCGACGAGGAACTGCTGCGCATCGGCCGCTGCAAGAAGGGTGACGTAGTCGTCATCACGGCCGGCTCCCCCCCCGGCGTCTCCGGCTCGACCAACCTGGTCCGAGTCCACCACATCGGAGACCCCCTCTCCTAGCCCCCGGCCCCCGCACGCGCCGCCACAAGAAGAACCCCGCCACCGTCTTCCCGGTGGCGGGGTTCTCGCGTTCTGCGTCTTGCGTCCCGTAGTCCTAGACGAGCCCCTCGGCCGTCTCCCGGTCCGGAACGCCTGAAAGTCTCATTCCTAGGAATCAAAGGTAATGTGCCCCGGGTGGGATTCGAACCCACGCTGGATGGTGTTTGAGACCACTGCCTCTACCGCTGGGCTACCGGGGCTTCCTTTGAAACAAAGGCCGATGATCACCCGCCGTGCCCCTACCTTACAGGAGGTGGGTAGGCTCATGGGGAGCTGTATCCGCCTCGGAACGAGGCCATCGAACGAGGAGCCCGCGTGACCGCCCCCGAGTCGCCCCAGCCCGCCGACGACGCCGACGTTTCGCACGTCCCGCCGCTGACCACCCGCGTCGTCATCGCCGAGGACGAGGCCCTGATCCGCCTCGATCTCAAGGAGATGCTGGAGGAGGAGGGCTACACGGTCGTCGGCGAGGCGGGCGACGGAGCCACCGCCGTCGAGCTGGCCCGCGAGCACCGCCCCGACCTGGTGATCCTGGACGTGAAGATGCCCGTCCTCGACGGCATCTCCGCCGCCGAGAAGATCGCCGGCGAGTCCATCGCCCCGGTCCTCATGCTCACCGCCTTCTCCCAGCGCGACCTCGTCGAGCGCGCCCGCGACGCCGGCGCCATGGCCTACCTGGTCAAGCCGTTCAGCAAGAGCGACGTCGTCCCCGCCATCGAGATGGCCGTCTCCCGCTTCGCCGAGCTGCGCGCCCTGGAGCAGGAGGTCGCCGACCTCAGCCAGCGCCTGGAGACCCGCAAGCTGGTCGACCGCGCCAAGTCGATCCTCCAGACCCAGTACGGCCTGTCCGAGCCGGCCGCCTTCCGCTGGATCCAGAAGACCTCCATGGACCGCCGCCTGTCCATGCAGCAGGTCGCCGAGGCCGTCATCGAGGACGCCGAGGAGAAGAAGGCCGCGAAGGGGCAGTAGCCCCCGCCCGTACGACGAGAAGGCCCGCCCCGCGCGATGCGGGGCGGGCCTCCTCGTATCCGTACCGGCTGTCAGTCCTCGCCGAGGTACGCCTTGCGCACCGACTCGTCGTGCAGCAGGTCCCGGCCCGTGCCCGAGAGCACGACCTTGCCGATCTCCATCACGTGACCGTGGTCCGCCAGCGCGAGCGCCGCCTGGGCGTTCTGCTCGACGAGCAGGATCGTGGTGCCCTGCGACTTCAGCTCCGCGATGGTCGCCATGATCTTCTGCATCATGATCGGCGAGAGACCCATCGAGGGCTCGTCGAGCATCAGCAGCTTCGGCTGGGACATCAGCGCCCGGCCCATCGCGAGCATCTGCTGCTCACCGCCGGAGAGCGTGCCGGCCGCCTGCTTGCGACGCTCGCCCAGGATCGGGAAGAGGTCGTAGGCGCGCTGCACGTCCTTGGCGATGCCGGCGCTGTCCTTCCGGAGGAAGGCGCCGAGGAGCAGGTTCTCCTCGATCGTCATGCGCGGGAAGATGTGCCGGCCCTCGGGGGAGTGGGCCAGACCCAGCGAGACGATCTTGTGCGCGGGGATCTTGCGGAGGGACTTGCCCTCGAACTTGATCTGCCCGCCGACCGGCTTGAGGAGCCCGGAGAGGGTCCGCAGGGTGGTGGTCTTCCCGGCGCCGTTGGTGCCGATGAGGGTGACGACCTCGCCCGCCTCCACGGAGAAGGAGATGCCCTTGACGGCCTCGATCTTTCCGTAGGCGACGCGTAGGTCCTCGACTTCGAGCAGTGCGGTCATGCGTCGTTCTCCTTGCCCGGAGCGGCGTCCTTCGCGGCGTCCGCCGCGTCCGCCGGGGTGTCGTCCTCGGCCGGGGTCTCCTCCGCCGGGGCCTCGTCGTCCGCCGGCGCCTCGTCCGCGGGAGCCTCGTCCGCGGGGGCCTCGGCCTTCGGGGACTCGTCGATCGGCTCGCCGAGGTACGCGGCGATGACCCGCTCGTCGCTCTGGACGGTCTGGCTGTCGCCCTCGATCAGCTTCTGGCCCTGCACGAGCACGGCGACCCGGTCGCACAGGTTGAAGATGAAGCGCATGTCGTGCTCGATGACGAGCACGGCGATGCCCATGTCCCGGATGGCGAAGATGAGTTCCTCGGCCGCCCGGGTCTCCTGCGGGTTCATGCCGGCGGTCGGCTCGTCCAGCAGGATCAGGCCCGGGTCGCTCGCCAGCGCGCGGGCGATCTCCAGCTTGCGCTGCTCGCCGTACGGCAGGTTCTTGGCGAGGTGCTGCGCCTTGTCCGCGAGGCCGATGAACTCCAGGAGCTCCATCGCGCGCTTCTCGGAGGCCGCCTCGGCCCGCTTGAAGCCCGGGCCGCGCAGCAGGGCGGACCAGAGGCCCTCCTTGGTGCGGGTGTGCCGGCCGACGAGCACGTTCTCCAGGACCGTCATGTTGTTGAAGAGACGGATGTTCTGGAAGGTACGGGCGATGCCGGCCGCGGTGACCTTGAAGGACTTCGGCGGCAGGACCTGGCCCTTGTAGCGGACCTCGCCCTCGGTGGGCACGTACAGACCGGTCAGGCAGTTGAAGAAGGTGGTCTTGCCGGCGCCGTTCGGGCCGATCAGACCGACGATCTCGCCGCTGTTGACCGTGAGGTTCACGTCGCGGACGGCGGTCAGGCCGCCGAAGCGCATGGTGACCCCGCGTGCGTCGAGCACGGTCTCGCGGGCGGCCGGCTCCGGGGTGGCGTCGGCCTTGGTGGTGGTCGTCGTCATGGTTCAGGCACCTGCCTTGGCGGGCGTAGCGGCCGGCGCACGCTCTTCGTCGTGCTCGTGGAACTCCAGCTGACGGCGCTTGTCCGCGATGATGCCCTCCGGACGGAAGCGCATGATCAGCACCAGCGCGACACCGAAGGCGAAGAGCTGGTACTCGCCCATGAACTGGAGCTTGTTCGGGATGAGGAACAGCAGCGCCGCGCCGACCAGCGGACCGCTCATCGTGCCCATGCCGCCGAGGACGACGGCCGCGAGCAGGAAGGCGGAGTTGGGCGGGATGGGACCGGCGAAGAGGTACTGCTCCGGGGTCACCGTGTAGGTGACGTGGGCCTGCACCGTACCGGCCAGACCGGCCAGACCGGCGCCGAGCGCGAACGCGATCAGCTTCACCCGGAAGCCGTTGATGCCCATCGCCAGCGCCGCGGTCTCGTCCTCGCGGATCGCGACCCAGGCGCGGCCGATGCGGGAGTTGCCGGAGCGCCGGAAGACCAGCACCACGACCGCCGTGATCAGCAGCATCAGGAAGAAGTAGTTGGCGAAGCGGCCGATGGTGAAGCCGGCGATGGTGTGCGCCTGGCCGAAGTCGAACCCGAAGAAGTTCAGGTTCGGGATGGACGCGATGCCGTTGGAGCCGTTGGTGATGTCCGGGCCCGAGGTGCCGTCGGTGTTCATCACCGTGATGCGGAAGATCTCACCGAAGCCCAGGGTCACGATGGCGAGGTAGTCGCCGCGCAGCCGCAGGGTCGGGGCGCCGATCAGGACACCGAAGACCACCGAGGCCGCGGCGCCGACCAGGATCGCCGCCCAGAAGGGAAGGTGCACGCCGAACGGCGAGGTCGGGGCGCCCGAGACGAGGGCCGCCGCGTAGGCGCCGACGCCGAGGAAGGCGACGTAACCGAGGTCGAGCAGACCGGCCAGGCCGACGACGATGTTCAGGCCCAGGGCGACCGTGGCGAAGATCAGGATGTAGACGCCGAGCGTCGCGTACTGGTCGTCGGTCTGGGTGAAGGGGAACAGCGCCGCGGCGATGAACGCGCCCGCGATCGACAGGTTCTGGTGCTTCGAGGTGAGCTGCGTGGCCTGCTTGAGGAGACCGGAGGCGCCGATGGCGGCGAAGCCGAGGCCGGCCGTGATCAGGAAGCCGAGGAACAGCTCGTCGTACTCGGTGCCGATGCCGTAGGTGAAGACGCTGAGCGCGAGGCCGAGGACGACCGCGATGATCAGGATCTCGACGGCGGAGTTCAGCGCCGGGAGCTTCTTCACCGGGTTCGGGGCGGCGAAGGCGGCCTTGAAGGACGTCCAGCCGTTGCCGGTCCGGTGCTTGAACTGGTCCCAGCCGGTGTCCTCCGGGTCGACCGGGTGGACGGCCGGGCGCCTGAAGGGCAGGCAGAACGCGGCGAGCAGGGTGACCAGGGAGGTGACCGCGACGATCGCGCCGCCGGGCTCCAGGTTGACCAGGCCGCCGAGTTCGAGGCTGATCGCGCCGACCGTGAACCAGGTGGTGGCGAAGGTGGCGAGCGCGCCGAAGCGGATCGCGGCGTCGGCGCCGGCCGGGGTCAGCGCGCGGAGGCCCTTGATCCCGTACGAGGAGAGGACGAAGAGGACGGTCAGGACGCCGGTCACCAGGACCTGGAGCTGGAGTCCGGCCGGGTAGCCGTACACGGTGAGGTCGCCCGGGAAGCTGCGGTCCCAGGTCCAGGCGAGGAAACAGCCCGCCACGGTCAGGACGGCGCCGGCGAGGACGACGGCGCGGGCGGTCCGCTCCGGGAGGAGGCCGATCAGACCGCGGTCGGCGGTCTTCGCGGTCGCCGCGGCGGCGGGTGCCTGGGGGTTCTCGGAGATGGTGGTCATGGTGCTCACGCCCTGTCCGCGACGCGCTCGCCGAGCAGACCCTGGGGCCTGGCGAGGAGGACGACGATGAGGAGTACGAAGGCCCAGACGTTGGCCCAGGACTGGCCGCCGAGCTGCTCCATACCGGGGATCTGGTCGACGTAGGCGGTCGCCATGGTCTCGGCGACGCCGAGGACGAGGCCGCCGATCATGGCGCCGTAGATGTTGCCGATGCCGCCGAGGACGGCGGCGGTGAACGCCTTGAGTCCGAGGAGGAAGCCCATCTTGTAGTCGACGACGCCGTACTTGAGGCCGTACGCGACGGCACCGACGGCGGCGAAGATGGCGCCGAGGGCGAACGCGATCACGATGATCCGGTCGGTGTTGACGCCCATGAGCTTCGCGGTGTCCGGGTCCTGCGCCGTGGCCTGCATGCCGCGCCCGGTCCGGGTGCGCATGACGAAGAAGGCGAGGAAGGCCATGCAGACGGGGGCCGCGATCACGAGGAAGACGTCACCGGTCTGGATGGTGACCGGGCCCAGCTCGATCGGGCCGCCGGGGATCTGCGGGAAGGTCCGGGCGGACTTGGCCTCCGGGTACCAGACCCAGACGGCGTACTGGAGGGCGAGCGAGAGACCGATGGCCGTGATGAGGGGGGCCAGACGTGGCCCGCCACGGAGCGGACGGTAGGCGAAACGTTCCGCTCCGACGGCTATGGTCGTCGCGACGATCACGGCACCGATGATCATGAGGGGCAGAGCGACCCACATGCTGGTGCCGCCGGGCAGGATGAGCCAGACCGTCAGGGCCCCGAAGCCGCCGGTCATGAAGATCTCGCCGTGGGCGAAGTTGATGAGCTGGACGATGCCGTAGACCATCGTGTAGCCGACGGCGACCAGCCCGTACATGGATCCCAGTAGCAGGCCGTTGACCAGCTGCTGCGGCAGTTCGTTCACCGCATTGTCCTCCGAGACTTTCGACGGATATGACACCGCGCGGGGTGCCGGTTGTGTGCGGCCCCCCGCGCGGTGAAAGGTGGTGCTGAGTGGGGTGGAGCTGAGGATCAGCCGCCGAAGGTGCCGGACTTGACCGGAGCGAAGGCGCCGCCCTTGACCTGGTACACGGTCAGCTGCTTGTTGGTGGTGTCACCGAACTCGTCGAAGGCGACCGTGCCGGTCACGCCCTCGAAGGAGACGCCCTGGAGGGCCTCGACGACCTTGGAGCGGGCGTCGTCGGGGAGCTTGCCGCTGTTGCCGTCGACGACCTTCTTGACGGCCTCGATGATCGACCAGGTCGAGTCGTAGGAGTAGCCGCCGTACGCCTCGAACGCCTCCTTGTAGTTCTCGGCCTTGTAGTTGGCCAGGAACTCCTTGGCGGAGTCGAGGGACTCGATCGGGGCGCCGACGGAGGTGGCGAAGTCGCCCTCGGCCGCGGCGGCACCCGCCAGCTTGACGTACTCGGGGCTGAAGAGCGCGTCACCGCCGACGACGGTGACCTTGGCGCCGGCCTCCTTGATCTGCTTGGCCAGCGGGCCGGCGGCCGGGTACTCGCCACCGTAGTAGACGACGTCGGCGCCGGAGCTCTTGACCTGGGTGGCGACCGCGGAGAAGTCCTTGGTGTCCGGGTCGATGTGCTGGGTGCCGACGACCTTGCCGCCGAGCTTCTCCCACTCGCCCTTGAAGGTGCCCGCGAGGCCGGCGCCGTAGGTCTTCTTGTCGTCGATGATGAACGCCTTGGTCTTCTTGGCGTCCTTGAAGACGTACTGGGCCGCGAACGGGCCCTGGATGGCGTCCGTGGTGGCGGTGCGGAAGTACGACTTGTAGCCGCGCTTCTTGTCGCCGGCGGCCCAGTTCGGGCCCTGGGACAGCGACGGGTTGGTGTTGGCCGGGGAGACCTGCGCCAGCTTCGCGTCGTCGAAGACCTTCTGCATGGACTCGGCGACGCCGGAGTTCAGCGGGCCGACCACGCCGAGGACGGTCTTGTCGGCGACCAGCTTGGTGGCGTTCTGCTGGCCGGCGGAGGGCTGGGCCTGGTCGTCCAGGGGGACCAGCTTGAAGGTGACGCCCTTGACGTACTCCTTCTTGTTGGCCGTCTTGACCGCGAGGTCGGCCGAGTTCTTGATGCCGAGGCCGAGGGCCGAGAGCTCGCCGGTGAGCGGAGCGTCGAGACCGATGGTGACGGTGATGCCGCCGCCCTGGCCGGCGCTGTCGCCGCCCTTGTCGTCGCGCGAACCGCAGGCGGTGAGAGTGAGTGCTCCCGCGGTGACCGCGGTGGTGAGTATGAGCAACGAACGGTTTCGCACGAAGGGTCCTTTCCCTGGCGCGGCCCCCTCTGCCGAGGCGGTGCCGTGGAGCTGCGGAGCAAGAGGTGCCGTTGGTGAATGCCGGGCCGTACTGAGTGCTGATACGAGGCCGTGCAGTAGGTCGCGCCGAGTGGCGCGGTGACTGGCGGTGACTCTAAGCGCAGGTGGGGAGGGTCGGGGAGCGGCGAGTGAAGGATGTGACTGTCTTGTTATGCCGACGGGGTGAGTCGGGCTGAGAGGTCCGGGTAAATCCGGGCATAGCGCCCTGTAACACGGTGTTCACATAGTGAGAACGTGCAGTTCCGCTAAGGGGCTTGAGGGAATCTTGGTACTGACGGGGAACTTTGGCGACTCTCCGGATAGCGGACAGGGCGCCCGAACTGAGCGGACGGATGTCAAGCCGCGGACCCCCGTGACCACCCCCGCTCCACCGTCACGGAGCGTGACGAAAATGGCCTACCGAACGGCATGCCGAAACGCCCGGCGGACCCCCGTCCGGTCGGCCGGAACCCACCACTTTCGAACGTACCTCCGAGGCCCGTGAGTTGGGAGGGGGTGGCGTGAAAACGACCAACACAGGCGGGAGTTGGGGCGCGCACGGTGACCGCCCGAGGAGCGGACGGAGCGGGCGGCCTCCCCGGCCCCGCTCCGGGTACGCCGAAGGGGGCGGTACGCCTCCGCGTACCGCCCCCTTCGGCAGGTCGGGCCGACCGGCCCCGGCTCAGGCGCCGTTGACCCCGCCCCCGTGGGGCAGGTCCGCCGCGTCCCGCGGCCCGAGCTCCCGCAGCATGCAGGTCAGCCGCGCCGAGCAGACCCGGCGCCCCTGCTCGTCGCTGATGACGATGTCGTACGTCGCCGTGGACCGCCCCCGGTGTACCGGGGTCGCCACGCCGGTCACCAGGCCGCTGCGCGCGGCGCGGTGATGGGTGCAGTTCAGGTCGACGCCCACCGCCATCTTCGAGGAGCCGCCGTGCAGCATCGAGCCCACCGAGCCCAGGGTCTCCGCCAGCACCGCCGAGGCGCCGCCGTGCAGCAGCCCGTACGGCTGGGTGTTGCCCTCCACCGGCATCGTGCCGACGACCCGCTCGGCCGACGCCTCAAGGATCTGGACGCCCATCCGGTTCCCCAGATGTCCCGCCGAGAAGAGCGCCGGCAGGTCCACGCCGAGCGCGGCGTACTCGTCGAGGACCTCCTGCGGGAACTTCACGTGCTGCTGCTCACCCATGGCCCGGCTCCGTTTCGTCGTCGTGCGGATCATCCTTCCCGTCGCCCCGCTGACTGAGCAAGCGCTTAGGCGGACGGCTGCGGTGATTCTTCCAGACGCACGACGACGGACTTGCTCGCGGGGGTGTTGCTGATGTCCGCCGTCGACTCCAGCGGGACCAGCACGTTCGTCTCCGGGTAGTACGCCGCCGCGCAGCCCCGGGCCGTCGGGTAGTGGACCACCCGGAAACCGGGCGCGCGCCGCTCGCTGCCGTCCGTCCACTCGCTCACCAGGTCCGCGTAGGACCCGTCCGCGAAGCCCAGCGCCGCCGCGTCCGACGGATGCACCAGCACCACCCGGCGGCCGCCCCGGATCCCCCGGTAGCGGTCGTCCAGACCGTAGATCGTGGTGTTGTACTGGTCGTGCGAGCGGAGTGTCTGGAGCAGCAGCCGCCCCTCCGGAACCTTGGGGTACTCCACCGGCGCCGCCGTGAAGTTGGCCTTCCCGGTCCTCGTCGGGAAGCGGCGCTCGTCCCGCGGCGCGTGCGGCAGCGCGAAGCCGCCCGGGTCCGCCGCCAGGCGCGCGTTGAAGTCCTGGAAGCCGGGCACCACGCGCGCGATGCGGTCCCGCACGGCCGCGTAGTCCGCCTCGAAGTCCTCCCACGGCGTCGCCGACCCGGCGCCGAGCACCGCGCGCGCCATCCGGGCCACGATCGCCGGCTCGGAGAGCAGGTGCGGGCTCGCGGGCGCCAGGTTGCCGCGCGAGGCGTGCACCTGGCCCATCGAGTCCTCGACCGTCACGAACTGGCGGCCGCTCCTCTGCACGTCCTTGTCCGTGCGGCCCAGCGTCGGCAGGATCAGCGCCCGCAGGCCGGTCACCGCGTGCGAGCGGTTCAGCTTCGTCGACACGTGCACGGTCAGCCGGGCGTTGCGCATCGCCGCCTCGGTGACCTCGGTGTCCGGAGTCGCGCCGACGAAGTTCCCGCCCATCGCGAAGAAGACCTTCGCCTCGCCGTCCCGCAGCGCCTGGATCGACCGCACCACGTCGAAGCCGTGGTGGCGCGGCGAGACGATCCCGAACTCCTTGTCCAGCGCGTCCAGGAAGGCCGGCGCCGGGCGCTCGAAGATGCCCATCGTCCGGTCGCCCTGCACGTTCGAATGCCCGCGCACCGGGCACACGCCCGCGCCCGGCCGCCCGATGTTGCCCCGGAGCAGCAGCAGGTTGACCACCTCGCGGATGGTCGGCACGGAGTGCTTGTGCTGGGTCAGGCCCATCGCCCAGCAGACGATCGTCCGCTCCGAGGCCAGCACCATCGCCAGGGCCCGCTCGATCTCCTCGCGGGACAGCCCCGTCGCCGCCAGGGTCTCCGCCCAGTCGGCCTCCCCGGCCGCCGCCGCGAACTCCTCGAAGCCGTGGGTGTGCTCCCGTACGAACTCCTCGTCGACCGCCCCGGGCGCGTCGAGGACCAGCTTGTTCAGCAGCCGGAAGAGGGCCTGGTCGCCGCCGATCCGGATCTGGAGGAAGAGGTCGGTGAGCGCCGCGCCCCGCAGCATGCCCTGCGGGGTCTGCGGGTTCTTGAACCGCTCCAGACCCGCCTCCGGCAGCGGGTTCACCGAGATGATCCGCGCCCCGGCCGCCTTCGCCTTCTCCAGCGCCGACAGCATCCGCGGATGGTTCGTCCCCGGGTTCTGCCCGGCCACGATGATCAGGTCCGCCCGGTGCAGGTCCTCCAGGGAGACGCTGCCCTTGCCGATGCCGATCGTCTCGGTCAGCGCCGAGCCCGAGGACTCGTGGCACATGTTCGAGCAGTCCGGCAGGTTGTTGGTGCCGAACTCGCGCGCGAAGAGCTGGAGCAGGAACGCCGCCTCGTTGCTCGTCCGGCCCGAGGTGTAGAAGAGCGCCTCGTCGGGCGAGGAGAGCGCGGTCAGCTCCTCCGCGATGATCGCGAAGGCCCGCTCCCAGCTCACCGGCTCGTAGCGGTCGGCGCCCTCCGGCAGGTACATGGGCCGGGTGATCCGGCCCTGCTGCCCCAGCCAGTAGCCGCTGCGCTCCGCCAGTTCCGCCACCGGGTGCGCGGCGAAGAACTCGGGCGTCACCCGCCGCAGCGTCGCCTCCTCGGCGACCGCCTTCGCGCCGTTCTCGCAGAACTCCGCCAGGTGCCGCTTGTCGCCCTCGGGCCAGGCGCAGCCGGGACAGTCGAAGCCGTCCTTCTGGTTGACCTTGAGCAGCGTCCTGGCCGTCCGCACGGCGCCCATCTGCTCCTGTGCGATCCGCAGGGTGTGCCCGATGGCGGGCAGGCCCGCGGCGGCGTGCTGCGGCGGTGTGACCTGCGGTGCGTCCTGGACCGGGTCACCGGCCGGCGGCTTGCTGACCATCGCGCTCTCCCTTGAGCGATCAATCTGTGGCGTACGTCTCCGATCCTGTCACGCGGCGCCGACAGCCCGGCACCCCGACCGGTGGGGAGGGGATTGTCGGTGGTCCGTGGCAGGATCGTCCCGTGGCCGAGACAGCATCGAAGAACCCCGCAGACACCCGCCCCCGCCTGCTCCTCATGGACGGGCACTCGCTCGCGTACCGGGCGTTCTTCGCGCTGCCCGCGGAGAACTTCACCACCGTGACCGGGCAGCCGACGAACGCGATCTACGGCTTCGCGTCGATGCTGGCGAACACCCTGCGCGACGAGGCGCCCACGCATTTCGCCGTCGCCTTCGACGTGTCCCGCAAGACCTGGCGGTCGACGGAGTTCCCCGAGTACAAGGCGAACCGCTCCAAGACCCCCGACGAGTTCAAGGGGCAGGTCGAGCTGATCGGCGAGCTCCTCGACGCCATGCACGCGCCGCGCTTCGCGGTCGACGGCTTCGAGGCCGACGACATCATCGCCACCCTCGTCACCCAGGCCGAGGCCGCGGGCTTCGAGGTCCTCATCGTCACCGGCGACCGGGACTCCTTCCAGCTGGTCTCCGACCACACCACCGTGCTCTACCCCACCAAGGGCGTCTCCGAGCTGACCCGCTTCACCCCGGAGAAGGTCCAGGAGAGGTACGGCCTCACCCCCTCCCAATACCCGGACTTCGCGGCCCTGCGCGGCGACCCGTCGGACAACCTCCCTGGCATCCCCGGCGTCGGCGAGAAGACCGCCGCCAAGTGGATCAACCAGTTCGGCTCCTTCGCCGAGCTGGTCGAGCGCGCCGAGGAGGTCAAGGGCAAGGCGGGGCAGAACTTCCGGGACCACCTGGAGTCGGTCAAGCTCAACCGCGTCCTCACCGAGATGGTCCGGGACGTCGAGCTGCCGAAGACCGTCGCCGACCTGGCGCGCGAGCCGTACGACCGCAAGGCCGTCGCCCTGCTCCTCGACACGCTGGAGATCCGCAACCCCTCGCTGCGCGAGCGGCTCCTCGCCGTCGACCCCGGCTCCGCCGAGGAGGCCGAGCCGGCCCCCGCCCCCGGCGTCGAGCTCGACTTCACCGTCCTCGGCTCCGGCGAGCTCGCCCCCTGGCTGGCCGCCCACGGCGAGCAGCCCCTCGGCGTCGCCACCGTCGACAGCTGGGGCCTCGGCACCGGCAGCGTCTCCGAGGTCGCCCTGGCCGGCTCCGGCGGCGAGGCCGCCTGGTTCGACCCCAGCGAGCTGGACGAGGCCGACGAGCGGGCCTGGGCCGGCTGGATCGCCGACCCGGACCGCCCCAAGATCCTGCACAACGCCAAGGGCGCGATGCGGGTCTTCCCCGAGCACGGCTGGAGCGTCGCCGGCGTCACCATGGACACCGCGCTCGCCGCCTACCTGGTCAAGCCGGGCCGCCGCTCCTTCGCCTTGGACGCCCTCTCCCTGGAGTACCTCGGCCGCGAGCTGGCGCCCGCCGCCGCCACCGAGGGCCAGCTCGCCTTCGGCGCCGAGGACCACGCCGAGGCCGAGGCCCTGATGACCCAGGCCCGCGCCGTCCTCGACCTGGGGGCCGCCTTCGAGTCCAAGCTCGACGAGGTCGGCGCCCGCGACCTGCTGTACGACGTGGAGCTGCCCACCTCGATCCTCCTCGCCCGCCTGGAGCGGCACGGCATCGCCGCCGACCGCGACCACCTGGAGGCGATGGAGCAGCAGTTCGCCGGGGCCGTGCAGCAGGCCGTCAAGGAGGCCCACGCCTCCGTCGGCCACGAGTTCAACCTCGGCTCGCCCAAGCAGCTTCAGGAGGTCTTCTTCGGCGAGCTGAACCTCCCGAAGACCAAGAAGACCAAGACGGGCTACACCACCGACGCCGACGCGCTCGCCTGGCTGGCCGGCCAGACCGAGCACGAGCTGCCGGTGATCATGCTCCGCCACCGCGAGCAGGCCCGGCTGCGCTCCACCGTCGAGGGCCTGATCAAGACCGTCGCCGCCGACGGCCGGATCCACACCACCTTCAGCCAGACCGTCGCCGCCACCGGCCGCCTCTCCTCCACCGACCCCAACCTCCAGAACGTGCCGGTGCGGACGGACGAGGGCCGCGCGATCCGGCACGGCTTCGTCGTCGGCGAGGGCTTCGAGTCCCTCATGACCGCCGACTACAGCCAGATCGAACTGCGCGTCATGGCGCACCTCTCCGAGGACGAGGGCCTGATCGAGGCGTTCACCTCCGGCGAGGACCTGCACACCACCGTCGCCTCCCAGGTGTTCGGCGTCGAGCGGTCCGCCGTCGACGCCGAGATGCGCCGCAAGATCAAGGCCATGTCGTACGGCCTCGCCTACGGGCTCTCCGCCTTCGGCCTCTCGCAGCAGCTGAACATCGACCCGGGCGAGGCCCGCGGCCTGATGGACACCTACTTCGAGCGCTTCGGCGGGGTGCGGGACTACCTGCGCCGGGTCGTCGACGAGGCCCGCGCCACCGGCTACACCGAGACCATGCTCGGCCGCCGCCGCTACCTGCCGGACCTCAACAGCGACAACCGCCAGCGCCGCGAGGCCGCCGAGCGGATGGCGCTCAACGCCCCGATCCAGGGCACCGCCGCCGACATCGTCAAGGTCGCCATGCTCAAGGTCGACCAGGCCCTGGCCGAGGCCGGCCTCTCCTCCCGGATGCTCCTCCAGGTCCACGACGAAATCGTCCTGGAGATCGCCCCCGGCGAGCGCGAGCGGGTCGAGGCCCTCGTCCGCGAGCAGATGTCCGCCGCCGCCGAGCTCCGCGCCCCGCTCGACGTCTCCGTCGGAGTGGGCCCGGACTGGGACTCCGCCGCGCACTGACCCGGGCACCCGCCCACCGGTGGCCGCACCCCCGCGCCGGGGTGCGGCCACCGGCATGGGGGGCCGGTGGGCGGGGGATCAGCCGACGCCCGGACCGGAGCCCGTCGTACGGCCTGCCGGCTCTCCTTCCGGGGACGCCTCCGGAGCGGGGGCGGGGCGGACCGGGGCCGCTGCCCGCCCGCGCAGCCGGGCGGCCGTCCCGTACAGCACGAGCCCGGCGAAGAGCCCCGCGCCGGCCCCGAAACAGGCGGTCGGGACGATGTCGAGCGGGTTCTCGATGCGGTCCCAGCCCCAGTACGCCGCCCAGCGCAGCACCCGGTGCGCGATCCCGGCGAGGACGCACGCCCCGATCAGCAGCAGCGCCGCCCGCCGCCCCCGCGGGCCCGGCACCGGCACCGAGGCGGGCACCTCCGTCCCGGCCGGCACGGACCGCAGCGCCCGGACCCCGAACCAGCCGAGCAGACCGAGCGCCAGCGCCGAACCGCCGTACTGCGCGTACTGGTAGACGGGGAACCCGGCCACCACCTCCGCCAGGAACGGGATCGACCGCGTCCCCCAGCGGTCGATGTGCGTGAAGGTGTCCCAGACGACGTGCGTGGTCGCGCCCAGCGCCGCCGAGACGGCGAACCAGACCACCAGTCCGGCCGGCCGCCGCTCCCGCCAGGGCCGGCCGCGCACCACTCCGTACACCCGCCCGCGCCACCGCCCGGGCAGCAGCACCACCAGCGGCTCACGGACCGTCAGCCAGAGCCCCACCAGGGCGGCGGCGATGAGCACGTCGACCGTGACGAGCCCGACGGGGGAGTGGGTGACGTCCCCGAACGCCATCGCCTCGGGCACCGCCGTCGCCGCGAAGTAGGTGAGGTCGGGGGAGAAGCTGCCGGCGACGAGGGCGGAGGCGACGAGCGGGCCGCGCGCGGTCCCGTCCCGCCGCAGTCCCGGCAGGACGGCGGCGGCGTGACTCAGGGTGAAGGGCAAGGAAGGAACCTCCCGGTCGTACGGATGATCGGCCCGCATGGCAAGAGGTACCGCACGGCCGGGACGGTTCCCGGAAACCCCCGCACTCCGGAGTGCGGACCTCCGTGTCCGGCCGCCGGGAGACCAAGGGGTGACGAAAGCGTGAAACCCGGTCAGGTCGTGGTGTCCTGTGATACGGACATCGCATAGGGTCGCCTGAGGCCACGCGCGGGGAGCGTGCGGCTCCAGTCGAATGGGGAGGGAGCACCGGTATGGCAGCGCAATTCGGCCGCCGTCTGCGCAGGGGCGCCACGAGCGGAGCGATCGTGGCCGCCGCCGTCGCGGCGCTGGCCGCCTCGCAGGGCCCAGGAGCGATCCCGCCGCCGACCGACAACCTCAGCGGTGACCGCGCCATCGGCACCGGCGACGCCACGACCCCGCACGGCGGCGGGGACGCCGGCTCGGCGACCGGCGACTCGCCGTACTACACCGACCTCCCGCCGCTGAAGACGCCGAACGCGCCCGGGATGCCCACCGCACCCCAGGTGCCGGTCGTCACCGGCCCCGCCGAGGCCGGCATACCCGCGACCGTCCTCGCCGCCTACCGCCGCGCCGAGGCGTCGGTCCGCGCCTCCGACCCCACGTGCAACCTGCCGTGGCAACTCCTCGCCGGCATAGGCAAGGTCGAGTCGGGACAGGCCCGCGGCGGCCGCGTCGACGGCAACGGCACCACGCTCTCCCCGATCCTCGGCCCGGTCCTCAACGGTGTCGGCTTCGCCAACATCTCGGACACCGACGACGGCGCCTTCGACGGCGACACCACCCACGACCGCGCCGTCGGCCCCATGCAGTTCATCCCGTCCACCTGGGCCGTCTGGGGCCAGGACGCCAACGGCGACGGGAAGAAGGACCCCAACAACATCTACGACGCCGCCCAGGCCGCGGGCATGTACCTGTGCGCCGACGGCCGGAACCTGGCGATCAAGGCCGACCTCGACCGGGCGATCCTCAGCTACAACCGTTCCACCGAGTATCTGACCACCGTCCTCTCCTGGTTCGAGTACTACGGGCGCGGCGCCCACACCGTCCCGGACGGCACGGGCCTGCTCCCGGTCGACCGCAGCGACGTGACCGGTCCCGGCAGGACGATCCGTCCGACGTCGCCCGGCCCTTCGACCTCGCCCTCGCCGGCCCCGAGCACCACCCCGCCGCTGGTGAAGCCGTCGCAGAAGCCCACCGAGCCGACCTCCCCGTCGAAGCCCGCCCCGCCGACGAAGCCGCCGACCGCGAAGCCGACCCCGCCGAGCGTCGGTGACCCCGTCGTGGTCCCGCCGACCGTCAGGGTCGCGCGCCTCAAGGCCGGTACGGCCGTGCTGACCGCGCTCACCGAGAGCACCTTCGCCGAGGCCGCGACCGTCACCGCCGTGGACGCCAAGGGCAACCCGGTCGCCGGCGTCAGCGTCCGCTTCGCGCTCCCCGGCACCACCGACGCCCGCTTCCCCGCCGGCGCCACCACGGTCACCGTCACCTCGGACGCGAAGGGCGTCGCCAAGGCCCCCGCCCTGCGCGCGGGGGAGAAGGCCGAGCCCTTCACCGTCCGCGCCACCGTCCCCGGCCGCTCCCTGCCGGCCGCCGAACTGAAGGCGACCGTCGAGGTCCGCAAGGCCGACGCCCTCGCCCGCGTCGGCGACGCGGCCCTCACCGCCGAGACCGGCGCCGACTACGCCGACGTCACGGTCGAGGCCCGCCTCGGCGGCGAACTCGCCCCCGGCGTGACCGTCACCGCGGTCGTCACCGACTCGGCGGACTCCACCGCGCAGAGCGCCGACGGCCCGTCCTTCGGCAAGGACGCCGCGGGCAACCCCATCCGCACCAAGGTCCTGAAGACCGGCCCCGACGGCCAGGTGTCGATCAAGGACCTCGTCGCGGGCGAGAAGGCCGGCGACTACGTCCTGTGGCTCACCACGCCCGGCAACGGCACCGTGAAGCTGCCGCTCACCGTCACCACCCCGGCCACCACGCCGCCGGACCCGACCACGGACCCGACCACGGACCCGACCCCCGACCCGGCACCGACCGCGTCCGCCTCCGCGTCCGACTCCCCGGCCGGCACCGCCTCGGCCTCGCCCTCCACGAGCCCGTCGCCCTCCGCCTGACCCGCTCCTCCTTCCTCCGCGCCGCCCCCGCCGTCCCCTCCGGGACGCCGGGGGCGGCGCGCGTTTCGGTTCGGCCCCCGCGATCTGTTCTCATCTCACGGCCGCGTTGCTACGGTGCCTCCGCCCTGACGACCCATCAGATCACCTGCCGGGAGGCCGACATGCGTGCCCTCGTCGCCGCCGCGATCGGACTCGTACCCGTCCTGCTCTTCGTCCTGCTCGTCTCCCTGGTCGATCTGCCGCCGGACGGCCCCACCTCGCCCAGACCCCTGCTCACCGCCGACCCCGGCCCCAAGAAGTAGGGAGCCCCCTGTGCGCCGCCGAGCCAGTCTCGTCCTCCTCTCCTTCGCCGTGTTCCTCGCCGCCATGGCCCCCACCCTGCGTTGGTACGCCTTCCCCCGGCTGGCCAAGATCCCGCCGAACCAGTACCAGGAGATGGTCCTGGAGGCCCGCCCCGCGATCCTCCTGGACTACGGCACGCTCAAGTCCCGCGAGGTCGAGAAGATCACGATCATCCAGACCCTCAAGGGCAACGTGGAGGAGTCGAAGCGGATCGAGCGCGGCACCGACCGCGACGTCGTGGTCTGGGACGGCCTCTCCTACGTCATGGGCCCCGACGGCAAGATGGTGTCCAAGATCCCCGAGCGGTACATCTTCGACGCCCACACCCAGGACCCCGTGAACGTCCCCGGCGAGATGGTCGACGGCGACCCGGTCAAGCGCGAGGGCATCGAGTTCAAATGGCCCTTCCTCACAGAGAAGCGCGACTACCTCTACTTCGACGCCCAGACCCGCACCTCGTCCCCCATCCACTACGCGGGGACCCGCACCTTCCGCGGCCTGGAGGTCTACTACTACGAGCAGACCATCCCCTGGACCAAGGTGCCCATGCCCAAGGCCATGCCGGTCGAGGGCATCACCCCCGAGCTCATCGCCAGTACCGGCCTCACCCGCTGGTACACCACGAAGCGGATGTTCTGGGTCGAGCCCGTCACCGGGGCGCCCGTCAACGGCGAGGAGATCCACAAGGAGGAGCTCCGCGGCGCCAAGGCCCTGATGGGCACCGACACCCTCACCGTCTTCGAGGGCCACGTGAAGATGCGCGAGGACTACATCGTCGACACCGTCGAGCTGGTCTCCTCCAACCGCACCACCGTCCTCCTCCTCGTCTCCTGGCTCCCGTGGAGCTTCACCGTCCTCGCCCTCCTCCTCTTCGGCCTCGCGCTCCACCTGGAGCTCCGCTCCCGCCGCCCCGCCCCCGAGGCCGTCCCGAAGGCCGTTCCCGAGCCGGTCACCCCTCCCGTCTGAGCCGCGCGCTCGTGTGCCGGGTCGGCTCCGCGGAGGAGGGGTCCTCCGGCCACGGGTGCTTCGGATACCGCCCCCGCAGCTCCGCCCGCACCGCCCGGTAGCCGTCCTTCCAGAACGACGCCAGATCGGCGGTCACGGCGGCCGGGCGCCCGGCGGGGGAGAGCAGGTGCACCAGCACCGGCACCCCCGCCACCCTCGGCGTCCCCTCCAGCCCGAACAGCTCCTGGAGCTTCACCGCCAGCACCGGCCGCCCCTCCCCGTACGCCACCCGGATCCGCGAACCGCTCGGCACCTCGATCCGCTCCGGCGCCAGCTCGTCCAGCCGCCCCGCCTCGCCCGAGGCCCACGGCAGCAGCCGCCGCAGCGCCGCCCCCGCGTCGATCCGCCCCAGGTCCGCCCGCCGCGCCGCCCGCGACAGCTCCGGCTCCAGCCACTCCTCGGCCCGCCCCACCAGCGCCTCCTCCGCCACGTCCGGCCACGCCCCGCCGACCGCCCCGCGCAGGAACGCCAGCCGCTCCCGCAGCTCCACCGCCTCCCGCCCCCACCGCAGCAGCCCCGTCCCCTCTCTCCGCAACCCGTCCAGCAGCGCCTCCCGCACCAGCGCCGGATCCGCCTTCGTCCCCAGCGGGCGGACGGTCAGCTCCACCACCCCCAGCCGCTCCACGGACCGCGCGACCACATCGCCGTCCTCCCAGCGCACCTCCTCACCCGCACGGAACAGATGCCCCGCCGCCCGCCGCGCCACGGCCTCGTCCACCACCGCCGCCAGCCGCACCCGCGCCGTCGCGTCCCGGGCCGTCCGGTCCGCCACCGCCACCGCCAGCCACGGCGCCGACCGCAGCCCCGAGCCCTCCGCCAGCCGTGCCCCGCTCCCCGACACCATCAGATGCCCGCCCTGCTCCCGCAGCCGCGCCACCCGCTCCGGGAACGCCAGCGCCGTCACCACCCCCGCCACCACGTCGTCCCCGCCGCCGGCCGAGGACCTCCCGGCCGCGCCCCCTCCCTCCGAGCCCCCGGCACCGTCCGAGGCCGCCGCCCGCTCCAGCCGCCGGACCTCCGCCCGCCACCGCGCCCCGTACGCGTCCCCGCCCCGACGGGCCGCGCGCCACGCCGCCGCCAGATCGTCGCCGTACTCCCGGGGCGGCTCCTCGCTCAGCAGCGCCACCACCTCGGCCGCCCGCCGCGCCCCCACCTCGGCCGCCCCGTCCAGCAGCGCCCGCCCGAGCCTCGGGTGCACCCCGAGCCGGGCCATCCGCACCCCCCGTCCGGTCGCCTTCCCGGCCTCGTCCACCGCCCCGATCGCCGCCAGCACCGACCGGGCCGCCGCCAGCGCACCGGCCGGCGGCGCGTCGAGCAGCGCCAGCCCCTCCGCCGTCGGGTCGCCCCAGCAGGCGGCCCGCAGCGCGAAGCCCGCCAGGTCCGCGATCCGGATCTCCGGCGCCGGGAACCGCGCCCGGCCGCTCTCCTCCGCCTCCGACCAGCACCGGTACACCGTCCCCGGTGCCTCCCGCCCGGAGCGCCCCGCCCGCTGCGTCGCCGCCGCGGCCGACACCGGCACCGTCGCCAGCGACCCCAGCCCCCGCGCGTGGTCCATCCGCGGCTCCCGGGCCAGCCCCGCGTCCACCACGACCCGCACCCCGGGCACGGTGAGGCTCGACTCCGTCACCGACGTCGACAGCACCACCCGCCGCCGCCCACCCGGCCCCGCGCCCCGCAGCACCGCGTCCTGCACCGCGGCCGGAGCCCGCCCGTGCAGCTGGAGCACCTCGGCGTCCACCCCGTCCAGCAGCCCCGCCGTCCGCGCGATCTCCCCGGTCCCGGGCAGGAAGCAGAGGACATCGCCCTCGTGCCGAGCCAGCGCCTCCCGGACCGTCGCCGCCACGTGCCGCAGCAGCGCCGGATCCACCCAGGTGCCGTGCGCCGGCCTGATCCCCGCGGGCGGCGGCGCGTGGACCACCGCGAACCCGTGCCCCTCGCCCTCGCTGCGCACGACCGGCGCGGGCCCACCGCCCTCCTGCACGGTCAGCAGCCGCGCCCACGCCTCCGCGTCACTGGTCGCCGAGGCCGCGACGACCCCCAGCTCCGGCCGCAGCGCGGCCCGTACGTCCACCAGGAACGCGAGGGCCGTGTCGGCGTCCAGATGCCGCTCGTGACACTCGTCGAGGAGCACCACGTCCACCCCCGCGAGCTCCGGATCCCGCTGGAGCCGCTGGAGGAGGAGGCCCGTCGTCACCACCTCGACCCGGGTCGCGGGACCGGACCGCCGCTCCCCGCGCACCGCGAAGCCGACCGTCCGCCCGACGTCCTCGCCCAGCAGCCACGCCATCCGCCCGGCCGCCGCCCGCACCGCCATCCGGCGCGGCTCGGCCACCAGCACCCGCCGCTCCGGCCCGTCCCCTATAAGACCCGCGAGGGCCAGCGGCACCAGCGTGGTCTTGCCGGTGCCGGGCGGCGCGTGCAGCACCGCCGTGCCGCGCCCGTCGAGCGCGGCCAGCAGCTCGGGAACGGCATGCCGGACGGGAAGCAGATCGAGTACGTCGTTTCGGATCACGCACTCAGTCTCGTACGCGGACGAAAAAAGGCGGGCCCGGTTATCCACAGGCCCGCCCATTAATACGACTACTGGAGTCGGATCAGTCCCCGCGTTCGCACACGAAGATCGCCGTGCCCGGGATCAGGTTCCCCCGCAGCGGGGACCAGCCGCCCCACTCCTGGCTGTTCCACGCCGGCCACTCCGGCTCGACCAGGTCCACCAGCCGGAAGCCGCCCGCCACCACGTCCCGCACCCGGTCACCGAGCGTCCGGTGGTGCTCCACGTACACCGCCCGCCCCGCCTCGTCCTGCTCGACGTACGGCGTGCGGTCGAAATAGGAGGCGGCCACCGACAGGCCCTCCGGCCCCGGCTCGTCCGGGAAGGCCCAGCGGATCGGGTGCGTCACCGAGAACACCCAGCGCCCGCCCGGCCGCAGCACCCGGCGCACCTCGCGGAAGACCCGCACCGGGTCGGCCACGAACGGAACCGCCCCGTAGGCCGAGCACGCCAGGTCGAAGGAGCCGTCCCGGAAGGGCAGCGCCCCCGCGTCCGCCTCCACCAGCGGCACCTCCCCGCCGATCCGCAGGGCGTGCTGGAGCTGCCGGTGCGACAGGTCGAGCGCCACCGGCCGGGAGCCCCGCGCCGCCAGCCAGCGCGAGCACTGCGCGGCGCCGGCGCCGATCTCCAGGACGTCGAGCCCCTTCAGCTCCTCCGCGGGCCCGAGCAGTCCGGCCTCGGCCTCGTCCAGGCCCTCCGGACCCCAGACGAACCGGTCGTCGCCGAGGAAGGCGCCGTGGTCGCTCTGGTACTCGTCGGCGTTCCGGTCCCACCAGCCCCGGCTGGCCCGGCTGCTCTCCGCGTCCCCCGCGTCACGCCGGGTCGCCTCCGCCTCGTCGCCGTCCGTCTCGAAGCGGTCGTCCTGTTCGTACTCTTGGTTCATCTCGCCCGTCGATGTAGTTTGCGCTCAGTGCCGCGGAACGGCGGATGCCCGCCGTTGGCCCGCGGGTGGACACGATTTGTGCCGGGTTTATGGGCTTCTGCCCCGGGTGCGCGCTTCGCGCATTGACCCTGTCCGGCCGCCCCCGTATGCTAAAGGTTGCGCTGCGGGCCTGCGCGCCTCAGACGGAGCAGGCCGCGCTCGCACCTGTTGCAGTCCCCTCGGTTTTCGAGGCGCCCCCGTTGTCGGGATGGCGCTTCATCAGCTGTCTGGCTTCTTCAGTGCGATACGGGCTCTCGGCGTAGCAGTACCTACGACTTTCTGTCCGTAACCGGAGCCCTTTCCCACATGACGAGCAGCACCGAGACCACCGCCACCACCCCGCAGGTTGCGGTCAACGACATCGGTAACGAGGAAGCCTTCCTCGCCGCGATCGACGAGACGATCAAGTACTTCAACGACGGCGACATCGTCGACGGCGTCATCGTGAAGGTCGACCGGGACGAGGTCCTGCTCGACATCGGTTACAAGACCGAAGGTGTCATCCCGAGCCGCGAGCTCTCGATCAAGCACGACGTCGACCCGAACGAGGTCGTCAAGGTCGGCGACGAGATCGAGGCCCTGGTTCTCCAGAAGGAGGACAAGGAAGGCCGCCTGATCCTCTCGAAGAAGCGCGCCCAGTACGAGCGCGCCTGGGGCACCATCGAGAAGATCAAGGAAGAGGACGGCATCGTCACCGGTACCGTCATCGAGGTCGTCAAGGGTGGTCTCATCCTCGACATCGGCCTCCGCGGCTTCCTCCCGGCCTCCCTGGTCGAGATGCGTCGCGTCCGCGACCTCCAGCCCTACGTGGGCAAGGAGCTCGAGGCGAAGATCATCGAGCTGGACAAGAACCGCAACAACGTGGTCCTGTCCCGCCGCGCCTGGCTCGAGCAGACCCAGTCCGAGGTCCGCCAGACCTTCCTCACGACCCTCCAGAAGGGTCAGGTCCGCTCCGGCGTCGTGTCCTCGATCGTCAACTTCGGTGCCTTCGTGGACCTGGGTGGCGTCGACGGCCTCGTGCACGTCTCCGAGCTGTCCTGGAAGCACATCGACCACCCGTCCGAGGTTGTCGAGGTCGGCCAGGAGGTCACCGTCGAGGTTCTCGACGTGGACATGGACCGCGAGCGTGTCTCCCTGTCGCTGAAGGCGACGCAGGAGGACCCGTGGCAGCAGTTCGCCCGTACGCACCAGATCGGCCAGGTCGTCCCCGGCAAGGTCACCAAGCTGGTTCCGTTCGGTGCGTTCGTCCGCGTCGACGAGGGCATCGAGGGTCTGGTCCACATCTCCGAGCTGGCCGAGCGCCACGTGGAGATCCCGGAGCAGGTCGTCCAGGTCAACGACGAGATCTTCGTCAAGGTCATCGACATCGACCTCGAGCGTCGCCGGATCTCGCTGTCCCTGAAGCAGGCCAACGAGTCCTTCGGTGCCGACCCGGCGTCGGTCGAGTTCGACCCGACCCTGTACGGCATGGCCGCGTCCTACGACGACCAGGGCAACTACATCTACCCCGAGGGCTTCGACCCCGAGACCAACGACTGGCTCGAGGGCTACGAGACCCAGCGCGAGGCGTGGGAGGCCCAGTACGCCGAGGCGCAGGCTCGCTTCGAGCAGCACCAGGCGCAGGTCATCAAGTCCCGCGAGGCCGACGAGGCCGCCGCTGCCGAGGGCGCTGCCGCCCCGGCCGCCGGCAACGCCGGTGCGGGCATCTCGGGCGGTTCGTACTCCTCGGAGTCGGACGACAGCGCCGGCGCCCTGGCGTCGGACGAGGCTCTCGCCGCCCTGCGCGAGAAGCTGGCCGGCGGCCAGAGCTGAACAGGCTCTCCGCTGAGCAGCGCTAGCCGCTAGCACCACACCGGGGCCCGCTCCCTCCCGGGGGAGCGGGCCCTCGGTTGTTCTCCGGCGTCGTTCTCCGGCACGGCCGAAGGCCGTCACCGGGAATGACCTTGCGCCCCCGGGTGTTCTTCCGGGAGACGCGAGGAGGAGCGGTAACCGTGCTTGATCCCCAGGATTTGTACGAGTGGGACGCCAAGGGCCTGTCCGTGGTCGACCTGGCCCTGGCACAGGAGTCGACCGGGCTGGTCATGCTGTACCACTTCGACGGCTACATCGACGCGGGAGAGGCCGGCGAGCAGATCGTCGAGGGCGTGCTCGACACCCTGCCGAACCAGGTGGTCGCCCGCTTCGACCACGACCGGCTGGTGGACTACCGCGCCCGCCGCCCCCTGCTGACCTTCCGGCGCGACCGCTGGACCGAGTACGAGACGCCGACCATCGAGGTCCGCCTCGTCCAGGACGCCACCGGCGCCCCCTTCCTCGTCCTCTCCGGCCCTGAGCCGGACGTCGAGTGGGAGCGGTTCGCCGCCGCCGTCGCCCAGATCGTCGAACGGCTCGGCGTACGGCTCGCGGTCAACTTCCACGGCATCCCCATGGGCGTGCCCCACACCCGGCCCGTCGGCCTCACCCCGCACGGCAACCGCACCGACCTCATGCCCGGCCACCGCAGCCCCTTCGACGAGGCCCAGGTGCCCGGCAGCGCCGAGGCCCTCATCGAGTTCCGGCTCTCCGAGGCCGGTTTCGACACCCTCGGCGTCGCCGCCCACGTGCCGCACTACGTGGCCCGGTCCCCCTACCCCGACGCGGCGCTCACCGCCCTGGAGGCCGTCACCGCCGCCACCGGGCTCGTCCTCCCCGGCGTCGCCCACGCGCTGCGCACCGAGGCCCGCCGCACCCAGACCGAGATCGACCGCCAGATCGGCGCCGGCGACGAGGAGCTGGTCGCGCTCGTCCAGGGCCTTGAGCACCAGTACGACGCGATGGCCGGCGCGGAGACCCGCGGCAGCCTGGTCGCCGAGCCCGTCGACCTGCCCTCGGCCGACGAACTGGGCCGAGAGTTCGAGCGCTTCCTCGCCGAGCGGGAGGGCGACTCCTGATCCGCTAGCCTGGCTGCGGGTGCCTGCCGTTATGCTCCCCGGGCGGGGATGGTCCAGTGGGACTGACTGGCGGAATCGGCGCCGGTACGTGCTCCCCGCTCACGCGGGGATCGGGAGGCTTGGTCGTGCTGACTGTCGGTCTGACAGGTGGAATCGGCGCCGGCAAGAGTGAGGTGTCGCGACTGCTCGTCTCGTACGGGGCCGTTCTGATCGACGCGGACCGGATCGCCCGGGAGGTCGTCGAACCGGGCACCCCGGGTCTCGCGGCGATCGTCGCCGCCTTCGGGGAGGGCGTCCTCACCGGGGACGGCACCCTGGACCGGCCCGGACTCGGCACCATCGTCTTCGCCGACCCGGAGCGGCTGGCCACGCTCAACGCCATCGTGCACCCGCTCGTCGGGGCCCGGTCGGCCGAGCTGGAGAGCGCGGCGGGCCCCGGGGACGTGGTGATCCACGACGTACCCCTGCTCACCGAGAACGGCCTCGCGCCCCTCTACGACCTCGTGGTCGTCGTGGACGCCTCACCGGAGACCCAGCTCGACCGGCTGGTACGGCTCCGGGGCATGGCCGAGGAGGAGGCGAAGGCCCGCATGGCGGCCCAGGCCGCGCGCGCGGACCGGCTGGAGATCGCGGACCTCGTGATCGACAACGACGGCCCGCTGGACGCACTGGAACCGCAGGTGCGGAAGGTGTGGGAAGAGCTGGAGCGCCGAGCGGCGCGGACGGCCTAGACACGGGACGCCCCGTCCGGTGTTCCGGGCCCGGATGGTGGGAAGGATGCAGTTCATGGCCGAGAGAAAACCGGAGACGCACGTCATCGACTTCCGTGCCGCCGAGCAGCTGCTGGCCGCACGGGACCCGCGTGGTGCCGTGAAACTGCTGGACTCGGTCATCGCCGAGCACCCGGAGAACACCGCGGCCCGCCTCCTGCGCGCGCGGGCCTTCTTCGCCGCCGCCCAGCTGCGGCCCGCGCAGCTGGAGTTCGAGCTGGTGCTGGAGCGCGAGCCGGACAACGCCTTCGCCCACTTCGCCCTCGCCCGCACCCTCCAGCGCTCGGGGCAGGACGCGCGGGCCACCCGGCACTTCCGGCTGGCGGCCGCGCTCGACCCCCGGCCGGAGTACGTGAAGGCCGCGGGCTTCGGCCCCGCCGAGGGCTGACCAGCCTGAGGGGCTCAGGCCCGGCGGATCCGGCCTCAGGCCCGGCCGGTCCGGCCTCAGGGGCGGCCCCAGCCGCCGTCGTCCCACCCGTCGCGGCCCCGGTCCCCGTGGTCCGGCCCGTCATGGGCCCGGCCGCCGCGGTCCCCCTTCCCGACGCCCCGGTTCCCGTGGTCCGGCTCGTACGGGGGGATGTCGCGGCCCGGCTGCCAGTGCGGGCCCTGCCGAAGGTGGCGCAGGACCATCGACATGTCGACCGCGACCACCAGGAACAGCACCCCGCAGGCCACCGCCCAGCCGGGGCGGCCGACCAGCACGAAGACCACCGTGCCGAAGACCGCCCACACCATTCCCCAGGCACTCAGCCAGAACCGCAGCCGCAGCGCGCTGCGCGCGGTCGCCGGCTCGCTACCGGTACGCATGACGGCGCCCTCCCGTCGGATCCCTGTGGGCACTTCCAGCATGGACCCGCCAGGAGGCGAAGGGAACGGCAGGGGCCGCGGACGGCGGCTCCGGCTCAGTGCACGATCGTGTAGCTGCGCCAGGGCAGGCTGCCCGGCGCGATCTGGTCGGCGCTGTTGGTGGGCAGGTAGATCGGCTCCTCGCCCCGGCAGTGCGGGGTCCGGTAGAGGACCAGGTCCACCAGCGTGCCGTTCTCGACCCGCGTCGCACCCAGCGGGAGCCGGTGGCAGCCCTGCACCGGCGGGCTCATCACCCGCACCACCTTCTCCCCGCGCGTCTCGTACGTGACGGGGCCGACGGCGGTGCGGCCGAGGCCCGAGCAGCCCGCGACCGTGAGCGTGAGCAGCACGGCCCCGGTGGCGGTCGTGAGACGCCGGCGAACGGACATGGCGGATCCCCTTCGATCGGGCGAGCGAGGCGGTCGGCGGCAGCCCCGGGGGCGAAAAGCCCTGGTCGACGCCACCCTCCCGTCCCCGGGGGCCGCTGTCATCCGGGGATGGGCCGGTCGGGGGACGCGCCCCGGCGCCCGTTGTCGGACCCCGCCCGTAAGGTCGGGGGTACCGACGCGGAGACTCCGCGCCGGCTCGATGGACCCCGGGGGAAGGAGGGCGGCCCGTGACGGAGCGCTGGACGGCCCGTGCCGCCGTCTTCCTGCCCGCCGCGCTGCCCCGCGACGGCCGGATCGCCCTCTGGGCGCCCGACGGGGCGGCCCTGCCCGAGCCCGACGGCCTCGCCGGGGCGCAGGCCACCCGGATCACCGTCGTCCGCCGGCACGGCACAGGTGCCCGCGGCCGGGAGGTCCCCGCCGTCACCCTGCCCGTGGCCACCGCCCTGCCGCTGCTCGTCGCCGCCCGGCACAGCCCCGCCGCGCACCCGGCCGCCGCCTGCTGGGGCGCGGCCGCCCTGCACGCCCTGCACCTCGTCGCCCGGGGACGCCTGCTGCCCGGACTCACCGCCGACGACCTGGACGCCTGGCGGGCCGGTCCGCTCGACGCCGAGGACATCGCCCATCTGCGGGCCGTCGCCGCCGCCATGCCGTACGAGGCGCACGCGGTGCCCGTCGCCGGTTCGGGCCCGCTCGGACTGCCCGATCCCGAGGCCCTGGTGCGGGCCTTCCTGGACGCGGTCGCCGACACCCTGCCCCGTACGCCCGCCGCCGTGCACGCGGTCGGGGCGCCCTTCGCGGCCGTCGCGCCGCAGCACCTCCCCGGGGCCCGGGCCTGGGCGGCCGAGGCCGCCGCAGGCATGGACGCCGGGGTGCGGATCTCGCTCCGCCTCGACCTCTCCGCCGCCGAGCTCTTCGACACCGCCGACGAGGTCGAGGGCGGGGCCGGGCGGCAGGCCGCGGCCGCGATCCTCCAGGTGCACAGCCTCGCCGACCCGACCCTCGTCATCGACGCCGCCGCCCTCTGGGCGGGGGAGGGCGAGCACTTCGGCCCCCGCGCCCGGATCGACGCCCTCCTCGCGCTGCGCCGCGCCGCCCGGATCTGGCCCCCGCTCGGCCGTCTCCTGGAGCGGGACGCGCCCGACGTCCTCGCCGTCGGCGAGGGCGAGCTGTACGAGCTGCTCGGCCCGGCCGCCGCCCGCCTCGCCGACGCCGGGGTCGCCCTGCACTGGCCGCGCGACCTGGCCCGCTCGCTCAGCGCCTCCGCCGTCGTTCGCCCCGCCCGTTCCGCCCCGGGCTCCGCCACCGACGGCACCAGCTTCTTCGACAGCACCGAGCTGCTCCGCTTCGACTGGCAGCTCGCCCTCGACGGCGACCCGCTCACCCAGGGCGAGATGGACGTCCTCGCCGAGGCCCACCGCCCCGTCGTACGGCTCCGAGACCGCTGGGTCGTCGTCGACCCCGACCTCGTCCGCAAGGCCCGCAAGCGCGAACTGGGTCTGCTCGAACCGGTCGACGCCCTCGCCGCGGCCCTCACCGGCAGCGCCGAGGTCGACGGCGAGACCGTGCCCGCCGTGCCCGTCGGCGCGCTCGCCGCCCTCCGCGACCGGCTCCTGGCCGGCCCCGAGGCCGCCGCGCCCCCGCCCGGACTGACCGCCACCCTGCGGGACTACCAGCTCCGCGGCCTCGCCTGGCTCGACCTGATGACCTCGCTCGGCCTCGGCGGCTGCCTCGCCGACGACATGGGCCTCGGCAAGACCGTCACCGTCCTCGCCCTCCACCTGCGCCGGGCCCGCCGCGAGCCCACCCTCGTCGTCTGCCCCGCCTCCCTCCTCGGCAACTGGCAGCGGGAGGCGGCCAGGTTCGCCCCCGGCGTGCCCGTCCGCCGCTTCCACGGCGCCGCGCGCGAGCTCGGCGACCTCGACGGCGGGATCGTCCTCACCACCTACGGCACCCTGCGCACCCGCGCCGCCCAGCTCGCCGAGCGGCCCTGGGGGATGATCGTCGCCGACGAGGCCCAGCACGTGAAGAACCCCTTCTCCGCGACCGCCAAGGCGCTCCGCACCCTCCCCGCGCCCGCCCGGGTCGCTCTCACCGGCACGCCCGTGGAGAACAACCTCTCCGAGCTGTGGGCCATCCTCGACTGGACCACACCCGGACTCCTCGGCCCCCTCAAGGCGTTCCGTTCCCGGCACGCCCGCGCCGCCGAGAACCACGAGGAGCTGGAGAACGAGGAGGCGGTGGAGCGGCTCGCCCGCCTCGTCCGCCCCTTCCTGCTGCGCCGCCGCAAGTCCGACCCGGGCATCGTCCCCGAGCTGCCGCCGAAGACCGAGTCCGACCACCCGGTGCCGCTCACCCGCGAACAGGCGTCGCTGTACGAGGCGGTGGTCCGCGAGACCCTGGGCCGGATCGAGGAGGCCGAGGGGATGGCCCGGCGCGGTCTGGTGATGAAGCTGCTCACCTCGCTCAAGCAGATCTGCAACCACCCCGCCCAGTTCCTCAAGGAGGACGTCCCGCGAGGCGGCGGCACCGCCCGCCTCGCCGGCCGCTCCGGCAAGCTGGCCCTCCTCGACGAACTGCTCGACACGATCCTCGCCGAGGGCGGCTCCGTGCTGGTCTTCACCCAGTACGTGACGATGGCGCGGCTCCTCGCCGACCACCTCAAGGCCCGGGGGATCGGCAGCCAGCTCCTGCACGGGGGCACGCCCGTGGCCGAGCGGGAGCGGATGGTCGACCGTTTCCAGGCCGGAGAGGTCCCCGTCTTCCTGCTCTCCCTCAAGGCCGCCGGCACCGGCCTCAACCTCACCCGCGCCGGCCACGTCGTCCACTACGACCGCTGGTGGAACCCGGCGGTCGAGGACCAGGCCACCGACCGCGCCTACCGGATCGGCCAGACGCAGCCCGTGCAGGTCCACCGGCTCGTCACCGAGGGCACCGTCGAGGACCGGATCGCCGAACTGCTCCGCGCCAAGAAGGCCCTGGCCGACGCCGTCCTGGGCTCCGGCGAGGCCGCCTTCACCGAACTCACCGACCGCGAACTGGCCGATCTGGTCTCCCTGAGGAGGTCCGCGTGAACCGCCCCGGAGCCCGGGCCGCCCGCCCCGCGCGCGGGGCCGGCCCCCGCCACGACGACCGCCGCCGCACCTTCCCGGCCGTCCCGCCGCGCACCGCCTCCGACGGGAGCTTCGCCGCCACCTGGTGGGGCAACGCCTGGGTGGCCGCCCTGGAGCGCACCGCGCTCGACCAGGCACGCCTCGGCCGCGGCAGGGCCTACGCGGAGCGCGGCCACGTCGACGCGATCACCGTCACCCCCGGCCGGGTCGTCGCCTATGTGCACGGCAGCCGCATCCGCCCGTACCGCACCGAGATCCGGATGCGGACCCTCGGCGACGACGGCTGGGAGCTCTTCCTCGACAAGGCCGCCGCCCAGCCCGCGCACATGGCCGCCCTCCTCGACAAGGAGGTCCCGCACGCCCTGGAGGCGGTCGAGGGACTGCTGCCCGCCCCCGGCGACCTGCTGCCCGACTGCTCCTGTCCCGACGACGGCTTCCCCTGCAAGCACGCCGCCGCCCTCTGCTACCAGGCCGCCCGCCTCCTCGACGAGGACCCCTTCGTCCTCTTCCTGATGCGCGGACGCGGCGAGGGCGAGCTCCTCGCCGAGCTCTCCCGGCGCAACGCGGCCCGGTCCGCCGCCGAGACCGCCTCCGCCGCGCCCGTCCTCCCCTCCGTGCCCGCCCGCGAGGTGCTCGCCGCCACCGGGTCCCCGCTGCCGCTGCCCCCGCCGCTGCCGCTCCCGGACCGGCCCGGGCGTCCCGCCGTCTTCCCGCCGGACCCGCACGCCCCGGACCCCCTCGCGCTCGACCTGCTGGCCGGTGAGGCCGCCGCCCGCGCCCACGCCTTCCTCGTGACCGGGCACGACCCGGTCGCCGCCCTCACCCCCTGGCAGGACGCCGCGCGGCTCGCCGCCGCCCATCCCGGCTCCGGCCTCACCGCCTCCACCCGCGCGCTCTACCGGGACCTGGCCGACGCCCTCGACCGGACCCCCACCGACCTCGCCCGCGCCGTCGCCGCCTGGCGCCAGGGCGGCGCGGAGGGTCTCGCCGTCCTGGAGGAGCCCTGGGACCCGCCCGCCGGCCCGTTCGACCGGGCGAGACCCGCCCTCCTCGCCGCCGACTTCCCGGCCTTCCGCCCCTGGCGCAACCGCCTCTCCACCGGCTCGCTCCAACTCAGGCTCGGTCAGGACGGCCTGTGGTACCCGTACGAATCCGACCACGGCCGCGAGGACTGGTGGCCGCGCGGCACACCCGACGCCGACCCGGTCGGAGCCCTCACCGAGCTCCTCGGCCGCTAGGACCCGTCGGGGTCACCACTCGAACGGCGCCTCCCTCGAAGGAGTGAAACCCGCCAACGGCCGGATCCGGCAAACGCGTTCGTCGCGTTTATTCCGGTACGGGCACTCGCCCGTGCAACTCCGGAAGGCAGGAAGCCATGAGGCAGATGCGCCGAAGTGGTCTGGCCACACTGTTGGTCACAGGTGGGGCGCTCGCGCTGTCGGCGGGCGCCGCCCACGCGGACTCGGGTGCCGAGGGCGCCGCGGTCGGCTCGCCGGGCGTCGGCTCCGGCAACACGATCCAGCTGCCGGTCCACGTGCCGGTCAACCTCTGCGGGAACACGGTCAACGTGGTCGGGCTGCTCAACCCGGCCGCGGGCAACTCGTGCGCCAACACCTCGGCCCCGGCCGGGGAGTCCCGGGACACCGGCCCCGGCCGCACCCACAAGGACGAGGCCGTGACCCCGCGCGGCGGCGAGCAGACCGACCCCCGCGGCGGCTCCTCCGACGGCGGGGCGGTCGAGGGCGGGGCGGTCAACGGCGGCGGAGCAACCGCCGAGAGCCACGCCGAGGGCTCCCCGGGCCTTCTGTCCGGCAACGGCATCCAGCTCCCGATCGACCTGCCGGTGAACGTCGTCGGCAACTCGGTCAACGTCGTCGGCATCGGCAACCCGGCCGTCGGCAACACCGGGGTCAACGTCCCGAGCACCCCTGAGGAGCCGGAGCCGCAGGTCGAGATCCCGACCCCGCGCCCGCAGACCCCGCCGGTGCGCAACCTGCCGCCCAAGCCGGTCGCCGAGCAGGAGAAGCCCGAGGTCCAGATCCCCGCCCCCGCTCCCGCTCCCGCGCCGCAGGGCGAGACCACCAGGGTGGCCCTCGCCGACACCGGCAGCGACGGCGTCGGCTACGCCGCCGCGGGCAGCGCCGCACTCCTCCTCGGCGGCGCGCTGATGTACCGCCGCGCCCGCCGCGCCGCCGACCAGGTCTGACCCGGCCCCTCCCCACGCCGGGGCCCGACCCGCTGACGCCCGAGCCGTCAGCGGTCAGCCCGGTCCGGTGTCCCCGCCGCGCCCGACGTGCCCGTCACGCCGGGCGCGTCCGTGTGTCCGGAGGCGCCCCCCGGTCCGCGTCCGGCGGCCGCTCCCGCCAGGCCCGGAGCACGGTCTCGATGGCGGGGGAGAGCTGGCTGCGGGCCTGGTGACGGGGGACACCGCGCATCAGCATCGAGTCGTACGGGGTGTCCACGTGCCGCACCGAGGCGCGGACCGCGGCCGTCACGGCGCCCCGGTCGAGGGCGCGCCCGGCGGCCGTCCTGCCGACCCGGCCGCTCCCCTTCGCCGAGGCGTGGACGGCGATCTCGGCGGCCCGCTCCGGCGGCATCGCCGGGAAGAGCCGCAGGATCTCCACCCGCAGGGCCTCGGTGATCCCGGCGTCCCGCACGGCGCGCCGCTCCGCGTCCCGGGCCCGCCGCCGGGCCCGGGCCTCCGCGTCGGCGAGGCAGGCGGTCTCCGCCCGGGCGAGGGCCGCCTCCTCGACGAGCAGGCCCTGGCGTTCGTACCGGGTGCGGCGCCTGTTGTGGCGTACGACCACCGCCCACAGGGTGCTCTGCTCGCGGGCGCGCCGGGTGAGCGCGGTGTCGCCGCGGCGCAGGAAGACGAGGTGGCCGAGGTCGGCGCAGTCCAGGCAGACCGGACGGCCGTACTCGACGATCATCCGCTCCAGGGGGCCCTGCCGGCACTCCGAGCAGCGGCGGCGGCGCAGCGGCTCGACGACGACGGGGGCGACGAGGTCCACGACGGCCGTCCTCAGCGGAGTCCGGGCGCGGTCTCGTCGAACACGGCCTCGGCGAGCCGCCGGAGGTCCCCGTCGTCGCAGACCGACTGGGCCCGGAACCAGCGGTCGTTCTGGCCGTGCCGGTATCCGACGACGGCGCCGGCGAAGGCGCTGGAGGTGGCGATCACGCCGAGGAGCGTGCTCGCCACCGCTGTCAGTGCCACGTCCATGACCGGTCGCCCCTCCCGTACCGCCGTCACGACCGCCCGAAGATCCTTCGGACCGTCAGATCATGGCATTCCGGGGGTGGTCGCGTCACCGTCGCACCGGGCGGCGAGCGCCGTCGCCAGCCGGTCCCGGGCCGCCGTCTGCGCGGCGATCCGCGCGTCGAGCACGGCGAGCCGTTCGCGGGCGATCTCCATGCCGCGGCCGGAGGGGGGCGCCGACGGCAGGTCCCCGTCGAGACAGGAGCGGAAGGCCGAGACGTCGTCCAGGGTCAGCCCGGCGTCGAGGAGGTATCGGATGTTGGCGACGCGGACGACGGCGCCCTCCTCGTACGCCCGGTAGCCGTTGGCCTCGCGGACCGGGGTGATGAGCCCCGCCTGCTCGTAGTGGCGCAGGGACCGCGCCGACACGCCCGTCCTGCGGGCCAGTTCACCGATGCGCACCCTCGCAGTCGTATCACACGCCTCACGCACCTCACGCGCCTCACGAGACGAGTGCGCCGCCGTCGACGGGGAGCACGGTCCCGGTGAGGAAGGACGCCTCGGGCGCGGCGAGCGCGGTGATCGCCCAGGCGACCTCCTCGGGGCGCCCGATCCGCCCGAGCGGGGTGTGCGCGAGCTGCCAGGCCCGTATGGCGCGGCGCTGTTCCGGCGTGAGCCCCATGTGGTCGGCGATCGGCGTCTCGATCGCGCCGGGGGCGACCGCCACCACCCGGACGCCGGCGGGCGCGAGTTCGACGGCCCAGCAGCGGGTGAGGGTCTCCAGGGCGCTCTTGGTCGCCGGATAGACCGAGTTGCCCGGCCAGCCGCGCTGTCCGATCGTCGTCGTCACGTTCACGACCACGCCGCCGGAGGCACTCAGCGCGGGGACGGCGGCCTGGGTGAGCAGCACGGGTGCGAGCAGGTTGGTCTCCAGGAGGGGCGCGATCCGGGCGCGGTCGAGGGTGCCGAGGGGGCCGCCGCCGGCGATGCCCGCGTTGTTGACCAGGACGTCGAGGCGGCCGTGGTCGGCGAGCACGGCCCGGACCAGCTCCTCGGGCGCGCCCTCGGCGGTGATGTCGGCGGGGTGCGGGTGGATCGCGGCGGGGGCGTCGGCGGCGGTCTCGCGCAGGGGCTCGGGCCTGCGGCCCACGGCGACGACGGTCGCGCCCTGCCGGGCGAAGGCGCGTGCGGTGGCCCGGCCGATGCCGGTGCCCGCGCCGGTGACGAGGACGACCCTGGGGGCCTTGGTGGTGGTGTCTGGGGTGGCTGTGGTGTGCATGGAAGTGATGGTGGAACCGTGACGCCAGTGACAAGGTCAAGCCCGGGACGCACGAGGATGCCTCCCTTCGGTCCCGCGACGCGGGCACGCTCGCGGAGCGGAGGGCGCAGGGCAGAATGGGCGGGATGCGATACGA
The DNA here is from genome assembly GCF_042754585.1 of Streptomyces sp. NPDC059201. Taxonomy (NCBI): domain Bacteria; kingdom Bacillati; phylum Actinomycetota; class Actinomycetes; order Kitasatosporales; family Streptomycetaceae; genus Streptomyces; species Streptomyces sp. NPDC059201. The sequence goes on from NZ_JBHZBB010000002.1 coordinate 890,489, forward strand.
GGCGATCACCTGGGGCCGGATGGCCGGGCGGCTGGCGAAGCACGTGGACCGGCTCGTGCCCGGCAACGGCGGAGACCGGCTGAAGGTCGCCGTCGACGGCGCGCCCGCCGCCCGCGGCGAGGAGCTGGCCGCGCTGCTCGCGGAGCAGCTCCAGGACCGCGGTCGCCCGGTCCGTGTCGTCGGGACCGAGGGATTCCTGCGGCCCGCGTCGCTGCGGTACGAGCACGGCAGGCAGGACCCCGACGCGTACTACGGCGGCTGGACCGACACCGGTGCCCTGTGGCGGGAGGTGTTCACCCCGCTGGAGCCGGGCGGCGACGGGCGGGTCCTGCCCGACCTGTGGGACCCAGTGAAGGACCGCGCGACCCGCAGCCCGTACGTGACGCTGCCGCCGGGCGGTGTCCTGGTGCTGCACGGGCCGTTCCTCCTCGGGCACTGGTTCCCCTTTGATCTGACCGTCCATCTGCGCCTGTCGCCCGGTGCGCTCGCGCGGCGCGGCGCGGAGCCCTGGACGCTGCCCGCCTTCGCCCGGTACGAGACGGAGGTGGACCCGGCCGGGACCGCCGACGTCGCCGTACGGGCCGACGATCCGCGGCATCCGGCCTGGACCGGGCTCGGGGCGCTCGGCTCAGACTGACGGCGGCCGGCCGCCCACCACGGTCACCGCCTCGGCGCCCGCCGCGCACCCCGCCCCGGCCGCCTCGGCCGGGTCCGCGCCCGCGAGCCGCGCCGCGAGGAACGCGCCGGTGAACGCGTCGCCCGCGCCCGTCGAGTCCACCCGCTGCTCCGGTGCCACGGGTGGGGCAGCGACCCGGGCCGTGACCGCCCCGGCCTCGGCGACCAGCGCGCCGGCCGCGCCCAGCGTCACCACGACGAGCGGCACGCGCCGGCTCAGCTCCCGGGCCGCCGCCTCCGCGTCCGCGGCGCCGGTGAGCAGCCGGGCCTCGTCGGCGTTGGGCAGCAGGAGCGACGCGCCCCCGACGGCGTTGAGGAACGTCTCCGGGCCCAGCTCGGCCAGGAAGCCGGTCGACGCCGGGTCCACGCTGACCGGTATTCCGGCCGCCCGGGCGTCCCGCAGGGCGAGGAGGGCCGCGGCCCGGCTCGGCCCGGCGAAGAACAGGTAGCCGGAGAGGTGGAGCGCCGCCACGCCGTCGAGGAGTCCGGCCGACCAGTCGGCGGGGCAGAGCCGCAGCACCGCCCCGCTGTCCGTGAGGAAGGTGCGCTCGGCCGCCGCGTCCACCAGGGCTATCACGGTGCCCGTCGGGGCCTCCGGGTCGGGCACGAGGAGCGGGCGCACGCCCGCCCCGGCCAGCGCCCGCTCGTGCCACCCGGCTGACTCCGTGCCGACCCGGCCGAGCAGCCGCACGTCCGGGTGGCCGGAACGGGCCGCCCAGCAGGCCGCGTTGGCCCCCGCGCCGCCCGGCAGGGTGCGGATCGCGGCCGCCGTGTCCGTCGCGGGCGCGAGCGGGGTCCGGTGCCGGGCCACCACGTCCGTGACGACGTCCCCGACGACCAGCAGCGCTCCGGCCCGGCTCACCGCCCCGCCTCCCCGAGCCGCCGCGCCCCGGTCGTCCCGGTCGCCCCGGCCCGCCCGGTCACCGCTCGCCCGCGGCGTACGCCCCCGCGATCTCCGCCGCGAGCCGGACGTTGCCCCGCACGGCCGCCAGGTTGGCCTCCAGGGACGCGCCGTCCGTGTGCGTGGTCAGGTACTCCAGGAGGAACGGGGTCACCGCCTGCCCGGTGACGCCCTTCTCCCTCAGCTCGGCGAGGCCGTCCGCCAGCACCCGGTCGTGCAGCGCCGGGTCCAACTGCTCCGCCTCCGGCACCGGATTGGCCACGATCAGCGCCGACCAGGGGCGGCCGAGCGCCTCCCGGGCCCGTATGACCGCGGCGACCTCGGCCGGGGTGCGGAGCGTCCAGTCGACGGGCTCGCCGGAGGAGGAGAGGTAGAAGCCGGGGAAGGTCTCCGTGCCGTACCCGGCGACCGTCACGCCCAGGGTCTCCAGGCGCTGGAGCGTCGCCGGGACGTCAAGGATCGACTTCACGCCCGCGCACACCACCGTGACGCCCACCTCGGCGAGCAGCCGCAGGTCGGCGGACTCGTCCTGGGTCTCGCGCCACTCGCGGTGCACCCCGCCCAGGCCGCCGGTGGCGAAGACCCGTATGCCCGCCGCGTCGGCGAGCCGGGCCGTCGCCGACACCGTGGTCGCCCCGGTGGCGCCGGTGGCGAGCGCCGGCGCCAGGTCGCGGTGGCCGAGCTTGCGCACCGACGGGTCCTGCGCGATCCGGGTCAGCCCCGCCCGGTCGAGTCCGATCCGCGCGACCCCGTCGAGCACGGCGATGGTGGCCGGCACGGCGCCCAGGGCCCGTACCGACTCCTCCAGCTCCACGGCCACCGCCAGGTTCCGCGGGCGCGGCAGGCCGTGGGCGATGATCGTCGATTCGAGGGCGACGACGGGCCGGCCCTCGTGGAGCGCCTCCCGTACCTCTTCGGACACCAGTGTGGTCATGGTCCATTTCTGGCGCGCCCGCCCGCCCCGCAAACACCTCTGGCGATCTCCCGCCACCCCCCTTTCGTACGGGGGTGCGAGTGAGGTACGGATTCGGTTTCCGCGCGTCCGCGGCGGCGGGGCCGATCCGTGCCGGACCCGCCGGAGCGACGGGAAGGACCGCGCTACGGAATCCGTCGTCCTCGGGGCGGAGTCGTAACGTGCCTGGTCAGAGCGGTGAACGGAGGGATTCGTTCCGCGGTCCCGATGTCACGTGCCGCCCGGGGATCCGGCTACAGTCACCGCCCATGACGACACACGACCTCCCCTCCTTCGCCGTCCACATCCCCGACGCCGAGCTGGAAGCCGACCCGCTCGACCCCGACCAGATCGTGTCCGGCACCCCCGAGGTGTCCGGCAAGGTGCTGTGGGAGTCCGCCGACGGCAAGCAGGTGCGCGGCATCTGGCAGATCACCCCCGGCGTCGTGACCGACACCGAGGCGAACGAGCTCTTCGTCGTCGTCAGCGGCCGGGCCACGGTCGCCGTCGAGGGCGGGGCCACGATGGAGGTCGGGCCCGGCGACGCCTGCGTCCTGCGCGAGGGCGACCGGACCACCTGGACCGTCCACGAGACGCTGCGCAAGGCGTACCACATCACCCTGCCCTGACCCGGGCGCCGTCAGGCCCTGCGGAGCACGCCCCGCAGGGCCAGGGCCGCCATCGGCAGCAGCAGACAGGCGGCGAGGGCGTTGAGCGGCCCGTAGCCCGCCTGGGAGACGATCACGCCGGCCATCAGGCCGCCGATGCCCGCCGCCGCGTTCATCACCGTGTCCGACAGGCCCTGGACGGCCGCCCGCGCCGCCTGCGGCACCGAGTCCGTCAGCAGCGCCGAGCCCGACACCAGCCCGGCCGACCAGCCGAGCCCCAGGACGAACAGACCGGCCGCGACCCGGGTGTGGCTCGCCCCCGCGGTCCCCGCGAGCAGCGCCGCGCACCCCAGGAGCCCGACGGCGAGGCCGATCACGGCGAGCCGCCCGAGCCGGTCCGCGAGCCAGCCCATGACCGGCGAGAACGCGTACATGCCCGCGATGTGCACGCTGATGACCAGCCCGATCAGCTCGATGCCGGCCCCGTGGTGGGTGAGCGCCACCGGGGTCATCGACATGATCGACACCATCACGGTGTGCGAGGCGGCCACCGTGACCAGCGCGATCCGCGCCCGCGGCGACGCGCGGACGGCCCGCAGCCCGGCCCGCAGCGACCGGCCCTCCGGCAGGTCCTCCGCCCCGTCCTCGTCGGCGGCGGCCAGCGCCCGCGCCGTCAGCAGCGGATCGGGCCGCAGCAGCAGCGCCACCACCAGCGCCGAGACCACGAACACCACCGCCGCCCACAGGAACGGACCGGCCGCCACGGGTATGCCGAGGCCCGAGACGCTCCGCCCGGCCGGCGCCGCGATGTTCGGGCCGAGGACGGCGCCGATCGTGGTCGCCCACACCACCGTCGAGATGGCCCGCGCCCGCCGGTCCGGCTCCGCCAGGTCGGCGGCGGCGAACCGGGCCGCGAGATTGGCCGAGGACCCCGCCCCGAAGCCCACCAGGCCCGCCAGCAGCACCGGGAAGCTGTCCAGGACCGCGCCGAGCACCGTGACCCCGGCACCGAGGGCGCCCAGCAGATAGGCGAGCACCAGACCGGCCCGCCGCCCCCGCCGCGCCATCAGCGCGGCCAGCGGCATCGCGAGCAGCGCGGGCCCGGCGACCGTCGCCGTCGAGGCGAGCCCGGCCAGCGCGTCCGTACCGCTCGCCTCGGTGGCGAGGACGGCGGCGAGCGCCACGCCGGTGGCGATCCCGAGACCGCCGAGGATCTGGGTGGCGACGAGCACGGCCTGGACCCGCCGGCGCAGCTCCGGCAGGGCGGCGGGGGCGAGGGCGGGCGGCTTTCCGGAGGCGGTGATGTCAGGGGCGTCGGGCGTTTCGGTCACTACCGGAGTGTGCCAGCCGCCCCGGCCGATGGGAACGCCCGGGGACGGTAATCCCCAGGTGGGCGCCGCCGTCACCCTGCCTCTCCGGCCGATCGCGGGGGCCGGTGCGGCCGCTCAGAACAGCGGTTCCGGCAGCACGCCCTCCAGCGCCAGCAGTCTCCGCTTCGTCTCCAGTCCGCCGCCGAACCCCCCGAGGCCGCCGTCGCTCTCCACCACGCGGTGGCACGGCACCACCACCGGCAGCGGATTGGCGCCCATCGCCGCCCCCACGGCCTGCGCCGCCCCCGGCTGGCCCACGCGCCGCGCCAGCTCCCCGTACCCGACCACCGCCCCGTACGGGACGCCGGTGGCCAGCTCCCGCAGCACCTGGCGGTTGAAGCCGGTCGTCAGCGACCAGTCCAGCGGCAGGTCGAACGCGCGCAGCGCGCCCGCGAAGTACCGCTCCAGCTGCCGCACCGGCTCGGCGAGCAGCCCCGTGGGGCATTCGACGAGCGTGGCGCCCAACTGCTCGGCGAGCCGCTCCGGCATGCGCTCCCCGCGTCCGCCGCCCGCGTGGAACTCGACCCGCACCAGCCCCCGCCCGGTGGCCGCGAGGAAGAGCGGGCCGATGTCGCTCCCCACGACCGCCCACTCGGCGGTCACACCCCGCGGTCCGTTCTCGATCTCCATGCCCTCACCGTACGACCCGGCGCCGACAGCCCCGCGCCCCGTCACGGGCCACCGCCGTCTTCCGGCCACGGCCCCGCCGACGTCCACCGGCCAAACCGGGCTTTCGGCGGCGATCCGGCGGCGCGACCCCCTCCGGAGGTCACGGACCGGTCTCGCTCCGGTCTCACGACCGGAAAATCCCCGGTCAGGTGCCCGCGACACCCCCGACGGGCCATAATCTCGCCCCGGTAGTACTACCCAGCGGTACCGACTGTTTTCGGACGTCCATGCGCAAGGGGTGGGAGGGCACACGCTCATGCAGGGCACGGTCGACGGATTCAGCTACGGGCTCGTCACGCCGGTGGCGGCCTTTCTCATGGCCTGCCTCGGCGGTGCCCTGGGGCTGAGATGCACGACCCGCTCACTGCGCCACCAGGACTCCTTCAAGGCCGGCTGGCTCGCCCTCGGCTCCACCTCCATAGGCACCGGCATCTGGACCATGCACTTCATCGCCATGATGGGGTTCTCGGTCCAGCAGGCGCCGATCGACTACGACCGGCCGATCACCTTCGCCAGCCTCGCCGTCGCCGTCGTCATGGTCGGCATCGGCATCTTCATCGTCGGCTACCGGGGCGCCACCGCGCTGACCCTCGTCACCGGCGGCACCATCACCGGCCTCGGCGTCGCCACCATGCACTACCTCGGCATGGCCGGGATGCGCCTGCCGGGCCGGATCGAGTACGACACCCTCACCGTCGCCCTCTCCGTGGTCATCGCCGTCGTCGCCGCCACCACCGCCCTCTGGGCGGCGGTCTCGGTCCACGGCTTCCTCGCCAGCCTCGGGGCCAGCCTCGTCATGGGCATCGCCGTCAGCGGCATGCACTACACCGCCATGGCGGCCGTCAGCGTCCACCTGCACGCCGCCCCGGCCGCGGGCACCGGAGCCGACGCCGGATCCCTGCTGCTGCCCATGCTGATCGGCCCCGCCGTCTTCCTGATCCTGGCCGCCGTCGTCGTCATGTTCGACCCGCTGCTCGTCATGGGCGAGCCCGACTGGCAGCGGACCCCGGCCCGCTCCCCGTACCGCCCCGGCGTCCCCGCCCCCCGCCACGTCCCCAGCTACGGCGAGCCCGCGAACTGGACCGCCCGCCCCGCCGGACGCGGCTCCCGCCGCTCCGCACCGCGCGGCGGACACCGCTCCCAGGACTGGTGACACCCCCCGCCGCGCCCCGGTGGCGCGGCGATCACCCCCCGACTGTCGGTGGCGGGTCGTACGGTGGTCCCATGCGGCCCGTTTCCAAGATCGAACGTTCGGTGGCGCCCTTCGAGGTCGTCTCCTCCTACCAGCCGAGCGGCGACCAGCCGACGGCCATCGCCGAGCTGGACCGGCGCATCCGCGCCGGCGAGAAGGACGTCGTCCTGCTCGGCGCCACCGGCACCGGCAAGTCGGCCACCACGGCCTGGATGATCGAGAAGCTCCAGCGCCCCACCCTGGTGATGGCGCCGAACAAGACCCTGGCCGCCCAGCTGGCGAACGAGTTCCGCGAGCTCCTGCCGAACAACGCCGTCGAGTACTTCGTCTCGTACTACGACTACTACCAGCCCGAGGCGTACGTCCCGCAGTCCGACACCTACATCGAGAAGGACTCCTCGATCAACGAGGAGGTCGAGCGGCTGCGCCACTCCGCGACCAACTCCCTGCTCACCCGCAGGGACGTGGTCGTGGTCGCCTCCGTCTCCTGCATCTACGGCCTCGGCACCCCGCAGGAGTACGTGGACCGCATGGTCCAGCTCAAGGTCGGCGACGAGATCGACCGCGACCAGCTGCTCCGCCGCTTCGTCGACATCCAGTACACGCGCAACGACCTCGCCTTCACCCGCGGCACCTTCCGCGTCCGCGGCGACACCATCGAGATCTTCCCCGTGTACGAGGAGCTCGCCGTCCGCATCGAGATGTTCGGCGACGAGATCGAGGCGCTCTCCACCCTCCACCCGCTCACCGGCGAGATCATCAGCGACGATCGGCAGCTGTACGTCTTCCCCGCCAGCCACTACGTCGCGGGACCCGAGCGCATGGAGCGGGCCGTCAACGACATCGAGCGCGAGCTCGACGGGCGCCTCAAGGAGCTGGAGAAGCAGAGCAAGATGCTGGAGGCCCAGCGGCTCCGCATGCGCACCACCTACGACATCGAGATGATGCGCCAGATCGGCTCCTGCTCCGGCATCGAGAACTACTCGATGCACTTCGACGGCCGCGAGCCCGGCTCCCCGCCCAACACCCTCCTCGACTACTTCCCCGAGGACTTCCTCCTCGTCATCGACGAGTCGCACGTCACCGTGCCCCAGATCGGCGCCATGTACGAGGGCGACGCCTCCCGCAAGCGGACCCTCGTCGACCACGGCTTCCGGCTCCCCTCCGCCCTCGACAACCGCCCGCTGAAGTGGGAGGAGTTCCAGCAGCGGATCGGCCAGACCGTCTACCTCTCCGCCACCCCCGGCACCTACGAGCTGTCCCGGGGCGACGGCTTCGTCGAGCAGATCATCCGCCCCACCGGCCTCGTCGACCCCGAGGTCGTCGTCAAGCCCACCGAGGGCCAGATCGACGACCTGGTCCACGAGATCCGGCTGCGCACCGAGCGGGACGAGCGCGTCCTCGTCACCACCCTCACCAAGAAGATGGCCGAGGACCTCACCGACTACTTCCTGGAGCTCGGCATCCAGGTCCGCTACCTGCACAGCGACGTCGACACCCTGCGCCGCATCGAGCTGCTGCGCGAGCTGCGCTCCGGCGAGTACGACGTCCTCGTCGGCATCAACCTGCTCCGCGAGGGCCTCGACCTGCCCGAGGTCTCCCTCGTCGCCATCCTCGACGCCGACAAGCAGGGCTTCCTGCGCTCCGGGACCTCCCTCATCCAGACCATCGGCCGCGCCGCCCGCAACGTCTCCGGCCAGGTCCACATGTACGCCGACACCGTCACCCCGGCGATGGCCCAGGCCATCGACGAGACCAACCGGCGCCGCGAGAAGCAGGTGGCCTACAACAAGGAGCACGGGATCGACCCCCAGCCGCTCCGCAAGAAGATCAACGACATCGTCGCCACCATCGCGCGCGAGGAGGTCGACACCGAGCAGCTCCTCGGCACCGGCTACCGCCAGGGCAAGGACGGCAAGGGCGCCAAGTCCCCGGTGCCCTCGCTCGCCGCGCACACCCCCAAGGCGGGCAAGGCCGGCAAGGCGGGCGCCAAGGGCGGCTCGACGCTGGAGCTCGGCGACCGGCCCGCCGCCGAACTGGCCTCGGTCATCGAGGAGATGACCGAGCGCATGCGCGCAGCCGCCGCCGAGCTCCAGTTCGAGGTGGCCGCCCGGCTGCGCGACGAGGTCTCCGAACTGAAGAAGGAACTGCGTCAGATGAAGGAGGCGGGACTGGCGTGAGAAGAGGCGGCCCGGTGTGTTGCAAGACCGACACAAAACCGGGCCGCGTCCGGCATGTTGTCAGTGCCCCTGCGTAGGGTGCTGCCACAACGACGAGAGGGGCAGCGCGTGACGGTCAACATGACCAAGGGGCAGGCCATCAGCCTGGAGAAGCAGGGCGGGGGCAGCCTCAACCAGGTGCGGATGGGGCTCGGCTGGCAGGCCGCGCCGCGCCGGGGGCTCTTCGGCTCGCGCACCCGCGAGATCGACCTGGACGCCTCCGCGGTCCTCTTCGCCGAGAAGCAGCCCGTGGACGTGGTCTTCTTCCGTCACCTGGTCAGCGACGACGGCTCCGTCCGCCACACCGGGGACAACCTGGTGGGCGGTGTGGGCCAGGGCGGCGACGACGAGGCCATCCTCGTCGACCTCCAGCGGGTGCCCGTCCACATCGACACGATCGTCTTCACGGTGAACTCCTTCACCGGGCAGACCTTCCAGGAGGTGCAGAACGCCTTCTGCCGGCTCGTCGACGAGTCGAACGGCCAGGAGCTCGCGCGCTACACCCTCGACGGCGGCGGCCAGTACACCGCGCAGATCATGGCGAAGGTGCACCGGGCCGGCTCCGGCTGGCAGATGACCGCCCTGGGCAACCCGGCCAACGGCCGCACCTTCCAGGACCTGATGCCGGCGATCCTGCCGCACCTGTAGGCGGACCGCGGGGCCGGCTCCACGGCCCCGCCGCCGCACCGCAGCTCCCGTCGGGCACCGGCCCGCCGGGAGCTGTCCCGCATGACCGACCCGTAACGCCGAGGGGAAACAGAGTCGAGATGACGGCCGAGCTGGTCCGGGGGCAGAACCACCCCTTGCCCGACACCCGACTCGAACTCCGGGTGTCCGCCGGACACCCGGTCGTCGCCGGGGCCACCCTCGGCGACGAGCGGGGCCGGGTCGCCGGCGCCGAGTGGATCGCCCACCCCGGCGCGCCCGTACGTCCCGGGGTCGAGGTCCCCGCCGAGGCGGCGGCCGAGCACCGCATCGCCGTGGACCTCGCGGCCCTCCCGGACACCGTGCACCGGATCTCCCTGCTCCTCGCCCTGCCGCAGGGCGCCGGCGGCCCGGCCCGCTTCGGCACCGCCGCCGCCCCCTTCGTGACCGTCGCCGACCCGGCGGGCACCGCGGTCGCCACATACACCATCCACGGCCTCGACCGGGAGTCCGCCGTCGTCGCCCTGGAGCTCTACCGCCGCCAGGGCACCTGGAAGGTCCGTGCCGTCGGACAGGGGTACGAGGGCGGGCTCGCCGACCTCCTCGCCGACCAGGGCGCTCCGGCCGCCGCCGACCTCGCCGCCGTCGTCCTGGACGCGGCCGCCCCCGCCGCGGCCCCCGCCCCCGTCGCCGACCCGGCTCCGCCGCCGCTGGTCCCCGAGACCGCTCCGGCCGACCCCACCACCACCAGCACCATCAGCTACTCCCACCCCAGCCGCCGCCCGCGCCCCGCGGCCGCCGAGCCCGCGCCCGGCCCGGCCGCCGGCCCCGGAGCCGTACCGCCGCCTCTGCCCGGCCAGGCTGGGCAGCAGGGGCCGCCCGGGCCCCCGGAGGAGTCCCGGCCCGCGCCCGTCGCCGGGGACGCCACCGGGTGGACGATGGACGAGCGGCTCTACAACCAGGTGTGGGGCATGTTCGAGGACATGGCCCGGACGGTCGCCGCCTACCGCAGCGCCCGCGACTTCGCCGACCACCGCCTCGACCGCGCCATCGACCAGGTGCTCGCCGACCCGGCCAACCGCGTCGGCGGCGCCGGTGACGCCGCCAGGGCCGCCGCCCGGGCCACGCACGACGAGCTGCTGGGCCGGGCCCAGGAGGTCCTCGACCGGGACCTCGCGCAGCTCACCGCCGAGTCCGAGGTCGTGGAACCGGCCCTGCCCGCCGCCTACGCCCGCTGGGACAACCCCGTCTGGCACGCCTACCGGCCCCCGGAGGAGCCCCCGATGGCGGTCCGCCTCGGCGACCTCCACCTCCCCGAGCGGAGCGGGCTCAGGATCCCCTTCCTCGTCCGCCTCCCGCTGGAGCGCGGGCTGTGGGTGGACTCGGGCCCCGGCCGCACCTCCGCCGCCGGTCTGCTCGACGAGGCCGAGCTGCGCCGGCTCGCCCTGGACAGCGCCGTCGCGCACACCGCCCGGCTGCTCGCCACCCACCCCGCCGGCTCCCTCACCGTCCATGTGATCGACCCGGCGGGCGGCGGGGCCGCCGCCTTCGCGCCGCTCGTCGAGACCGGGGTCCTGGCCGCCCCGCCCGCCCAGGGCGCGGCCGGGGTCGCCGCCGTCCTCGCCCAGCTCACCGAGCGGGTCGACCTGCTCCAGATGGCGGTGCGCGGGGACGCCTCCGAGGATCTGCCGCCCGGCTTCGACCCGGCCCGCCAGCTGCTCGTCGTCCACGACTTCCCGCACGGCTTCGACGACCGGGCCGTCACCCGGCTCCGCTACCTCGCCGACGAGGGCCCCTCCGTCGGCGTCCACCTGCTGATGGTCGCGGACCGGGTGGACGCCGCCGGGTACGGGCCGGTGCTCGACCCGCTGTGGCGCTCGCTGCTCCGGCTCACGCCGGTGCCCGACGACCACCTGGCCGACCCCTGGGTCGGCCACGCCTGGACGTACGAGCCGCCGACCGTCCCGCCGGGCAGTGCGGTGCTGTGGCAGATACTCGGACAGGTGGGGGAGGCCCGCCGCCGCGGCCTCGACCAGATCTGACCTGGGCTTTTGAGCCCTCTTTACCCTTCTCTTTACCTTCTCTTGGGTCTTCGGGTACTCTCTTCTGAGCGGAGGGGAGTACTCCCCATGCGCGGCGTACCCGTCAATACGGACGGATCAAGGACATCCAGTCCCGGGGCGTCGGCCCGGCGGCCGTGTGAGCGGCCCCGGGTGGAAGAGACCTCCGGCAGCGACGACGCTGATCAGTAGCCGTACGAAGCCGGAGGCGCAGTGGACGTTTCGATGACCATCTGGGTGCTGACCATTCTTGGTCTGTGTGCCCTGATCGCGGTCGACTTCTTCATCGGGCGCAAGCCCCATGACGTGTCGATCAAGGAAGCCGGAATCTGGACGGTCGTCTGGATCACCCTCGCCGTCATCTTCGGTGTCGGCGTCACGATCTGGGGCGGCGGCCAGGCAGGCGGTGAGTTCTTCGCGGGCTTCATCACGGAGAAGTCGCTCAGCGTCGACAACCTCTTCGTCTTCATCCTGATCATGGCGAAGTTCTCCGTGCCGACCCACCTCCAGCAGCGGGTGCTGCTGGTCGGTGTGCTCATCGCGCTCGTCCTGCGGGCGATCTTCATCGCGGCCGGCGCCGCGATCATCGCGAGCTTCTCGTGGGTCTTCTACCTCTTCGGTGCCTTCCTCATCTACACCGCCTGGAAGCTCGTCAAGGAGGCCATGGCGGACGAGGAGGAGGACGACTGGGACGAGAACCGTCTCCTGAAGTCCATCGAGAAGAAGTTCGGCGTCGCCGACCGCTACCACGGCACCAAGCTCTTCATCGTGGAGCACGGCAAGAAGATCATGACGCCGCTCCTGGTCGTCATGCTCGCCATCGGCATGACCGACGTGCTGTTCGCGATGGACTCGATCCCCGCGATCTTCGGCCTGACCCAGGACCCGTACATCGTCTTCACGGCGAACGCCTTCGCCCTGATGGGTCTGCGCCAGCTGTACTTCCTCATCGGCGGCCTGCTCAAGAAGCTGGTCCACCTCAGCTACGGCCTGTCGGTGATCCTCGGCTTCATCGGTGTGAAGCTGGTGCTGCACGCCCTGCACGAGTCCGGCGTCCACGTACCGGAGATCTCCATCCCGGTCTCCCTCGCCGTCATCGGCGGCGTGCTGGTCATCACGACCATCACCAGCCTGATCGCCTCCAAGAAGCAGTCCGAGAAGGCCGCCCTGGAGGCCGCCGAGAAGGACGCGGAGAACGCGGAGAACGCGGCGGAGACGAAGGACGACGCGGGGAAGACCGGCGTCGAGGCGTGACCCGCCTCCTCCACGCATGACGGCGACGGCCGGCCCAGGGCATCCCGCCCCGGGCCGGCCGTCGCCGTTCCCGCCACCGCCCGCTAGGCGGGCGCGGCCTCGACCGCCTCCTCGGGGACCCGCTCCGGCAGCGTCTCCGGCAGCAGCGCGAAGCAGCCCAGGCTCACCAGCGCCACCACCGTCAGATAGGCCGCCACGCCCCACGGCGGGCCCGAACCGCCCTGGGACAGCGTGGTCGCCACGATCGGCGTCAGCGCCCCGCCGAGCACCCCCGCCAGGTTGTAGCCCACCGCCGCACCCGTGCAGCGGACCCGGGGCTCGTACAGCTCCGGGAGGTACGCGGCGATCACCGCGAACATGGTGATGAAGGCCATCAGGGCCCCCAGGAAGCCCAGGAACATCAGCAGCGGCCGGCCGGTGTGCAGCAGCGCCACCATCGGGAACATCCACACCGCGGCCCCCGCGCACCCCGCCAGGCAGAGCGGCCGACGGCCCCAGCGGTCGCTCAGCAGGGCCACGAAGGGCGTCGCGGCGCCCTTCACCGCCACCGCCGCCATCACGCAGACCAGCATCACCGTGCTGCTCACCCCGAGCCGCTCGGTGCCGTAGGCCAGCGCCCAGGTGGAGACCGTGTAGAAGATCGCGTACCCCACCGCGAGGGCGCCGGCGGTCAGCAGGACCAGCCGCCAGTGGTCGCGGACGACCTCGGCGAGGGGCGCGCCCGACCGCCGGCCGGACGCGGACAGCTCCTCGAACTGCGGGGTCTCGGCGAGCGAGGAGCGCAGCAGCAGCCCGACCGCGGCGAGCAGGCCCGCCGCCCAGAAGGGCACCCGCCAGCCCCAGGAGCGGAAGTCGGCGTCGCTCAGCCCGGCGGTGAGCGCCAGCATCACGCCGTTCGCCAGGAGGAAGCCGACCGCGGGCCCGATCTGCGGGAAGCTCGCCCACAGCGCCCGGCGGTGCGGCGGGGCGTGCTCGGCGGTCAGCAGGACGGCCCCGCCCCACTCGCCGCCGAGACCGAGCCCCTGGAGGAAGCGCAGCAGGAGCAGCAGCAGGGGTGCGGCGACGCCGATGCTCTCGTACGTGGGGACGCAGCCGACGGCGACGGTGGCGCAGCCGGTGAGCAGCAGGGAGGCGAAGAGCACCGGCCGGCGCCCGTGCCGGTCCCCGATGTGCCCGAAGAGCACCGAGCCCATGGGGCGGGAGAGGAAGCCGATGGCGAAGGTGCCGAAGGCGGCGAGGGTCCCGGCGAGCGGGGAGAAGGTCGGGAAGAAGAGCGGTCCGAGGACGAGGGCGGCGGCCGTCCCGTAGACGAAGAAGTCGAAGAACTCGATGGCCGTGCCGACGAGCGAGGCGGCGGCGAGCCGGGGCATCGAGGGCGCCGGGCGGGCCGCCGGTGGCGACGGAGGGTGACTGGGGTGCATGTGGCGCCAACTACCCGGCCGCCGTCCGGGTTACGGGGGCGTACGGGAGCGCCCCCGGCGTCACCGGGGGCGCTTCGGCACCGGGCGGATCACCAGCCGCGCTCGCGCCACTCCGGGAGGCCGGGGCGCTCGTTACCGAGCGTGGTGTCCTTGCCGTGGCCGGGGTAGACCCAGGTCTCGTCCGGCAGGACGGCGAAGAGCTTGGTCTCCACGTCGTGGAGGAGGCTGGCGAACGCCTCCGGGTCCTGCCGGGTGTTGCCGACGCCGCCGGGGAAGAGGCAGTCGCCGGTGAAGAGGTGCGGGTGGCCGTGCGGGTCGTCGTAGACCAGCGCGATCGAGCCGGGGGTGTGGCCGACGAGCCGGCGGGCGGTGAGCTCGACCTCGCCCACCCGGATCGTGTCGCCGTCCTCCACCGGGACGTCGGTGGCGACCGGGATGCCCTCCACGTCGTACGCGCCCGCGTACGTGGTGGCGCCGGTGGCGGCGACCACCTCGGCCAGGGCCTGCCAGTGGTCGCCGTGCCGGTGGGTGGTGACGACGGAGGCGATGCCGTCGTCACCGATCAGCGTGAGCAGCGTCTGCGGCTCGCTGGCCGCGTCGATGAGCAGCTGCCGGCCGGTGGCCCGGCAGCGCAGCAGGTACGCGTTGTTGTCCATCGGGCCGACCGCGACCTTGGAGATCATCAGGTCCTTCAGCTCGTGGACGTCGGCCGGACCGCCCACCCTCACCGCTCCGCTGTACGTCATGGCCTCAGCCTAGCCCCGCCCACCGACAGCGGTCCCGGGAAGGCCGCCTAGAGCGCCGGGAGCTGGGGGAGCGGGCCGCCCTCGGTCTTGAGCGCGGCGCCGTCGCGGCGGCCGGCGAGCCAGCCGAGGAGGTCGGGCGCGGGTCCGGAGACGGTCACGGAGGCGCCCTCCGCTCCGCCGCCGGTCGTCCACGTCCGGTCGTCGTCGGCGCGAAGCGCGGTGGAGGGGACGTCGGGGTGGCCGGCGAACCGCTCGGCGAGGAAGTCGATCTCGCGCTCGACGAACTCCTCGGGGAGGTCCTCCAGCTCGTAGCCGCAGCCGAGGTCCACGTGGTGCAGGTCCACCTCCACCCAGCGGCGGAACGGGACGCGGGAGGCGCTGTCGGTGACGCCGTTGCGGAGCTCGACGGTGCGGCTCCAGTCGCCCGGGGCCGCCGTCAGCGCCCGGAAGCGCTCGGCCGTCTCGCGGACGTCGGCGAGCTGGACGTCGAGGGGGCGGGAGGCGTCGCGCTCGATGTCGGCGTCGCGCGCCTCGGCGCTCGCGTACATGGGGCGGCCCTCGAAGACGTTCACCAGAGCCTCGGCGTTCCGGGCCAGGTGGGCGAGGACGTGGCCACGGGTCCAGCCGGGAAGCCGTGACGGCTCGGCGACGGAGGCGTTGTCCCAGGAGGCGGCGTCGGTCAGCAGCCGCTCGGTCGCTTCGTGCAGGGAGGCGAGGTCGCGCTCGTGATCGATCATGGAGCCGACCCTAGCGCCGACCACTCGATCGGGTGAAGCAGGCGGGCGAACCCCGGAAATCGAATGTACGTGCTATAGGCTCGGTGGTGGCAACCGACGACCGAGGAAGCATCCGGCATCCTTGGTTGTTGAGTGCTTCGGGTGTCCAGGCACATCTGTTCAGACAGCACATCTGTTCAGGCAGCACAGCTGTCCAGGCACACCTGTCAGGGCACACCTGTCAGGCACATCCGCTCTCCATCCGCTCTCTCAAGAAAGGTGCGGACCGGCGTGGCCGACCGTCTCATCGTCCGTGGCGCGCGCGAGCACAACCTCAAGAACGTCTCGCTCGACCTCCCCCGTGACTCCCTCATCGTCTTCACCGGGCTCTCGGGATCGGGCAAGTCCTCCCTCGCGTTCGACACGATCTTCGCCGAGGGGCAGCGCCGGTACGTCGAGTCGCTCTCCTCGTACGCACGGCAGTTCCTCGGCCAGATGGACAAGCCGGACGTGGACTTCATCGAGGGTCTCTCGCCCGCCGTCTCCATCGACCAGAAGTCGACCTCGCGCAACCCGCGCTCCACGGTCGGCACCATCACGGAGGTCTACGACTACCTCCGCCTCCTCTTCGCCCGCATCGGCAAGCCGCACTGTCCCGAGTGCCGTCGGCCGATCTCCCGCCAGTCGCCGCAGGCCATCGTCGACAAGGTCCTGGAGCTCCCCGAGGGCAGCCGCTTCCAGGTGCTCTCCCCGCTCGTGCGCGAGCGCAAGGGCGAGTTCGTCGACCTCTTCGCCGACCTCCAGACCAAGGGCTACAGCCGCGCCCGGGTCGACGGGACGACGATCCAGCTCAGCGAGCCGCCGACGCTGAAGAAGCAGGAGAAGCACACGATCGAGGTGGTCATCGACCGCCTCACCGTGAAGGACAGCGCCAAGCGCCGCCTCACCGACTCCGTCGAGACCGCCCTCGGGCTCTCCGGCGGCATGGTCGTGCTCGACTTCGTCGACCTCCCCGAGGACGACCCCGAGCGCGAGAGGATGTACTCGGAGCACCTCTACTGCCCCTACGACGACCTCTCCTTCGAGGAGCTGGAGCCCCGCTCCTTCTCCTTCAACTCGCCCTTCGGAGCCTGCCCCGACTGCACCGGCATCGGCACCCGCATGGAGGTCGACCCCGAGCTGGTCGTGCCCGACGAGGAGAAGTCCCTCGACGAGGGCGCGATCCACCCGTGGTCCCACGGCCACACCAAGGAGTACTTCGGCCGGATGATCGACGGGCTCTCCCAGGCCCTCGGCTTCCGCACCGACATCCCCTACGCGGGCCTCCCGCAGCGGGCCAAGAAGGCCCTCATGCACGGCCACAAGACCCAGATCGAGGTCCGCTACCGGAACAGGTACGGGCGCGAGCGCGCGTGGACCAGCCCCGCCTTCGAAGGCGCGGTCTCCTTCGTGAAGCGGCGGCACAGCGAGGCCGAGAGCGACTCCAGCCGGGAGCGCTTCGAGGGCTACATGCGCGAGGTGCCCTGCCCCACGTGCCACGGCACCCGCCTCAAGCCGATCGTGCTCGCGGTCACCGTGATGGACCGGTCCATCGCCGAGGTCTCCGCGATGTCCATCAGCGACTGCGCCGAGTTCCTCTCCCGCCTGAAGCTCAACGCCCGCGACAAGCAGATCGCCGAGCGGGTCCTCAAGGAGGTCAACGAGCGGCTGCGCTTCCTCGTCGACGTCGGCCTCGACTACCTCTCGCTCAACCGCGCGGCCGGCACCCTCTCCGGCGGCGAGGCCCAGCGCATCCGGCTCGCCACCCAGATCGGCTCCGGCCTCGTCGGCGTGCTCTACGTGCTCGACGAGCCGTCCATCGGCCTCCACCAGCGCGACAACCACCGCCTGATCGAGACCCTCGTCCGCCTCCGCGACATGGGCAACACGCTCATCGTCGTCGAGCACGACGAGGACACCATCAAGGTCGCCGACTGGGTCGTCGACATCGGCCCCGGCGCCGGCGAGCACGGCGGCAAGGTCGTCCACTCCGGCACCTTGAAGGAGCTCCTCGCCAACGAGGAGTCCATGACCGGGCAGTACCTGTCCGGCCGCCGGGCCATCGCCACCCCGGACATCCGCCGCCCCCTCGACCCGGGACGGCTGCTCACCGTCCACGGCGCCCGCGAGAACAACCTGCGGGACATCGACGTCTCCTTCCCGCTGGGCGTCCTCACCGCCGTCACCGGCGTCTCCGGCTCCGGCAAGTCGACGCTGGTCAACGACATCCTCTACACCCACCTGGCGCGCGAGCTGAACGGCGCCAAGACGGTGCCCGGGCGGCACACGCGCGTGGACGGCGACGACCTCGTCGACAAGGTCGTGCACGTCGACCAGTCGCCGATCGGCCGCACCCCGCGCTCCAACCCGGCGACGTACACGGGCGTCTTCGACCACGTCCGCAAGCTCTTCGCGGAGACGATGGAGGCCAAGGTCCGGGGCTACCTGCCCGGCCGCTTCTCCTTCAACGTCAAGGGCGGCCGCTGCGAGAACTGCTCCGGCGACGGCACGATCAAGATCGAGATGAACTTCCTCCCGGACGTGTACGTGCCGTGCGAGGTCTGCCACGGGGCCCGGTACAACCGGGAGACCCTGGAGGTCCACTACAAGGGCAAGTCCATCGCCGAGGTCCTGGACATGCCGATCGAGGAGGCCCTCGGCTTCTTCGAGGCGGTCCCCACGATCGCCCGCCACCTGCGGACGCTCAACGAGGTCGGACTCGGGTACGTGCGGCTCGGGCAGTCGGCGCCGACGCTCTCCGGCGGCGAGGCGCAGCGCGTCAAGCTCGCCTCCGAGCTCCAGAAGCGGTCGACCGGCCGCACGGTCTACGTGCTGGACGAGCCGACCACCGGCCTCCACTTCGAGGACATCTCGAAGCTGATCAAGGTGCTGTCCGGTCTGGTCGACAAGGGCAACTCGGTGATCGTCATCGAGCACAACCTCGATGTCATCAAGACCGCCGACTGGATCATCGACATGGGCCCGGAGGGCGGCAGCGGCGGCGGCATCGTCGTCGCCGAGGGCACCCCCGAGGAGGTCGCCTCGGAGCCCGCCAGCCACACCGGCAAGTTCCTCCGCGAGATCCTCGGCGCGGACCGGATCAGCGACGCGGGCGTGCCCGCGCCGCGCCGGGCGGCGAAGAAGGCCGCCCCGGCGGCCAGGAAGACGGCCGCCGCGAAGAAGACGGCCAAGGTCGCGGAGGCGGCGCCCGCGAAGGCCGCGAAGGCCGTCAAGACGGCCAAGACCGCGAAGACCGCCAAGAAGGCGACGACGGCCCGCGCCCGCAAGGCGTGACGCCCGCCCGGCCCGCCTCTGGTCCCGTTCCCACGGGACCAGAGGCGGGCCGGCGCGTGTCGGCCGGGCACGGCCGTGCCCCCGGCGGGCCAGGAGGCCGTACGGCTCCGAGGACGGTGGTCAGGGTGAGGCGTACGGCTCCGGGGGCGGTGGTCAGCGCCAGGCGTACGGCTCCAGGGGCGGTGGTCAGCGCCAGGCGTACGGCTCCGGGGGCGGTGGTCGGCGGAGCCAGGCGTACGGCCCTGAGGGCGGTGGTCGGAAGAGCGGGTGTACGGCTCCGAGGGCGTCGTCCGGGGAGCCCCGTACGGCCCTGAGGGCTGGGGTGCGGGGCCGGTGGTGGCGGGTTCGTGGGTGGCCCTGGGGCCTATCCGGGTCCCGGGTCGAAACCGGCTGAAAGGGCGCGGGTATCGTCGGGGGGACCACCCTTCGCCGTCCCATGTGGAGCGCTCATGTCCGGCCAGTCCACCCGCCGCACCGTCCTGAAGGGTGCCGCTCTCGCCGGTGCCGCCGGGCTGGGAGTCGCCGCCTGCTCCACCGAGTCCAAGGTCGGCCACGCCGGGGTCCCGACGCCGACCGCGCCGGTCGCCCTCGGCTCGCCGGACGAGGTCCCGGTCGGCGGCGCCAAGCTCTACCGCGAGCAGAAGGTCCTGGTGAGCTGCCCGGCCAAGGGCGAGTACAAGGCGTTCAGCGCCCAGTGCACCCACGCCGGCTGCGTCCTCGACAAGATCGAGGACAACGAGGGCAACTGCCCCTGCCACGGCAGCCGCTTCGACGTCACCACCGGCAAGGCCCTCAAGGGCCCCGCCACCGTCCCGCTGCCCGCCGTCGAGGTCCGCGTCGAGGACGGCAAGCTGATCGCCGGACCGAAGGCCGCGCCCTCCGCCTGACGCGGGACCGGACCGTCACTCCCAGTCCCAGTCGATCCCCAGGATCCCGGGGCGTACCCCCTGCTCCACCAGGTGCACCGCGCGGTGGCGGCCGCTGAGGGTCAGGTCGGTGCGGCCGCCGCGCGGTGCGCCCGCCGACGCCTGGGCGAAGCGGCGGCACCGTACCGGCAGCGCCGCCTCGTCGAAGGCGACCTGGAGGACGTACTGGCCGCCCGCGAAGGTGAAGCCGCGCAGGTACTCGCCGCACGGCCCGGCGGTGCCGTCCTCGAAGCCGTACGAGAACAGGTGGGTGTCGCCGGCCCGCAGCCGCGCGTCGAAGAGCAGCTCGGCGACCACCACCCCCGTCCGCGCGTGCCACCGCACCCGCCCCGTACGGCAGTTCTCGACCGCCCGCACGCGCACGCGCGCGGGGTCGCAGCCCGGGTCGCCGTGGTGGATGGCGAGGTAGCGGTCGACGCCGTCCCGGTGCGCGCGCACCACGTGCTGGGACTCGCGCCCCACCAGCTCCCGGCCCGGCCCGATCCGTACCCGCTCGTGATGGCCCACCGTGTGCAGCCCGCCGTCCACCGGTGACTCCAACTCGCCGAACAGCTCCTCCACCGCGCCCGACGCCTCGACCAGCGAGCGGTACGAGCGGGCCGCCGGCCGCTCCACCCCCTCCCGGGCCACCGCGTCCTCCGTCAGCAGCCGCAGCAGCGAGTTCCCCGGCAGCTGGAGCACCTCCTCCAGCGCCCGGACGGCCTTCAGCGACTCCGGCCGCTGCGGCCTGCGGGCGCCCTGCTGCCAGTAGCTCAGCGAGGTCACCCCCAGCTTCACGCCCCGGTGGGCGAGATGGTGCTGGACCCGCTGGAGCGGCAGCCCGCGCACGGCCAGCGCGGTGCGCAGCGCCAGGTGGAAGGGGCCGGTGTGCAGCAACTGCACCAGATCGGCCTCGGTGTGGCTCACACGGGCTCCTCGGTGAACGTTCACGCCCGGGGCGGGGACCGCCGGGGCCCGGACGGCGGGCGGGCTGGTGGGCAGCGGGCGCGCGTTCACACCCGCGCCACACCGTTCACAGCCCGATGTCACCCCGCATTGAAGCGTGTTGACCCGCTCCCGACAACGACCGATGCTCCAAGCGGTGTCCGGACGCCACCTCCACCCCCACTCATCCCCACCCCCCGCACTGGGAGGAACCCCATGCGCAGACGACTGAAGAACAGGAAGAGCGGCCTCGTGGCCTTCGCCGCCGCCGCACTCCTCCTCGTCCCCACCGCGGCCTCGGCGTCCGCCGCGCCGACGCCCGCACCCGTCACCGACCCGGCCTCGGCGCCCGCCGCCGCCCTCGCCTCCAAGCGCCTGAACATCACCATGCAGGCCCAGCAGAAGACCAACTGGTGCTGGGCGGCCGGCGGCAACACCATCGCCACCTGGTACGGCCGCGGCTACAGCCAGAACCAGTTCTGCAACGCCGCCTTCCAGCGGCAGCAGGGCTACGACTGCCCGAACTGGCAGGCCACCCTCGGCAACGTCCAGACCGGCCTCTCCTGGGCGGGCATCAGCCCCGGCTCGTACGTCGACGGCTGGCTGCGCTACTCCACCGTCCAGACCGAGATCAACGCCGACCGCCCGATCGAGACCCGCATCCAGTGGTCGAGCGGCGGCGGCCACATGCACGTGCTGTACGGCTACGACGACGCGAACAGCTGGGTCTACTGGGGCGACCCCTGGCCGAGCAGCAACCGCTACAACTGGGCCTCCCACGCGTGGTACGTCGACAACGGATCCTTCTCCTGGACCCACTCGCTCTACCGGATCGGGGCGTGACCATGACCACCACGAGACTCGTGACCGGAGCCGCCGCCGCGCTCCTCGCCCTCGGCGCCGCGGCCCCGGCCGCCGCGTCCGCCGGCCAGCCGCTGCCGAGCGCGCCGACCGCCGAGCAGGCGGCCGCCGCGCCGGAGACCCTGGCCACCCTCGGCCGCTTCTTCGCCCGCGACGGGGCGCTCGCCCGGACCGCCGCGGAGCCCCGGATATCCGGCGCGTCCGTGCCGGTGCGGATCCTCTCCGCGGACTTCGTCGCGGGGAAGGCGGGCGCGCCCGTGGCCCGCGAGGAGTACCGGGCCAGCCTCGCCGTCGCCGCCGACGGGCAGCGGGCGTCGCTGTGGACGGTGAAGCGCTCCGGCGGCTGGCAGGTGGTGAACATAGCCACCGGCGACGACGAGCTCCGGTACGCGCGCGAAGGGGCCGGGAAACTCCCCGGCGGCCTCGTCTTCCGCGAACCGCAGATCGACGCCTGGTACGTCCAGAAGGGGGCGAAGGTGCTGCCCCTGGACGAGGACGCGGTGAAGGCCGTCGGCAGGAACGGAACCACCCTCGCCGCCTACCGCGACCGCGTCACGCGCGCGTACGCCGACAAACTCCCCGGCTCCGGGTACGCCCGCAAGGGCGCGGCCGGCGGCTACGCCCCCGAGGCGGCGGCCCCCCGGGCCGCGGAGCAACCCGCGTCCCTGGCCGCCGCGGCCCCCCACCACCAGCCCGCCGCGGCCACCGCCGCCTCCACCGTCGCCGCCCTCGGCGCCGTGACGGCCCTCGCGCTGACCGGCGCGGCCGCCCTCCGCCGCCGCCGCACGGCCGCGCACCCCACCCGGCGGCCCTGACCCCCGGACCCCGACCCGGACCCGGACCGGTCGGAGAACCGCCCGGCACACCGCCGCCCCCGCCCGCCGCCAGGCCCACGAGGCCACGCGCCGGCACACGGACCGGGCCGCCCACGAGGCGGCCCGGACCGGCGGGCACCCACCCGGACCGGCCTCGCGACACCCCTCACACGCACCCCACACCCACCCCCGCATCCCCCCTCACCCCACCCCCTCACCCCACCCCCTCACCCACCCCGTCTCCCGCCCCAGGACGGCCGCTTCGCGCGCTCTCGGTGTCGGTCCGCGCCAGTAGGGTGGGCGCATGGCCGACCCCACCAGCTACCGCCCCGCGCCGGGGCAGATCCCCGACTCGCCGGGCGTCTACAAGTTCCGGGACGAGCACCGGCGGGTGATCTACGTCGGGAAGGCGAAGTCGCTCAAGCAGCGGCTGGCGAACTACTTCCAGCCGCTCGCGAGCCTGCACCCGCGGACCGCCACCATGGTCACCACGGCCTCCTCCGTCGAGTGGACGGTCGTCTCGACGGAGGTCGAGGCGCTCCAGCTGGAGTACTCCTGGATCAAGGAGTACGACCCCCGGTTCAACGTGAAGTACCGGGACGACAAGAGCTACCCGTACCTCGCGGTGACGATGAACGAGGAGTTCCCGCGCGTCCAGGTCCTGCGCGGCCACAAGAAGAAGGGCGTGCGCTACTTCGGGCCGTACGCGCACGCGTGGGCGATCCGCGAGACCGTCGACCTGATGCTGCGGGTCTTCCCGGTGCGGACCTGCTCCGCGGGGGTGTTCCGGAACGCCGCCTCCGCCGGCCGGCCCTGTCTGCTCGGCTACATCGGGAAGTGCTCGGCGCCCTGCGTCGGCCGGGTCACCCCGGAGGAGCACCGCGAACTGGCCGAGGAGTTCAGCGACTTCATGACCGGCCGTACCGGCACGTACATCCGCCGGCTGGAGAAGCAGATGATGCTCGCGGCCGAGGACATGGAGTACGAGAAGGCCGCCCGGCTCCGCGACGACATAGAGGCCCTGCGCCGGGCCATGGAGAAGAGCGCCGTCGTCCTCGCCGACGCCACCGACGCCGACCTCATCGCCCTCGCCGAGGACGAGCTGGAGGCCGCCGTCCAGATCTTCCACGTGCGCGGCGGGCGCGTCCGAGGACAGCGCGGCTGGGTCACCGACAAGGTCGAGGCCGTCGACACCGCCGGACTCGTCGAGCACGCCCTCCAGCAGCTGTACGGCGAGGAGAGCGGCGACGCCGTCCCCAAGGAGGTCCTGGTCCCGGCCCTGCCCGACGACACCGGGGCCGTCACCGAGTGGCTCAGCGGCCGCCGCGGCTCGAACGTCTCCCTGCGCATCCCGCAGCGCGGCGACAAGAAGGACCTGATGGCGACCGTCGCGCGCAACGCCCAGCAGGCCCTGGTCCTGCACAAGACCAAGCGCGCCAGCGACCTCACCACCCGCTCCCGGGCCCTGGAGGAGATCGCCGAGGCCCTGGACCTGGAGTCGGCGCCGCTGCGCATCGAGTGCTTCGACATCTCCCACCTCCAGGGCGAGGACGTCGTCGCCTCCATGGTCGTCTTCGAGGACGGGCTGCCCCGCAAGAGCGAGTACCGCCGCTTCCAGATCAAGACCTTCGAGGGCCAGGACGACGTCCGCTCCATGCACGAGGTGATCGGCCGCCGCTTCCGGCGCTACCTCGCCGAGAAGGAGAAGACGGGGGAGTGGGGCGAGGACGGCGAGGTCGCCGTGGACGAGGCGGGCGACGACGGGCGGCCCAAGCGCTTCGCCTACCCGCCGCAGCTCGTCGTCGTCGACGGCGGACAGCCGCAGGTCGCCGCCGCCCGCCGCGCCCTGGACGAGCTCGGCATCGACGACGTCGCCGTCTGCGGGCTCGCCAAGCGCCTGGAGGAGGTCTGGCTGCCCGGCGAGGACGACCCGGTCGTGCTGCCCCGCTCCAGCGAGGGCCTGTACCTCCTCCAGCGGGTCCGTGACACGGCTCACGATTTCGCCATCCGCTACCAGCGCTCCAAGCGGACCAAACGGCTCCGGAGCAGCCCCCTCGACGCGGTCCCCGGCCTCGGCGACACGCGCAAACAGGCCCTGATCAAGCATTTCGGCTCGGTGAAGCGGCTGAAGCAGGCGACAATCGAGCAGATCTGTGAGGTCCCCGGCTTCGGCCGGAAGACCGCGGAGGCGGTCGCCGTGGCCCTGGCCCAGGCGGCCCCCGCCGCACCCGCCGTGAACACGGCCACAGGAGAGATCATGGAAGACGACGGGGGCACCACCGCATGACCGAGCACGACGGGCACCGACAGCACGACGGGCACCACCGAGAAGACGGAGCAGGACACGTGAGTACGGGCACGAAGGAGACCGCGGGCGACAACGGCGCCGAGGCGGCCATCCCCGAGCTGGTGATCATCTCCGGCATGTCCGGAGCCGGCCGTTCCACCGCGGCGAAGTGTCTGGAGGACCTGGGCTGGTTCGTCGTCGACAACCTGCCGCCCGCGCTGATCCCCACCATGGTGGAGCTCGGCGCCCGCTCCCAGGGCAACGTGGCCCGGATCGCGGTCGTCGTCGACGTCCGCGGCCGGCAGTTCTTCGACGCCCTGCGGGAGTCCCTCGCCGACCTCGACGCCAAGCAGGTCACCCGCCGGATCGTCTTCCTGGAGTCCTCCGACGAGGCCCTGGTCCGCCGCTTCGAGTCGGTCCGCCGCCCCCACCCCCTCCAGGGCGACGGCCGCATCGTCGACGGCATCGCCGCCGAGCGCGACCTGCTGCGCGAGCTGCGCGGCGACGCCGACCTGGTCATCGACACCTCCAGCCTCAACGTCCACGAACTGCGTGCCAAGATGGACGCCCAGTTCGCCGGCGACGAGGAGCCCGAGCTGCGGGCCACCGTCATGTCCTTCGGCTTCAAGTACGGCCTGCCGGTCGACGCCGACCTCGTCGTCGACATGCGCTTCCTGCCCAACCCGCACTGGGTCCCCGAGCTGCGCCCGTACACCGGCCTCAACGAGGAGGTGGCGAACTACGTCTACAACCAGCCCGGCGCCAAGGAGTTCCTGGACCGCTACACCGAGCTGCTCCAGCTGATCGCCGCCGGCTACCGCCGCGAGGGCAAGCGGTACGTGACCATCGCCGTCGGCTGCACCGGCGGCAAGCACCGCTCCGTGGCCACCGCCGAGAAGCTCGCCGCCCGCATCGCCGCCGAGGGCGTCGAGACCGTGGTCGTGCACCGCGACATGGGGCGCGAGTGAAGCCATACCGCCGGCGCTCCTCCTCCACCCTCACGGTGAAGCGGACGCTCCGCAGGCGCGGCGCCCAGCCGAAGGTCGTCGCCCTCGGCGGAGGCATGGGCCTCTCCGCCTCCCTCGCCGCGCTGCGGCGGATCACCGGCGACCTGACGGCCGTCGTCACCGTCGCCGACGACGGGGGTTCCAGCGGCCGGCTCCGGGAGGAGCTGGGCGTGCTGCCCCCCGGAGACCTCCGCAAGGCGCTCGCCGCGCTCTGCGGGGACGACGACTGGGGCCAGACCTGGGCCCGGGTCATCCAGCACCGTTTCCAGTCCAAGGGCGACATGGCCGGCCACGCCGTCGGCAACCTGCTGATCGTCGCCCTCTGGGAGCAGCTGGGCGGCGACCCCGTGCAGGCGCTCGACCTGGTCGGCCGGCTGCTCGGCGCCCAGGGCCGGGTGCTGCCCATGTCCGCCGTGCCGCTGGAGCTCCAGGCCCTGGTCAGGGGCCACGATCCGGCGCGCCCGGAGGACGTGGACACCGTACGGGGCCAGGCCACCGTGGCGCTCACCCCGGGCGAGGTGCAGTCCGTGCACCTGGTGCCGCACGACCCGCCGGCCGTGCCGGAGGCCGTCGCCGCGGTCCTCGACGCGGACTGGGTCGTGCTCGGTCCGGGGTCCTGGTTCTCCTCGGTGATCCCGCACCTGCTCGTGCCGGAACTGCTCGACGCGCTGGTCGAGACGAAGGCCCGCAAGGTGCTCTCGCTGAACCTCGCGCCCCAGCCCGGAGAAACAGAGGGCTTCTCCCCGCAGCGTCATTTGGAGGTTTTGGGACGACACGCCCCTAAACTCGCCCTGGACGTGGTGCTGGCCGACGAGGCCGCCGTGCCCGACGTGTCAGCAAGGGAACCCCTCGTCGACGCCGCGAAGCGGCTCGGCGCCGCGCTCGAGCTGGCGCCGGTGGCCCGTGCCGACGGCTCTCCGAAGCACGACCCGGAGCAGTTGGCCGCCGCGTACGACCGTATTTTTCGGATGCATGGAAGGATCGGCCCATGGCGATGACGGCAGCGGTGAAGGACGAGATCTCCCGGCTTCCCGTCACCCGGACCTGCTGCAGGAAGTCGGAGGTCTCGTCGATCCTGCGGTTCGCGGGCGGTCTGCACCTGGTGAGCGGCCGCATCGTGATCGAGGCGGAGCTGGACACGGCGATGGCGGCCCGGCGGCTGAAGCGGGACATCCTGGAGATCTTCGGGCACAGCTCGGAACTGATCGTGATGGCACCCGGCGGGCTGCGGCGCGGCTCACGCTTCGTGGTGCGCGTGGTGGCGGGCGGCGACCAGCTGGCCCGCCAGACGGGACTGGTCGACGGCCGGGGCCGCCCCATCAGGGGCCTCCCCCCGCAGGTGGTCTCCGGGGCCACCTGTGACGCCGAGGCGGCCTGGCGGGGTGCCTTCCTCGCCCACGGCTCGCTGACCGAGCCCGGCCGCTCCTCCTCGCTGGAGGTGACCTGCCCCGGACCGGAGGCCGCGCTCGCCCTGGTCGGCGCGGCGCGCCGGCTCTCCATCGCAGCCAAGGCCCGCGAGGTCCGCGGCGTGGACCGGGTCGTGGTCCGGGACGGCGACGCCATCGGCGCCCTGCTGACCCGGCTCGGCGCGCACGAGTCGGTGCTGGCCTGGGAGGAGCGGCGGATGCGCCGCGAGGTCCGCGCCACCGCCAACCGGCTGGCCAACTTCGACGACGCCAACCTGCGCCGCTCGGCCCGCGCGGCCGTCGCCGCCGGGGCCCGGGTGCAGCGCGCCCTGGAGATCCTGGCGGACGAGGTGCCCGAGCACCTCGCGGCGGCCGGCCGGCTGCGCATGGAGCACAAGCAGGCGTCCCTGGAGGAGCTGGGCGCGCTCGCCGACCCGCCGCTCACCAAGGACGCGGTGGCCGGCCGGATCCGCCGGCTGCTCGCGATGGCCGACAAGCGGGCGCAGGACCTGGGCATCCCCGGCACCGAGTCGAACCTGACGGAGGAGCTGGACGAGAGCCTGGTCGGCTGAGCCCGGAGCCTGCTTCGAGCGGCCCCGGCCCGGTCGGCGCCTGCTCCGCCGAGCGGCCCTGGCCCGCCCGGCACCTGCTCCGCCGAGCGGCCCCGCCCCAGGCTGCGCCTGCTTCGAGCGGCCCCCGCCCCCTTCCGGGGCGGGGGCCGTTCCCGTACCGGGGGAAGCGTGAAATCCGGTGCGGTGAAATGTTTCTGACGGCCCGTCGCCATCCGTGTGGCACGGGCGCCCCCGCCGCGAGGCGCCCTTGACAGTCCCATGGGCGCCCATGAGCCTGGCATCCGTTCTTCTCCGTGACGGATCACACCAAGGGGGGCTCATGAGACGAAGGACGCGGGCGCTCGTCGCCGCGGCTTCACTGCTGATCGCCGGTCTCGCGGCGGCACCATCCGCCGGGGCGCGACCGGCGGACCCCGAGGGCGGCGACGCCCTCTCCGTATGGCGGGCCACGGTCACCCAGGAGCAGGTGCCGCTCCTCCTCGAAGCCGGGGCCGACGGCCACGAGCTGACCGAGCGGGTGCCCGAGCACGGCACCGCCACCGTCGAGGTCTACCTGACCGAGGCCCAGGCAGGGGCGCTGCGCGGCCGCGGCGTCACGCTCGCCGAGCACGACCCCGGCCCGGCCGCCGCGAAGCGCTCGGCCGCCGCGGGCGACGGCGTCTTCCGCCCGTACAGCGGCCCCGGCGGCCTCAGGGAGGAGATCCTCGCCACCGCCGCCGGCCACCCCGGCCTCACCAAGGTCGTCTCGATCGGCAAGACCCTCAAGGGCCAGGACATCCTCGCCGTCAAGGTCTCCAAGGACGCCCGGCGGACCAGGGACGGCGGCAAGCCGGCCACGCTGTACGTCTCCAACCAGCACGCCCGCGAGTGGATCACCCCGGAGATGACGAGGCGGCTGCTCCACCACTACCTCGACAACTACGGCACCGACGAGCGGATCACCCGGATCGTCGACTCCACCGAGCTGTGGTTCGTGCTCTCCGCCAACCCCGACGGCTACGACTTCACCCACGCCGACCCGGACAACCGCCAGTGGCGCAAGAACCTCCGCGACAACGACGGCGACGGCACGGTCGGCACCGGCGACGGCGTCGACCTCAACCGGAACTTCGCCTACAAGTGGGGCTACGACGACGAGGGTTCGTCCCCCGACCCGGCCGACGAGACCTTCCGCGGCAAGGGCCCCATGTCCGAGCCGGAGACCCGGGCCCTGGACGCCTTCCAGAAGCGCATCGGCTTCTCGTACGGCATCAACTACCACTCCGCCGCCCAGCTCATCCTGTACGGCGTCGGCTGGCAGGTCGCCACCGACACCCCCGACGACACCGCCCTCAAGGCGCTCGCCGGCACCCCGCAGAACCCCGCGGTCCCCGGCTACCGGCCGCAGGTCTCCTCCGAGCTGTACATCACCAACGGCGAGGCCGACGGACACGCCGCCAACGTCAACGGCATGCAGATGTTCACCCCGGAGATGTCCACCTGCGCCACCGCCTCCCGGGTCGACCCGGACGACGCCTGGGAGGCCGCCGACTGCGCCTCCGTCTTCACCTTCCCCGACGACGAGAAGCTGATCCAGGCCGAGTTCGCCAAGAACATCCCCTTCGCGCTCGCCGTCGCCGAGTCCGCCGCCCGCCCCGACGCCCCGGTCTCCCCGGTCGGCGCCGAGGCCCCGGCCCTCACCCCCGACGCCTTCACCACCTCCTACGCCGCCGCCGGCGAGGAGCAGCAGGTCGCGGTGACCGCCCGGAAGTCGCTGCGCGCCAAGACCCTCCACTACCGGATCGACGGCGGCCGCACCCACCGCGCCGGGGTGAAGGCGTGGGACGGCGGCGAGACCTACGGCGGCGAGGACAACCTGTACTACGACCAGTACCGGGGCGAGGTGCGGGGCGCCCGGCCCGGCGACTCCGTCGAGGTCTGGTTCACCGCCCGCGACCGCGACGGCAGGACCACCGCCACCACCCCCTTCACGTACAAGGTCGCCGAACGCGCCCGCGGGGACGTCCTCGTCCTCGCCGAGGAGGGCGGTACGAGCGCCGCCCGGCACGCGTCCGCCTATGTGACGGCGCTCGCCGCGACCGGCCGCAGGGCCGCCGTCTGGGACGTCGCGACCCAGGGCGTCCCGCACGCCCTCGGCGCCCTCTCCCACTTCCGTACCGTCGTCTGGTACACCGGCGCCGAGCGCCCCTCCGGCGCCGTCCAGCTCGCCGTCCGCTCCTACCTCAACGAGGGCGGCAAGCTGCTCAACGCCGGCGAGAAGACCGGTGGGCTCACCCGGATCGGCCGGGCCGAGTCCAACGACTTCGCCCAGTACTGGCTCGGCGCCTACCACCGGGCCGGACTGAACGGCCCGGCCTCCTTCGCCGGCGCCGGCCGCCTCGCGGGACCGCCCACCGGCCTCGCCGCCGCCGACGGCAACCCGCTCGACAACGCCGGCGCCTACACCGTCACCTCCGACACCCTCGACCCGGAGCGCTTCCCGCAGTTCGCCTCCAGCGCCCCGGCCGGCGACTACCCCGGCCTGCGCACCCCCTTCGAACCGGCCGAGGGCAGCACCTTCGCCGCCGTGAAGCACGCCGACGACACCTGGGCCCGGCTCACCCGGACCGTCGACCTCACCGGCACCGCCGCCGCCGACGCGCCCCGGCTCGACTTCCAGGTCAGCTACGACACCGAGCCCGGCTACGACAACCTCGTCGTCGAGGCCCGTACCGCGGGACAGGACGACTGGACCACCCTGCCCGACCGCAACGGCGGCACCTCCGCCGAACCGCCCGCCGACTGCGGCGAGGGCTACTACCTCAAGCTCCACCCCGCCCTCGGCCGGTACCTCACCCTCGGCGAGGACGGCTGCGCGCCCACCGGCACCACCGGCGCGTGGAACGCCTTCACCGGCCCCTCCAACGGCTGGCGCCAGGCGTCCGTCGACCTCTCCGCCTACGCGGGGAAGCGGGTCGAGCTCTCCCTCTCGTACGTCTCCGACCCGGGCACCGGCGAGACCGGCGCCTTCGTCGACGACGTCCGGCTGGTCACCGCCGCCGGCACCGAGCGCGAGGGCTTCGAGAGCTCGTTCGGCGCCTGGACCGTGCCCGGCGCCCCGGCCGGCAGTCCCGGCAACACCGCCGACTGGACCCGCTCACCGGCCCTGTTCCATTCCGTCGCCGCCGTCACCACCCGCGACACCGTCCTCCTCGGCTTCGGCCTGGAGCACGTCGGATCCGCCGCCGAACGGCAGCGGCTCCTCGACCGAGCCCTCACCGCGATCCGCCGCTGACGGAGAGTAGTGGGGCCGAAGGTCCCGAGACGGCCCGTACCCCTTGACAGGTACGGGCCGTCGCCCATTTTCCCGTCATTTTCCGGGCTCGAACGGCTGCGCTTGATGCCACTCCGGCGTCCCTGGGGAGGTAGGGTCGTAATCGGTCGGGGACATCCCAGAAAAATCAAGATCTCGCCGGTGTGACATTTCACCCGGCGTTCTGATACGAGGAGATCGGTTCGTGACGATCCGCGTAGGCATCAACGGCTTTGGCCGTATCGGTCGCAACTACTTCCGCGCGCTCCTTGAGCAGGGTGCCGACATCGAGGTCGTGGCCGTCAACGACCTGGGCGACACCGCGACCACGGCACACCTGCTGAAGTACGACACCATCCTGGGCCGCCTCAAGGCCGAGGTCTCCCACACCGCCGACACCATCACCGTCGACGGACACACCATCAAGGTGCTGTCCGAGCGCAACCCCTCCGACATCCCGTGGGGTCAGCTGGGCGTCGACATCGTCATCGAGTCCACGGGCATCTTCACCAAGCGCGAGGACGCCGCCAAGCACCTCGCCGGTGGCGCCAAGAAGGTCCTCATCTCGGCTCCGGCCACCAACGAGGACATCACCATCGTGATGGGCGTCAACCAGGAGCAGTACGACCCGGCGAACCACGACGTCATCTCCAACGCGTCGTGCACCACCAACTGCGTCGCCCCGATGGCCAAGGTCCTCGACGAGAACTTCGGCATCGTCCGCGGTCTCATGACCACGGTCCACGCGTACACCAACGACCAGCGGATCCTGGACTTCCCGCACAAGGACCTGCGCCGCGCCCGCGCAGCCGCGGAGAACATCATCCCGACCACGACCGGTGCCGCCAAGGCCACCGCCCTGGTCCTCCCGCAGCTCAAGGGCAAGCTGGACGGCATCGCCATGCGCGTCCCGGTCCCGACCGGTTCCGCCACCGACCTGGTCGTGACCCTCGACCGCGAGGTCACCAAGGACGAGGTCAACGCCGCGTTCAAGAAGGCGGCCGAGGACGGCCCGCTCAAGGGCATCCTCTTCTACACCGAGGACCCGATCGTCTCCTCGGACATCGTCAGCGACCCGGCGTCGTGCACCTTCGACTCCTCCCTGACGATGGTCCAGGACGGCAACAGCGTCAAGATCCTCGGCTGGTACGACAACGAGTGGGGCTACTCCAACCGTCTCGTCGACCTCACCACCTTCGTCGGCGGCCAGCTCTGACGTACTAGGGTTCAGCAGGGCAGGGCTTTCGATGTGAGCAGGGCTCGGGCAGCGCGATGGAGCGCCGCGCGGGCCCTGTCTCGTGTGCTCCACCGCGTACCAAGGAGTCAGTGAACAGATGAAGACGATCGACGAGCTTCTCGGCGAGGGCGTCGAGGGCAAGCGGGTGTTCGTCCGCGCCGATCTCAACGTGCCGCTCGACGGCACCGCCATCACCGACGACGGGCGCATCCGCGCCGTCGTCCCCACGGTCAAGGCGCTCGCCGACGCCGGCGCCCGTGTCGTGGTCGCCTCCCACCTGGGCCGCCCGAAGGGCGCCCCGGACCCGGCGTTCTCCCTCGCCCCGGCCGCCGCGCGCCTCGGCGAACTGCTCGGCGCCGAGGTGGCCTTCGCCACCGACACCGTCGGCGAGTCCGCGCGGGCGACCGTCGCGGGCCTGACCGACGGCCGGGTGGCCGTCATCGAGAACCTGCGTTTCAACGCCGGCGAGACCTCGAAGGACGACGCCGAGCGCGAGGCGTTCGCCGGACAGCTGGCCGCCCTCGCCGACCTCTACGTCGGCGACGGCTTCGGCGCCGTGCACCGCAAGCACGCCTCGGTCTACGACCTCCCGGGCAAGCTGCCGCACGCCGCCGGCTACCTCATCACCACCGAGGTCGGCGTCCTGAAGAAGCTGACCGAGGACGTCCAGCGGCCGTACGTGGTCGTCCTCGGCGGCGCCAAGGTCTCCGACAAGCTCGGCGTGATCGACCACCTCCTGGAGAAGGCCGACCGCATCCTCGTCGGCGGCGGCATGGCCTACACCTTCCTCAAGGCCCAGGGCCACGAGGTCGGCATCTCCCTCCTCCAGGAGGACCAGGTCCCGGCCGTCCAGGACTACCTGAAGCGCGCCAAGGACCGCGGCGTGGAGTTCGTCCTCCCCGTCGACGTCCTGGTCTCCACCGAGTTCCCGGACCTGAAGACCAAGGCCCCGGCGAACCCCGCCACCGTCGCCGCGGACGCCATCCCGGCCGACCAGGAGGGTCTGGACATCGGTCCGGAGACCCGCAAGCTGTACGCATCGAAGCTCGCCGACGCGGCCACCGTCTTCTGGAACGGTCCGATGGGCGTCTTCGAGCACCCCGACTACGCCGAGGGCACCCGGGCCGTCGCCCAGGCGCTCGTCGACTCGCCGGCCTTCAGCGTGGTCGGCGGTGGCGACTCCGCCGCCGCCGTCCGCATCCTGGGCTTCGACGAGAACGCTTTCGGCCACATCTCGACCGGTGGCGGCGCCTCCCTCGAATACCTCGAGGGCAAGCAGCTCCCCGGCCTCGTCGCACTGGAGGACTGACCCAGCATGACCACCCGCACCCCGCTGATGGCGGGCAACTGGAAGATGAACCTCAACCACCTGGAGGCCATCGCCCACGTCCAGAAGCTCGCCTTCTCGCTCAGCGACAAGGACTACGCCGACGTCGAGGTCGCCGTCCTCGTCCCCTTCACCGACCTGCGCTCCGTGCAGACGCTGATCGACGGCGACAAGCTCAAGATCAAGCACGGCGCCCAGGACCTCTCGGCCCACGAGTCCGGCGCGTACACCGGTGAGATCTCCGGCGCCATGCTCGCCAAGCTGAACACCGGCTTCGTCGCCGTCGGCCACTCCGAGCGCCGCCAGTACCACGCCGAGTCCGACGAGCTGTGCAACGCCAAGGTGAAGGCCGCCTTCGCCCACGGCATCACCCCGATCCTCTGCGTCGGCGAGGAGCTGGACGTGCGCGAGGCCGGCAACGCCGTCGCGCACACCCTCGCCCAGGTCGAGGGCGGCCTCAAGGACATCCCGGCCGAGCAGGCCGAGACCGTCGTGGTCGCGTACGAGCCCGTCTGGGCCATCGGCACCGGCAAGGTCTGCGGCGCCGCCGACGCCCAGGAGGTCTGCGGGGCGATCCGCGGCAAGCTCGCCGAGCTGTACTCGCAGGACGTCGCCGACAAGATCCGCATCCAGTACGGCGGCTCCGTCAAGGGCGGCAACGTCGCCGAGATCATGGCGCAGCCCGACATCGACGGCGCCCTCGTCGGCGGTGCCTCGCTGGACGTGGACGAGTTCGTCAAGATCGTCCGCTTCCGCGACCAGTGACGATGTAGAGCGGCGGAGGCGATCCGTCGTACCCTTGCGGGGGTCGGGCAGGTGCCCGGCCCCCGTCCCTTTTCAAGCTCCGAGGAAGTTGGTCCCGCCGTGGTTATGGGGTTCTCGATCGCCCTGATCGTCTTCAGCGGCCTGCTGATGCTGCTCGTGCTGATGCACAAGGGGAAGGGCGGCGGCCTCTCCGACATGTTCGGTGGCGGCATGCAGTCCTCCGTCGGCGGCTCCTCGGTCGCCGAGCGCAACCTCGACCGGATCACGGTCGTGGTCGGGCTGCTCTGGTTCGCCTGCATTGTGGTGCTTGGTCTGCTCATGAAGCTGGACGGGTAACTCCGCACACTGGACGCGCGTTGGGCCTTCCGTAGACTGGGGCATCAGCGAGCACCATCACGCAGGGAGTTACGACCGTGGCAAGTGGCAACGCGATCCGGGGAAGCCGGGTCGGAGCGGGGCCGATGGGGGAGGCCGAGCGGGGCGAGTCGGCGCCGCGCCTCCGCATCTCCTTCTGGTGCTCGAACGGGCACGAGACCCAGCCGAGTTTCGCGAGCGACGCGCAGGTCCCGGACACCTGGGACTGCCCCCGCTGCGGGTTCCCGGCCGGCCAGGACCGGGACAACCCGCCGGACCCCCCGCGCACCGAGCCGTACAAGACCCACCTCGCGTACGTGCGCGAGCGCCGCAGCGACGCCGACGGCGAGGCGATCCTCGCCGAGGCCCTCGCCAAGCTCCGGGGCGAGATCTGAACACCGGACGAACGGCAGCCGAAGGGCCCCGTACGCGAACCACGTTCGCGCACGGGGCCCTTCGCCGTGTCCGGGTCGGGTGGCGCGGATCGCCCTGTGCGATCAATTAGGTTGGAGGCGCAGCGGGGCAGAAACGTACGAGAAGAAGTGGGCGATGTCCGAAATGACCACTGAAGGACGCATCAGGCTCAACCAGCTGCCCGAGTGGGCGGCCCTCGGCAAGCACCGGGAGCAGTTGGGCGGCACCCATCTGCGCGAGCTGTTCGCGGCCGACCCCGAGCGCGGCACCGCGTACACCCTGCGGGTCGGCGACCTCCACCTGGACTACTCCAAGCACCTCGTCACCGACGAGACCCTGGAGCTGCTGCGCGAACTGGCCGCCGCCACCGACGTCGCCGGACTGCGCGACGCCATGTTCCGCGGCGAGAAGATCAACACCACCGAGGACAGGGCCGTCCTCCACACCGCGCTCCGCGCCCCCCGCGACGCCGTGATCGAGGTCGACGGCGAGAACGTCGTCCCCAAGGTCCACGCCGTCCTCGACAAGATGGCCGGCTTCGCGGAGAAGGTCCGCTCCGGCGCCTGGACCGGCCACACCGGCAAGCCGGTCAAGAACATCGTGAACATCGGCATCGGCGGCTCCGACCTCGGCCCCGCCATGGCCTACGAGGTCCTGCGCGCCTACACCCAGCGGGACCTGACGCTCCGTTTCGTCTCCAACGTCGACGGCGCCGACCTCCACGAGGCCGTCCGCGACCTCGACCCGGCCGAGACCCTCTTCATCGTCGCCTCGAAGACCTTCACCACCATCGAGACGGTCACCAACGCCACCTCCGCGCGGAACTGGCTCCTCACCGGGCTGCGGGCCGACCAGACCGCCGTCGCCAAGCACTTCGTGGCCCTCTCGACCAACGCCGAGAAGGTCCAGGACTTCGGCATCGACACGGCCAACATGTTCGAGTTCTGGGACTGGGTCGGCGGCCGCTACTCGTACGACTCCGCCATCGGCCTCTCCCTGATGATCGCCATCGGACCGGACCACTTCCGCGAGATGCTCGACGGCTTCCACATCGTCGACGAGCACTTCCGTACGGCTCCGCCCGAGGAGAACGCGCCGCTGCTCCTCGGCCTCCTCGGCGTCTGGTACGGCGGTTTCTTCGACGCCCAGTCGCACGCCGTCCTGCCGTACTCGCACTACCTGTCCAAGTTCACCGCCTACCTCCAGCAGCTCGACATGGAGTCCAACGGCAAGTCCGTGGACCGCCAGGGCGAGCCCGTCGACTGGCAGACCGGCCCGGTCGTCTGGGGCACCCCCGGCACCAACGGGCAGCACGCCTACTACCAGTTGATCCACCAGGGCACCAAGCTCATCCCCGCCGACTTCATCGGCTTCGCGCGGCCGGTCGGCGACCTGCTGCCCGGTCTGGTCCCCCAGCACGACCTGCTGATGGCCAACTTCTTCGCCCAGACCCAGGCCCTCGCCTTCGGCAGGACGCCCGAGGAGGTACGCGCCGAGGGCGTGCCCGAGGAGCTCGTCCCGCACAAGACCTTCCAGGGCAACCACCCCACCACCACCCTCCTCGCCGACGCCCTCACCCCCTCGGTGCTCGGCCAGCTGGTGGCGCTCTACGAGCACAAGGTCTTCGTCCAGGGCGCGGTCTGGAACATCGACTCCTTCGACCAGTGGGGCGTCGAGCTCGGCAAGGTCCTCGCCAAGCGGATCGAACCCGTCCTCACCGGTGACGGGTCCGCCGAGGGCCTCGACAGCTCCACCGCGGCCCTCGTCTCCGCCTATCGCGCCCTGCGCGACCGGAGCTGAGTGATGGCGGGGGAGAACGCGGTGCGGCTGCGGCCGCCCAGGAACGAGGTGGACCGCAGGGCGGTCGGCTGGTGGCGTGCCCAGTGCCTCATCGGCACCGCCGTCCCGGTCCTCGTCCTCGGAGTCCTCGGCCTCCTGATCGAACCGGCCCGGTTCTGGCTGCTGACGCCGGCCGCCGTGCTGGGCGCGATCGGACTGGCCTGCACCGCGTTCTTCCCCGCCTGGTGGTTCCGGGTGCACCGCTGGGAGGTCACCGACGAGGCCGTGTACGTCCGCACGGGCGCCCTGTGGCAGGAGTGGCGGATCGCCCCCATGTCCCGGATCCAGACCGTGGACACCGTACGCGGCCCCCTGGAGCAGCTCTTCGGACTGGCCACCGTCACCGTCACCACGGCCTCCTCCAAGGGCGCGCTCCGGATCGAGGGGCTCGACCACGAGCTGGCCGCGGAGCTCGCCGAACGCCTCACCGCGCTGACCCGGGCGACCCCCGGGGACGCCACGTGAGCGGCGGGCCCGAGGGGGAGTGGCGGCGGCTCGACCCGCGCACCCTCCTCGTCACCGCCGCCGTGTTCTGCGGCATCGCCGCCGGCGCCGGCGTGCCCGTGGCGGCGGGGCTCTCCGGCGGCCGGCCGCTGTGGCAGGCCGTCGCCTGGGTCCTCGCCGGCGCCGTCCTCCTCGTCGGCGGAGGCACCGGCGCCGACTGGATCCGCCTCCGGCGCACCCGCTACCGGATCGGCCCCGACCGGGTCGACCTCCACACCGGCCTGCTCCTCCTCAAGCGCCGCTCCCTGGCCCGCGACCGGATCCGCAGCGTCGACCTCACCGCCAACCCGCTCCAGCGCCTCCCCGGCCTGGTCAAGGTCCGCATCGGCACCGGCGAGTCCACCGGCGGCGGCGAGTCCACCCTCGAACTCGAACTCGTCACCCGCGCCGAGGGCGAACGGCTCCGCAGGGAACTCCTCGCCCGCCCCGCCACCCCCGAGGCCGACCCCGACCACGACGGCACCCTCGCCGTCCTCGACCCCCGCTGGATCCGCTACGCCCCCGTCTCCTTCGTCGCCCCCGCCCTCGGCGGCGCCGCCGCCGGAGCGGTCATGCAGGTCAGCGAGTGGTTCGGCGCCCAGGCCGAGGTCATCGACTGGATAGGCGACCGCTTCGCGTCCGTCTCGCTGCCCTGGATGATCGTCGACCTGGTCCTCCTCGCCACCCTCGCCGGAGCCGTCGGCGCCCTCGGCCTCTGGATCGAGATGTGGTGGAACCACCGGCTGGAGCGCGAACCCGGCGGCACCCTCCGGGTCCGCCGCGGCCTGTTCACCGCCCGCTCGGTCACCCTGGAGGAGCAGCGGCTGCGCGGCGTCGAACTCGTCGAGCCCCTCGGCGTCCGGCTCTGCGGCGCCGCCCGGATCGACGCCGTCGCCACCGGCCTCACCGAGGACGACGACGAGAAGCACACCGACCTCAAGACCCTGCTGCCGGCCGCGCCCCGGGCCGTCGCCGACCGCGTCGCCGCCGAGGTGCTGCGCGAGACCGAGCCGCCCACCTCCGCCCCGCTCGCCGCCCACCCCCGAGCCGCCCGCGCCCGCAGGATGCGCTGGGCCCTCGGAGCCGTCCTGCTCCCCGCCGCGCTCCTCGCCCTCCTCGGAGCGCTCCTCACCCCCGTGCTGCTGTACGTGGCGGCGGGCTGGACCGTGGTGCTCGCGCCGCTCGCCGCGCTCCTCGCCCGGGACGCGTACCGCTCCCTCGGGCACACCGTCAGCGGCGCCTATCTGGTGAGCCGTTCGGGCACGGTACGCCGGTCCACCGTCGCCCTCCAGCGGACCGGGATCATCGGCTGGACGGTCAAGCAGTCCTGGTTCCAGCGCCGCGCCGGCATCCTCACCCTCACCGCCGTCACGGCCGCGGGCGAGGGCGGTTACGACATCCTGGACGCGGGCGAGAGCCAGGGCCTCGCCCTCGCCGACCGGGCCGTACCGGGGCTGCTCACACCCTTCCTCGAGACGGCGGAGACGCCGGAGGCCCGGTCCACCGAGGGGTGAACCGGGCCTCCGCGGAACGCGCGTGAGTCTCCGTCAGGCCGAGGCCGGCGGGTACAGGCTCCGGGGCAGCTCCGAGGCCGCCGCCGCGTCCATCAGCCACAGCGTCCGCGAGCGCCCGTAGGCGCCGGCCGCGGGGGCCTGCACCTCGCCCGCGCCGGACAGCGCGATGGCCGCGGCCTTCGCCTTGTCCTCGCCGGCCGCCAGCAGCCAGACCTCCTTCGCCGCCCGGATCGCCGGGAGGGTCAGGGAGATCCGGGTGGGCGGCGGCTTGGGCGCGCCGTGCACCCCGACGACCGTCCGCTCGGTCTCCCGGACGGCGGGCAGCTCGGGGAAGAGCGAGGCCACGTGGGTGTCCGGGCCGACGCCCAGCATCAGCACGTCGAAGGTGGGCACCCCGCCGTGGTCGCCGGGGCCGGCCGCCGCGGCCAGCTCGGCCGCGTAGGCCGCCGCGGCGGTGTCGGCGTCGTCCCCGTGCGGCCCGTCCGAGGCCGGCATGGCGTGCACCCGGGCCGGGTCCAGCGGGACCCGGTCGAGCAGCGCCGCGCGGGCCTGGGTGACGTTCCGCTCGGGGTCGCCCTCGGGCAGGAAGCGCTCGTCGCCCCACCACAGGTCGAGCCGCGACCAGTCGATCGCGTCCCGGGCGGGCGCCTGGCCGAGCGCGGCGAGCAGCCCGTTGCCGTTGCGGCCGCCGGTCAGGACGATCGAGGCCGAGCCGCGCGAGGTCTGCGCGTCGACGATCTTCGTGATCAGCCGGGCCGCGGCGGCCTCGGCCATCAGCTCCTTGTCCCGGTGGACCACCAGCTGCGGGGCGCTCACTTGGCCGCCGCCTTCTTCGCCGGGGCCTTCTTGGCGGGAGCCTTCTTCACGGGCTCCTGAGCGGGCTCCTGCTCCTGAGCGGGCTCCTGCGCGGTTTCCTGAGCAGGCTCCTGCGCCGTCTCCGGCGCGGGGGCGGTGGTGGCCGCCTCCTCGTCGAGCCGCTCCAGGCCGAACTTCAGCGAGGCCGCGTAGGTGTCGTCCGGGTCGAGCCGGCGCAGCTCCTCGGCGATCAGCTCGGCCGTCTCGCGGCGCTTGAGCGCCACCGCGCGGTCCGGCTGGCCCTCTATGGAGAGGGTCGCGAGCGAGCCGTCGGGCCGGTCGAGGACGATCGGTCCCGCGCTGGTCTCCAGGCGTACGGAGGTGAGGCCGGGGCCCGACGAGCTGGAGCGCCGCACCGGCACCTTCAGCCGCTCGGCCAGCCACATCGCGAGCAGTTCGACGCTCGGGTTGAACTCCTCGCCCTCCACGTCGGCCGAGGTCACCTTGCAGTGGACCTGGTCGAGCGCGGCGGCCAGCATCGAGCGCCACGGGGTGATCCGGGTCCACGAGAGGTCCGTGTCGCCGGGGGTGTAGGTGTCCGCGCGCGCGGTCAGCTCCTGGATGGGCTGCTCGGCGGCGTACGTGTCGGTCACCCGGCGCTGGGCGAGGGCGCCCAGCGGGTCGTTCGCCGGGTCGGTCGGCGCGTTCACCGGCCACCAGACGACGACGGGGGCGTCCGGGAGGAGGAGCGGCAGCACCACCGACTGGGCGTGGTCGACGACCTCGCCGTACAGCCGGACGATCACCGTCTCCCCGGAGCCGGCGTCGGCGCCGAGGCGGACCTCGGCGTCGAGCCGGGCGTTGGCCCGGTCCCGCGGCGAGCGCGAGACCCGCTTGATCACCACGAGGGTCCGCGAGGGGTGCTCGCGGGACGCCTCGTTGGCCGCCTTGAGCGCGTCGTAGGCGTTCTCCTCGTCGGTGACGATCACGAGGGTGAGCACCATGCCGACGGCCGGGGTGCCGATCGCCCGCCGCCCGAGCACCAGCGCCTTGTTGATCTTGGAGGACGTGGTGTCCGTCAGGTCGGTCTTCATGGCCGGCGCCAGCTCCTGCCGTCTCGTGCGAGCATCTCGTCCGCCTCGACCGGACCCCAGGTCCCGGACTCGTACTGGGCGGGCTTGCCGTGCGCGTCCCAGTACTGCTCGATCGGGTCGAGGATCTTCCAGGACAGCTCGACCTCTTCCACGCGCGGGAAGAGGTTGGAGTCGCCGAGGAGGACGTCCAGGATGAGCCGCTCGTACGCCTCGGGGCTGGACTCGGTGAAGGACTCGCCGTAGGCGAAGTCCATCGACACGTCCCGGATCTCCATCTGGGTGCCGGGCACCTTGGAGCCGAAGCGGACGGTGACGCCCTCGTCCGGCTGGACCCGGATGACGATGGCGTTGCGGCCCAGCTCCTCCGTCGACGTGTGGTCGAAGGGGGAGTGCGGGGCGCGCTGGAAGACCACCGCGATCTCGGTGACCCGGCGGCCGAGGCGCTTGCCGGTGCGCAGGTAGAAGGGGACGCCCGCCCAGCGGCGGTTGTCGATCTCCAGCTTGACCGCCGCGTAGGTGTCGGTCTTCGACTGGGGGTCGATGCCCTCTTCCTGGAGGTAGCCGACGGCCTTGGCGCCGCCCTGCCAGCCGGCCCCGTACTGGCCGCGGACGGTGGTCTTCGCCAGGTCCTTGGGCAGCCGTACGGCTCCGAGCACCTTGGTCTTCTCGGCGGCGAGCGCGTCCGCGTCGAAGGAGGCGGGCTCCTCCATCGCGGTCAGCGCGAGCAGCTGGAGCAGGTGGTTCTGGATGACGTCACGGGCGGCGCCGATGCCGTCGTAGTAGCCGGCGCGGCCGCCGATGCCGATGTCCTCGGCCATGGTGATCTGCACGTGGTCGACGTAGGACCGGTTCCAGATCGGCTCGAAGAGGGTGTTGGCGAAGCGGAGCGCCAGGATGTTCTGGACGGTCTCCTTGCCGAGGTAGTGGTCGATGCGGAAGACCGCCTCGGGCGGGAAGACCTCGTGGACGACCTCGTTGAGCTCCTTGGCGGAGGTCAGGTCGTGGCCGAAGGGCTTCTCGATGACGGCGCGGCGCCAGGAGCCGTTCTTCTGGTCGGCCAGACCGTGCTTCTTCAGCTGCTGGACGACGAGCGGGAAGAACTTCGGCGGCACGGACAGGTAGAAGGCGAAGTTGCCCCCGGTGCCCTGCGCCTTGTCCAGCTCCTGGATGGTGTCCTTCAGCTGCTCGAACGCCTCGTCGCTGTCGAAGTCGCCCTGGACGAAGCGCATGCCCTGGATCAGCTGCTGCCAGACCTCCTCGCGGAAGGGGGTACGGGCGTGCTGCTTGACCGCGTCGTGGACCTCCTGCGCGAAGTCCTCGTCCTGCCACTCCCGGCGGGCGAAGCCGACGAGCGAGAAGCCCGGCGGCAGCAGGCCGCGGTTGGCCAGGTCGTAGACGGCGGGCATCAGCTTCTTACGGGACAAATCGCCCGTGACGCCGAAGATGACCAGGCCCGACGGCCCCGCGATGCGCGGGAGCCGTCGGTCTGCGGCGTCACGGAGCGGGTTGGCTCCGTGGACGGTGCTCAAAGTGGTCATGCCTCCGAAGGGACGCGGCGCGCGAGCTCCGCCTCGGTCGAGCTGAGCAGGTCGTTCCAGGACGCCTCGAACTTCTCGACGCCCTCGTCCTCCAGGAGCTGGACCACGTCGTCGTAGCTGATGCCCAGCTTGGCGACGGCCTCCAGGACCTCGCGGGAGGAGTCGTACGTGCCGCGGATGGTGTCACCGGAGACCTCGCCGTGGTCGGCGGTGGCCTCCAGGGTCGCCTCCGGCATGGTGTTGACGGTGCCCGGGGCGACCAGGTCCACCACGTACAGCGTGTCCTTGTACGCCGGGTCCTTGACGCCGGTCGAGGCCCACAGCGGACGCTGCTTGTTGGCCTGCGCCTTGTCCAGGGCCGCCCAGCGCTCCGAGGAGTCCGAGAAGACCTCCTCGTACGCCTCGTAGGCCAGGCGCGCGTTGGCCAGGGCCGCCTGGCCCTTGAGCGCCTTCGCCTCGTCGGTGCCGATGCCGTCCAGGCGCTTGTCGATCTCCGTGTCCACGCGGGACACGAAGAAGGACGCCACGGAGTGGATCTTCGACAGGTCGAGGCCGCGCTCGCGGGCCTTCTCCAGGCCCGCCAGGTAGGCGTCCATCACCGCGCGGTAGCGCTCCAGCGAGAAGATCAGCGTCACGTTCACGCTGATGCCGAGGCCGATGACCTCGGTGATCGCCGGCAGGCCGGCCTTCGTCGCCGGGATCTTGATGAGCGTGTTCGGCCGGTCCACCAGCCACGCGAGCTGCTTCGCCTCGGCGATGGTCGGGGCCGTGTGGTGGGCCAGACGGGGGTCGACCTCGATGGAGACCCGGCCGTCCTGGCCGTCGGTCGCGTCGAAGACCGGGCGCAGGATGTCGGCGGCGTCGCGGACGTCCGCCGTCGTGATCATGCGGATGGCCTCGTCCACGGTCACCTTGCGGGCGGCCAGGTCGGCGAGCTGCTGCTCGTAACCGTCGCCCGACGTGATCGCCTTCTGGAAGATCGACGGGTTGGTGGTCACACCGACCACGTGCGACTGGTCGATGAGCTCGGCCAGGTTGCCGGACGTGATCCGCTTGCGCGACAGGTCGTCCAGCCAGATCGCGACGCCTTCGTCGGAGAGGCGCTTGAGAGCGTCTGTCATGAGAGTTGCATCTCCAAAAAGTCGTACGTATCCGCGTCAGCGCGCGGCGGCGTCCAGCGATTCCCGGGCGGCGGCCACGACGGCCTCCGGCGTGAAACCGAACTCACGGAAGAGGACCTTGGCGTCGGCCGAGGCACCGAAGTGCTCCAGCGAGACGATCCGGCCCGCGTCACCGACGTACTTGTGCCACGTCAGACCGACACCGGCCTCGACCGCGACCCGGGCCTTCACCGACGGCGGCAGGACGGAGTCCTTGTACGCCTGGTCCTGCTCCTCGAACCACTCCACCGACGGCATCGAGACCACCCGGGTCGGGACGCCCCCGGCCTGGAGCCGCTCCCGGGCCTCGACGGCCAGGTGCACCTCGGAGCCGGTCGCGACGATCACGACCTGCGGCTCGCCGCCCTCGGCGTCGAACAGCACGTAGCCGCCCTTGGCCGCGTCCTCGTTCGGCGCGTACGTCGGCACGCCCTGACGGGTGAGCGCCAGACCGTGCGGCGCGCCCTTCAGGTACTCACGCGTGTGCCGCTTCATGATCTCGCGCCAGGCGATCGCCGTCTCGTTGGCGTCGGCCGGACGGACCACGTTCAGGCCCGGGATCGCGCGCAGCGAGGCCAGGTGCTCCACCGGCTGGTGGGTCGGGCCGTCCTCGCCGAGACCGATCGAGTCGTGCGTCCACACGTAGGTCACCGGCAGGTGCATCAGGGCCGACAGGCGCACCGCGTTGCGCATGTAGTCCGAGAAGACCAGGAAGGTGCCGCCGTAGATGCGGGTGTTGCCGTGCAGCGCGATGCCGTTCATCTCCGCGGCCATGGCGTGCTCGCGGATGCCGAAGTGGATCGTGCGGCCGTACGGGTTCGCCTCGGGCAGCGGGTTGCCCTCGGGGAGGAAGGACGACGCCTTGTCGATCGTCGTGTTGTTCGAGCCCGCGAGGTCGGCCGAGCCGCCCCACAGCTCCGGCACGACCTCGCCGAGCGCCTGGAGGACCTTGCCCGACGCGGCGCGGGTGGCGACGCTCTTGCCCGCCTCGAAGACCGGGAGCCTCTCCTCCCAGCCGGCCGGCAGCTCGTTCGCCTGGATCCGGTCGAACTCGGCGGCCCGCTCCGGGTTGGCCGTACGCCACTCGGCGAGCTGCTTCTCCCACGCGGCACGGGCCTCGCGGCCGCGGTCGCCCAGCTCACGGGTGTGGCCGATGA
The DNA here is from genome assembly GCF_042754585.1 of Streptomyces sp. NPDC059201. Classification (NCBI taxonomy): domain Bacteria; kingdom Bacillati; phylum Actinomycetota; class Actinomycetes; order Kitasatosporales; family Streptomycetaceae; genus Streptomyces; species Streptomyces sp. NPDC059201. The sequence continues at coordinate 935,017 of NZ_JBHZBB010000002.1, forward strand.
CCTCGTCGGTGACCTCGAAGCTCTGCTCCGGGTCGAAGCCCAGGACGCGCTTGGTGGCCGCGACCTCCTCGTCGCCGAGCGCCGAGCCGTGCGCGGCCTCGGTGTTCTGCGCGTTCGGCGCCGGCCAGGCGATGATCGAGCGCATCGCGATGAACGACGGACGCCCGGTCTCGGCCTCGGCCGCGCGGATCGCCGCGTACAGCCCGGCCGGGTCCAGGTCGCCGTTGGCCTGCGGCTCCACGCGCTGCACGTGCCAGCCGTACGCCTCGTACCGCTTCAGCGTGTCCTCGGAGACGGCCGTCTCCGTGTCGCCCTCGATCGAGATGTGGTTGTCGTCCCACAGCAGGACCAGGTTGCCCAGCTTCTGGTGGCCCGCGAGCGAGGACGCCTCGGCGGAGATGCCCTCCTGGAGGCAGCCGTCGCCGGCGATCACGTAGACGTTGTGGTCGAAGGGGGAGGTGCCGGGGGCCGCCTCCGGGTCGAACAGACCGCGCTCGTAGCGGGCGGCCATCGCCATGCCCACCGCGTTCGCCACGCCCTGGCCCAGCGGGCCCGTGGTGGTCTCGACGCCGGCCGTGTGGCCGTACTCCGGGTGACCCGGGGTCTTCGAGCCCCAGGTGCGGAACGCCTTGAGGTCGTCCAGCTCCAGACCGAAGCCACCCAGGTACAGCTGGGTGTAGAGGGTCAGGGAGGAGTGGCCCGCGGAGAGCACGAACCGGTCGCGGCCGACCCACTCGGGGTCGGACGGGTCGTGGCGCATCACCTTCTGGAAGAGGGTGTACGCGGCCGGCGCGAGGCTCATCGCCGTACCGGGATGGCCGTTGCCGACCTTCTGTACGGCGTCCGCGGCCAGGATGCGGGCGGTGTCGACGGCCCGCTGGTCCAATTCGGTCCACTGGAGGTCTGTGGTGGTCGGCTTAGTGCTCACCCTGGGTCAGGGCTCCTCTCCACATGTCTGTAGCCGGTGACTGAGGGTGTACCGGCGTTGTCGAGCCTACCCCCGAAAAAGCCCCCTCTTTCCGTGTCCATGCCCCTCATATGAGCGGACAGAGCAAGAGTGCCGGTGGCCGTGGCGGTTCGCCTCCCGAACGGCGCGCCGAACCGTGTCCGCCCCTTGATACGCGCCGAAGAGTGAGCCCCGCCAACACGACCCCACCCCCGCGAAGATCGGTGTCTGGGCAACGTCTACAGTGGCGTGGTACGCGCAAGTTTCACCCCGCCTTTATCCGGGGAACTTGCTGGGAATTTCTCTGTCAGGGGTGTGCGTGACGGCCGTCGAGTCCCGACCCGCAGGGGTCGTCTTGACTCCCAGCCCGGGGGGCCACCGGCCGTTCGGGGCCCGCGTCAAGGCATTCGTTGCGCTGACCAAGCCGCGGATCATCGAACTGCTGCTCATCACCACCGTTCCGGTGATGTTCCTCGCCGAGCAGGGCGTGCCGGACCTGTGGCTGGTGCTCGCCACCTGCTTCGGCGGCTACCTGTCGGCGGGCGGCGCCAACGCGCTCAACATGTACATCGACCGCGACATCGACGCGCTGATGGACCGCACCGCGCAGCGCCCGCTGGTCACCGGAATGGTCTCGCCGCGCGAGGGCCTGGTCTTCGGCCTCAGCCTCGCCGTCGTCTCCACCCTCTGGTTCGGCCTGCTCGTCAACTGGCTCTCCGCCTGGCTCTCGCTCGGCGCGCTCCTCTTCTACGTCGTGATCTACACGATGATCCTGAAGCGGCGCACCGCGCAGAACATCGTCTGGGGCGGCATCGCCGGCTGCATGCCCGTCCTCATCGGCTGGTCCTCGGTCACGAACTCGATGTCCTGGGCCGCCGTCATCCTCTTCATGGTCATCTTCTTCTGGACGCCGCCGCACTACTGGCCGCTGTCGATGAAGGTGAAGGAGGACTACGCGCGCGTGGGCGTGCCCATGCTGCCCGTCGTCGCCTCCAACAAGGTCGTCGCCAAGCAGATCGTCCTCTACAGCTGGGTCATGGTCGCGGTCTCGCTGCTGCTCACCCCGCTGGGCTACACCGGCTGGTTCTACACCGCCGTCGCCCTGGCCACCGGCGGCTGGTGGCTGTGGGAGGCACACGGCCTCCTCAACCGCGCCAAGGCCGAGGTCACCGGCGGCAAGCTCAAGGAGATGCGCCTCTTCCACTGGTCCATCACCTACGTGTCGCTGCTCTTCGTGGCGGTCGCGGTGGACCCCTTCCTCCGCTGACGTCCTCCGGCTCCGACGGCCGGGTCGTGTGGGCTGTCCCACGCGGCCCGGCCGTCGTCAGTCGATCTACCCCTCGGTAGCATCCTTGTCATGGCAGACACCAAGGAAGACACCACCGCCGTCGCCCCGCGCGACGCGCGCAAGGCGGCCAAGCTGGCCAAGGAGATCCGCGCCTTCGGCAAGGACCACGGCGGCGTCGAGGGCCAGCTCGCCCACATCGGCCAGGCCGGCACCCGGATCGTCCTCGTCGGCGAGGACGGCGGCTGGGGCGACCTGGTGGCCCCCACCCACGCGATCGCCCAGCAGGCCGCCGAGCAGGCCGAGCTCACCCTGCACGACGAGTTCGACGGCGAGTTCGCCGCCAAGGTCGTCACCGGCCCCTACGAGTGGACCCGGATGGCCGGGATCCAGATCGGCGGCCCCGCCAACGCCTGAACCGGCGACGGCACCGGTCCCGGTGACCGGACGTAGTCATCGGCGGAGGCAACAACCTCGCACGGGGCTCACCCGTTAGGACGTGTGGAGACACGCCCACGCAGGGAGCCCCCCGAGATGATCGACACGCCGCGCCTGGTGGACCAGTACTGCCACGGGGTGCTCCGGACGGAGCTGGGCCTCGGCACCTTCGAGGCCCACCTCGGCCCGGCCGCCGCCTTCCCGGCCTCCGGCACCACCTTCTTCGACACCCAGACGGGCTTCGCCGTACGGCGCTGGTGCCCGCCCCTCCTGGGCCTCGAACCGCACTGCCCGCCGGCCCGCTACCTCGCCCGGCGCCGCGAGCTCGGCGTCGCCGAGACCGGCCGCCGACTGCTGCGGGCCGCCGGCATCGCCACGTACCTCGTCGACACCGGCCTCCCCGGAGACCTCACGGGGCCCGCCGAGCTGGCCGCAGCGGGCGAGGCCCGCGCCCACGAGATCGTCCGGCTCGAACCCCTCGCCGAACAGGTCGCCGACACCTCCGGCACCGTCGACGCCTTCCTCGCCAACCTCACCGAGGCCGTCCAGGACGCCGCCGTGCACTCCGTGGCCTTCTCCTCGGTCTCCGCCCTGCGCTGCGGCCTCCCCGCCGACCCCGAGCCCCCCGGGCGGGTCGAGACCCGCCGCGCCGCCGGGCGCTGGCTCGCCGACCGGCCCACCGGCGGACCCCTCGACTCCCCGGTGCTGCTGCGCCGCCTGCTGTGGATCGCGGTGGGCGCGGGGCGGCCGCTCCAACTGCACACGGGGGACCGGGACCCGGCGGGACTGACCGGATTCGCCGCCGCCACGGCCGGGCTCGGCGCGGACCTCGTCCTGCTCCACGGCTCGCCCCACCACCGCTCGGCGGCGCGGATGGCGGGGATCTTCCCGCACGTGTACGCGGACCTGGGCGCCGCCCTGGCGCACACCGGGGCGCGGGCGGCGGACGTCCTCGCCGAGGTCCTGGAGCTGGCCCCCTTCGGCAAGCTGCTCTACTCCAGCGGCGCCCGCGGCCTGCCCGAGCTGCACGTCGTCGCCGCCAGCTCCTTCCGCGCCGCCCTCGGCCGGGTGCTGGGCGCCTGGGTCCTGGACGGTGCCTGGTCCCGTACCGACGCCCAGCGGGTCGCGGCGATGCTGGCCGCGGAGAACGCGACGCGGGTCTACCGGCTGGGATGAGGAGCCGGGCTCACGCCGTGGCGAGCTCCGGGTCGGCCTGGGCCGGGATCTCGGCGGAGGGCAGCGGGCGCTCGCGCAGGCTCAGGGCCAGGCGCACCACGGCGATCCACATCAGCGAGGAGCCGAGCATGTGGGCGCCGACCAGGAGCTCCGGGACGCCGGTGAAGTACTGGAGGTAGCCCACGCCGCCCTGCGCGATCAGCACGATCAGCAGGTCGCGGGCGCGGGCGCGGGTGTCGTCCGGGGCGTCGACCACGCGCAGGACCAGCCACATCGCGACGGCGAGGGCGCAGACGACCCAGGCGGCGATGGCGTGCAGATGGGCGGCGTCCGTCCAGTCCCACGGCATGCGGGGCACATCGCTGCTGTCGCCCGCGTGCTTGCCCGCGCCGGTCACCGTCGTGCCGAGCGCGATCAGCAGACCCGAGACGATCGCGATCGCCCAGGACAGCTTCCGTACCGGCTTGGGCACGCGCGGGCGCGCGGGCGTGTCGCCCTCGCCGGACCGGTGCCAGGTGATCACGGCGACGGTGAGCAGCGCGTTCGCGGCCAGGAAGTGGCCGGCCACCGTCCAGGGGTTGAGGCCCATCCAGACGGTGATGCCGCCGAGCACGGCGTTGCTCATCACGATCCAGAACTGCGCCCAGCCCCAGCGGGTGAGGTTCCGCCGCCACGGCTTGGTCGACCGGGCGGCGATGATCGCCCAGCCGACGGCCGCCGACAGGACGTACGTCAGCATCCGGTTGCCGAACTCGATGGCCCCGTGGAGGCCCTGCTCGGGCGTGGCGAAGAGGCTGTCGTCGGTGCACTTGGGCCAGGTGTCGCAGCCGAGACCGGATCCGGTCAGCCGGACAGCGCCCCCCGTGACGATGATGAGCACGCTCATCACGACGGCGGAGAGCGCGGCACGCCGGAGGATCCGGGGGGACGGGGTCCAGCGCTGGGCGATGAAGGCGAGGGGGGTCAGCACGGGCCCTATCGTAGGCGCGGGCTTGTGCACGCTTTCACGAGGGGTGCCTTGTCGGGACACGTCACCCTCTGGGTCGGTCCGGCTACTCCCAGCGGAAGAGGCGAGCGGCCGCTCCCAGCCCCAGGACGGCCCAGACGGCGAGGATCAGGACGTCTCCCCCCGGCATGCCCGCGCCGCCCTGGAGGACGTCCCTCAGGCCGTCGGAGAGGGCGGAGATCGGCAGCAGCGCCAGGACGTCCCCGGCCGCGCCGAACTTCTCCAGCGGGACGATCACCCCGCCGCCGACCAGGAGCAGCAGGAAGACCAGGTTGGCGGCGGCGAGGGTGGCCTCGGCCTTGAGCGTGCCGGCCATGAGCAGCCCGAGCCCGGAGAAGGCGGCGGTGCCGAGGACCAGCAGGAGCAGGACGGTCAGCGGGTTGCCCTGCGGGGACCAGCCGAGGCCGAGCGCGATGGCGGTCAGCAGGGCGACCTGGAGGACCTCGGTGACCAGGACGGCGAGCGTCTTGGCGGTCATCAGGGCCCAGCGGGGCAGCGGGGAGGCGCCGAGCCGCTTGAGGACGCCGTAGCGGCGCTCGAAGCCGGTGGCGATGGCCTGGCCGGTGAAGGCGGTGGACATCACGGCGAGCGCGAGGACGCCGGGCGCCAGGAAGTCGACGGCCTCGCCGTCGCCGGTGTCGACGATGTCGACGGTCGAGAACAGCACCAGGAGCAGGGACGGGATGATCACCGTGAGGAGGAGCTGCTCGCCGTTGCGGAGCAGCATCCGCGTCTCCAGCGCGGTCTGCGCCGCGATCATCCGCCCGACGGGCGCGGCCCCCGGCCTCGGGGAGTAGGTACCTGCGCTCACGACCTCAGCTCCTTGCCGGTCAGCTCCAGGAAAACGTCTTCGAGGGTGTGGCGTTCGACCGAGATGCGGTCGGGCATGACGCCGTGCTGGGCGCACCAGGTGGTGACGGTGGCGAGCAGCTGGGGGTCGACGGTGCCGGTGATGCGGTACGTGCCGGGGAGCGGCTCGGCGGCCTCGGTGCCGTCCGGGAGCGCCTTGAGCAGGGAGCCGAGGTCGAGGCCGGGGCGGCCGCCGAAGCGGAGGGTGTTCTCGGCGCCGCCGCGGCAGAGCTGCTCGGGGCTGCCCTGGGCGGCGACCCGGCCGGCGTCGACGATGGCGACGTCGTCGGCCAGCTCCTCGGCCTCCTGCATGAAGTGGGTGGTGAGGACGGTGGTGACGCCGTCGGAGCGCAGCTCGCGGACGAGGTCCCAGGTGGCGCGGCGGGCCTGTGGGTCGAGACCGGCGGTGGGCTCGTCCAGGAAGACCAGCTCGGGGCGGCCGACGACGGCCATGGCGAGGGCGAGCCGCTGCTGCTGGCCGCCGGAGAGCCGCCGGTAGCTCGTACGGCCGCAGGAGCCGAGGCCGAGGCGCTCGATCAGGGCGTCGACGTCGAGCGGGTGGGCGTGCAGCCTCGCCATGTGGCGGAGCATCTCGTCGGCGCGGGCGCCGGAGTAGACGCCGCCGGACTGGAGCATCACGCCGACCCGGGGGCGCAGCGCGGCGGCGTCGGCGACCGGGTCGAGGCCGAGGACGCGGACGGTGCCGGCGTCCGGCCGCCGGTAGCCCTCGCAGGTCTCGATCGTGGTGGTCTTGCCGGCGCCGTTGGGGCCCAGGACGGCGGTGACGGTGCCGGTGCGCACGTCGAGGTCGAGGCCGTCGACGGCGGTCTTGGTGCCGTACCGCTTGACCAGACCGCGGACGCGGACGGCGGTGTCGGCGCCGTCGGCGGACTCGTTTCGCATGCCGGGAAGTCTAGGAGAGGGGGCGAAGGTCCCGTCGGCCCGGGGCCCGGGTCCGGCACGGACGGGACCTTTACGTGCGTTTCGGGCGGTCGGGCGGGCCTAGCGTCGTAGGGGTGATCAGTGTGGCGCAGAACCTCCACGAGGCGGCCGGGCAGGCCGCGCACAAGGCGCACGAGCTCCGCAGACCGGGCCGCTACGCGGTGTCGGCGGTGCTGGCGGGGGCGTACATCGCCGTGGGGGAGGTGCTGCTGCTGGTGGCGGTCTCGCCCTTCGTGGCGCAGGGCTCTCCGGTGGTGAAGCTGCTGGAGGGGATGGTCTTCCCGATCGCGCTGACCACCGTGATGTTCGCCGGGGCGCAGCTCTTCACCAGCAACGTGATGATGATGCTGCTGGGCGCGCTGGCGGGGCGGACGGGGGTGCGGGACCTGGTGGGGAGCTGGGCGCTCTCGCTGGCCGGGAACTTCGTGGGGGCCTTCCTGCTGGGCGCGATGGCGCACGCCTCGGGGGTGCTGTCGGCGCCGTCGGCGCGGGCGATGCTGGCGGAGCTGGTGGAGGGGAAGGAGGCGCTGGACGGCGGTCAGCTGTTCTGGCGGGCGGTGCTCTGCAACATGCTGGTCTGCCTCGGGGTGTGGATGTTCTCCCGGGCGAAGGGGGACGGCGCCAAGATCTTCGTGCTGTGGCTGCCGGTGCTGGTGTTCGTGGCGGTGGGTTTCGAGCACTGTGTGGCGAACATGGCGCTGTTCTCGATGGCGATCCTCGACGGGACGGCCGGTTTTGGGGACCTGGCGCACAACCTCCTCTTCACCGTTCCGGGCAACATCGTGGGCGGAGGAGTGCTGGTGGGAGGCGCGTACTGGTTCACGGGACGGCCTGAGCGGGGCCTCGATTCATCCCACGAATGATCGTTTCCGCAGGTCAGGTAAGCCTTACCTGAGTGATGCACGCCATCGTGGCCGGTTCGGGTGTGGCTTGTCACTGCCTGATTAATTACGCAACAATGGCGTTGTGAAAAACCTTGGCGCGGCTCCTGCGGAGGAACTCGCGACCCGAGAGCGGTCCACACGCAACCGGGTCGCGCGGTCCATCCTGGACCACGGGCCGTCCACCGTCGCCGATCTCGCCGAGCGGCTCGGCCTCACCCAGGCCGCCGTCCGCCGGCACCTCGACGCGCTGGTCGCCGAGCAGGTCGTCGAGGCGCGCGAGAAGCGCGTCTACGGGGCCCGCACCCGCGGCCGCCCCGCCAAGGTCTTCGCCCTCACCGACTGCGGCCGGGACGCCTTCGACCAGTCGTACGACTCCCTCGCCGTCGAGGCGCTCCGCTGGATCGAGCGCAACGCCGGAGGAGAGGCCGCCGTCGCCGCCTTCGCCCGCGACCGGATCGAGGCCCAGGCCGCGTCCTACCGGGAGGCGGTCGAGGCGGTCGAGCCCGAACGGCGGGCCGAGGCGCTGGCCAAGGCCCTGACGGCGGACGGGTACGCTGCGACTGCGCGCAACGCGCCGGTCGGCGAGCAGCTCTGCCAGCACCACTGCCCGGTCGCCCACGTCGCCGAGCAGTACCCACAGCTGTGCGAGGCGGAGACGGAGATCTTCTCCCGCCTCCTGGGAACGCACGTCCAGCGCCTGGCCACGATCGCCCATGGCGACGGCGTCTGCACGACGTTCATCCCGCACAGCACCCCGCAGACCACAGAGACAGCATCCGCAAGTACGGCCGGGAGGAAGCCCGCATGACCACCGAGATCAGCCACCCCGAGCTTGAGGGCCTGGGTCGGTACGAGTACGGCTGGGCCGACTCCGACACCGCCGGCGCCACCGCCAAGCGCGGACTGAACGAGGACGTCGTCCGCGACATCTCCTCGAAGAAGAACGAGCCCGAGTGGATGCTGAAGCTCCGCCTCAAGGGGCTGAAGCTCTTCGGCAAGAAGCCCATGCCGACCTGGGGCTCCGACCTCGGCGGGATCGACTTCGACAACATCAAGTACTTCGTGCGCTCCACCGAGAAGCAGGCCGCTTCCTGGGAGGAACTGCCGGAGGACATCAAGAACACGTACGACAAGCTCGGCATCCCCGAGGCGGAGAAGCAGCGCCTCGTCGCCGGTGTCGCGGCCCAGTACGAGTCCGAGGTCGTCTACCACCAGATCCGCGAGGACCTGGAGGAGCAGGGCGTCATCTTCGTCGACACCGACACCGCGCTGAAGGAGCACGAGGAGCTCTTCCGGGAGTACTTCGGCACCGTCATCCCCGTCGGCGACAACAAGTTCGCCTCGCTGAACACGGCCGTGTGGTCCGGCGGATCGTTCATCTACGTGCCGAAGGGCGTGCACGTCGAGATCCCGCTCCAGGCCTACTTCCGTATCAACACGGAGAACATGGGCCAGTTCGAGCGGACGCTGATCATCGTCGACGAGGACGCCTACGTCCACTACGTCGAGGGCTGCACCGCCCCGATCTACTCCTCCGACTCGCTGCACTCCGCGGTCGTCGAGATCATCGTGAAGAAGGGCGGCCGCTGCCGCTACACGACGATCCAGAACTGGTCGAACAACGTCTACAACCTGGTGACCAAGCGCGCCGTCGCCTACGAGGGCGCCACCATGGAGTGGGTCGACGGCAACATCGGCTCCAAGGTCACCATGAAGTACCCGGCCGTCTACCTGATGGGCGAGCACGCCAAGGGCGAGACCCTCTCCATCGCCTTCGCGGGCGAGGGCCAGCACCAGGACGCCGGCGCCAAGATGGTCCACATGGCCCCGAACACCTCGTCGTCCATCGTCTCCAAGTCGGTGGCGCGCGGCGGCGGCCGTACCTCCTACCGCGGCCTCATCGAGATCGGCGAGGGCGCCCCCGGCGCCAAGTCCAACGTGCTCTGCGACGCCCTGCTCGTCGACACGATCTCCCGCTCCGACACGTACCCCTACGTGGACGTGCGCGAGGACGACGTGACCATGGGCCACGAGGCCACCGTCTCCAAGGTCTCCGAGGACCAGCTCTTCTACCTGATGCAGCGCGGCCTGACCGAGCAGGAGGCCATGGCGATGATCGTCCGCGGCTTCGTCGAGCCGATCGCCAAGGAGCTGCCGATGGAGTACGCGCTGGAGCTGAACCGGCTGATCGAGCTGCAGATGGAAGGCGCGGTCGGCTAAGCGCCTCCGCCCCTCCGTACCGCAGCGACTGATTCTTTACGCAGGAAGAGAGCAAGACGACAGCCATGGCTGAGGCTCAGAACATCCCGGCGGGCTCCACCACCGCCGGCTCGATCGCGGTGGCCGCCGAGTCCACCGTCGCCACGCGCATGAGCGCCCCGCCCTCGTTCGACGTCGCGGACTTCCCCGTCCCGCACGGCCGCGAGGAGGAGTGGCGCTTCACCCCGCTCGCCCGTCTGCGCGGTCTGCACGACGGCACCGCCGTCGCCACCGGCGAGGGCGTCCGGGTCGAGATCGAGGCCCCCGAGGGCGTCACCGTGGAGACCGTCGGCCGCGACGACGAGCGCCTCCGCAAGGCCGGCACGCCCGTCGACCGCGTCGCCGCCCAGGCGTACTCCTCCTTCGAGAAGGCGTCGGTCGTCACCGTCGCCAAGGAGGCCGTCCTCGACGAGCCGATCCGCGTCGCCGTGCACGGACAGGGCGGCGTCGCCTTCGGCCACCAGGTGATCGAGCTCGGCGCCTTCGCCGAGGCCGTCGTCGTCATCGACCACACCGGTGACGCGGTGCTCGCCGCCAACGTCGACTTCGTCGTCGGCGACGGCGCCAAGCTCACCGTCGTCTCCGTCCAGGACTGGGACAAGGACGCCGTCCACGTCGCGCAGCACAACGCGCTGCTCGGCCGGGACGCCTCCTTCAAGTCGGTCGTCGTCACCTTCGGCGGTGACGTCGTCCGCCTCCACCCGCGCGTCAGCTACTCCGCCCCCGGCGGCCAGGCCGAGCTCTTCGGCCTGTACTTCACCGACGCCGGCCAGCACCAGGAGCACCGCCTCCTGGTCGACCACAACACCCCGCACTGCACCTCCAACGTGGCCTACAAGGGCGCGTTGCAGGGCCAGGACGCGCACGCGGTCTGGATCGGTGACGTCCTCATCCAGGCCGCCGCCGAGGGCACCGACACCTACGAGCTCAACCGGAACCTGGTCCTCACCGACGGCGCCCGGGTCGACTCCGTGCCGAACCTGGAGATCGAGACCGGCGAGATCGCCGGCGCCGGCCACGCCTCCGCCACCGGCCGCTTCGACGACGAGCAGCTCTTCTACCTGATGGCCCGCGGCATCACGGAGACCGAGGCCCGCCGCCTCGTCGTCCGCGGCTTCTTCGCCGAGCTGGTCCAGCAGATCGGCCTGCCCGACGTCGAGGAGCGCCTGATCGCCAAGGTCGAGGCCGAGCTGGAGGCCACCGTCTGATGGCCTTCGTCCGAGTCTGCGCGCTGAGCGAGCTGGAGGCCGACACCCCGAAGCGGGTCGAGGTCGACGGCACGCCGGTGTCGGTCGTCCACACCGAGGGCGAGGTGTTCGCGATCAACGACATCTGCTCGCACGCCAACGTCTCCCTCTCGGAGGGCGAGGTCGAGGACTGCGCCATCGAGTGCTGGCTGCACGGTTCCAGCTTCGACCTCCGCACCGGCAAGCCGTCCGGCCTTCCCGCGACGCGCCCCGTCCCCGTGTACCCCGTAAAGATCGAAGGGGACGATGTGCTCGTCTCCGTCACCCAGGAGTCCTGAGTCACCCATGGCAACGCTCGAAATCCACGACCTGCACGTCTCCGTCGAGGCGGAGAACGGCCCCCGCGAGATCCTCAAGGGCGTCGACCTGACCATCAAGCAGGGTGAGACCCACGCGGTCATGGGCCCCAACGGCTCCGGCAAGTCGACCCTGGCGTACTCCCTGGCGGGCCACCCCAAGTACACGATCACCGGCGGCACCGTCACCCTCGACGGCGAGGACGTCCTGGAGATGTCCGTCGACGAGCGCGCCCGCGCCGGCGTGTTCCTCGCCATGCAGTACCCGGTCGAGGTCCCCGGTGTCTCGGTCTCCAACTTCCTGCGCACCTCCGCCACCGCCATCCGCGGCGAGGCCCCCAAGCTCCGCACCTGGGTGAAGGAGGTCCGCGAGGCCATGGAGAAGCTCTCCATGGACCCGGCCTTCGCCGAGCGCAACGTGAACGAGGGCTTCTCCGGCGGCGAGAAGAAGCGCCACGAGATCCTCCAGCTGGAGCTCCTCAAGCCGAAGATCGCGATCCTGGACGAGACCGACTCCGGCCTCGACGTCGACGCGCTGCGCATCGTCTCCGAGGGCGTCAACCGCGTCCGCGAGTCCGGTGAGGTCGGCACCCTCCTCATCACCCACTACACGCGCATCCTGCGCTACATCAAGCCCGACTTCGTGCACGTGTTCGCGAACGGCCGCATCGTCGAGTCCGGCGGCGCCGAGCTCGCCGACCAGCTGGAGAACGAGGGCTACGACAAGTACGTGAAGGGTGGCGCATCCGCGTGACTTCCGCCCATCAGGGGCTGACCGGCCTCCTCGACACCGAGGCGATCCGCAAGGACTTCCCGCTCCTGGATCGCACGGTCCACGACGGCAAGAAGATCGTGTACCTGGACTCCGCGGCGACTTCGCAGAAGCCGCGCCAGGTCCTCGACGCGCTCAACACCTACTACGAGCGGCACAACGCCAACGTCCACCGCGGCGTCTACACGGTCGCCGAGGAGGCCACCGCGCTGTACGAGGGCGCCCGCGACAAGGTCGCCGCCTTCATCAACGCGCCGAGCCGCAACGAGGTGATCTTCACCAAGAACGCCTCCGAGTCGCTCAACCTCGTGGCCAACATGCTGGGCTGGGCCGACGAGCCCTACCGCGTGGACCACGAGACCGAGATCGCCATCACGGAGATGGAGCACCACTCCAACATCGTCCCGTGGCAGCTGCTCTCGCAGCGCACCGGCGCGAAGCTGAAGTGGTTCGGCCTCACCGACGACGGCCGTCTCGACCTGTCGAACATCGACGAGGTCATCACGGAGAAGACGAAGATCGTCTCCTTCACGCTGGTCTCCAACCTGCTCGGCACCCAGAACCCGGTCGAGACCATCGTCCGGCGCGCCCAGGAGGTCGGTGCGCTCGTCTGCATCGACGCCTCGCAGGCGGCCCCGCACCAGGTCCTGGACGTGCAGGCGCTCCAGGCCGACTTCGTGGCCTTCACCGGCCACAAGATGTGCGGCCCGACCGGCATCGGCGTGCTGTGGGGACGGCAGGAGCTCCTGGAGGACCTCCCGCCCTTCCTCGGCGGCGGCGAGATGATCGAGACCGTCTCGATGCACTCCTCCACCTACGCGCCGGCCCCGCACAAGTTCGAGGCGGGTACGCCCCCGATCGCCCAGGCCGTCGGCCTCGGCGCGGCCGTGGACTACCTGTCGGCGATCGGCATGGAGAACATCGCGCGCCACGAGCACGCGATCACCGAGTACGCCGTCCGCCGCCTCCAGGAGGTCCCGGACCTGCGGATCATCGGCCCCAACACGGCCGAGGACCGCGGCGCGGCGATCTCCTTCACGCTCGGCGACATCCACCCGCACGACGTGGGCCAGGTCCTCGACGAGCAGGGCATCGCGGTCCGGGTCGGCCACCACTGCGCGCGGCCGGTCTGCCTCCGGTACGGAATTCCTGCGACCACGCGGGCGTCGTTCTATCTGTACTCCACCCCGGCCGAGGTCGACGCCCTCGTCGAGGGGCTGGAGCACGTCCGTAACTTCTTCGGATAGGGCGGCTGACCTGTGAAGCTGGATTCGATGTACCAGGACGTCATCCTGGACCACTACAAGCACCCGCACGGGCGGGGCTTGCGGGACGGCGACGCCGAGGTGCACCACGTCAACCCGACGTGCGGCGACGAGATCACGCTCCGCGTGAAGTACGACGGCGAGCGCATCGAGGACGTCTCGTACGAGGGCCAGGGCTGCTCCATCAGCCAGGCGTCGGCCTCCGTCCTCAACGAGCTGCTCGTCGGCAAGGAGCTGGCCGAGGCGCAGAAGATCCAGGGCGCCTTCCTGGAGCTGATGCAGTCCAAGGGCCAGATCGAGCCGGACGACGCCATGGAGGAGATCCTGGAGGACGCGGTCGCGTTCGCCGGTGTCTCCAAGTACCCGGCACGGGTGAAGTGCGCGCTGCTCAGCTGGATGGCGTGGAAGGACGCGACCGCCCAGGCCCTGGGCGGAGACGACCAGAAGTCTGTGAGGAAGTCGGCATGACCGAGAACATCGAGGCCACGATGAAGCCGGCCTCCGAGGAAGAAGTCCGCGAGGCGCTGTACGACGTCGTCGACCCCGAGCTGGGCATCGACGTGGTCAACCTCGGCCTGATCTACGGGATCCACATCGACGACGCGAACATCGCGACGCTCGACATGACCCTGACCTCGGCGGCCTGTCCGCTGACGGACGTCATCGAGGACCAGGCCCGCTCCGCCACCGACGGCATCGTCAGCGAGCTGCGGATCAACTGGGTCTGGATGCCCCCGTGGGGCCCGGACAAGATCACCGACGACGGCCGCGAGCAGCTTCGCGCGCTGGGCTTCAACGTCTGAGTGACGCACGCGTGTGAGAAGAGGCCCCCGGCATGCGCCGGGGGCCTCTTCCGCGTACCGGGTATGTCAGGTCGGGTCAGGCGGCGGCCTGGGCCAGGACCGGGCCCAGGTTCTCCCGGCGGATGCGCTGGTCGACGTAGAGGAGGCCGGACGCCAGGGGCTGGAGCGGGCCGAGCAGGGCCTGGGTCAGCAGCTGGAGCAGGGCGAGGACGACCGCGTGGGTGCCGGCGGCCAGGAAGAGGGTGCCGGGGGTGGCGTGCTGGGCGAGCGGGGCGGCGAAGAGGGAGAACTGGCTCACCAGCGACAGGCACATCTGCACCACGAACGAGACGCCGCCGACGATCAGCATCATCACCAGCGTGTAGCCGAAGATCCGCCACCAGGAGCCGCGGACCAGCTCCGCAGAGCGGCGCATGGCGGTCAGGGCGCCGGCCGACTCGACGACGGCGGCGGTCGGGGCGAGGCTGAACTTCACCCAGATCCACACGGCGAACGGCATCGTTGCGAGGCTCAGGAGCAGGAAGAGCAGACCGGTGAGCCCCCACCCGACACCGCCCGCGTCCCCGCCCTTGCTCGCCGCGATGCTCGCGATCATCGCGCCCAGCATGAAGCAGAGGCCGACCAGGAAGAGCAGCATCGGGACGAGGGCGGCCAGCGCCGACAGGACGATCGAGCCGAACACCGAGCCGAGCCGCGCCCACGCCCGGCGCCACACCGTCCCGAAGCCGATCGGACGCCCGAGCACGGCCTCCTGGACCACGACCGCGACGGCGGCGTGCAGCAGACCCGTCGCCAGCAGCATCCCCAGCGCGCAGGCCAGCCAGAGGGAGCCGAGGCCGACGAAGAGCGGCGCGATGTCCGAGAGCCCGGGATCCCCGGCGGTGGGGGAGTCCACCCAGCGTTCGTACCCGTCGGCGAAGGCGGCCCAGACGGCCGCGCCCACGCCGAGCATCACCGCGCCGGCCACCGTGTAGGCGGCCAGGGTGATGCCGAGCAGCACCTTCCAGTGGCGGCGGTACGCGGCGAAGGCGCCCGCCAGCACGTGGTTCAGGTCGAGCGGCGCCAGGGGTATCACCCCGGGCTTCGGCGGGGGTGGCACGGGAGCGTAGCCGTACCCGTACGGCCCAGGGGGATAGGTCATGCGCCATACGGTATAGGGGACCGTTGTGTACATCCGTACGCAACGATGTGTACCCTCGTACACATGGGTTACGGACTGCTCGCCGGGGCCATCGCGGCCGAGATCATCGCCACCACCTCCATGAAGTTCAGCGAGGGCTTCTCCAGGCTCTGGCCCTCGATCGTCACCGGGGTCGGGTACGTCATCGCCTTCGCGCTGCTCGCCCAGGCGCTCAAGACCCTCCAGGTCGGCACCGCCTACGCGATCTGGTCCGGGGTCGGCACCGCGGCCGTCGCCGGCATCGGGATCCTCTTCCTCGGCGAGACCCTGAGCCTCGCCAAGATCGCCGGGATCGTCCTCATCGTCGCCGGGGTCGCCGTGCTCAACCTTGGCGGGGCGCACTGATGGCGCGGGCCAGGAGGTACGACCCCGAGCGGCGCGAGCGGATCGTCGACGCCGCCCTGCGGGTGATGCGGCGCGACGGGATCGGCGGGCTGAGCCACCGCACCGTCGCCGCCGAGGCCGACGTGCCGCTGGGCTCGACCACGTACCACTTCGGCTCCCTCGACGAACTCCTCGTCGCCGCCCTGCGCCAGGTCAACGCCGGTCTCGCCGAGGAACTGCGCGGCGCGACCCCGCGTGAGGGGGAGGCGCTCGCCCACGCGCTCGCCCGGCTCCTCGGGAAGTGGCTCACGGCCGAGCGGGGCCAGGTGGAGCTGGAGTACGAGCTCTACCTCGCCGCCCTGCGCAGGCCCGCGCTCCGGCCCGTCGCCGCCGAATGGACGGAGGAGGTCGTCGCCGCCGTCGCCCCGCACACCGGGCGGACCACCGCCCGCGCCCTGATCGCCCTCGTGGACGGCATCGGCCTCCAGGTGCTGCTCACCGGCGCGCCGTACGACGAGGCGTACGCGGCCGAGATGATCGCCCGGATCCTGAACGAAGAGCCGAAGGAGCGGACCGGGGGCTTGTCGGATGCTCCGGGCGGGCCGACCGTCACCTGAGACCGGTTGGCCCGGGCCAGGGCCCGACCGTTAGGTTTTCCGTCATGACCACCACTGCTTCTCGCACCACCGGCGCCGTCGCCGCCGGCCTCGCCACCATCGCCGGTGACGGCACCGTCCTCGACACCTGGTTCCCCGCCCCCGAGCTCACCGAGGAGCCCGGCCCGGCCGGCACCACGCGGCTCTCCCCGGACGAGGCGGTGAACGCCCTCGGCGAGGGTGCCGCCAAGGCCCTCGGCGTGGACGCCCGCCGGGGCGTCGAGGTGGTCGCCGTCCACACCGTCATCGGCTCGCTCGACGAGAAGCCGCTCGACGCCCACGACGCCTACCTCCGCCTCCACCTGCTGAGCCACCGCCTGGTGAAGCCGCACGGCCAGAGCCTGGACGGCGTCTTCGGCCTGCTCGCCAACGTCGCCTGGACCTCGCTCGGCCCCGTCGCCGTCGACGACATCGAGAAGGTGCGGCTCAACGCCCGCGCCGAGGGCCTGCACCTCCAGGTCACCTCGATCGACAAGTTCCCCCGCATGACCGACTACGTCGTGCCCGCCGGCGTCCGCGTCGCCGACGCCGACCGCGTCCGCCTCGGCGCCCACCTCGCCGCCGGCACCACCGTCATGCACGAGGGCTTCGTCAACTTCAATGCCGGCACCCTCGGCACCTCCATGGTCGAGGGCCGCATCTCCGCCGGCGTCGTCGTCGGCGACGGCTCCGACATCGGCGGCGGCGCCTCCACCATGGGCACCCTCTCCGGCGGCGGCAACGTCGTCATCTCCATCGGCGAGCGCTGCCTCGTCGGCGCCGAGGCCGGCGTCGGCATCGCGCTCGGCGACGAGTGCGTCGTCGAGGCCGGTCTGTACGTCACCGCCGGCACCCGGGTCACCATGCCCGACGGCCAGGTCGTGAAGGCCCGTGACCTCTCCGGCGCCTCCAACATCCTCTTCCGCCGCAACTCGGTCACCGGCGCCGTCGAGGCCCGCCCGAACAACGCGGTCTGGGGCGGCCTCAACGACATCCTGCACAGCCACAACTGACGGCCCTCACCGAGCGTTGTCTCTCGGGGGGAGCGCGGTGCTCCACCGAGAGACGAGGCGAGGAGCCGACATGAGGACGAAGCCGATGGTCGCGGGGGTGCTCGCGGCGGCGGCGGTGCTGCTGCCGGCGGGCGCCGCCCGGGCGGACGAGACGCACACGCACAACGGACCGACCGTGACCAACGGCCCCAGCCTCACCCTGCACACGGGTCAGATCGACGACCCGCTGGAGGACGTGCTGGAGCACGCCGCGATCCTCGGACGCACCTCCACCGTCGACTCCGGCTGAAGCAGCTCGTCGAGCAGGGCGCGCAGCCCGTCGGCCGTCTCCGGGCCGGCGGGCAGCAGCGGGTCCCGGACCGGGCCGCCCAGGAGGGCCTTCGCGGTGACCGTGCCCGGCAGGCCCGCGTTCATCATCCCCTCGACGAGGGGCAGCGTCCGGGCGTGCAGCCGGGCGGCCAGGGCGGTGTCACCGGCGTCGTACGCGTCGAGGACGGCGGCCAGCGGGCGCGGCGCCACGTTGGCGACCGTGCTGACGTAGCCGGCGCCGCCGACCGCGTACAGCGGCAGGTTCAGCTCCTCGCTGCCGGAGTAGTACGCGAGCCCGGTCTCGGCGATCAGCCGGGCCGCGGTCAGGAGGTCGTACGAGCAGTCCTTCACGGCCGTGATCCGCGGGTGCCCGGCGAGCCGGCGCATGGTCGCGGGCTCGATACGGGTCCCGGTGCGGCCGGGGATGTCGTAGACCATCACGGGGAGCCCGGCGGCGTCCGCGACCTTCAGGAAGTGGGCGGCGACCGCGTCCTGCGGCGGGCGGCTGTAGTACGGCGTCACCACCAGCAGGCCGTCCGCCCCTGCCTCCTCCGCCTGGCGGGCCAGCTCCACGGTGTGCCGGGTGTCGGCCGTGCCGACGCCCGCGACGAGCGCCGGGGCCGGGCCGACCGCCTCCCGCACCACCCGGATCAGCGCCGCCTTCTCGGCGTCCGTGGTGGTCGGGGACTCCCCGGTGGTGCCGTTGAGGACCAGGCCGTCGCAGCCCTCCCCGAGCAGCCGGGCGGCCAGCTTCGCCGCCTCGTCGAGGTCGAGGGCGCCGGAGTCGGTGAACGGAGTCACCATCGCGCAGAGGGAGCGGCCGAAGGGGCGGTGCGTTCCTGGAGTGCTCATGGAAAGCAGTCTGGGCGGATGCCATCGTTCAGGTCCACTTAGATCTGCTTGTCCGGAACGTTCAGTCAGGCTGAAGGGATCAGTGGACGGGAGCCGGCTCAGAGGGCGAGCTTGAAGCCCTCGTGGCTGCGCGCGTACCCCAGTGAGGCGTAGAAGCGGTGGGCGTCGGCGCGCCCCTTGCCGCTGGTGAGCTGGACGAGGGCGCAGCCGCGCCCCCGGGCCCGGTCCGCCGCCAGCTCCATCAGCCGGCGGCCCAGGCCCGCGCCCCTGCGGTCGGCCCGGATCCGGACCGCCTCGATCAGCGCCCGCTCGGCGCCGCCCTTGCCGAGCCCCGGGATGTAGGTGGCCTGGAGGCAGCCGAGGATCACGCCGTCCGGGCCGGCCAGCACCAGCAGTTCGTTGCGGGCATCGGCCTGGATGTCCGCGAAGGCCCGCTCGTACGCCTCGGTGATCCGGACCGAGGCCGGGTCGACGACGCGTTCCTCGTCGGCGAGGAGGGCGAGCACGGCGGGGAGTTCGGCACGGGTGGCGGGGCGGAGGTTCATGACGCGCAGTCTCGCACGGCGAAGCCCCTTGACCTCGACCAAGGTTGAGGTAGGAGAGTCGGGTCATCGGAATCGAGCAGGAGGAGACCCGTCATGAACGCCGTCGCGCACCCCGAGGCCCGCCCCGACCTGTACCGTCCCGGCGTCGGCCAGGTCCTGATCAGCACGTGGAGCGTCGGCACCCCCGAGCGCCAGCGCGCCGCCGTCGAGGCCGTCCGGCGGGCCTGGGAGGCCCGCCCCTGGCCGGACCCCCGGCTGCTCTCGTACACGATCTACGCCGGTACCGACGGCGACACCCTGCTGCACTACTCGCAGTGGACCGGCTGGGAGGCGTACCTGGACTTCGTCGAGACCCACCGCGACGACCGCAACGGTGAGATCGACGCGGCCGTCCCCGGCATCCGGCGGATCGAACTGCACCGCTACGAGCCGCCGTTCCGCTCCGCCGTGCTGAGCGGGGAGAGCGCCGGGGCGGTGCCCGGGACGCTCGCCGCCGTCGAGGTCGAGTTCGACGGGGCCGACCCGGAGCGGCAGCGGGCCTGGGTGGACGCGGTGGTCGCCGCCCTCGCGGACGACGAGGGGCACCGGCCGGCGCGCGGCGGGATCGGCGCGCACTTCCACCTCTCCGGCGACGGCACCCGGGTCTTCAACCACAGCGAGTGGGTGCGCGAGCAGGACCACGTGGAGTGGCAGGCCGAGTACGAGCCGCTGAGCGACGCCTGGCGGGCCGTCCACCACCACCCGGGGCTGGTCGGCAGCCGCGTGCGCAGGTACGCGCCCGCGCTCAGCCTGAGCGCGGGCGCGTAGCGGGGCCCGCCGTCCTACGGGCGGAAGCGCAGGACCTGGGGGTCGTGGTCGCTGTCCTGGGCGGCGAACTCGGCGTTGATGTGCACGCTGTCGTAGTCGAAGCGGCGCACGCCCGGGCTGGTCAGGATCTGGTCGAGGACCTGGCTGTTGCCCTGGTAGACGTACGAGTAGCGCTCGGAGCGCGGCAGCGACTTCACGGCCGGGTAGAGCACGTCGCCGTCGGTCAGCGCCTCGGTCGTGCCGGAGAACTCGAAGTCGTTGATGTCGCCGACGACGAGCACGTCCGCGTGCTTGTCGACGGCGACGATCTCCTTCACGAAGGCGTTCACGGCCTGCGCCTGGAGGAGTCGCTTGGCCTCGGAGGAACGGTTCGGCGGCTGGTGGTGGGAGACGAGCGACTCGTCGCCGCCCTTCGAGCCGAAGTGGTTGGCGATGACGAAGACCGTGCGGCCGCGGAAGGTGAACTCGCCCGCGAGCGGCTTGCGGCTGGCCTCCCAGGCGGCGTTCACCGGGTCGATCCGGCCGGGGGAGAGGGTGAGGGCCGCGCGGCCCTTGGTGCCGGTGACGCCGGTCGCGGTGGTCGCGTCGCCGCCCGCGCGGTCCACGAACGAGACCCGCTCGGGGTTGAAGAGGAAGACCTGACGGATGTTGCCGCCGGGCTCGCCGCCGTCCTTGTTGTTCACCGGGTCGATCGAGCGCCACTCGTACGCCGGTCCGCCGGCCGCCACGATCGCGTCCGTGAACTTCTTCAGCGTCTGGCCCGCCGAGACCGTGCCGTCGTTCTTGGCGCCGTTGTCGTCCTGGATCTCCTCCAGGGCGAGGACGTCCGGGGAGGCGAGGTTCGTGACGACCGCCTTCGCGAGCGCGTCGAACTTCTCCTGCGGGTCGCTGGGGTCGAGGTTCTCCACGTTGTACGTGGCCACGGCCAGCTCGTTCCGGTGCTGCTTCTCCGTGACCTCGCGCTCCAGGCCGCGGTCCACGACCGTGCCGAGGGTGCGGGCGGTCAGGGTGTAGCCGCCGAACTGGTTGAAGTCGAGCGGGCCCTCGGTCGAACCGGTCAGCCAGTCACCGACGTTCGCCTTCGGGAAGGGCTGCTGGGCGAGCGGGATCAGCGACTGGATCTGGAGCCGGCCGGTGTTCTGGGACGCGTACGAGCCGTAGACCGTGCCGCCGCGCCAGTTGCGGTTCTCCCACGGCTTCACCGTGATCCACAGCTCGGAGTACGGGTCGGTGGCGCCGACCACGCGGGAGGAGCCGACGCGGACGTTGGTGCCCTCCAGCGACTCGTAGTAGTCCAGGGCGTAGCTCCCGGGCTCCAGGGTCAGGCCGTTGATCGAGCCGCCGTTCGCCGGGTCGCCCTCGGGGGCGTACGCACCCGGAACCGTCCAGGGGGCGATGGTGACCGGGGCGGGCAGCGCGTTGCCCTGCGAGACCACGGTGATCTGCGGGCGGGACAGCTGGGTCAGCGACTGGTTGCCGGAGTTCAGGCCGCCGGGGACGTACTCGGTGACCGTGCCGTTCACGCTGACCGCGTCGCCCACGGCGACCGTCGGGCTGGAGCCCGTGAAGACGAACAGGCCCTCGCTGGTGGCCGGGTTCGCGTCGCCCTGCGGGTCCTGCATCCAGAAGCCGCGCGAGGAGCCGTAGGCGCGGACGCCGGTGACGACGCCCGTCACGCCGGTGACCTGCTTGCCCACCAGCGGCGAGACGCGGGTCGTGCCCTGGACGTCGTGGATGCGGACCGCGGCCTCGGTGTCGGCGGCGGCGCTCTGCGAGCCCGCGAGCAGTCCGGCCGCGAGGGCGGCCGCGACCACCGCGGAGACGGTGGCGGTTCTCGGTATGGAGGAAGGCATCAGGGTGCTCCGAGGGTGCTTGGAGGAACAGCAAAGGTGTCTACGCGCGTCAATCTCTTGTGAGAGCAGCCCACTTGTCAAGGGTCGACGGGTGTACGAAGGCTGACGGAACCGTGAACCGGCGGGCGGCCCCCCGGATGCGTCTACGCTGAGACGCTGTCCCTCCGGTCCCCCACCGGTCCCCACCGATCGACACCGATCCACGTACGCGTCGAGGAGATCCCCCACATGGCTGCGGAGCACCCCACCCTTCCCCCCGTTCTGCTGCCCTCGGACGCGGAGCTGGCGCGGGAGGCCCTGGCCGCCCCCCTCCTCGCCCACGCCGTGCGCCTCGCCCGCTGGGCCGGACCCGACACCCGGGTCGGCGCGGGCGGCGAACTCGTCGACGAGCAACTGCCGGACGCCGCCGGGGTCCTCGGCCTCGGCGACGACGAGGACGCCGAGTTCTGGGCGGGCGACGCCTGGCGGCTCGCCGTCGACACCGGCCTCGTCGACGTCGAGGACGGCGCCGACGACGACACCCCCGGTACCGCCGCCCCCGGCGAGAACCTCGCCGTCGTCGCCGGCGGCGCGCCCCGCGACGTGCTCGCGATCTGGCTCGACGCCTTCGAGGCCGTCTTCGCCGACGCCGTCGCCCCCGTCCTCGACGACCTGGAGCCGCTGCTCGACGAGGACGGCGGCCTCGACCTCGACAGCCTCGACTGGGACCCGGAGGCGGAGGCCGACTTCCTGGAGGGCGTCCTCGGCAACCTCTACCTGCTGACCGTCAGCGAGGGCGGCCCCGGCGACGGACCCGTGCCGCTGCCCGCGCTCGCCGCCTCCATGGTCGTCCCCGACGACATGGGCGAGCCCACCGACGACGTCCTGGAGCAGGTCTCCGACGCGATGATGCGGCTCGACGAGCAGTTCCGCCTCCTGGAGCCCATCGGCCTCGTCGAGTACCAGCCCGTCGACGAGGCCCTGATGGCCGAGGAGGGCGAGGAGCCCGCGCCGCCCGTCGACGACGAGGACGTCAGCCGCTACGGCATGGTCAGGCTCACCCCGCTCGGCCTCTTCGGCGTCCGCACCCGCATGGTGGAGGCCGGTGTCGACGCCCCCGCCGTCGGCGACCTCGCGGGGAAGGACGCCGACGCCCTCCTCGCCGGGCTCACCGGCTACCCCGAGTACGCCGCCCGCGCCGAGACCACCGGCTGGCTCGACGGCCGCGACCCGGTGCCCGCCGCCGCCGAACTCCTCGCCGCCGCCAAGGGATCCGACCCGGAGTCCCCGCTCCGCCGCCTCCACTGCCAGCAGGCCCTCGCCCTCGTCGGGGCGGAGGCCGAGCCGGTGGTCCGCGCGGTCCTCGACGACCCCGAGCTCGGCGGCCTCGCCCGCGTCTGGCTCGCCGAGCGCGGCGCCACGGACGTGCCCGCGCCGCCGGAGTCCATGATCTTCTGGCTCGCCGTGGACACGATCGCCGCGCAGCTCGACGCCTCCGGCGACCTGGAGGAGCTCCAGGAGCTCATCCAGGGGCTGACGAGCCGCCACACCGGCTTCCTGGAGACCGCCTGGCGGGTCGAGCACCCGTCCACGGCCGACGTCCTCGACGCGATGGGCCGGCTCCACCCGGACAAGACGGCGGCCAAGGAGGCCCGCAAGGCCGCCTTCAAGGCCCGCTCGCGCGCCGGCTCGGCCTGACCCCTCCTTCGGGCCCGGCCGGGTCCCTCGTGCCGCGGAGCGCCTTTCCCCTGTCCGGGGAAGGCGCTCCGCGGCCGTTCCCGTGGCGTTCAGCCGCCGTTCCCGCGGGCGCGCGATGGTGTGCGCGACACCAGGCCATCAGCATGGGGAGAGACCGCACACCATGGCGCTCAACCGCAGAGAGTTCACCCGGAAGTCCGCCGTCGCCGGCTTCGCCCTCACCGGCGCCGTCGGTGTGCTCGCCACCGCCCCCGAGGCCCTCGCGAGCGACGAGCGCGCCCACGGTGGCCCCGGCCACGACGACGACCACGAGCACGGCCACGGCCACGGGCACGACCGGCTCGGCTACGGCCCGCTCGTCGACGACCCCGACGGCATACTCGCCCTGCCCGAGGGCTTCGCCTACCGGGTCATCACCCGCACCGGCGTCACCCGCCTGGAGAGCGGCGAGTTCACGCCCTCCAACCACGACGGCGCCGCCACCTTCGCCGGCCCGCGCGGCGCCACGTACATCGTGTACAACCACGAGCTCAAGGGCGACCGCTCCAAGTGGGAGCACCCCGTCCCGCTCACCGAGGGCCTCGTCTACGACCCGGCCGCGGCCGGCGGCTGCACGGTCGTCGAGGTGCACCGCGACGGCACCGTCGCCGAGTGGGTCGGCATCGCCGGCACCTCCACCAACTGCGCGGGCGGCCGCACCGCCTGGGGCACCTGGCTGACCTGCGAGGAGAACTCCGACCTCGCCGGCAAGAACGGCATGACCAAGGACCACGGGTACGTCTTCGAGGTCGACCCCCGCGACCGGCGGGCCAACCTGGCCCCCAAGCCCCTCAAGTTCTTCGGCCGTTACGACCACGAGGCCGTCGTCGTCGACCCCAAGCGCGGCCACGCCTACCTCACCGAGGACGCCTCCAACCCCAACGGCCTGCTCTTCCGCTGGGTCCCGCCGCGCGGCTTCGAGCACGGCCGCGGCCGGTACCGCCCGCTCGCCGACGACGCCGGCGTCCTCCAGGCCGCCCGCTGCATCGACTCCGGCGGCCGGTTCGTCGACGACCTCTCCCGCGCCACCCGCATCGGCACCGTCTACGGCGTCGACTGGACGGAGGTCCCCGACCGCGACGGGCGCGCCACCCCGGTGCGCAAGCAGTTCACCGACGGGCAGGTCACCCGCGCCCGGAAGCTGGAGGGCATGTGGTGGGCCGACGGCGGCGCCTACGTCGTCTCCTCGTACGCCCGTGACGAGAGCCCCGGCGCGGCCCACGACGGGCAGGTCTGGTTCTACGACCCCAAGCGCCGCACCCTCACCCTCAAGGTGCTGCTCGGCGTGAACCCCGCGCCCGAGGAGGACGGCGCCTACGACGGGCCGGACAACATCACCGTCTCCCCGTACGGCGGGCTCGTCATCGCCGAGGACGGCGAGGGCGTGTCGCACCTCTTCGGCGCCACCGACCGGGGCCGCACCTACCCGATCGCCCGCAACGACCTGAACGACAGCGAGTTCACCGGCGTCGTCTTCTCGCCCGACGGCGACACCCTGTACGCCAGCATCCAGACCCCGGGCATCATGGTCGCGATCACCGGCCCCTGGCGCCGCCAGCCCCGCCGCTGACGCCCCGTCGGGCCCCGGTGCCCGTGCGCCGGGTGGGACCTGTGAGGATTCACGTCGGGTTCCCGTCGGGTTCCCGCCAGGTTCCAAGATCCTCTGTCGGCTCCATGGACTGACATCTAACCTGTCAGTCCATGGACGACGTTCTGCGGCCGGTGGGCCGGACCCTGTTGCGCGACCGGGCCTACGAGTCGCTGCGCGAGGCGATCGTGCGCGGCGACCTCGCCCCCGGCGCCCTCCTCAAGGACGCCGACCTCGCCGACCGCCTCGGGCTCTCCCGCGCGCCGGTCCGCGACGCGCTGGCCCGGCTCACCGTCGAGGGCCTCGTCGAGACCAAGCCGCAGAGCTACACCCGGGTCACCCGCCCGGTCAGCCGGATCGTCCGGGACGCCGCCTCCGTGGTGCGGGTGATGCACGAACTCGCCGCCCGCACCGCCGTGCCGCTGCTCGGCCCCGAGGCCATCCGCGCCATGCGCGAGGCCAACGAGCGGTTCACCGCCGCCGTCCGCGCCTCGGACGTCGAGGCCGCCCTCGCCGCCGACGACGAGCTGCACCAGGTCCTCGTCGGCGCCAGCGGCAACCATGCGGCCGCCGCCACCATCGACCGCTACACCCCGCTGGTCCGCCGCGTCGAGCGCCGGCTCTTCGGGGACGCCGGCAGCTGCGGCTCCGCGGAGCTCCACGCCCGCCTCATCGACGCCTGCGCCGCCGGGGACGCGGAGGAGGCCGTCCGGATCACCAGCGAGATCTGGGCCGCCCTGGAGCAGCTGGCCGACGACGCCACCGAGGTCGCCGAGGTCACGGGGATCCCCGCGCCCCCGGAGCCGTAACCCCCCTCCGACACCCCCCTCCGAAGCCCGGGTCCGGCGCCCCCGTCCGGCACCCCGGGTCCGACACCCCCGTCCGCCGTCTCCAGGGAGAGCCGCCCCGTGCCGATCACCGACTTCGCCCGCTATCCGCTCCTCTTCGGGCCCTCGCCGGTCCACCCCCTCGAACGGCTCGCGCACCACCTGGGCGGCGCGGCGCTGTGGGCCAAGCGCGAGGACTGCAACTCCGGGGTCGCGTACGGCGGGAACAAGACCCGCAAGCTGGAGTACCTGGTCGCGGACGCCCTCGCGCAGGGCTGCGACACCCTCGTCTCCATCGGCGGCGTGCAGTCCAACCACACCCGCCAGGTCGCCGCGGTCGCCGCCCGCGCGGGGCTGAAGTGCGTGCTGGTGCAGGAGAGCTGGGTCGAGTGGCCCGATTCCGTCTACGACAAGGTCGGCAACATCCTGATCAGCCGGCTCGCCGGGGCCGACGTGCGGCTGGTGCGCGCGGGCTTCGGGATCGGCTTCAAGGAGAGCTGGGAGCAGGCGCTGCGCGAGGTCGAGGAGCGCGGCGGGAAGCCGTACGCGATCCCGGCCGGGGCCTCCGACCATCCGCTCGGCGGCCTCGGCTTCGCGAACTGGGCCTACGAGGTGGCCGAGCAGGAGCGCGAGCTCGGCGTCTTCTTCGACACGGTCGTGGTCTGCTCGGTGACCGGCTCCACCCAGGCGGGCATGGTCGCCGGTTTCGCCGCGCTCGCCGAGGAGGGCGGCCGGCCGCGCCGGATCATCGGCGTCGACGCCTCCGCGAAGCCCGCCGAGACCCATGAGCAGATCACCCGGATCGCCCGGGACACCGCCGCCCTGATCGGCGTCGAGCGCGAACTCGGCGCCGCCGACGTGGAGCTGGACGAGCGCTACCACGCCGGCGTCTACGGCGTCCCGGACGAGGCCACCCTCGACGCGATGCGGCTGGCCGCCCGCACCGAGGGCATGGTCACCGACCCCGTCTACGAGGGGAAGTCGATGGCGGGGCTGATCGACCTGGTGGACCAGGGGGAGATCGGCCGGGACGCGACCGTGCTCTACGCCCACCTCGGCGGCCAGCCCGCCCTCAACGCCTACAGCGCGCTCTTCTCCTAGCGCGCGGGCCGGAGCCGGCCGCTCAGAGCGACTGGGCGGCCGGCTTCACCATGCCCCGGACCGTCCGGGACTTCACGAACTCGCCCATCGCCGTCATCTCCCACTCGCCGGAGAACTGCTTGATGAGCTTGGCCATCATCACGCCGGTCTGCGGCTCGGCGGAGGTCAGGTCGAAGCGGACCAGCTCCTCGCCGGTCGCCGCGTCCATCAGCCGGCAGTACGCCTTGGCGACGTCGGTGAACTTCTGCCCGGAGAAGGAGTTCACCGTGAAGACCAGGCCGGTGGCGTCGGCCGGCAGCCGGCCGAGGTCGACGGTGATGACCTCGTCGTCGCCCGCGCCCTCGCCCGTCAGGTTGTCGCCGGAGTGCCGGATGGACCCGCCGAGGATGGTCAGCTTGCCGAAGTAGCAGCTGTCCAGGTGGTTGCGCTGGGGGCCGTACGCGATGACCGAGGCGTCCAGGTCGATGTCCTTGCCCCGGTACGCGGGCTCCCAGCCGAGGCCCATCTTCACCTGGGAGAGCAGCGGGCGGCCGCCCTTGACCAGCGACACCGTCTGGTTCTTCTGGAGGCTGACGCGGCCCTTGTCGAGGTTGATCTTGCCCGTGGGGGCCGGGGCGGCGGCCGGGGCGGGCGGGACGGGCGCCGGGGCGGTCGGGGCGCCGAAGCCGAAGCGGGGGTCGTTCGGGCCGGGGGGCGTCACCAGCGGCGGCGGGGTGGCCGGGACGGGCGGGGCGGGCGGCGCGGCCGGGACCGGGGGCGCGACGGCGGCCGGGGCGGCGGGCTCCTCGTCCACGCTCACGCCGAAGTCGGTCGCGATGCCGGCCAGGCCGTTCGCGTACCCCTGGCCGACGGCGCGGACCTTCCAGGCGCCGTTGCGCTGGTAGATCTCGACGATCACCAGGGCCGTCTCGGTGGCGAGCTGGGGCGGGGTGAAGGAGGCGATGACCGCGCCGCTGTCGGCGTCGCGGACGGTCGCGGTGGGCTCGATGCCCTGGAAGGTCTGGCCGGCGGCGTCCGGGCTGGCCGTGACCACGATCCTCTCGATGCCGGCGGGCAGGCCGCCGGTGTCCACCAGGATCGCGTCCGGCGCGGTGCCGCCGCCGGAGCGGTAGGTGACACCGGGGCCCGCGGGCTGGTTGTAGAAGATGAAGTCGTCGTCCGAGCGCACCTTGCCGTTGGCGCCGAGCAGCAGGCCCGAGACGTCGAGCCGCACGGGGGCGGCGACGTCCACCGCCACACGGGGGGCGGTGAGCGGGAGGTTCGAGCCGGGGGTCATTGCGGTCATGCCAGGCTCAACGATCCGGGTCCCTTTGCCGTTCCCTTACCCACGGCGGGTTCCGCCACTCTGGTTACGCGGGTGGTTCCGCGCCTGGCGCTCGTTGCCGAAACGGTACGCCCCGGTCCAGCGGGCCATCAGCAGTTGGAGGTCGCCGGACCCGGCCTCGGCGAGGAACTTCGCCGCGCGGGCGCCGCGCAGCACCCCGGCGGCCCGCCCGTGGTGGGTGAGGACCACCGAGCCGTCCTTGCGCTCCTCGTACGAGAATCCCTGGGGTCGTGGCATGCCGGGCATCCTGCCCGCCCCCGGACGCTTCCGTCATATGAATTATCTTTCGCATCGTGGGGGGTGCTGTGGGCGGGAGCTCTTTTACGACCGGGGACGTCGACGAGGCGCGTCAGGAACTCGACGCGCGCTACTACACGAGCCGGATGGACGTCGTGGACCCGCACCGGTCCTTCGCCGCCCGCTTCGACATCGTCGAGTTCGGGCCGCTGGTCATCGGCGACCTGAGCTGCGGGGCCGACGTCCGGATGAGCTTCGGCGAGCTGGGCGCGTACCACGTCAACGCGCCGCTCAGCGGCACCCTGGAGATGCGCCAGGGCGGCGGCCCCGCCGTGTACGCCTCCGCCGGCGAGGCGCTGCTCCTCGACCCCGCCGGGGACACCTTCCTCGACCGCTGGAGCGGCGACGGGCGGATCCTCTCCGTCAAGGTCGGCGCCGCCGAGCTGCGCGACCGGCTGGAGAGCCTGCTCGGCCGCCCGCCGCACGGCGGGCTCGCCTTCCGGCCCCGGCTCGACATCTCGCGCGGCCCCGGCCTCAGCTGGGTGCGGTTCGCCCGCCGGGTCGCCGCGGAGGCGCTCGCGGGGGAGGGCCTGGCCCACCACGAGCTGGTCGCCCGCCCCTTGCAGGAGGCGCTGCTCAACGGGCTGCTGCTGGCCGCCGAGCATCCCTGGCGGGACGAGCTGGCGCACCCCGGAGGGCCGCGCCGGCCGGCGCCGGTCAAGCGGGCCATGGACGCGGTGCGGGAGCGCCCCGAGCACCCCTTCACCACCGCCGAACTCGCCGTGCACGCGCGCGTGAGCGTCCGCCGGCTCCAGGAGTCCTTCCGGGAGTACGTCGGGATGTCGCCGATGGCGTACGTCCGCGAGGTCCGGCTCGAACGGGTGCGGGAGGAGCTGCGGGCGGCGGAGCCGGACGAGGTGAGCGTGAGCGAGGTCGCCTGGCGCTGGGGCTTCGCCCACCAGGGGCGCTTCGCGGCCCACTACCGGGAGAAGTTCGGGGAGTCGCCCTCCCGGACGCTGCGGACGGCGCCCTGAGGAACGGGCGCGTATCCCTGCCGACCGCGCATTCCGGACAGAGGCCGCGTTCCGTGGCTCGCGGTGATCTTGGTGGCGGCCTACCGTGGTCCCGTCCGGCGCTGCCAGCGCGCGCCGTCGAACCGGGCCCGGTCGGCTCCCCCGTATCACCGACCGGGCCCGCGGACGTCCGCTCCGTCCCCCGACCGTGCGCGGCGGCGCCGGTCCCAGGGGTTCGCTAGGACGCCGGGGGCCGCCAGCGGGGGGCGTCGCCGGTGAAGTCGCCGCCCAGGTAGAGGTCGTCGCGGCTGCCCTCCGGGGGAAGGCCGTGCTCGGCGATCAGCTTCTCCGCGTACGCCTCCGAGTCGTCCCGCGGCTCGTAGCCGAGCGCGCGGGCGGTCGACAGGTCCCACCACTCGCGGGTGTTGGCGGAGGAGCCGTGCACCACCGTGTGGCCGACGCCCTCGGCGGTGAGCGCGGCGTGGAACAGCCGGGCGCAGTCGGCCGGGCTGAGCCACAGGGAGAGCATCCGGACCGAGGTGGGCTCGGGGAAGCAGGAGCCGATGCGGACCGAGACGGTCTCGATGCCGTGCCGGTCCCAGTAGAGCTGCGCCAGGTCCTCGCCGAAGCACTTGGAGAGGCCGTAGAAGGTGTCGGGCCGGTGCGGGGTGGTGACCGGCACCAGCGGTTCGCCGTCGCGCGGGCGGGGGGTGAAGCCGACGGCGTGGTTGCTGGAGGCGAGCACGATCCGGCGGACGCCCTCCTCGCGGGCCGCCTCGTAGAGGTGGTGCACGCCGGTGACGTTGGCGGCGACGATCGCGTCGAAGCCGGCCTCCTGGGAGATGCCGGCCAGGTGCACGATCGCGTCCACCCCGCGCACCGCCTCGCGCAGGGCCGCGCGGTCGGCGAGGTCGGCGACGACCGCGTCCGGGGCGCCGGGCACCGGGGCGACGTCGAGCAGGCGGAGCGCGTACCCGTGGGCGGGGAGCAGCTCCCGCATGAGGGTGCCGACGCCGCCGGCGGCACCGGTGAGCAGGAGGGTGCGGGGTGCGGGCATCGGGTGGTTCTCCTCGGGTGGCGGGTCGGTGGACCGTTCATGGACGTGGACACGCTAGGGAGGGGTCCGAGAGGCCGTCAAGGCGCCGTACCGCCGGGTGCGTTCGCCTTGACCGGGACGGCGGGGCGGGCTAGCGTTCGAGCGTCGTTCATGGATGTGAACGGCTCGGACCTGTGTGACGCGTACCCCCGGGAGCGCCCGTGACGACCCCCGCCCGCCCCCGTACGGGAGCCTTCGTCTACCCCTGGGACATCGACGGCGACCCCGCAGCGCCCGCGCTCCTGGCCGGGCTCGGTTTCCAGCAGGTCACCCTCGCCGCCGCCTACCACGCCACCCGGGCGCTCAGCCCCCGCCACCCGGACCGGCGCGTCGTCACCGCCGAACACGCCGCCGTGCTCTACCCGCCGGACCCGGAGCGCTGGGCCGGCCGCCGGCTCGCCCCGTACCCGGCGGGCGACTGGGCCCCCGGCGACGCCTGGGCGCGGGCCGCGGCGGCGCTCGACGGCACCGGCCTCGCCGTGCACAGCTGGGTCGTCCTCGCCCACAACTCCCGGCTCGGCGCCGAGCATCCGGACACCTCCGTCGTCAACGCCCACGGCGACCGCTACCCGTGGGCCCCCTGCGTCGCGCACCCCGAGGTCCGCGCGCTCCTCGTGGACCTCGCCGCCGAGGCCGCCGTCCGGCCCGGCGCCACCGGCACCGAGCTGGAGTCCTGCGGCTGGTACGGCTACGCCCATCTGCACGCCCACGACAAGACCGGCGGCGTCCCGCTCGACGACCGCGCCCAACTGCTGCTGTCGCTCTGCTTCTGCCCGCACTGCCGGCAGGGGTACGCGGACGGGGGCGCCGACCCGGACGCGCTGGCCGCCGCGGTCCGCGCCGCCCTCACCCCGGTCTTCGCCGGCACCGGACCGGCCGGGGAGCTCGGGGAACTGGAGGCCCCGGTCCTCGCCTGGCGCGCCCGGACCGCCCGCTCCTTCCAGGAGGCCGCGGTCGCCGCCGTCCGGGCCGCCGCCCCGCCCGGCTTCCGGATCCTGCTGCACGCCGACCCGGACCCGTACCGCTGCGGCGCCGACGCCGGCACCGACCCCGCGCACGTCCTCGGCCTCGCCGACGGCGTGGTGGCCCGCCCCGGCCGGCTCGCCGCCTTCGCGCCCCACCGGCCGCCCGGCGCCACCCTCGCCGCCAACCTCTCCGTCGTCAGCGGCATGGGCGGCACCCCCGCCCGCCTGGCCGAGGACGCCCGCAAGGTCCTCGCCGCCGGCGCCACCGAACTCCGCCTCTACCACGCGGGCCTGGCCTCCACCACCGACCTGGCGGCGGTCCGCACCGGCCTGACGGAGCTGGCCGAGCTGGGCTAGGCCAGCCCCTCCAGGTCCGGCTCAGGCCAGGCGGCCGTCCCTGGCCACCACTCGGCCCGCGCGGACCACCAGGTCGCGGCGCGGCTGGTCCACCACGACCTGGGGGAGGCACTCGCCTTCGAGCAGCATGAAGTCGGCGGGGGAGCCGGGGCGGAGGTCGGCGGTGGGGAGGCCCATCAGGGCGGCGCCGCCGTCTGCGGCGATCGCGAAGCACGCCTCCAGCTCCTCGTCGAGCCGGGCGTCGAGGGCCCAGCCGGCCAGCCAGGCGCGGTGCAGCATGTCGGCGTCGCCGTACGGGCTCCAGCTGTCGCGGACGCCGTCCGAGCCGAGGCCGACCGTCACCCCGCGCTCGGCGAGCCGGCGGAACGGCAGGATCGTCGTCTCGCCGAGCGCGACCGTGGTCAGCGCGATCCCGGACTCCGCGAGGAGGTCCGCCATCTCGTCCAGCTCCCGGCCGGCGAGGCCCGCCACCGCGAAGGCGTGCGCCACCGCCACCTTGCCGTGGAGACCGGCCGCGCGGGTGCGGGCCGCGATGTCCCGGATCACCGCGAGGCCCGGCTCGCCCCGGTCGTGCAGGTGGATGTCGAGGCCCAGGCCGTGCTTCTCGGCCAGTCCGAAGACCAGGCCCAGCTGGTCGCCCTCCCGGCCGCCGGTGGCGTCGAAACCGGTCGGGTCGATGCCGCCCACATGGCTGACCAGACCGCTCGCCGCCGCCTCTTCGAGCAGCTCCGCCGCGCCCGGGGTCCGGACCACGCCGTGCTGCGGGAAGGCGACCAGCTCGACGTCGACGATCCCGGCCAGCTTCGCGGCGGCCTCCGCGATGCCCTCGATCCCGGCCAGGCCGTAGGCCGGGGCCACGTCCGCGTGGGCCCGCATCGCCCGGGTGCCCTGGGCCGCCGCGTGGGACATCAGGCGCAGCGCCCGCTCGCCCACGGGGGTGGGCAGCGAGCGGGCCAGGTCCACGTCCCCGGCCACGTAGTCCGCGATGCCCTCGGCGGGGCGGCGGCGGTACCAGGGCTCGCCCCAGGAGGTCTTGTCCGGGTGGATGTGCGCGTCGACCAGGGTCGGCAGGGCCAGCCGCCCGCCGCCGTCGACCCGCTCGACGGCCGCGCCCTCGGGGACCTCCGCGACGAGCACCCCGTCGACGGCGATCAGGTCGCCCGCGGGGCCGCCGAAGGGCCGTACGTCGTGGAAGAGGGTCGCGGTGCGGGGCGTGGGGCTCACGGGGTCTCCTTCGGGGCTCTGATGCAACCCTTTTGGTATACCATGCGGCCCCGGTGGTCCGGAGGGGTCGCCAGCGCCCCATGCGGCCCGCCCCTCACCAGGCCAGCTTCTCCAGCGCGTCCAGGTCGAGCGCCGCCGCCGGCGCGGGCCCCGGCGCGGCCCCGTCCGGCCCGTCGTCCCCGCCGTTCGGACCCACCCGCAGCTCCGCCCAGATCGTCTTCCCCCGCCGCCCGTACCGGGTGCCCCAGCGCTCCGCGAACCGCGCCACCAGGTACAGCCCCCGCCCGCCCTCGTCCGTGTCCGCCGCGTGCCGCAGGTGCGGCGAGGTGCTGCTGCCGTCCGACACCTCGCAGACCAGCCTCCGGTCGTACAGCAGCCGCACCCGCACCGGGTCCGCCCCGTACCGCACCGCGTTGGTGACCAGCTCGCTCAGGATCAGCTCCACCGCGAAGACCGCCTCGTCGAGCCCCCACTCGCCGAGCTTGGCCGCCGCCGCGTTCCGTACCGGCGACACCGCCGCCGGGTCCCGCGCCACCTCCCACTCCGCGATCCGGTCCGCCGGCAGCCGCCGGGTCCGCGCCACCAGGAGCGCGATGTCGTCCCGGGGCGCGGGCGACAGCAGGTTCGCGAGCACGTCCGCGCAGGTCTGCTCGGGGCTCCGGTCCGGGCGCTCCAGCGTCCTGCGCAGCAGCCGCAGCCCGGTCCCCACGTCCCGCCCGTGGTCCTCCAGGAGACCGTCCGTGAACAGCACCAGCCGGCTGTCCTCCGGGAGCCGCAGCTCCGTCGACTCGAACGGCACGTCCCCGAGGCCCAGGCCGAGCGGCAGCCCCGGCGGCAGCGGCGGGAACTCCACCCGCCCGTCCGCGCCGACCACCGCGGGCCCCGGATGCCCGGCGCTCGCCACCGTGCACACCCCGGACGCCGGATCGTAGATCGCGTACAGGCAGGTCGCGCCGGTGATGGTCTCCCCGCGCCGCCCCCGGCCGCCCGCCGCCGGCTCCGCCTCCTCGTCGATGCGCCCGGTCAGCTCGTCCAGATGGCCCAGGATCTCGTCCGGCGGCACGTCCAGCGTCGAGAAGTTGTGCACCGCCGTCCGCAGCCGCCCCATCGTCGCCGCCGCGTGCAGCCCGTGCCCGACCACGTCGCCCACCACCAGGGCCACCCGCGCCCCCGGCAGCGGGATCACGTCGAACCAGTCGCCGCCCACCCCCGCCTTCGCCGGGAGGTAGCGGTACGCGACCTCCACCGCGTTCTGCTCGGGCAGCACCCTCGGCAGCAGGCTCCGCTGGAGCGTCACCGCCATCGTGTGCTCCCGGGTGAACCGCCGGGCGTTGTCGATCGCCACCGCCGCCCGCGCCGCCAGCTCCTCCGCGAACTCCAGGTCGTCGTCCCCGAACGGCTCCGGCGTGTCCGACCGCCAGAAGTTCGCCATCCCCAGCACCACGCCCCGGGCCATGAGCGGCACCGTCAGCAGCGAGTGCATCCCGTACGCCAGCGCCCCCGCCGCACCCTCCGGGTCCTGCGCCCGCCAGCCCTCCGCCGCCGCCAGCTCCGCCTGCGCCACCGCGCGCCCGTCGGCCAGCGCCGTCGCCATCGGCGTGCTCGGCACGTGGAAGCGGATCACCTCGCCGACCGGCTGGAGCGGCTGATCCGCCCGCACCCCGCTCAGCGCCGCCCGGTGCATCTCCGACAGCGTCGCGTCCTGCGGCGGCTCCTCGCCCCGCAGCACCGGTTCCAGCAGCTCCACGGTCGCGAAGTCCGCGAAGCGCGGCACCGCCACCTCCGCCAGCTCCTCCGCCGTCCGGACCACCTCCAGGGTCGTCCCGATCCGCACCCCCGCCTCGTACAGCAGCTGGAGCCGTCCCCGCGCCACCGCCGCCCGCCCGGTGACCGCGGCCAGTTCGGTGGTGTCCCGCATCGTCATCACGCTGCCCGAGCCGGAGCCGTTCCGGGCGGTGGGCCGCACGCTCACCGCGATCAGCCGGTCGCCCGCCCGGTGCACCTCGTCGGTCGCGGTCCGCCCGGACTCCAGGAGTTCGACGGTACGGGCATCGAGCCCGAGCTCCGAGACCGGGCGCCGCTCGGCGTCCGCCGGCAGGTCGAGCAGCCGCCGCGCCTCGTCGTTGGCGAGCAGCAGCCGCCCGTCCCCGCCGACGATCAGGACGCCCTCGCGGACGGCGTGCAGCACCGCCTCGTGGTGCTCCTTCATCCGGGTCATCTCGGCAGGGCCCAGGCCGTGCGTCTGGCGCCGCAGCCGCCGCGACACCAGCGCCGCCCCGCCGACCGCGAGCGCCAGCGCGCCGCCGCCCGCCGCCAGCAGCACCACGAGCCGGCCCTCCACCGCGTCGCTCAGCGACTGGACCTCGATGCCGCTCGTCACCATGCCGACGATCCGGCCGCCGTCGTCCACCACCGGCACCACGGCCCGCACCGCGTCGTTCGGCGCGCCCCGGAAGGTCTCCGTGTACGACTCGCCGTCCACCACCGCCCGGGACAGATCCCCGGTCGCCTTCTGGCCGATCAGCTCCGTCTCCACGTCCGTGTACCGCACCCCGTCCGGGCCCAGCACCGCCACGAAGTCCACCCCGGTCGCCACCCGGGTCTGCTCCGCCCGCTCCTGGAGCGCCGCCGTCGGGTCCGGCGAGGTCAGCGCCGCGTCCACGCCCGGCGCCTTCGCGAACGCCTCCGCCACCGCCAGCGAGCGCATCCGGGCGTCCGACAGCACGTCCTGCCGGGCCTGCTGGAAGGTGACCAGCACCGCCGCCACGATCACCAGGAGCGCGATCAGCGCCTCCAGGGCGAGGACCTGCCCGGCGAGGCTCCGCAGCCCGGAGCCGCGCCCCGGCGGCGGCCCGTCCCGGCGGGCCCTCATGCCGTGCTCCGGGCGATCAGCAGCGCCACGTCGTCCGGGGCGCCGGGGCGGCGCAGCTCCCGCAGCAGCCGGTCGCAGCTCTCCTCCAGGGACAGCCCGCGGGTGTCCTCGACGAGCGCGACGAGCAGCGCGAGCCGTTCGTCGATGGCGGTGTCCCGGGTCTCGATCAGCCCGTCCGTGTACAGCACCAGCCGGTCGCCCGGCAGGAACGGCACCCGTGTGGTGGGGAAGGTGCCCCCGCCGACGCCCAGCGGCACCCCCGTGGAGAGGTCGACCAGCTCCGCCGGGCCGTCGGCCGGGAGCCGTACCGGCGGCAGATGGCCCGCGTTCGAGATCCGGCAGCGGCCCCGCGCCGGATCGTGCACGGCGAAGAGGCAGGTGGCGATGGAGTGCTCCAGGCCGACCGTGATCCGGTCCAGGTGCCGCAGCACCTGCCCGGGGGAGAGGTCCAGGTCGGCGAAGGCGCGGGTGGCGGTCCGCAGCCGGCCCATGGTCGCCGCCGCGTCGATGCCGCTGCCCATCACGTCCCCCACCACCAGGGCCGTCTTCTCGTCGGGCAGCGCGATCACGTCGTACCAGTCGCCGCCGACCTCGATGGACGCCTGCGCAGGCTGGTAGCGGGCCGCCGCCTCCAGGCCGGGGCGGGCGGGCGGATCGCCCGGGAGCAGGCTGCGCTGGAGGGTGACGGCCGAGTTCCGCATGCTCTGGTACCAGCGGGCGTTGTCGATGCTGACGGCCGCCCGGGCCGCCAGCTCCATGGCGAGCAGCACGTCGTCGTCGTCGAACGGCAGCGGGTGGTGCCCGTCCCGCTTGAGGTCGAGCGCCCCGAGCACCTCGCCGCGCGCGATCAGCGGCACCGCCAGGTACGAGTGCACCCCGGCCCGCGCAAGCTGGAGCGCCGCCTCGGGGCCGCGCGCGATCCGCGGCAGGTCCGCCGGCCCGACCCGGGCCACCAGGACCGGCCGCCCGGTGTGCACACAGCGGGTGACCAGCCGGTCCGCCCCGTACAGCGCGACCGAGCCGGGTGGGTCGGCGGCCGGGAGCGCCTCCGTCTCGTGCCCGGCCTTCACCGCCAGCGCCCGGAAGAGCGCGGGGCCCTGCTCGGGGGTGCCGGGGCGGCGCAGCGTGAGCACCGAGTCGAGGACGTCGACGGCGGCGATGTCGGCGAGCGCCGGGACCACCACCGACGCCAGCTCGTCCGCCGTCCGCTCGACCTCCAGGGTGGTGCCGACGCGGGCCGAGGCGTCCGCGATCAGGGCCAGCCGCCGCCGGGACCGGTCGGCCTCCGCGTC
Source organism: Streptomyces sp. NPDC059201 (assembly GCF_042754585.1). NCBI lineage: Bacteria > Bacillati > Actinomycetota > Actinomycetes > Kitasatosporales > Streptomycetaceae > Streptomyces > Streptomyces sp. NPDC059201. Next base: position 972,315 of record NZ_JBHZBB010000002.1, read on the forward strand.
CGCCCGGTACCGCTCGGTCACGTCGACCACCCAGGCCGCCACCCCGAGGACCCGGCCCCCGGCCGCCTCCAGGCGGTAGAACGACACCGACCAGGCGTGCTCGCCGCCGCCCGGGTCGGCCGGGGTGGCGCCCATCGCCTGGAGGCCGAGCAGCGGCGTCCCCGTCTCCAGCACCTTCCGGGCCGCCGCCTCCAGCGGCGCCGCGTCCACGCCCGGCAGCACCTCGGAGGGCCGCCGCCCCAGGTGCTGGGCGGCCGGCACCCCGTTGAACCGTTCGAGTGCCGGGTTGACCAGGGCGTACCGCAGGTCGGTGTCGAGGACCGCGAGGCCGAGGGGGGACTGGTCGACCAGCCGGTCGGAGAGCGCCAGCTCCGTCTCCACCCGGGCGACGGCGGCCCGGTCGGCGGCGATGCCGAGCGCGTACAGGTCACCCAGGTCGTCGGTGAGCCGCATGTTGCGGAACTCCACCTCGCGCGTCGACCCGTCCTTGTGGCGTACGGGAAAGGTCCCCGCCCAGGTCGTGCCGCGCCGCAGCACCTCGCCGAAGAGCCGCATCGCCTCGGCCCGGTGCTCCTCGCCGACGATCAGCCGCGCCACGTACTGCCCGAGCGCCTCGTCGGCCCGGTACCCGAACACGTCCTCGGCCTGTGGACTCCACAGCACGATCCGCCCCGCCGCGTCCACCACGACGGCGGCCACCCCGAGCACGTCGAGCAACCCCCGGGCGTCGAAGGCGGTCCCGGCCAACGGTGAAGCCGCCCCGGTGCCTTCCGCCGTACCTCCCGGCCGCCCCCCGGGCACGCCGCCGCGGCCCTCCTCCGTCCCCGTGCCCGTCTCCGGGTAGGAACCGGCCGTCACCCTGCCCTCCTCCCGCCGCCTGGGGGCCGTGCTCGCCGCCCCTTCCATGCTCCCCGGCCGGGTGCGGGGACGCACCACGAGGCGTCACGAGGAGCCGGTGGCGGCGCCCGCACGCGCGCGTGCCGGGGTGGTCCTCGCCGTGAGCGCCGCCCCGGCCAGGCCCGCCGCCGCGAGCACCGGCAGCAGGACGTGGACGTCCACGGTCGTGACCAGGGCCGCGCCGAGCGCCAGGGCCAGCGCGTTCGGGACGAAGAGCAGGGTGTGGGCGGTGGCGGCGACCCGGCCGACCGCCTCCGCGGGGGCCTCCCGCTGGACCGCCGTCATCGCGGCCACCAGGACCCACGGCAGACCGAGGCCGATCACCGCGCTCGCCGCCAGCGCCGCCGCCTCGTACGGCAGCGCCCGTACCCCCGCCGCCGCCGCGAAGAGCGCGAGCCCGGCGGCGGCGAGCAGCCGCTCCGGCACCCGCCGCAGCAGCGGCCCGGTGGTCAGCCCCGCCAGGACCGAACCGGCGCCCTGCACCGCGTACAGCACCCCGGCGTAGGCGGGCGGCCGGCCGAGTCCCTGGTCGACCACCGCGTACACCGCCGCCCCGTTCAGCCCGGCGAGCAGCAGGGTGAAGGCGCCGGTGGCGACCAGCGGGCGCAGCACCGGCGAGGCGGCGAGCAGCCGGACGCCCTCGGCGGTCTCCCGCCGCCACGCCCCCCGCTCGCGCGGCGCGGGCGCGGGCCGCTCCTCCCGCACCCGCATCGCGGCGAACGCGCCCGCCGCCAGCGCGAAGCTCGCCGCGTCCAGGAGGACCACAGGCCCGCCGCCGTAACGGGCGAAGAGCCCCGCCGCGGCCAGCGGGGCGATCAGCTTCACCGACTCGTTCGCCGTCATCCGCCACCCGTTGACCGAGCCGAGCCGCTCCTTGGCGAAGCCGGTCGCGAGCAGCGCCTGCTCGGCCGCCTCGTGGACGGCGCCCTGCGCCCCGTACAGCACGAGGACGGCGAAGAGCAGCCACACCCGGTCGGCCGAGGTCACCCAGAGCAGCAGCGGCAGCACCGCCACCATCGCGAGGTCGAGGGCGATCAGCAGCGGGCGGCGGCGCACCCGGTCGGCGAGCGTGCCGAGCAGCGGCCCGAGGAGGGCGGGGGCCCAGAGGGCGAAGGCGGTCAGGGCCGCGAGACCGTCCGAACCCGTCAGCGACTTGACCCAGATCCCGGAGACCAGCCACATCGCCGTCGTCCCGAACCCGGACACGACCACACCTGTCAGATACCAGCGCATGGACGGAGACTGACGTCTGAGGCGGGCCCGGGGGATCGGTCACCTGCCCTATTCCGGGCGACCGCCGCGGACCCCGTCGGCCCCGGACCGCTTCCGCTCGTACCACAGCGCCGCCCCCGTCACCACGGCACCGAGCCCCTCCCACAGGCCCACCCCGAGGAAGCCGGAGGGCGCCCGCCCGGTGACGACCGCGAGGGTGAAGACCGCGCAGGTGAGGAGCCGGAAGGGCACCGTCCAGCGGAAGAACGCCCGCCAGTCGGAGAGGGCGGCGAGCACGTAGTACACGCCCATGTTGAGCGCGGCCATCGAGGAGGCGGTGAGGAAGACCAGCGTGTGGTCGCCCTCCGCGCGCCCTCCCTCGGGCACCGGCTCGAAGCCCATCACCGTGAGGAGGGCGTCGGGGGCGACCAGGCCCACCACCCCCAGGGCGGCGGCGAGGAGGCCGAAGACCGCCATGGTCCAGCCGGACAGCGAACGGGGCAGGGGACGCACGACGGGCCTCCGCGGAGCAAGATCGACAGTTCGAGAACGCGTGTTCTGTTCGAGCGTGACCCTGCATATCGCGCCGGGGCCCGCGGGGGCCAATCCGGCCCCCGCGGACGTCACTTCAGCGCCGCCTCCATCATCTTCTGCGCCACCGGCGCCGCCAGGCCGTTGCCGCTCACCTCGGACCGGGCCGCGCCCGAGTCCTCGATCAGCACGGCCACCGCCACCTGCTTCCCGGTCGACGGGTCCTTCGCGTACGAGGTGAACCAGGCGTACGGCGTCCTGCTGTTGTTCTCGCCGTGCTGCGCCGTGCCCGTCTTGCCGCCGACCTCGGCCCCGGAGATCGCCGCGTTGGTGCCGGTGCCCTGCTCCACCACCGTCACCATCGCGCTGCGCAGCTGCTCGGCGGTGGTGGAGGAGACGATCCGGGTGACGTCGCCGTCGTGGGTCTCCAGCGCGTCGCCGTCGGAGTCGACCACCTGGGAGACCATGTGCGGGGCGGCCAGCTGCCCGTCGTTGGCGATCACCGCCGAGACCATCGCCATCTGGAGCGGGGTGGCGGTGACCTCGAACTGCCCGATGCCGGTGAGCGCGGTCTGCGCCGCGTCCATCCCGGACGGGTAGACGCTCGGATAGGCGCGGACCGGCACGTCCAGCTCGTCGTCGTTGAAGCCGAACTTCTCCGCCATCGCCTTCACCTTGTCCTGGCCCAGGTCGGCGGCCATCTTGCCGAAGACGTTGTTGCAGGAGTACTGGAGCGCGGTGCGGATCGTCGCGTTCTCGCAGGGCGCCGAGGCGTTCTCGTTCTTCAGGACGGTCCGGGTGTTCGGCAGGGTGTACGGGGTCGGGCTGTCGGTCCGTACGTCCACGGAGGAGTACAGGCCGTCCTCCAGGGCCGCGGCCGCGACGACCAGCTTGAAGGTGGAGCCGGGCGGCAGCGGCTGCCGCAGCGCCCGGTTGACCAGCGGCTTGTCGGGGTCCTCCGACAGCTTCTTCCACGCGTCGCCGTCCGTCGTCCCGGCGATGTCCGAGGGGTCGTAGGAGGGCGTGGAGACCATGGCGAGGATCCGGCCGCTGGCCGGGTCGATCGCGACCGCCGCGCCCTTCGTGCTCCCGAGCGCCCGGTAGCCGGCCTTCTGCACGTCCGGGTCGATCGTGGTGACGACCGTGCCCGGCTCCTGCTGCTTGCGGGTGACCGCGTCCACCGGGTTCTTCAGCCGGTCGTCGGTGCCGTCCAGGATCCCGGAGTAGATGCCCTCCAGCTGGGTCGCGCCGTACGCCTGCGAGCTGTAGCCGGTGACCGCCGCGTACAGCTCGCCGTCCGTGTAGCTGCGCTCGTACGCGAGATCACCGCTCTCGGCGTGCTTCGAGCCGGTGACCGGCGAGCCGGCCACGACGATGTTGCCGAGCGGCTGCGCGTACTGCGCGATGGTCTTCCGCCGGTTCTTGCTGTCGTTCGCGAGCGCCTTGCCCTCGTACGCCTGCACCCACGTGGCCCGCCCGAGGAGGGCGAGCACGAGGAGCAGCGCGAAGACCGAGGTGCGCCTGATCGTCTTGTTCATGGCACCTGGAGGGACGAACGGGGAGGCGCGGGACGTTCCGGGTGCGGCCCGATTCTCAGGAAACGTTCATGCGGCACGCATCCGCCGACGGTGGCCGAAACGCGTCCGTCGCCGAGTGGCGGGGCTCACAGCCGGCGGGTCGCCAGGGTCAGCCGGTCGCGCGCGTCGAAGAGCGCGTCCTTGATCAGCTGCTCGTGGCCCGGGGTCAGCCGGGCGGCCGGCACCGAGCAGCTCAGCGCGTCCCGCGCCGGGGTCCGGTAGGGGATCGCCACCGCGAAGCAGCGCAGCCCCAGGGTGTTCTCCTCGCGGTCCACCGCGTACCCCAGCTCGCGCACGACCTCCAGCTCCGCGATCAGCCGCTCCCGGTCGGTGATCGTGTGCTCGGTCACCGGCGGCAGGGTCCTCGGCAGCAGCTCCCGCACCTGCTCGTCGTCGTGGGTGGCGAGCAGCGCCTTGCCCAGCGCGGTCGAGTGCGCGGGGAGCCGCCGGCCGACCCGGGTGAAGGGCCGCAGGTGGTGCTGGGACTGGCGGGTGGCCAGATAGACCACGCTGGTGCCGTCGAGACGGGCGAGGTGGACGGTCTCCGTGGTGTCGTCCGAGAGCCGGTCCAGGGTGACCCGGGAGGCCGCCACGACCTCGTCGCCGTCGATGTACGAGGTCCCCACGAGCAGGGCCCGTACCCCGATGCCGTACCGGGTGCCGGTGGCGTCGGTCTCCACCCAGCCCAGCTCGACCAGGGTCCGCAGCAGCATGTACAGGCTCGACTTGGGGTAGCCCACGGCCTCCTGGACGGCAGCCAGGGTGTGCATCCCGGGCCGTCCGGCGAAGAACTCCAGCAGCTCCACCGTCCGCACCGCGGACTTCACCTGCGCACCGCTCGCGTCGGCACCCGCCATGACCCCGCCCCCTTCTCCCTGACTTCCGGACGACCTTGTGGGAACGCCCGTGGCGTCAATAGAGTCCACCCCGGAAGCGTTCATGCACAAGAACGACGTTCATCATAGTGAACAGCCCGAGTGAACAGAGGTGTCGCGGTGCCGGCAGCAGCAGTGTGGAGTGTGGACCCCCGGACGGGGAAGCGGCGCGAGCAGGTCGCGACGGAGGCCACAGCCGCCGACGTCGACCGCGCGGTCCGTGCCGCCCACGCCACCCGGGAGTCCCTGGCCGACCGCGCGGTCCGGGCCGCCTTCCTCCGGACCGCCGCCGACCTCCTCGACGGCTCCGCCGACGAGCTCGTCGCCACCGCCGACGCCGAGACCGCCCTCGGCGCCCCCCGGCTCACCGGCGAGGTCGCCCGCACCAGCGCCCAGCTGCGGGCCTTCGCCGCCGTCGTCGAGGACGGCGCCTTCCTCGACGTACGGATCGACCTGCCCGACCCGTCGGCCGTGCCGCCCCGCCCCGACCTGCGCCGCTGGAAGATCCCGCTCGGCGTCGTCGCCGTCTACGCCGCCAGCAACTTCCCGCTCGCCTTCTCCGTCCCCGGCGGCGACACCGCCAGCGCGCTGGCCGCCGGCTGCCCCGTCGTCGTCAAGGGCCACCCCGACCACCCGGCCACCTCCGAGCTGGCCGCCGCCCTGCTGCGCCGCGCCGCCGCCAAGGCCGGACTCCCCGAGGACGTCGTCGTCCTGCTGCACGGCTTCGACGCGGGCGTCGAGCTGGTCCGCCACCCGCTGGTCGCCGCGGCCGGCTTCACCGGCTCCGTGCGCGGCGGCCGGGCGCTCTTCGACGCCGCCGCCGCCCGCCCCGTACCGATCCCCTTCCACGGCGAGCTCGGCTCGCTCAACCCGGTCGTCGTCACCGCCGGCGCGGCCGCCGAGCGCGCCGAGGAGCTCGGCGCGGGCCTGGCCGGGTCGATGACCCTGGGTGCGGGCCAGTTCTGCACCAAGCCCGGCTTCGTCCTCGCCCCGGCCGGCGCCGACGGCGACCGCTTCCTCGCCGCCGTCACCGAGGGCGTCGCCCAGGCCGGCCCCGCCGTCCTGCTGGACCACCGGATGCGGGCCGCCTTCGTCGAGGGCGTCACCGAGCGGGCCGCCCTCGACGGCGTCGAGGCCCCCGTCGCGCCCGGCGCGGCCGACGAGCACACCGTCACCGCCGGCGTCCTCACCGTGGACGCGGCCCGGCTCGCCGACGGCGGCCACGCCCTCCTCCTGGAGGAGTGCTTCGGCCCCGTCACCGTCGTCGCCCGCTACACCGACGAGGCCGAGATCACCGCCGTCCTCGGCCGGCTGCCCGGCAACCTCACCGCCACCCTCCACTGCGCGGACGAGGACACCGCCGCCCCCGCCCTGCTCGCCGCCCTCACCCCGCTCGCGGGCCGCGTCCTCGTCGGCGGCTGGCCCACCGGCGTCGCCGTCGCCCCCGCCCAGCACCACGGCGGCCCCTACCCGGCCACCACCTCCACCTCCACCTCGGTCGGCGCCACGGCCATCGAACGCTGGCTCCGCCCCGTCACCTACCAGTCCACCCCCCAGCACCTCCTCCCCCCGGAACTCCGCGACGGCAACCCGCTGGGCCTGCCCCGGAGCTGAGCCCTGCCGGTGGCTTCGCCGGGACTCAGCGCTGCCCGCGCGGAAGCCGTAGTGACGCCAGGCCCGTCAGGGTGAGGAGGGCCGCGGCGATCAGCAGGCTCGTGGGCAGGGCCGTGGCGAAGCCCCGGGAGGCCAGGGAGCCGAAGACGGCGATGGCGAGGGCGCCCGCCGTCTGGCGGATCGCGTTCAGGAGGCCGGCCGCGGCGCCCGCCCGTTCCGCGGGCACCGCCTCCATCATCGCCGCGATCAGCGGCGGCAGGGAGAAGCCCACGCCCAGGGCCATCGGCACCAGGAGGAGTGCCTGTGCCAGGCGCGGGGTGTCCGCGTCCACCACGAGGAGCGCCAGCAGGCCGGGCACCGCGACCGCCTGGCCGAGCAGGGCCGGGAGCCGCGCCCCGTACCGCGCCGCCACGCGCGCGGAGAGGACGTTCACCCCCGCGAGCAGCACCGTCATCGGCAGGAACATCAGCCCCGCCTCCAGTGCCGAGAGGCCGAGCGCCTGCTGGAAGAAGAGGCCGAAGACGAAGAGGGTGCCGTAGAAGGCCACGCTGTTCGCCGCGCCCACCGTCACCGCGACCGCCACCGTCGTGTTCCGGAACAGGCCCAGCGGCACCACCGGATGCCTCCGCCGGGTCTCGACGAGCAGGAAGGCCGCGAAGGACACCCCCGCGAGCCCGAGCGCCCAGAGCCCCTCCGTACCGCCCTCGATGGCCGCGAAGGTCAACGCCCCGAGCGCCAGCGCCGCCGTCAGCTGGCCCGGCACGTCCAGCGGCGCCGGCCGCCGCGCCGAGGCCGCCACCCGGGCCAGCAGGAGCAGCGCGGCCAGACCGAGCGGCAGGTTGACGAAGAAGACGCCCCGCCAGCTCCACGCCGTCGTCAGCGCCCCGCCCGCCACCGGACCGAGCGCCACCGCGACCGTGCCGCCCGCCGCCCACAGCGACACCGCCCGCGCCCGCCGCACCGGATCCCCGTACGCCTCCCGTACGAGGGCGAGCGAGGCCGGCAGCATCACCGCCGCCGCCACCCCCTGCACCGCGCGGGCCGCGAGCAGCCCGGCCAGGCCGGGCGCGAGCCCGCAGGCCGCCGAGGCGAGCGTGAAGAGCACCGCACCCGCGCCGAAGGCCCGGCTCGCCCCGACCCGGTCGGCGAGCGCGCCCGTCGACAGCAGCAGCGCGGCGAAGACCAGCGTGTACGAGTCCACCACCCACTGGAGCCCCGTCATCCCCGTGCCCAGGTCCGAACCGATCGCCGGCAGGGCCACGTTGACGACGGAGGTGTCGAGGGTGATGAGCCCGAAGCCGAGCATCGCGGCGGCGAGCGCCGGACCGGGGGAGGCGGCGCCGGGACCGGCGGACGGGGCGGCGGCGGTGGTGGTGGGACGTGTGGGGATCATGGCTCCACCCTCCTGACCGGCGGCGCCGTACAGTAGTGGCCCGAATGCCAGATGACCGGAGGTTCTGGCCATGCCGTCGCCGCCGCCGCCCTCCTTGCCGGTGCCGCCCTCCTTCCCGGTGCCGCCCCCGCCCCACTCGTCCCCGGTGCCGCCCTCGTCCCCGGTGCCGCCTCCGCCCCACTCGTCCCCGCCGCCGCCCTCGTCCCCCGTGCCTCCCTTCCCCCTCTCGGCGAGTTCGCCCGGAGCGCCGGTCCGCAGGGTCGCCGTCATCGCCGCGCCGCCGGTCTCGATGTTCAACCTCGCCATCCCCGAGATGCTCTTCGGCAAGGTCGAGGTCGACGGCGGGCCCGGGTACGAGACCGTCATCTGCGCCCCCGACCCCGGACCGGTCGCCACCACCGGCGGCCTCGACCTCGTCGTCCCGCACGGCCTCGAAGCCGTCGAGGCGGCCGACACGGTGGTCCTCGCGGGCAGCGGCTCGTACACCGACCCCGACCCGCGCATCCTCGACGCCCTGCGCGCGGCCGCCGCCGGGGGCAAGCGGATCGCCTCCATCTGCACCGGCGCCTTCGCGCTCGCCGAGGCGGGACTCCTCGACGGCCGGGCCGCCACCACCTACTGGGCCTACCGACAGCTCCTCGCCGACCGGCACCCCGCCGTCGACCTCCGGGGCGACGTCCTCTTCGTCCAGGACGGGCCGCTCCTCACCTCCTCCGGCTACGCGGCCGGCATCGACCTCTGCCTGCACCTCATCCGCGCCGACCACGGAGCCGCCGTCGCCAACGCCGTCGCCCGGCTCGCCCTCGTCGCGCCGGTGCGCCCCGGCGGCCAGGCGCAGTTCACCGACACGCCGCTGCCGCCCGAGCGCGGGGTCTCCTTCGCCGCCACGCGCGCGTGGGTCATGGAACACCTCGACCGGCCGCTCACCCTCACCGACCTCGCCCGGCACGCCGGCGTCTCGGTCCGCACCCTCTCCCGCCGCTTCCGCGCCGAGACCGGCGTGAGCCCGCTCCAGTGGCTGCTGCGCCGGCGCGTCGAGCGGGCCAGGGAACTCCTGGAGACCACCTCCCTCGGCATGGACGCCGTCGCCCGGGCCAGCGGCCTCGGCTCCGCCGACTCGCTGCGCGGGCACCTGCTGCGCCGCACCGGCCTCACCCCGAGCGCCTACCGCGCCTCCTTCACGCGGGTGGCCCGCCTCACACCCGCCGCCGAAACGGAATGAAATCCGGCGAGGGCGGCGTTCCCGGAGACACAGCCCCCGTCCGTACCCCCCCGGAGAAGGAAAACCATGCGCGTAGAGATCTGGTCGGACATCGCGTGTCCCTGGTGCTACATCGGCAAGGCCCGTTTCGAGAAGGGTCTCGCGGCGTTCGCGCACCGCGAGGACGTCGAGGTCGTGCACCGGTCCTTCGAGCTGGACCCGCACCGCGCCAAGGGCGACACCGGGCCCGTCCTGGAGATGCTGGCGAAGAAGTACGGGCGGACGCTGGACGAGGCGCGGGCCATGGAGGCGCACGTGGCCTCCAACGCGCACGCCGAGGGGCTGGAGTACCTGACCGACGGGCGGGACCACGGCAACACCTTCGACATCCACCGGCTGCTGCACCTCGCCAAGGAGCGCGGCCGCCAGAACGAGCTGCTCGACCTCGCCTACCGGGCGAACTTCGCCGAGGAGCGGTCGGTCTTCGACGGCGAGACCCTCGTCGCCCTCGCCGTGGAGGCGGGGCTCGACGAGACCGAGGTACGGGGCGTCCTCGCGGACGGGACCGCGTACGCCGACGCCGTACGGGCCGACGAGCGCGAGGCGTCCGAACTCGGCGCCAACGGCGTGCCGTTCTTCGTCCTCGACCGCCGCTACGGCGTCTCCGGCGGCCAGCCCGCCGAGGTCTTCACCCAGGCCCTGGAGCAGGCATGGCAGGGCCGCGCCCTCCAGCCGATCACCGCCGCCGCCCCCGAAGCAGACGCCTGCGGCCCGGACGGCTGCGAGGTCCCGCGCCAGGCCTGACGGCCGCGTGCCTGACGGCCCCACGCGTCGGCCCCACGCGTCGGCCCCACGCCTGACGGCCGCGTGCCTGGCGCTGTGTCCGGGCCTGACGGTGCCTCCGGATCCGCGCAGGGCTCTGACCTGCGCGGATAAGTGGCGCTTGGGGATTCTCCATGATCGACGGGCATTGACGGGGGGTCTTGGGGAGCCCAGGCTGGGGCCATGGACTCCCTCGATCAGCCGCTCGGCGGCGCCGAGTTCGCCCCGCGGCGGACCTACCTGAACACCTCCGCCTGCGGCCTGCTGCCGCGCCGCACCGTCGAGGCGGTCACCCTCCTCGCCGAGGAGACCGCGGACGGGCGCCCCGACGGCGCGGGCAGCTTCGACATCGTCGACGAGGCGCGCGCCGCCTTCGCCCGGCTCGCCTCCGTCGCGCCCGAGCGGGTCGCCGTCGGCAGCTCGGTCGCCGTGCACTGCGGGATGATCGCCCAGTCGATGCCGGCCGGCGCCGAGATCCTCTTCGCCGAGGGCGACTTCTCCTCCGTCCTCACGCCCTTCACGGTCCGCGGCGACCTGAAGACCCGCTCCGTGCCGCTGGAGCGGCTCGCCGAGTCCGTCCGCCCGGAGACCGCGCTGGTCGCCTTCTCCTCCGTGCAGTCGGCGGACGGCCGCACCGCCGACCTCGCCGCCGTCCGGGCCGCCGCCGCGGCCCACGGGGCCCGTACCCTCCTGGACGCCACCCAGTCCGCGGGCTGGCTGCCGCTGGCGGCGGGGGAGTGGGACTACACGGTCGCCGGCGCCTACAAGTACCTGCTCTGCCCGCGCGGCGCCTCCTTCCTCACGGTCACCGAGGAGGCCCAGGACAGCCTGCTGCCGATCCACGCGGGCTGGGTCACCGGCGAGGAGCTGTGGGTCAACAGCTACGGCCCGGTGCGCGAACTCGCCCGCTCCGCCCGCCGGTTCGACGAGCCGGCCGCCTTCCTCTCGTACCACGGCGCCGCCCGCTCGCTGGCCCTCCTGGAGGAGATCGGCATCGAGCGGATCGAGGCCCACGACAAGGGGCTCGCCGCCCGCTTCCGGTCCGGTCTGCTCGCCGCAGGCCACGAGCCGGTCATGGACGACTCCACGGTCGTCGCCGTGCCCGGGCTCGGCCACCGCGCGGACGCCCTGCGCGACGCCGGCGTCCTGCTGTCGGCCCGCGCCGGCAACCTGCGGGCCTCCTTCCACCTCTACAACACGGCGGCGGACGTCGACCGCGCCCTGGACGTCCTCGCGGGCTGAGGTCCGAGCAGTAGTTCAGCAGCTCAGCAGCTCAGCAGCTCAGCAGCTCAGCAGCTCAGCGGCGCGAGGCCGGCCGGCGAGCTCTCCTCCGGGTCGGCCCAGCCGCCGCCCCACGGCGCACGGAAGGGCGGGGTCCGGCAGCCGGACCCCGCCCTTCGCGTACCGGCTACGCCCAGGCCGCCGTGACCGCCCGGCGCGCGCCCTCCAGGTCCACCTTCCGGCCCGCCTCGCCGAGCACCGCGCCCAGCGCGGCCAGCGATGACTGCACCGCGTTCGGCGTCGCGTCGGCCCCGTAGTGGTTCACCCGGATCATCTCGTGCGCCAGCGCCCCGCCGCCCGCGATCAGCGGCAGCGACGGGTCGGCGGCGAGCGCCTTCGCCACCAGGGCGGAGGCGTCCAGCTCCGCGGGGACCCGCAGCGTCGTCGCCACCGGCGCCGCGTCCCGCGCCTCGTACACGTACGGCTCCAGACCGCCGCCCAGTGCCACGGCGCCCGCGCGGGTCGCCGCCGCCGCCGAGGCGTGCCGGGCCATCAGCGCGTCCAGGCCCTCGGCCTCGATCCGCTCCACGCACGCCTCCAGGGCCAGCATCTCCAGCTGCGCCGGAGCGTGGAGGAGCGCCTTGCGGCCGCCGTCGATCCAGCGCTCCTTCCAGTCGAGGAGGGAGAGGTACGAGCGGCGCGGGGCGGCCGGGTTGGCGGCGAACCGCTCCCAGGCGCGGGCGCTCACCGACACCGCGGAGACGCCCGCCGGGCCGCCCATCGCCTTCTGCGCGCCGATGATGCACATGTCGACGCCCCAGGCGTCCGGCAGCACCGGCTCGGCGCCGATCGAGGCCACCGCGTCCAGGTAGAAGAGCGCGCCGTGGGCGCGGACGACCTCGCCGATCTCCGCGACCGGGTTGGTGTTGCCGGTGGCGGCCTCCGCGTGCACCAGCGAGACGAAGCCGATCTCCGGGTGCTCGGCCAGCGCCCGCTCGACCTGCTCGGCGGTGACCGCCGTGTGGAAGGGGACGGCGAGGTCGATCACGGTCGCGCCGCAGTCGCGCAGCCAGTTCCCGAAGGTCTGGCCGTACGGGCCGGTGACGACGTTCAGCGCGGTCGACCCGGCCGGCGCCCCGCTGCGGATGCACCCCTCCAGCGGCAGCAGCGCCTCGCCCTGGGTGATCACCACGTCCTGCTCGGTGGAGAGCAGCGCGGCGACCCGCCGCTCGATGGACGCGAAGTGCGAGGCGGTCATCGGGGCCAGGTCGAGCAGCGGGTGTGTCACGGTCACGGTGGTGCCTTCTCGGGTCGGTGGTACGGCCGGAGCCAGCGTACGCCCACCGCTCCGGCGGTCCCTCGTACAGTGCTGGCATGAGCGATCACGAGGTGTTGCACGTGAAGGGGCGGGTGCTCGTCGGCCCGGAGGACGTACGGGACGAACTCTGGTGCGTGGACGGGCGGATCACCTTCGAGCGGCCCGCCGGGGAGGCGCTGGCCGTCGAGGGCTGGGCGCTGCCCGGTCTGGTCGACGCGCACTGCCACGTCGGCCTGGACCGGCACGGGCCCGTCGACGCGGACACCGCCGAGAAGCAGGCCCTCACCGACCGGGATGCCGGCACCCTGCTGATCCGGGACGCGGGCTCGCCCTCCGACACCCGCTGGATCGACGACCGCGAGGACCTGCCGAAGATCATCCGGGCCGGCCGGCACATCGCCCGCACCCGCCGCTACATCCGCAACTACGCGCACGAGATCGAGCCCGCCGACCTCGTCGCCTACGTGGGGCGGGAGGCGCGGCGCGGCGACGGCTGGGTCAAGCTGGTCGGCGACTGGATCGACCGCGAGGTCGGCGACCTGACGCCGTCCTGGCCGCGCCCGGAGGTGGAGGCGGCGATCGCGGAGGCGCACCGGCTCGGCGCGCGGGTCACCGCCCACTGCTTCGCCGAGGACTCGCTGCGCGACCTCGTCGAGGCGGGGATCGACTGCATCGAGCACGCCACGGGCCTGACGGAGGAGACGATCCCGCTCTTCGCGGAGCGCGGGGTGGCCATCGTCCCCACACTGGTCAACATCGCGACCTTCCCGCACCTCGCGGACGGCGGCGAGGCCAAGTTCCCCCGCTGGTCGGCCCATATGCGCCGGCTGCACGCGCGCCGGTACGACACCGTGCGCGCGGCCTACGACGCGGGCGTGCCGGTCTTCGTCGGCACCGACGCGGGCGGCTCCCTCGCCCACGGCCTGGTCGCCGAGGAGGTCGAGGAGCTGACGAAGGCCGGCATCCCGGCCCTCGACGCGCTCTCGGCCACCACCTGGGGGGCGAGGGCCTGGCTGGGCCGCCCCGCCCTGGAGGAGGGCGCCCCCGCCGACCTCGTCGTCTACGACCAGGACCCGCGCGCGGACGTCCGCGTCCTCGCGGCCCCGCGGCGGGTCGTGGTCAACGGCCGGATCCTGGCCTGAGCGGGCCCCGGCGGGGAGCCGCCGGGAGGAGCCTCAGACGGCCCGGCGCAGGAAGGCCAGCCGGGCCTTCTTCTCCGGGATGAACACCTCCGGCAGGTCGACCTCGGGGAGGACGACCTCCGGGCCGAGCTCGAATCCGGCCTTCGCCATGCGGGAGACGGCCTTCTCGTTCGCCGCGTCCGGCTCGACCACGATCCGGAGGTGGTCGCGGTGGCAGTAGGCGACCAGCGCGCTGATCAGACCGGCCGAGAAGCCGTGGGACGGGGCGCTGCTGGGGGCGATGAAGAAGTGGCAGCCTATGTCGCCCTCCTCCACCTCGTAGCACTCGCTGACCCGGTCGGCCTCGGGCTCGTACGTCTGGAAGATCGCGGCCGGCGCCCCGTCGAGCTCCACCATGAAGCCGTGGTGGGTGGTGAGCGAGTCCAGGTGCGCGTAGATGTCGCGGACCTGCTCGACGGTGGTGCCGTTCATGCCCCAGAAGCGCGCCCGCTCCTCGTTGACCCACGCGTGGATGAGCGGGGCGTCCGCGTCCGGGACGATGGGCCGGATGCTGACGGTGCCGAGGCCCTCGACGGTCTGGACGTGTACGGGGGTGGTCATCCCTGCTCCTTGGTGAGGCGGTTCCAGTCGGTGGTGACGGGGGCGAGTTCGCCCCGCAGCCACAGGGGGAGTTGGTCTTCGTGGTGCGGGTCGCCGGCCACCCCGGACGCGCCGAACGGCACGATCCAGCCGCCGCGTCCGCGGTCGGCGAGGTCCCACACGTACCGGGCGGCGGAGGCCCGGGCGCCGCGGTCGGTGTAGCCGGGGGCGCTGGAGGTGGAGAGCACGCAGTCGTGGTCGCCGCCGAGCGCGGGCCACCGCTCGTCGTCGGGATCGGGCAGCGCCTGCCAGGGCGCGAGGCGGTGGGTGGCGCCCCAGGCGGCGGGCGGCTCGCCCGCGCCGGTCTCCTCCAGCGCCTCGCGGACGGTCCGGGCGACGTCGCCGGCCGGCACGGGGCCGGTGACCAGCAGCGTCTCCAGGGCGAGGCCGACCCGGGGGCCGAGGTACAGCCAGGGCCGGAACACCTCGGGGTACGGGGCGGGTTCGCGCAGCCCGGCGAAGACCTCGTGCGCGGCGAGCCGGCGCACCACCGCGCCGCGCACGGCGGCGTAGAGCCCGGCGTCGACGCTGTCGGCCTCCATCCGCCGGTCCCAGGCGAGCAGCCGCTTCCGGACGTCCGCGGCGGCGGGGGAGAGGCCGTCGGAGGCGGCCTCCACGGCGGCGAGCAGCCGGGCGGCCGCGCGGCTGTCGGTGTCGCGGTGGACGGCGGCGGTGGCCTCGGCGGTCCAGGCGTCGGAGGCGTCGAGCAGCTCGGCGATCCGGTCGGCCCGGTGCGGGGGCGCGAACTCCACGCCGAGCGGGGCGGCGAGCCCCCGCGCGTTGGCCATCACCGCGTACCCGCCCGTCACCTCGGCGCGCGGCAGCGGCGCGGGCTCCGGGGCCCAGGCGTGCGCCGGATCCCAGGCCGGTACGGGCCGCAGGGAGTTGGCCCGGTCCCGGACCGGGACGTGCCCGGCGACCCGGTGCAGCAGCCCGCCCTCGGTGTCGGCGGCGAGCACCACGTTCACCGGCTCCACCCAGGCGTCGAGCGCCGCGTCGACCCCGGCGACGGTACGGGCGGCGAGCAGGCGCGGCAGGGCCTCGAAGCCCAGCCGGCCGGTGACCCGGGGCACGTACCGCAGGCTCAGCCCCTCCCACTCGGCGCCCGCGTCCGGCGCGTCGCCCACGCGCTCCGGCGCCTCGCCCGCGATCACCGGGCCGCGCTCGGTCTCGATCACCTCGATCAGGACCGGCTCGCCGCCGGAGACCTCGACCGTCTCGGTGTGCGCGGCGGCCGGGCGCCAGCCCTCGGGGCCGTACGCCTCCACTCCGCCGTCTCCGGTGCGCCGCAGCCGCTCGCGGTAGAGGTCCTGGTAGTCGGCCATCGCGTTGGTGATGGCCCAGGCGACCTGCCCGGTGTGCCCGAAGTGGGCGAGTCCGGGCACACCTGGCACCGCGAGCCCGACCACGTCGTACGCGGGGCAGGCGAGCCGGATCTGCTGGTAGACGCCCGGCGACTCGATGAACCGGTGCGGGTCGCCGGCCACCAGGGCCGCCCCGCTCGCGGTCCGCTCCCCGGCCACCAGCCAGCCGTTGGACCCGGCCGTGGCCGGCCCGTCGGCGGCGAACAGCTCGGTCCACTCCTCGCCCAGGCCGGTCGCCACCTGCTCGCGCCACAGCTTGGTCGGGAACCCGGCGAAGAGGATGTGGGTGGAGAGCCAGACGGCCAGCGGCGTCCACGCCTCCCAGCGGCCCGGGAGGAGGCCGGTGGCCGCGAACTCGGGGGCGCGGCGGGCCCCTTCGGCCAGCCCGTCGTTCACCCCGTCCGCGTACGCCCGCACCCACGCGGCGGTCTCCGGGTCGGTCTCCTCCAGGCGGGCCAGGCAGCGGCGCGCGGTGTCGGCGAGCCTGGCCCGGCGGACGAAGACGTCCCAGCCGGTCTCGGCGGCGCCGAGGAAGGCGGCCGTGGTGCCCTGGGCGCGGTGGCGCTCGACCTCCAGCTGCCAGGCGCGGTCCCGCGCGGTGACCCGGCCCTGCGCGAAGGCCAGTTCCTCCGGGTCCGCGGCGCGGAGATGGGGGACGCCGTACGCGTCCCGGTAGACCTCGATGCTCACGCGATCCGATCCCGTCCGTGTGCTTCCAGATGTCGTTAGGTTAGGCTGGCCTAAATTAATCGCCGACCCAAAGTAACCCATGGGTCCCGGGGGAGGAGCACGCGGTGGGGCACGGGTGGCAGGGCGCCGTCCTGAAGCTGATGGGCGCCAAGGACTTCACGTTCACCGTCACGGGGGCCGAGCAGGTCACCGAGGACTACCGGAGCGTCCACTTCACCGACGGCGGGCTGCTCGCCGCCGCCGGGATCCACCCGACGATGTGGGTCCGGATCTGGTTCGAGAACGCCGGCAAGCCGCACCAGCGCGGCTACACCCTGGTCGACCCCGACCTGGAGGCCGGCACCTTCAGCCTGGAGTTCGCCCTCCACGACGGACCCGCCAGCCACTGGGCGCGCGGCTGCGCCCCCGGCGACACCGTCGAGGCCACCCTCCAGGGCACCGGCTTCGAGACCCCCGAACCCCGGCCGGCGCGGCTGCTCGTCATCGGCGACCCCGCCTCGCTGCCCGCCGTGAACTCGCTGCTCGACGCCCACCCGGACCTCCCGGCCACCATCTGGTTCGAGACCCAGCACGCCTCCGACGAGGAGCTGCCCTTCCGTACCGACCCGGACCGCCACGAGCTGCGCCGGGTGCCCCGGCAGCGGTCCGGCGCCGCCCTCGTCGAGCGGGTCAGGGCCGAACTGCCCGCGCTCGCCGGCCCCGAGGCGTACGTGTGGATCGCCTGCGACACCGCGACCACCCGCGCCCTGGCCGCCTACGCCCGCAAGGAACTGGCGCTGCCCAAGGAGCGGGTCCACGCGCTGGGCTACTGGCGCGCGAGCTGAACCGGGCCGTTTCGGCGCGATGTTGACGATCCGTGACCCCACCGGGGCGCGGATCGTTTTTCTTGCTCACGTGGCGCTCACGTGGAGCTCCCGTGACGCTCCGCGAGCGCCGGACACACCTCCCCGTACGAAACACGCGGGACGACCGGGAACGGTTGTGTCGTAAAGAATCGAAAATGAACACGGAAACCCCCCTTTGGAGTGAACTCACGGCAGGCGACTGTCAGTTCACTCTCCGTGCGTAAAGATTCCGGTGTCTCAAGTCGCCGCCGCCGCGCAGACCCACCGTCCCCGTGGTGAGCGGCCGGCGACGCCATGTCCTTCTGTGGGGGTTCCACCATCTTGAACAGCAACACCTTCCGCGCGCCCGTCCGCCGCACCGCCGCCGCCGCGACCGTCGTCGCCCTGGCCGTCGGCCCCGTGCTCCTCGCGGCCCCCGCCGCCCAGGCGAAGGACGGCGAGAGCGGCGAGGGCCGCGCCACCGCCGTCGTGCTGCGCGCCGGACTCGACGTCTCCCTGGTCGGCGAGACCGTCCGGGTCCCGGTCCGCGCCACGCTCAACGAGGTCAAGGCGCCCGCGAGCGAGAGCGAGACCGCGCTCAGCGTGAAGGTGCGGGGCGCGGAGGACGACAAGCCCATCGACATCCTCACCGCCGACGTCGCCACCTCGACCGCCACCGTCGACGAGAAGAAGGCCGAGGGGTACGTCAACCTCGCCAAGGCCCGCCTGCACGTGCCCGGACTGCCCGCCCTCGCCATCATCGAGGTCGAGAAGGTCACCTCCAAGGCGGTCTGCGAGGCCGGCCGCAAGCCGGTCGCCGAGTCCAACGTCCTCGGCTCCGTCCGCGTCCTCGGCCAGAAGATCACCCTCTCCGCAGGCGGCCGCAGCCAGGTCGACGTGCCGGCCGTCGGCACGGTCACCCTCGACCTCTCCCGCACCACCGTGACCGAGCGCACCGCCGCCGCCACCGCCCTGGAGCTCAACGTCGAGGTCGACCCGCTCAAGCTCGGCGTGGCCAAGGTCAAGGGCACCGTCACCCTCGCCGAGGCCACCTGCGAGACGCCCAAGGGCGCGACCCCGACCGAGAAGCCCACCGAGAAGCCCACGGAGCAGCCGACCGAGAAGCCGACCGAGCAGCCCACGGAGAAGCCGACCGAGCAGCCGACCCAGGAGCCCACCGAGAAGCCCACCGCGCAGCCCTCGCCGGAGCCCACCGAGCCCGAGGACGACGGCGGCATCAAGACCAACAACGGCGGCTCCACCCCGACCGAGAACCTCGCCGAGACCGGCGGCAGCTCCACCACCCCGTACATCGCGGGCGGAGCCCTCGCCCTGCTCCTCGCCGGCGGTGGCGCCGTGGCCCTGACCAGGTTCCGCGCCCGCGCCCGGGGCTGACGGCCCGAGGGGGACCGGAGGGGGAACCGGGCCGGGGCGGGCGGTGTGACGACACCGCCCGCCC